>CAURQE010000001.1:0-212124 GCA_963527315.1 uncultured Campylobacter sp.
GTTTTTAATACTAAGTTTCTTGTGCAGTTTTTTATATACAATACATAAGGCTCTCTTTAACCTAAGCTTAAACCAAGGAGTATTTGGTCTTATTGAGTCAAGATTTTTATAATCTACTATTAAATCAGATATCTTCGTAACTTACGGTCATTGCACCGGTAATTGGGGCAACGGTTATAGTGGCTTTTTTATGCTTTGTTTCAACTTTTATTACGCAAGGAGATTGATAAAACGCACTGTTTATTGCATCATTACCATATCCTCTTGCTAAATTTCTAGGGTCTAATATACGACCGTATTCGTCAAAACCTATCTGATGCATTGGATCCGGCTGATAAACGACAGGGCAGTCGATATCGGCATATGTTACGCCGTATTTCTTATCTAAAACTCCTTCTATATCTCTTCCTATTTCACTTTTACTTATTACATAACTATTACTGCTTACCCTAATTCTCCAACGCTTCGTATACCAATTCGGATCAGTTGGATCGAATGTATTATCTTGCATCGCTAAAAGCTGAGTTTTTCTAACGGCAGCCATGATGTCGTCTACGGCAGAGCCTAACTGATCCCGGTCTAGTCTAGGTAAAGCAGCTAAAGCTAAAATGCCTACTGCGACTATAACAATGACGAGTTCTAGCATCGTAAACGCTTTTTTAAATTTATAGGATTTTTTGTTTATATAACGCTCTGTATTTAGGCAATCACTAATTTTACTCATATCTATTCTTTTTAAATATTTTTTAAGTTGATTTTACAACTTTGATTATAAAATCAAGCTAAATTTAATTTCAAATTTGATATTTTTGCCGTATATTTTTTAAATTTTAGTAAAATATTATAAATGTATTTTAAAGGAATTGTTTAAAGACGCTAGTAGTAAAATACAAAATGTAATCTTAACTTAAAGGAATTTGGATTGAAAAACTTTTTGCAATCTATCTTTATACTCGCCACTTTTACCGCCGTCCTCTTTTATCTTTTGTATTTGAAATTTGGCTCAAGCCCAGCGCCGACGTAAAGATGAAGGCAAACACGACTCCGCTGATGTACGCTAGCTTTTACGACGACGAAGCCACGGCAAAAAGGCTGATAGATATGGGCGCAAACGCTCACGCAAAAGATAACTACAAACTCTCGCCCCTGGCCTACGCCATAGAAAACAACTCTACAAAGACCGCTAAGCTGCTGCTTGATAGCGGGGTTAGGCTTGAGGAAGTCAAAGCGGTGCAGTTTTATCTAACCCACGCAGTCTACGCCTTGATAGATAGTATAGTGATAGATAAAGACGACATACATATAAATTACGGTTTTATGGATACCGACTCAAAGGACGCAGTAGACCCATTTCACTACGTCATATCCAATAATCTACTGGAAACTTCAAAAATGTTTTTTAAGCTGGGATATAAGCCCGAATGTAAATTTAAAGCCCAAAGATATGAAGAATTTGACTGCTTTGACAGGCTGAGCATAATACCAAACTACGAACCTATGCTAAATTTATTACTAGACAACAACGTTTCGGGGCAGCCTACCAGCGAGGAGCTGAAAGAGGCGTATAAAAAATGCTATATAAGACACAAGTGGGCAGTTGAAGACAAAGAAAAATACATCTATAAAATGAATCAAGGCAGAGACGAAGAGGCCGAAGAAAAGATAAAGAAAAAGTATGATAAATACAAATATGCTCCTTACTGGCACATATATCAAGACGGCCTTTTGCAATACAAACCAAAGCCGATAGACCCGAAAATGATAGAAGAATTTGATAAAGAGATAGACTACTATAAGCAACATTGTTCAGATGAAAATTCTACGTTTAAAGATACCGAATCTTTTGTAAAATGGGCAAATGAAGAAAAAAGAGGGGAATATGTACGGCAGTTTTTAGAAGCGCATAAAAATAATCCCGCTAAGGTGATCTATATCGACGCCAACATAAGTAGTCAAGATAAAGAAAAACTAATATCTAATAAACTAATCCAAAAATTAAGGAGCAAAGATGCCGCAGAGCGATAACAACGCAACGATAAATAACGATGAGCTAAACCTAGTCGTAGAAGAAGCATCTAAAGAGATAGCAGACTTATACGTTAAATTCTTCGGGCTTGATTTTGCAGGAGTGATTTAGATACGTAATCGCGGCAAAAGGCTTGTTTACAAGCCCGTAACCGCGATTTTGCGTTTAGTCGATTTAGTTAAATTTACCGACGGCAAAGGGCCGCGTGCGCGGCGCTATAAGCTCGCAAAGTAAAATTTAAGCCGTAAATTTAAGCTTTCTTGCCAGTATAAACTACTGGCTAAGCGCCTGCACTACGTGATCCCAGCCAAGCGCCCTAGCGTAGTCTAGCGCGGTTTTGCCATGGATATTTTTAGCGTTTTTATTAGCGCCCTTAGCGAGCAAAATCTCGACCGCCGTACGGTTGCCGGCGATCGCCTCGCGGTGGAGCATCGTATAGCCCTCATCGTCGGCCTGCGTTATCTCTTTTGGATTTTGGCTTAAAAACTTTTGCAACTCTTCTTTCATATTTACGCTCATCGGATGCTCGACGAGATTTTGCGGATGCGTATCTTGCTCGTAGGCTAGCAAAACTACGTCCGGATCGCCGAAATCCAGCCCCCATGCCTCGTCGTGTTCGGCGCGCTCGTCCTGACTCATAGCTTTACGCATGGCTTGCACGCTAAAGCCGCCGTATGCTCTACCGTCTACCGCAAACATCCAGTCGCTGATTTGCTCTAGCGGCACCGCGACTTCGTCGCCGCTTGCGACGCTAGTTAGTATGCCTGGGTCGTTGGCCAGCACGCCGTAAACGCGCTCGCCGTCAAAATACACGTCGTTTATCCACATATGCTCGACCTCCGTATGGCCGCCGATATCTTGCGAAAAGGCAACCTTGACGCAAGCGAAGTCAAGCCCCGGGATAATGCGGTGATTTTCCCAGTATAGCTCGCGCCAAAAATACCTAAAGCTCTCTCTAGCCTGCCTAAAAGCCTCTAGCATCGCCGCGTCTTCGCCGTCTGCATAAAACACAGGTTCGTTTTCTTCTTTGTTTGCGCCTTTGCTGTTTTTTGCGTCCGACTCGTCGCCTAATATCTTTTTAAATAGTCCCATATTTTTCCTTTAATTTGAGTTTGTATTTGTTTAAATTTACCGCAAAACCCTCGCGTAAATTCGCCTATTTCGGTGGCCCGTGCGTTCAAGGCTATGGGGGGGGGTGCGAAGGTAACGCAAATCGTCGCGTCTTGATTTTAAAAAAACAAAAAACGAGTCGCGAATGCTAAAGCCGTTTTCGGACTTTTCGTTTGTATCCATCGTCTGCTCCTTTCGTTTGTTTTCCGCTTTTTAGCGCGTTTGGCTTGTGGCGGCTGCTTGCTTTTTAGCTTAAATTTAGCGCCGCGTTTTTGAGTTTTTATCGCTTTATCTGCGGCGATTGCTGTAATTTTAGCCAAAATTTGAAGCTAAATTTATAAAACCGCTTCATCTAAATTTAGGCTTTAGATTTTTGCCGCTTTTTTTGCCTAGAGTGCAAAATTTAGTCTACAAATTTAGCCGACGTATTTAAATTTAGTTTGCGATTAGCCGTGAAATCTAGTCGCAAAATCTCTCGTCGGCGCGATTTTGCTTGCGTTTTTTTAAAAATTCTTCTTTATTTTTAGGATCCGCAAAATACTCGTCTTGCTTTTGCAGGTTTTTTTCTAGTAAGCCTTCGGCATTTTTGAGCGCGGCTTTGCGATCTTTAAATTTAGACGGAAATCGCTCTAAAAACACCGCCTCGTAAGGGTGGGCTTTCGTCCATTCGTTTGCCCGCGAAACGGCGGCTCGTTGCTTTTTTAGATCGCAAAAGGCGTAGGGATTTATCACGTCGCCTACAAGCTTAACGAAGGCTAAATTTACGTCCATAGTGGAGGCAAATACCGGGTCTTTTACGTCTAAGACCTCGGTAAAAACGATGAATCTATTTTTGCCGGCATAAAACCAAAACGCCGCCTCGTCCTTTAGCCCCAGATCAAAGGCGCGCGCAGCAACCGTCATTAACGTGCTAGGCGCGACTAGCCCCGGCGCGTCCTCGATGATTTTTATCGCCTTTTGCAGACTTTCTACGTTATTTTCCATGAGTAGGCCGTCTACCGCATCGTAAACGCGTACGTAATTAGGCATGCCGCCACTTGCCGAGTAGAGATTTGAGACGTAGATATCGACGGAATTTACTTTTTGGGGCGCATCGTCGGCCGTTTGCGATACGAATTTAGCATTTTTGCTCGGCGTAAAATTTAACGCATCTGCCCCAGGCATCGGCGTTTTCGTGGATATCGCGGGATCTGCTTGTTTTGTAGCTGCGTATCCTTGCGCGTTTATGAACGTAAAAGCAAGCGAGGCCGCAAGTGCGGCGGATAAAATTTTACTCATATTTTTCCTTTTTAAAAATTACCGACTGAGCGCAAATGCCGAATGCAAGCGATAAATTTTAAACGCAAATTTGCACGGCAAAGAGCGTGCTAAATTTAGCCCAAATTTATAAAATCGTCGCCGATTTTACGAGCTTTGGATTAAAATTTACGCAAGCAAACGACAAATCCGCGCCCAAACTACGGGTTAAATTTATAATCCTAGCACCGTTTTTAACAGCATATAAATGAGCGCCGCCGAGCCGCCTGCAATCGGTAGGGTAATGACCCACGCAAGCACGATAGGCTTGACCATTTTCCAGTTGGCGTCGCGGTTTAGGATACCGATGCCAAGCACCGCGCCGATGAGGATATGCGTCGATGATACGGGGATGCCTAGCTTTGTGGCTAGCAGGATAACGGTACTGGCCGCTAGCTCGGCGCTAAAGCCCGTCGTAGGTAGGATCTCGGCTAGCTTGCTACCGATCGTGGCGATGACCTCTTTGCCTAAAAACCAAAGCCCGACCACGAGTGAGATACCAAATGTCACCATCGCGATGCCCGGCACCGGAGCGGTGGCGTTTATCGAGCCTGTTTTTAGCACGTCTAGGATCGCGGCAAACGGACCCACGGCGTTTGCTATGTCGTTGGCGCCGTGAGAAAATGCAAACGAGGATGCCGTAAATATCTGAAACCATGAGAAAATGCGGTTCGTGCTCTTTTCGGCATTGTCTTTTTTCATCACGTTTATCATCGCAAGCGTAGCGAGATAGGTAACGATGCCGATGACGCAGATGATCCAGATCGTGCCGATAAAACCTAAGTCTAAATTTAGATGCTCAAGCCCTTTAAAAAGCATCATCGATGAGATGATGATCGCGCCGATGCCAGCCACTATCGGGATATGCTTACGCATGGCTTTTGAAGTGTCTATCTCTTTTTCGCGCTCTTTCATAGCTTTTATAGCGAGCTTGTATTCGCTGCGTTCGCCGCTTTCTACGTCGTCCTCGTCTAGGACCGCGATCTTGCTTAGTATTCTTATTTGCTCGCTTTCGGATTTTGTTTTTAGCTCTTGCAAATAGCGCTCTTTGTAGGCTTTACGCTCGCGTTTTAGTACTTTTAGCTCCAGTGTAAATTTACGAGTCGGGATCAAAATTTTAGATTTTATGTAGCCATAAATGAAATAAGAAAGAATGCCTCCTAGCAGCGGCGAGATAACCCAGCTAACGGCGATCCTACCTATCTCACCCCAGGAAACCATAGCTAGAGCCTTATCTCCGCCCATAGTCGTAAAGCCCATCGTAAGCCCGGCGCCGACGATACCGCCCACGATCGAGTGCGTCGTGGAGATAGGTAGGCCTTTTTTAGACGCGATAAATAGCCAAATACCGGAGCTCAAAAGCGCCGACATCATAATCAGCACAAAAAGCATCGGCTCGGTGCCCTCCTGCGGGAAGCTCACGATGCCCTCGCGGATGGTTTTGGTTACCTCTCCGCCGGCGAATATCGCGCCGCTGAGCTCGAAAATAGCGGCTATAACTAGGGCTTGCTTTATCGTGACGGTCTTGGCGCCTACGCTCGTGCCAAAGGAGTTTGCGACGTCGTTGCCGCCGATATTAAACGCCATAAAGATACCGAAAATACTAGCGATACTGAAAAGCAAAAAGTGATGAGTTGGGATGTACTGATAGCCCCAAATGAAAAATCCAAACGCGGTAATTATAAAGATCGCAAAGGCAAAAAGATTGTCGCTTCTCAAGCAAGTCCTTTTAAAAATGAATAGCCAATTATAACTATATTTTTCTTAAGCAAGCCAAATTTAGGCGGTTTTATTAGCTTTAAATTTTAGCTTCGTTATAATTTGCCTACTTAAATTTAAAGGAGAAAAAATGACGATTAGAGAGCAAATTTTAGAGGACATCAAGACTGCGATGAAAGAAAAAGATAACTTTCGCCGCGATACGCTAAGGCTCATAAACTCGGTCATCAAACAAGTCGAAGTCGATGAGCGCGCCGAGATGACCGACGAAAAGGTGCTACCGATCTTGCAAACCCAGATCAAACGCCGCATGGACTCTATCGAGCAGTATAAAAACGGCGGTAGGGATGATCTGGCACAAAACGAGCAAAAAGAGATCGACATCATAAACGGCTATCTACCGAAGCAACTAAGCGCAGACGAGCTGGAGGCCGAGATAAAAGCGATCATCGCAGGCCTTGGCGAGGGCGCAAATATCGGCACTGTAATGAAAGCGGCCAAAGAAAAAATCGGAGCCAGAAGCGACGGAAAGAGTATAAGCGAGTGCGCAAAGAGGTTGCTGGGCTAAATTTGCATTTAAATTTGACCGAATTTGCTTTGGGATTTGGTCAAATTTGAGGTGAGGGCAGGCGAGCGTCGCTTGCTTTTACTTTTTGTTAAGTTGGCTAAAATTAAAATGCTTAAATAGCGGGCGCAAACTTATTATGTTTCACTACTTACGGTTTTTATCGGCGCATTTTGTACGCCGTTTCTAAGGTAAATTTAGCAAATTACGGGTTTTTGCCTTTCATAAATTTGTATTTCGAGATTTTATGCAAGTACTTTCAATGTGCCGTTGCTAGCGATTTAGCGCGATTTCGGTCAATTTAGTAGCTAGCTATACTTGGGCTTTTGCTTGCGTTTGTTAAATTTAGTAGCTGCGCCTATGCTAATTTTTATAAAAAGCTTGCAAATTTTAGGTATGAAATAAGTTAAAACGCCGATTGTGGGACTATTTGACCGAGTTTAGCTTCAAGTCTCGGTGAACGGAAATTAGTTTTTTCTCTATATTTTGATCGGTATATTTAATGCATGTCGCCTTTGAATCAGCCGAAGTTAGCTGGTTTTGGATTTAAAATCCGGTTAAATTTAAAGTTGGTAAAATTTCCAGCCATTTTTGAGAGTTGTATTTAAAATTTGCGGTTTTGCATTCGATTTTTGGTTGGATCAGTAACCTTGCGCTTTAAAATTTGGAGAGAACGGCGATATTTCTTAAAAGTTTTTTAACTTAACTATATTTTTAAAAAGCGTAAACATAGCGAAGTGGATGTGCTAAAGCGCGACGGCAAAGAGTTTATACTTGGTCTGCTATGCTGGTGAATTTAGTTAATACCTATATTATCATAGTTCCTTTAATATGGCACGTTTTGTTAGTGGTAAACAAAGCAAAGCTAGCAGGGAGCCTCGACTCGCTTTATCGCTATAAGCAGTAAATATAGATTAACTAAATTTAAAAGAAACTTTTTCAGCATATAACAATGATAACGCTAAGCAAAAGTAAATTCCACGCTTCATTTAAAGAACGTATTTTGCTTTATGCGGCTTAGCTGTGGATGTAGAGAGGCTGGTTTGGGTGTATGGCAACGCCAAAGATACGAAATATGCCGCTTGCAATGAAGTTTTGATAAAATGGTTGTATTGCGTTATTTTAAAATCTGTAAGAGTTATATGTAGCAATATGAAATAGCGGAAGAATCCGCTTAATATTATTTAGCGCAAATTTGATGTACGGCGATATTTGCTGTATATATAGGCTTAAAATTTAAGCCAAATGACTTAAATTTCAAGGTTTTTTATTTGGCGCTTTCTTCTATGGCCAAGTCTATGATTTTAAATATCTCACCGCTTGCTTGTTTGACTTTTGTAAATCTATCGACGAATTTTTGGATATCTTTTATGTCGTATCCGTTCTTTGACTCTTCTAGATTTGCCATTACTAGGTCGCTGATTTGCGCTGCCGGTACGCTAGCTTTTTCAAAGCTTTTTGAGTTTGCGAAATACGGCGCGGCGCTCTCATACCATGCGCTTAAATTTTGAGCCTGGCGCTCCATATTTTCATCATATCCTCTTTCGTTTATAACGTTAGAGTAAGCCGTTTGCAAATACGTTACGCGGTTAATCTTACCGATGATGCCGATGGTTTTATTTTCGACGTATTTTGAAATTTTTGCGCTCTGCGTCGCGCCCTGGCTAAAGACGTTTACGGCATCTTTAAATTTAGCTACGCTTACATTGGCTACTTGCGCTATTTGCGTGATTTTATTGGAATTTTCGTTTAAATCGTTTGTTTGTTGCTGAAGCGTTTGGATGTTTATGCCTATCTCGCTAGTGGCTTTTTGCGTATTTTCGGCTAGTTTGCGTACCTCGTCGGCAACGACGGCAAAGCCTCTACCGTGTTCGCCGGCTCTAGCGGCTTCTATAGCGGCGTTAAGAGCAAGTAAATTTGTCTGCTCGGCGATATCTTTGATTAAATTTACAACCGAAGAAATCTCCTCGGTTCTATGCGTTAAATTTCTAATAGCTTCCGTAGACTGGGTTATTAGGAGTTCAAGGTCGCCCATATTAACGCTTAGCTCGCTTACCGCGGACATACTTTCGTTTGCCTTAGATGAAGTATCTTGCGCCATAGTCGCTATTTGAGTTAGATTTTTAATGCTTTGATTTAGGTCGTTTTGTACTTCCAAAATACCGTCGTTACCGTTTCCTAATTCGCTAAATTTTTCCGAAAGCAGACCTCTTACCTTGCCTTTTTGTCCGGCTTTTATGCCCTCTACGCCCTCGCTCATCGAAACGGCGTTACTTTTAAAAAGGCCGCGAAAGCCTTCCGTAAAGATATTCCTATATGTTATTCCGCTTTCTGCAGATTTTACGCAAGTCCCCATTTCTCGCTGTAAAGCTTCGATTTGATCAAGCAAATCGTTTATTCCAAGGGCGATTTTACCGATCTGCGAATTTGGATCGATTTGTAAAATTCTAGGTTCTAAAAAGCCGTTTCTAGCCTGCTCGACCACGTTTAAAATTTCATCGTAATTTACTTTTTCTCTCTTAAAAAACATTTTTTTCCTTGGTTTATAGTCTTTGCAAGTTATTCATTAGCTCATCGTAGCTTTTATTTTTTTCTTGTAATATGCTGTCAAGAAGTTTTGATGAAGCGTCCATTCCGCCGTTTTTTTCGGCTTCTAAAAGTTGCTTGTAGAGCGGTATAATAACATCTAGCGCTTTTGGATTTGGCTTACGGCGAACAGAATAATAACCGATAATTTCGCCTTTTTGATCCAAGGATGCGGTTACGTTGGCAAATACCCAGTAAAAAGAACCGTCAAAGCTTTTGTTTTTAACATAAGCAAAAACTTCTTTTTTATTTTTTACATACTCCCATAAAATTTTAAATACTATGCGAGGCATATCAGGATGCCTTACGATGTTGTGAGGCTTACCGATAAGCTCGTTACCCTTTGCTCCTACTATTTGAGCAAAAGGTACGTTGCAGTATATTATCCTGCCCTTGGTATCTGTTTTAGAGACCAAAAAAGCATCGCTATTAACCTGTCTTTCCTGAAAGTTTTGTTGCATTAGCTTTCTTCCTTTTTCCTATTTCTTATTTGCGACCCTGAACCGCATTTCCAAGATCCCACATAGGCATAAATATACCAAGAGCCAAGAGTATAACCATGGCCGCCATAAATAAAAGCATAATAGGCTCTATATAGCCTGATATATTATCGACTAGGTCGCTAAATTTGGCTTTATAATAATCCGTTACTTTCTCAAGCATTGCGTCTATTGCGCCGCCTCTTTCTCCTGCGCTTAGCATCTGAATAAGCATACTCTCGTAAAGTTCGGTATCTCTCATAGCTTCAGTTAGCGATATACCTCTTTGGACGGCTATTTTTATAGTTGCGAGCTTATCGTGTATTTCTTGGTTGTCAACTGTCAATGTCGCCGTTTCCAAAGCCTCCGCTATCGGGATACCGGCTCTAACTAGTTCTGTAAAAATTAGGTTAAATCTATTCATGGTAGAATAAAATATGATTTTATTTATTAAGTACACCTTTAATAAAAATTTATCAAAGCCATACTTAAAATCTTGATTGGTTTTATATAGATGCTTCATAATGAAAATAGTAGCTATAAGACCAATTAACATATAAAGACCGTAATTACTAAGAGCGCTTTCTATGCCGAGTAGGATAATAGTCGGGGTTGGCAAATCTGCCCCAAGTTGCTCAAAAATCTCTCTAAATTTAGGTACGACATACATCATAAGTACTATAAAGGCAATGGCCATAGCCGACATTACGGTTATAGGGTATCTCATGGCTTTTTTAAATTTTCTCTGATTTTCCCAAATTTCTTGCAATATATCAGATAGTTTTTGTAAAGACTCCGACATATTACCGGTATTTTCACCTAGTTTTATCATGGCTATAACTACGTCGCCTAGTTGATTTTTAAATTTCATAATAGCGTCGGTAAGACTTTGACCTTGGTTAAGATCGTCGTTTAGCGTAGTAAATATCGTCTTTAGTTTTTTATCCTCGGTGGACTTTGCTACCTCTTTTATGCTGTCGTGGATCGAAATTCCGGCATTTGTCATAACGCTTAATTGTCTAAAAGAAGCAATTAGATTATTTATCTTTATCTTTGAGCCGCCTAAAAAGACGGACATTTTTTCTACCAAATCTCCAAACTGTTCTTGAATGGGAACATTTTTTGTTTCTCCGACTTTTACGACTACGCCGGCATTCCTAGTTTTTGCTATGGCTTGCGCCTCACTTTTATTATTGGCCTTTAGGGTCATCTTTTGCCTACGACCGTTAGCCATATATTCTACTTCAAAAAATTTCATATTTTAGCCACCCTAAATACTTCATCTATCGTTGTAACGCCTCTAGCTGCTCTTATGATTCCGTCTTTAAACATATCTATAAAGTGTTCTCTGTATGCAACTTCTTTAATGGCTTCTTTTGTCGTACCGTTTGCTATCATTGCTGAAATAGTATCGCTTATCGGTAAAACCTCGCTTATCATTTCTCGGCCCATATATCCCGTTTGAGAGCATTGATCGCAACCGACATGTTTGTAAAACTGATATTCTTGCGGTAAAAAGTCTTTAAACTGCTCTTGTAAATTTGAAGGTAAAATCGTCTTTTGTTTACAGTTTGGACATAATTTTCTTACAAGTCTTTGAGCCTCTATGGCTACCAACGCTCCACTAATAAGATAAGGTTCTATGCCCATATCTGCTATTCTAGTGACCGCGCTTATCGCATCGTTCGTATGCAGCGTTGAAAATACTAAGTGACCGGTTAAGGCTGCTTGAATAGCAATGCGAAGAGTTTCCTGGTCTCTGATCTCGCCTATCATTATAATGTCGGGATCTTGTCTTAAAATAGAGCGAAGAGCGGCGGCAAACGAAAGACCGACTTTTTCATTGACGTGGACTTGTTGAATCATATTTAGTTGATATTCCACCGGATCTTCAACTGTAATGATCTTAGTCTCTACGCTTTTTATATCGTTTAGAGCCGCATATAGCGTAGTTGTTTTACCGGAGCCGGTTGGGCCGGTAACCAATATAATACCGTAAGGTGCCTTCATTGCTTTGTTAAATTTCTCAAAAGTAGCCGGATGCATACCTAAATTCTCAAGACTTATTAGAACTTTTGACTTATCTAGGATACGTAAAACTATACTTTCGCCATGTAAAATAGGCAATGTAGAGATACGAAAATCGTATTCTCTGCCTGCTACTTGAGCTGAAAATCGACCGTCTTGCGGTTTTCTACGCTCTGCTATATCCATATTAGAAAGTAGCTTCATACGCGATACTAAAGGGGGAAATAAGTCTTTGTCAAATATAAAAAGCTCGGCTAGCATGCCGTCTATACGACCTCTGACGACGCAGTTTGTCGTAGTAGCTTCTATATGTATATCGCTTGCCCTACTAACGATAGATGTTCTTAAGATAACTTCAATAAGTTTTAAAATACCAGAACTATTTTCGTCGGCATTACCGCCAATAACCGTTGTGGACGAGAGCTCTTTTCTAATTTCTGCTACGATGCCTTTGACGCTATCGTTTAGCTCGACTTTGCTAAGATATTTGTCTATTTTGGCAGGATCTGCAATAACGGTTTTTAGTAGCTTTCTGCTAAATATAGACTGAAGCCTATCTTGGGCTGATATATCAAATGGATTTTTAAAGGCGACATATACCGCAATTTCATCTTCTTTGACAGGAAGGGCTTCGTGCGTTTTAAGTTGCGTCAATGGTGCTTTTTCGCAAAGCCTATAATCTATGTCCACATTATCTAGTTCAATATACTCTAGTTTAAATTTAGAAGCTATATATTTTAGAAAATCTTTTAAATTTACTGCAAAATTCTCTGTTATTTCATTTATATTTAATCTTTGTTTTTTATACAATTCACCTAAGATATCGTAGACGAGTTCGTCTTTTAAGTCTGGTATTTCTTGGTGGATTATTGTTTCAAAATCATCTTTTTCTTTTAACTGCATTGTGATATTTTGATACTGAGTATTCGATATTAATTCATTTTTTTGCGCAGTAGCTAAAAATAGTTCATAAACTTTTTTCACTAAAAAATATCCTTTTATTTCCTAAAATAAAATACATTAAGTAAGATACTACACAAATTTTACAGTGCAGTATCGTCTTCTATCTTTTTCATTAAATCTTCGATATTGGCAGAATTTGCCTTATCGTTGTAAATTTTTAAAACGCTTATGGCATCGTTTTTTTGCTTAAGATTATATTTAGATTTAGCAAATATAATCCAACTTTCTTCGTTATTGCTATCCAATTCATTAGCGATTAGAGCCCATTTTTCACTATTTTGATAATCTTTTGTGCTGTAGTATCTTTTTGCTATCAAGACGGCTATGTCTGAACTGTTAGCTTTATCAAATTTTGCCTTTAACTCATCAACTGAAACCTCTGAGGTAGATGACTGTATTTGAAATTTATTAATGCCTTGCCCGCTTGATGTATTTTTTGATGAAAAGGAACCGTCAGAATCAAAATTTATCTTTTCTTCCGTAGGTGTTTTTACGGCAATTTGTTTACCGCCTATATTTTTAGCTCCTGAAAAACTACCGATAGGGTCTGCACTACTTGGCAAATCATTGACATTTACCCAACCGTGTTGCTCTTCTTGCGGATCAATATCTCCAGCTATACTGACATTGCTATTTTGCTTTTCAGGCAGGTTTTCATTTATACCAAAATTGTCCGAATTTAAAAGAGTATTATCTGATGGGTCTAGATTTCTCTTTTGTTCGTTAATCTCTGAATGTTTAGAGTCTTTACTTGGCTCTTTAATTTCGTTACTTATAGCGCTACTGGCAACGCCGCTAACCAGTGAATCCTTTAGTAGATAAAATGTAAGCGATGATACCGATACGGATATAGCAAGTACGGCGGATACTGCGTAAATATAAGTTTTTTTGTCTTTAAACTTAAACTCTTTTCTTTTCTTGTCATAGGCTCTCCATCGCCTTTCTAGCTCCAATACTTCGTATGTCTCAAGCATCTATAAGCTCCGATTTAATGGCTGCCATTTCTATTATTTTAGTTACCATCGTATTGCCTCCTATTATAGTAGGTTGATTTGCGTCAAAATACTCGTAAAGTTCAAAAATATTAAACATAAGCTTATTTAACATCCTTAAATTACCCTTGCTTAAACTATTTAAAATTTCAAACTGACTTTCCGTAAATTTTGAAAAAATATAATAAAACTGATTGTTCTGAAATTTATTCTCCAAATAAACCTTCATCTCGCCGACATCAACAGATCCCATTTCGATATTTTCCCATACTCTAGTCTTAAAATAATCTCTTGAAAGTATATCTTTGTCTATATACTCATGCGTAGCAAATAAAAATTTAAATAATCCGCTATCTGACATTATGCGAATCTTCTCCAGTAAAATTTCTGGATACAACTGAGATTCATCTAGTATGACTACTACTGGTTTTCTATCTTGCACGTCATCTGTTTTTGCTTTGTATATTTTAATAAATTGCTCGTAGCTCCCTATCTTTTCTTGAGGTTCCTTTTTAAAAATTCCTTCATATAACGACGTTACGAATTCCGCTTCATTGAAAAAAGGATAAGGGAAAAAAACTATATCACCTTGCTCTTTTAGGTCTGAGACTATCTTTTTTAATAAAAAGGTTTTGCCACACCCAGGCTTACCGTAAAATACGATAAGCTTTACCGGTTTTTGCAATAAATCCAAAATTTTCTTATATGCTACTATAGACTTATCCAAATTGATATAGTCTGATTCTTGCCCTATATCGGCAAAAATATTTTTTATAGTAGTATATTTGTTACCGCTCATATATCGACCTTGAAAATCCCAAATCTTTTAGTGATTGATTTATCGGTGTTGGATTTGATATATCAACTATTCTTGGAGTTATTATAAAAACAAGTTCAGTAGTTCTTAGACTATCTTTTGTGCTCTTGAAAGCATTCCCGAGAACTGGAATATCTCCTAAAAAAGGAACTTTGGTATTGTCTTTACCTTTGGATTGAGCTATAAGACCTCCTAAAACAATAGTATCGCCGCTATTAACCTGTACTACTGTCGAAAGTTTTTTCTGTACAGTATCTGGAGCTATTTCACGTATGGCGGTACTTTGTCTAGTATCGTCTTCATTGTATTTAAAACTACTTAATGACGGGTTTATTCTAAGCATAATCTTATTGTCGTCTGAAACTTCCGGTAGAATATTTAGTAATATACCTATAAATACAGAATACTGCTTATATGTAACAGTAGTCCTACCGTTTAGGGAATTATTGTTTTGACTTTCTTGCTGGACGCGATAGTTTACATTGTCGCCTACGGATATTAAAGCTTGTTGATTGTTTAGTGTTGTAATTTTAGGGCTTGATACTATCTTTGTGCGGCCATTAGTTTCAAGGAAATTGAGTACGCCATCTAGGTTAAAGTTAAATCCGGCAATTAAATTCATACTTTGAGAAAAACCGCCTCCAAGACCATTTCCTCTATTTGACCAAAATAGATCATTTGCAGGTATTAATCCATAAGTTCTACTCAATGTAGTTGTAGGATTTCCGTTGGCATCTTGTCCTACTGTTTCTGTTACCCCAGTTGTAACTGGACGGTTATATAGTCCAGTTTTAAATCCTATATTAAATTTACTCCAATCCACGCCTTTTGTGTAGCTATTTGCAAGTTCGACAGATATTATTGATACGTCAATCACTACCTGTTTTTTTAGCCTTTCTTGTATATCTTTAATATATTCGGAAACCCTCCTTAGCTGAGCCGCAGTACCAGTAACCGTTACTAGTCCGGCATTTGCATTAATTACAGGATCTGGTGCAACTATACTTTCTGTGGTATTATTTAGGATGGCTTTTATCTCCGTATCAAGCTTTTCCCAAAAATCAAATTTTTCTGTAGTCTTTATAATATTATCAAGCTTGCCACCGCCGCTACCGATATCTCCGGCAGCTTGATCTTCTTGCTCTTCTCCAACTTCTGTGGGCGCTGAATCAACAGATGCTTTTGTTATTGCGGTACCCTCTCTAATAGAAGTTATGTAATCGATCTTAAAAGTCTTTGTTTGAAGAGAAGAAATTTTTAACACATCTTGAGAAAACGTATAGCTCATATCTTTTTCAGATAGCAATAAAGCAAAAATTTCATTTAGCGTTTTATCTTTTATGTTTACGCCAAAGATTTGCTCACCTATTGCATCTTTTGCAAACTGATCTTTTGATACGATGCTAAAATGACACATATCTGAGAGCTGGGTTAGTACCTCTTGTACTGTGACTTGCTCGTTTATTTTAAGATTAAATACCCTATTATCACAGCTACCGGCACTAAGTGAAGATAACGTTAACGCCGTAAATATAGATATAGATATGATTTTATTTAATTTTAATGATAACATTTTTATTTTCCCCTTTTTTTAAATTTAAATCTATTTTTTGTTCTTTATTTGCTAGGATAGCACTTGATCCTCTGATTGCCGATAGTTCATATTCGCCTATTTTATCTCTTATTTGATACCATTTTCCATTAATCTTTGCTTTATTATTGAATAAAGCTTGTAATTCAAATAGGCTAGCCGTAGAATTCCCTTCAGAATTATATGTGACAGCTTTTGTTTTAAGAAAAGGATCTGATAGCTTATTTAAATCAGAAGTATCAAGCCCCTTTCTCTCTTTGTTTATAGCTGCAAACTTATCTTCATATCCCTCAATCTCGCTTTGAGCGTCGCTGGCAAAAGATGCTAAATTTGCTAACAATAGTAAAGTAATGCCGTATGTTTTCATTGATATTTCATCCCCCATACATATACTCCTAGATTGCCCTTAAGTTTTCCGTTTGTGGAATTGATGTCTATATTGCTCACATCAACAACTAATTTTGATTCTTCAATGGCATTAATATATCCTACTATATCTTTAAAGCCACCGTCCACCGATATGTTTATATCTAGCATTTGCTCTATCTTTTCGGCGCTAGGTTCCTTAAAGGTGTTTGATATTTTTGTTATTTTTACATTATTTTTATTTGCTAGTAAAGCTAAGTTATCTAAAAAGTCGGCCCAGCTTTGTTCGCTAAATATCAAGTAAGATAACTCTTTTAGCTTATCATCAAAGTACTGGTTCATTTTTTGCGTATCTGCAAGTTTTATCTGTAATTGTCTAATATCATTTTTTTCTTGATTTATTTTGAAATTTCTATCGTTATTTCTATCGTTATTTAAACTTAAGCTATCAAGCTTATTATTAACTTCGTTTAGCTCGGTTGTCACAGAGCTATTTTCAGACATTGAGCTGTCATGGTACTCTTGTGCATACGGCATGATTGCATAGTATATAACGACTCCGCTAAGTATTAGACTTGCAAGAAGTATTACGGAAACTTCACTTGGTTTCTTATTGTCGAAATAGTTATCGATTTTTGTAAAAATATTATCATTTCTCATTATTTTATCTTTATAGTAACATTTGTTTCATATGAAGGAACGCCATATTTTTTGTCAAGGGATATCTCTTTTGTCGTTATAGAGTATTTATCTGAATTACTAATATTTTGTATAAGTTCAGTCAGTTTTTTCTCATCCTTGCTAACTAGCATAATCCTCATATCTCTATTTGAATTCACTATCTTGGCTGTTTGTATATCTTTGTTGTTTATTAGATTACTAAGTTCAAACAAAACTATACTTTTCATAGGATATTCTACTTTTTTATTATAAATTTCAGAGATCGTATTTTTTCTAAAATTCATCTTTTCTTCTTCTAGCCCGATATTTGCGGTTATATTGTTTTTTTCTTGTTGTAGCCTTGCTAGCTCTGCTTCTATTCTCTGTAAGTCTCTCTGGTTTACTTCAAGCTCGCTTCTCTTGTCAGCCGTATCTATATCTGTTATCGTAGCAAAAACGTAAAGATATATCGGCCAAGCTATACCGCCTAAAATACCCAGCAGAGAATACATTATTAGCTTACCGCTACTGCGCTGAGATAACGGAAGCGGCCTTAAAAAATTTGAAAAGTTGAAGCTATTGTCGCGTGTCTCTTGATAGTACTGTGCATTAACTACTAAGATTTCATTTAGGGTACTGGCTTGAACTTCTTTTGAGTTTATGGCTACTGAAACATTAAGGTTGCTTGCGATTAAGCCAATTTTTTCTTTAATGCATTCGCAAAAATCTCCCATCGGGATATCTGAGACTATATATAAATTTGATACATTGGCCCCGCCAAATCTATTTAAGCTATCAATTACATCGCTAGTATAATAAATTATCTCATCAAAAATTTCTACTATAAGAGACTTATTCCTTTCATTTGGCGTATTTGTACCGTCTTTTATGATATTAAAAAAAGAGCTATCGTTTAACTTATCGCCGCTTAGGGTGGAAAATTTTTCGCTGATAGTTTTTGATGAGTACCTAAACGGCCTTGATTGCGCATATTCGCCGTTTTGATATACGGCTATAAAGGCATCGTCTTCTTGCATTACTATAAATGCATCTACGTTTTGAGCTGATAGTATATTTTTCTTATACAGCGCCTCAAAAGTCAAAGGGGCGGCTACTACATAGTCTATATACGGTACTTTTTTGACAAATAGCGAAAATAATTTATCGCTTGATAATACATCTGATATAAAGACATTGAAAATTTTATTTTCGGACGAAAGCCCGTTAAATTCGTTATATACTATTTTGTATTCGGCTGCCGGATCCAAACTAAATAATTCATAGGCTTTAATCGTGATTAAATTCGATACATCGTCTTCTTCGGTTGTGGACGGTATCTCCACATTTCCTACAATAAGATCTTTATATTTTATGTATGACACAAAATAGCTATTTTTATTAGCTTTACTTAATTCCACGGGTTGAATTTTGTTGTCGGAAAAAGCAAAAGATGTTTGCAAGTATGGATCATACGCGACTATTGTCGAAGTAGCGTTTTTACTTTTTGCCATTTTTATCCTTTCTTTATCTGCGACTTGCTTTAAATTTAGCCACTGCTAAATCATATACAAATCACATATGTATTATATCATAAAAAGTGACGCAACTTAATAATTATTTATAAAATATTCAAGCTTTTTATAGTTTTTTCGTCTTTGCGCCAGTCTTTTTTAACGACTACAACGAGCTTCACGAGGATTTTTTGACCGGTAAAATTTGATATTAACTTTCTTGAATTTATCCCGATTCTTTTGATGGTTTGTCCATTTTTTCCGATAATCATAGATTTATGTATCTCGCGCTCAGTTATTATGGTGGCATAAATTTCAGTTATTTCCGGTTTTTCTTTGACCTTATCTATGAGCACGTCGGTAGAGTAGGGGATCTCGTCGCTTAGATTATCATAGAGTGCCTCTAGGATAAATTCACGAAAAATTTCCTTTTCGTTTGTCGGCGTTAAAAATTCCGGATCGTAAAAATACTTGTGTTCTGGCAAAAGTTTGCAAATTTCATCTAAAAGCGGCTTTTTATAAGTTTGCCTTTTGACGCTAAAAGGCAAAAGCGCGGTAAATTTGTCTTGAAATTTTTGATATTGCGCTATTTTTTCAAGAACCTTGGCGTTTGAAACTTCATCAACCTTGGTGAGCACCAAGATATGTGGTTTTTGTGGATTTAAATTTAGAAATTTGACGTAGTCGTCTATGCTGTCGTGAATGGGCGCCAAAAATACGATCGCATCGCAGTCGCCCATCGATTTTATCGCTTCGTTTATCATGAGCTTATTTAGCGTCTTGTTACTCTCGTGAAGTCCCGGCGTATCGGTAAAAACGACCTGATCTTCGCCGTTCATCACGATGCCGCTAATCTTTCGCCTCGTGGCGTTTTGCTTGTGCGAAACGATGGTAATCTTCGCATCAAGCAAAAAATTTAAAAGCGAGCTTTTGCCTGCATTCGTACGACCGATGATGCTAACAAAGCCTGATTTCATAAGATGTATCTCGCCAGATCTTGATCCTCGACGACGTCTGAGAGGCGCTTTTCTACGAGGGCTTTGTCCACTTCTACCGTCTCGCCGCCGTGCTCGTTAGCCTCAAAGCTGATATCCTCTATCACGCGCTCGATCACGGTATGTAGACGCCTGGCGCCGATATCTTCCATTTTTTCGTTGGCGTTTTGAGCTATTTTAGCGATAGCTCTGATAGCGTCATCCGTAAATTTAAGATCCACGCCTTCTGTTTTTAAAAGTGCTTCGTACTGCTTAAGCAGCGAATTTTTAGGCTGAGTTAAAATTTGATACAGCGCGTTTTCATCTAGGCTATCAAGCTCTACTCGCAGCGGAAAACGCCCTTGAAGCTCCGGAATTAGGTCGCTTGGCTTGCTGATGTGAAAGGCACCCGCGGCGATAAAAAGGATGTGATCGGTCTTTATGGCGCCAAATTTGGTCGTCACGGTCGAGCCCTCCACGATAGGTAGCAAGTCGCGCTGTACGCCTTCTTTGCTCGGATCTTGCCTGCCCGAGTTTCCGGAGCTCACCGCGACTTTATCTATCTCGTCGATAAAGATTATGCCCTCGTTTTCGGCTCTTCGCACGGCTTCGGCTTTGATGCTTTCCATGTCTAAAATTTTATCGCTAGCTTCGTTTTTGAGTGCTTCTTTGGCGTCTTTTACCTTCATCTCTTTTTTGACGGTTTTGTTGCTTAGGCCGATGATTTTGACGAAGCTCTCTTGCATTTGCGCCATATCGGGCGGTACGTTGGCTCCCGCGTCAAAGCTATTTTGCACGACCTCTATCTCGATGCTTAGATCATCCAGATCGCCGTTTTCGAGCCTACTCATTATCTTTTCGTAGCTTTTTTCGTAGTCTGCTTTTTTCTCTTCGCTCGCACCCGTCGGCAGAGGCGGCAGGAGTTTTTTTATTATCTTATCTTTTACGTATTCATCGATTTTCTCACGGTTTTTTTCGCGCTGTTCGGCTTTGACCAAATTTACCGACGCAGCCGCCAGATCGCGCACCATACTCTCTACGTCGCGTCCGACGAAGCCCACTTCGGTGTATTTGCTAGCTTCTACTTTGATAAACGGCAAGCCCATCATCTTTGATAGACGCCTTGCTATCTCGGTTTTGCCCACGCCCGTCGAGCCTATCATCAGGATGTTTTTTGGCATGATGTCATCTTGCATCGTTTTATCCAGCTTCATCCTGCGGTAGCGGTTTCGTAGCGCGATGGCGATGATCTTTTTGGCGTCTTTTTGCCCGATGACGTAATCGTCTAAAAATTTCACTATCTCTTTTGGGGTTAAATTCATCTTTTCTCTATTCTAAAACGTAGGTTTTTATATTCGTGTTCGTGTAAATGCAAATTTCGCCCGCGATCTTTAGGCTCTCTTTTACGAGCTCCTCTTCGTCGATCTGGGCAAATTTATCAAGAGCCCTGGCTGCGGATAGGGCGTAGTTACCGCCGCTTCCGATAGCGGCTATCTTGCCGTCCTCTGGCTCTACGACGTCGCCCGTTCCGCTTAAAAGGAAAATTTTCTCTCTATCAAGCACCAGCATCATGGCCTCTAGCTTGCGCAGGTATTTATCCTTGCGCCACTCTTTGCTAAACTCGATCACGGCTTTTAGCAGGTCGCCTTTGGCGTGATCGAGATTGTTTTCAAACATATCAAAGAGATTAAACGCATCGGCGGTGCTGCCGGCAAAGCCCGCCAGGACCTTGCCGCCGTGGATTTTGCGGATTTTTACCGCATTGCCTTTTAGTACCGTGTTGCCAAAGCTCACTTGTCCGTCGCCGCCGATGACTGATTTGTTCCTGCCTTTATAGGCTAAAATGGTAGTCGCGTGAAACACTTATTCGCCCTCGACGTCTAGTTTTAGCGTGGCTCGCACTGCATGGCCGAGTTTGACGTCCACTTCGTAGATGCCGGTTGCTTTTATAGTGTGGGCGAAGTCAAACGCCTTTTTATCTACGACCAGATGATGATTTTTTTCCAGAGCTTCTGAAATTTCATCCTTCGTTACCGCGCCAAATAGCGCTCCGTTTGCTCCGAGCGGCTTTTTAACCTTGAGCGTGATTTTTTCGATCTCGTATTTTAGCTTTTCTATATTTGCGATCTCGTATTTTAGCTCCTCGGCCTTGCGTTTTTGCTCGGCTTCGTACTGGCGCAAAACATCGGGAGTCGCGGCTTTAGCAAAGCCTTTGCCGATTAGGAAGTTATTTCCGTAGCCTTCCTTTACCTCTTTGATTTCGCCGGCTTTTCCGAGCGATTTTACGTCTTTTATTAGTAGTACTTTCATTTTTATCCTTTATTTAGTTAAATTTGCGTCCGTTTTTGCGTCCGATGATAAATCTTAGAGCGTTTAGCTTGATAAATCCGTTCGCGTCTTCTTCAAACGTGCAAAACGCCTCGCTAAAGAGATTATCCGTCTTGCTGTCGCGTCCTAGCACGATTACGTTGCCTTTGTAGAGCTCGACTTTGACCGTACCGTTTACGTTTTCTTGACTCTTGTCGATGAGCGCTTGCAGCATGATACGCTCAGGCGACCACCAGTAGCCGTTATAGATGAGCTCTGCGTAGCGAGGCATTAGCTCGTCTTTTAGGTGCGCCGCGCCGCGGTCTAGCGTGATGCTCTCGATCGCGCGGTGAGCTTTTAGCATTATCGTGCCGCCAGGAGTTTCGTAGCAGCCGCGGCTTTTCATGCCGACCGAGCGGTTTTCTACGAGGTCGAGTCTGCCGATACCGTGTTTTGCGCCTAGGCGGTTTAGCTCGGCTAGCAGTGCCGCAGGGCTCATTTTTTTGCCGTTTATGCTAACAGGATCGCCTTTTTCGTAGCCTATTTCTATTGTCTCGCTTTCGTTTGGCGCGTCTTTCGGGCTTACCGTCCAGCGCCACATATCGGCTTCCGGAGCGTGAGCGGGATTTTCAAGCACTAGACCCTCGTAGCTGATGTGGAGCAAATTTGCGTCCATAGAGTAGGGGCTTTTGCCCGGTTTCTTTTCTATTTTGATGCCGTTTTTTTCGGCGTATTTTAGTAGCTTTTCGCGGCTGTTTAGATCCCACTCGCGCCAAGGAGCTATGATAGTTAGGTTATCTCCCAACGCGTAGTAGCCTAGCTCAAAGCGCACTTGGTCGTTGCCTTTGCCGGTTGCTCCGTGGCTCACGCCGTAGGCGCCTACTTTGGCGGCGATTTCGGCTTGACGTTTGGCTATCAGCGGGCGAGCTATCGAGGTGCCTAGTAGATACTCGCCCTCATAAACGGCGTTTGCTCTAAACATCGGAAATACGAAATCTCGTGCAAATTCTTCTTTTAAATCCTCTATAAATATATTTTCGGGTTTTATACCGAGCTCGAGCGCTTTTTGGCGTGCGGGTTCCAGCTCCTCGCCCTGGCCGATATCGGCGGTAAAGGTCACCACTTCGCATTTATACTCGTCTTGTAGCCATTTTAAAATAATGCTCGTATCAAGTCCGCCCGAATAGGCGAGAACGACTTTTTTCACATCTTTTTTCATTCTCTATCCTTTAATTGAGATGACGCGTATTTTAGCCAAATTTGATTAATTTGTTATAAATATCTCCGCTAAAATCGCGTGCGCTAAACGTCAAATTTACATTAAATTTAATATGCAGCGGCGAGGAATTAAAAATTTAAGCCAAATTTGGCTAAAATCGCCGCCATGAGAGTAGATAAGTTTTTAAATACCGTAAATATTACAAAAAGGCGCGCGGTCAGCGAAGATATGTGCAAAAGCGGCGTCGTGAGCGTAAACGGCGTCGTCGCCAAACCCGCCAAAGAGGTTAAAATCGGCGACGTGATAACGATCAAATTTTTAACGAGAGAGGCGCGCTACGAGGTGCTAGCGATCCCAGAGACCAAAAGTATCCCAAAATCAGTCCAAGCGCTATACGTAAAAGAGCTATGATAGAGCTAAATTTAGGACTTGACGAGCTTAGCGAGGTGGCAAAAATTTTACCCCAAAGCGGCGTCGTTATCTTGCAGGGAAATTTAGCCAGCGGTAAAACGACGCTAGTTAAAGCCATCGTAAAAGCTCGCGGCATCGATACGGAGGTTACTTCGCCCACGTTTTCGGTCATGCAAAGCTACGGAGATAAAATTTATCACTACGATATCTATCAAAACGGACTTGACGCGATTTTACAAAACGGACTTTTTGAAAATTTGCTAGAAGAGGGGCTTCACCTGGTAGAGTGGGGCGACGAGCGACTGGAAAAGGCGCTAGAAAATTTGGGCGAAAAATGCGTCAAGGTAGTCATCTCGCCTAGCCAAAAAGGGCGAAAATACGAGGTTTACGGTGCATAAATTAGAAGTAAAAGATTTACAAAAAACGATCAAAAAAACAAACATCATAAAAGGTATCTCGCTAGAGGTCAAAAGCGGCGAGGTAGTAGGGCTACTGGGCCCAAACGGCGCGGGAAAAACGACTACGTTTTATATGATATGCGGGCTTATTTCGCCATCTAGCGGCAGCGTGTTTTTAGACGGCGCGGACGTGACGAAGGTGCCGCTACACAAGCGCGCGCATATGGGTATCGGCTATCTGCCGCAAGAATCAAGCATATTTAAAGACCTCTCCGTCGAGGAAAATTTACTGCTCGGCGCCGAAATCCTATATAAGGACGAGGCCGTCCGCGAGAAAAAAGTAAATGAAATGCTAAATTTGCTAAATATCGAGCCCATACGCTTGCGAAAGGGCGTGAGCCTAAGCGGCGGCGAGCGCAGACGCTGCGAGATCGCTAGAAGCCTAATCATTACGCCTAAATTTTTGCTACTGGATGAGCCATTTGCCGGCGTCGATCCGATCGCCGTTAGCGACATACAAAGCATCGTTCGCGATCTAAAAAAGCTCGGCATCGGCGTGCTCATCACCGACCATAACGTCCGCGAGACGCTAGCCATCTGCGACCGCGCCTACGTGATCAAGGACGGTAGCCTGCTAGCTAGCGGCAGCGCAAACGAAGTCGCGAATAACAAACTCGTGCGCACCCACTATCTGGGCGAAGAGTTTAAATTTGTAGAATAATGCTAAAGCAAACTCAAGCTCCCAAAAATAAGCTCTCGCACACGTTGCGCTCGTGGCTGCCGATACTAAGCAGCAGCGTCGAGGAGCTAAAGGAGACGCTTGAGCCGTTTTTAGCGGATAATCCGTTTGCAAGCGTGCAGCAACGAAATTTAAGCGAGCTACCAAGCGCCGTGCCGTCTAAAAAAGAGAAAAATTTTTTCAAAGAAATATCAAAAAACAGCGTAACCGATAGTATCGAAAGCTTTAGCGTGGCTAAAACGGGGCTTTACGACAAGCTAATCGAGCAGATAGATAAGCCCCTTTTTCCGACCGAAAAATCCCAAAAAATCGCGATGAAAATCATCGAGTGCATAAACGAGGAGGGCTACTATGAGCCTGAAGCCTTTGACGAATTTGGCGAGGCGGAGATCGAGTCGGTGCGAAAGCGCTTTGCCTACCTAGAGCCCGCCGGCATCGGCGCAAAGGACTATAAGGAGAGCTTTTTGTTTCAGCTTGAGGAGCTAAATTTGGACGAGAAGCTCTTTGAAAGTGCCAAAAAGCTTGCGCTAAATTTCGAAAATCTCTCCCAAATGCGTAAAATCCCGCTCTATAATGAAGCTCTAGCCGTCATCAAGAGGCTAAAAAATCCGCCCGCGATCGAGTATATGAACGAGGCCGCGGCGATTATCCCCGACATCGTCATAGACACGAGCTCGGGCGGTATCGAGGTGCGCATCAACGACGACTTTTACCCCGAGATCGTCATCGACGTCGAGGGGCTGGACGAAAAAGAGAGCTTCGTTGCCTCCCGCGTAAAAGAGGCCAAAGACCTCATAGACGCGCTTGATATGCGAAAAGCCACGCTTAGGAAGATCGCCCTAATGCTAGTGGAGTATCAGTATGATTACTTTTTCGGCGGCGATATCAAGCCTATGCGCCTAAAGGACATCGCCGAGGATCTGGGGCGAAACCCCTCAACCATCTCGCGCGGCATCTCAAACAAATACCTAGAGTGCTCGCGCGGGCTCGTGCCTATAAAGAGCTTTTTCTCCGCCGCGATCGACGAGGACGTCTCAAACAAGGCTATCAAGGACTTCGTAGCAAATCTCGTCCGAAACGAAAATCCCGCCAAGCCGCTTAGCGATCTGAAAATTTTGGAGTTTATAAAGAAGGAATTTAACGTCGAGGTCGTCCGCCGCACGATAACCAAATACCGTCTCGCACTAAATATCGGCAGCTCCAGCGAGCGTAAAAAGACCTATCTGCTGCAATCCGGTAAGTAAAATTTGACGCTTGGAGCGGGGCAAATTTGCCAAGCACGCCGCAAATTTGAGCTTAAATTTAAGCGGAGTTTTGGCGAGGCTTGCGCTTTTAAATTCGGTCGTTTCGGATTTTGCGGCTAAAAAATTTGTAATAAAGCATATAAATTAATGATGTCAGTAAATATATTCCTATGCCAGAAAAAATACCCTGAAAAAGCGGTATATACTGAAATATCTCAAATTTGGTCGCAAAATCTATATAAAAACGCGGCCATCCCATAAAAGTAACGCCGCCGGTGACGATGTAGCCCGTGTAATACACGTATATCGCAAAAAAACCGAATATAAAGCTCAATACGAGCATTTTCCAGTTTAGTTTTCTATACCCTCGCGCTCGCCTATATCCGTGTCCATAAATACGGTGTACATGCAGGTAACGTAAAATACCATCTCCGCCGCCCAAAGTAGCCCAACTACCCACATATAGCTCGTGTAAAATTCTATCTCTTGTTTCAACGGACTGACATCGCTAAAAATTTGGATATTTGGAAAGTATTGCTTCATAAAATTTACGAACTCGCGGCAAATTTCGCAGCGAGAGAGGATATCGCCCGGAATGATAAAAATGCCGAGGGCAAATAAAAAATAGACCGCTACAATGATGTTCGTAGCGATCTTGCCGTGGGTTTTACAGTATTTATATAAAAAACTTTCTTGCAACGTCGTCTCCGATTTAGTTAAATTTGGCCGTTAAAACCAAAATTTTGCCCGCACAGCCAAAATGCAAATTTTAGCGCAAAATTTGCCCAAATTTGAAAGGCGAATTTACTCCGCTCCCGCCTCAAGCTCCTTAAAATACGGCTTCAAGCTCTCATAGGCGTTTTGGATACGCTGAAACTGCGTTTTGCACTCGTTCAAAAGCTCGGGGCTAAGCGCGGCGTGAAAGTCGGGGTGATAGGCTTTAACTAGCTCCAGGTAGCGGTTTCGCACCTCTTCAAAGCTATCGTTCTTATCGCATCCAAGCACGATAAAATGATCCTCGAAAAGGCTAGCCAGCGCGGCAAATTTGGCCTCGTTTTTCTTGGCGCAGATTTTGATCTGTTTTTTAAATTTTTCAAATTCCTCTTCGTTATAGTTAAAGATGATCGAAAATTTCATATATTCGCTTTTGTTAAACAGCTCCTCTAGGCGCACACACTCGCCCAAATTTGCGATATTTAGGGCGATTTGACCTTCGGCGGATAAAATTTGCTTTGACTCAAAGCCCTTGATGATGTGTGAGATAAAGGACTCGTTTGAGCGATCGAAGCTAAATATCGCGCCGCCGCGCACGAAGGCGACGTCGACGAAAACCATGGCTTTGAGCGAGTTTGGTTGGATGTAGTGGAGTTTGATGGTTTTATACTCGGCGAAGTTTAAATTTACGTTTTTTAGCTCGTATCTTTGGCAGAGTTTTTTTAGAAATTTGACGAAATATTTGCGCTGAACCTTCTCGTTTTCGTCGTAAAACGACATCACTTTGCCTTTTTGCCCCAGCGTCTTGGCGAAGTTTCGCTTTATGAGCGCTTGCAGCTCGAAAAACAGATCGGCGTCTGATGTTTCTATGCTTAGAGATTCTAGATTTTGACTTACTTTTATCAAATTCTGCCTTTATAAAACGCATTTGAAAGCATTTTTTATTCCGCTTTTTCCCACACGGGCGTTTCGTCTAGCGCGACGTATTCGCACAGGCGCTCGTAGGGCTTGTAGTCTGCTTTGTAGGCTAGGCTAGGGCAGTCTTTGACGTAGTAGCCTAGATATATCCAGCGTAAATTTAGCTGCTGTGCGAGTAAAATTTGCTGATAGAGCGAGTATCTGCCGATGCTAAGATCCGCAAAATCAGGATCGTAATAGCAATAAACCGCCGAGATGCCGTCGCTAAGGATATCGACTAGATCGACGCCGATGAGCCGGCCGTCTGTAAAATACGCTATCTCCTTGCCAAACTCCGCATGCCCCGCGACGTAGAGCTCGTAGTAGCGGCGAAAATCCAGCTCGTAGTACTTCCACTCGCGCTTTTGCTGCATAAATTTATGATATTTTTTGTATAACGCCACGTGCGCGTCGTCTATGAGCGGCTTTGTGAGGATGATTTTGGTGTTTTCGTTTTTGCGTATCGTACGGCGGGCGGATTTGCTAAATTTAAAATTTAGCGCATCGACCCTGATATTTACGCACTCGCGGCAACCCGCGCAGTTTGGCTTGGAGAAATATTTGCCAAAGCGCCTAAAGCCGCGCCTAGCTAGAGCGTCGTTTACGGCAAAGTCGCATCCGTCTATGTAGCGATACTCCATGCGCGAGTCCCTGTCCTTGAGGTAGGGGCAGGGGCTAGGCAGGGTGGAAAACGGCACTACTAGCACTTTTTGATATCCGCGTCCTTGACGTAGGCTAGAAACTCGTCACGTAAATTTTGCTCTTTGTGTGCGATGGCTTCTTCTTTGCTAAAAGTTTTTGACTCAGGCTTTAAATTTTGCTTCGCGGCGTTTTTGGCGGCTAAATTTGAGCTCAAATTTGCATTTTGCTCCTTTTGCAGCTCTTTTTTTATATCCTTTAAGCTATCGAAAAAATCACTCATCCGCGTGCTCCTCTTTAAATTTCCTGGCATCCTTTACTCTTTGTATCGCGGCGGCGATGGCGGCGATCACCTCTTCGTTGTCCTCGTTGTCTTTGGTTTTCATCTTTTCTAGCAGGGTAGGCATCTTGTTTTCGACGTATGACGTATCGAAAAATCCTCGCCTAAAGTCGCGCTCCTTGCTGATGCTGAGCAAAAACGGGATCGTGGTTTTGACGCTGCCCTCGATCGTAAACTCATCCAGCGCGCGTTTTAGTTTATTCACGGCTAGATCGTAGCTAGGTGCTCGGACGATGAGCTTAGCTAGCAAGCTATCGTAAAAAGGCGGTATCTGATAGTCTTTATATAGATGGCTATCCACGCGAACGGAAGGGCCTAGAGCAGGGTAGTAGCCGCTGATCTCGCCTGGGCTTGGGATGAAGTTTTGCCATGCGTCCTCTGCGGTGATACGCGCCTCGATCGCAAAGCCTTGCGTGATGACGTCGCTTTGCTCCATGTCGAGGATCTCGCCCGCCGCGATGCGGATCTGACGCACGATGAGATCCACGCCCGTGATCTCCTCGGTCACGCCGTGCTCGACCTGGATACGGGTGTTCATCTCCATAAAGTAAAAGTTGTTGTAATCATCGAGCAAAAACTCGATCGTACCGGCGTTGGTGTAGTTTACGGCCTTTGCCGCTGCGACTGCGGTCACGCCCATGCTTTTTCGCAGGCTTTCGCTCATAGTGGGGCTAGGCGCTATTTCGAGGATCTTTTGGTGGCGGCGCTGGATCGAACAGTCGCGCTCGGCTAGGTGGATGATGTTGCCGTATTTGTCGCCTAAAATTTGAAACTCGATGTGGCGCGGATTTACGACGTATTTTTCCATGAAAACTTCGTCGTTGTTAAAAAACGCCTTAGCCTCGCGCGTGCAACTTTCAAAGCTAGATTCTAGCTCTTCTTCCTTCCACACGACGCGGATGCCGCGGCCGCCGCCGCCGCCGCTAGCTTTTAGGATGACCGGATAGCCGATGCGTTCGGCGTAGAGCTTGATATTTTCTATCGTTTCGTTGTTTAGCTTTTCGGTGCCCGGCACGATAGGGATGCCGTTTTTATTCATCAGATAACGAGCGATATTTTTATTGCCCATTTTTCGGATGACGTCGGCGGTAGGCCCGATAAATACAAGTCCCGCATCCTCTACCTCTTTGGCAAATTCGTAGTTTTCGCTCAAAAATCCGTAACCCGGGTGTATCGCGTCCGCACCGCAAGCTTTTGCGACCTCGACGATACGCTTGGCGTCTAGGTAGCCCTTGATCGGGTCTATACCGATCTGGTAGGCCTCGTCGGCTATTTTGACGTGCAGACAGTCTTGGTCGGGCTTGGTGTAGATGGCGACGTTTTTGATGTGTAGGTCTTTGCAGGCGCGGATCACGCGAACGGCGATCTCTCCGCGGTTTGCGATCAAAATTTTATGTATCACTTGGCTTTCCTTTCTTTACCGTTTTTCAAATTTTACTCTTTTTTGCTTGCTGATGCTTGAAATTTGCTTTATATGCTATATTTATGGCGTAAGATAACATAAAGATTTTTTATAGACGATTAAATGCGGCAAATTTAGCGCATAAATTTGAAATTTTATATACTTGCGATAAATTTAATGCAATAAAATAAGCGAAAAAATGAAATTTTTCTAAATACATCAAAATTTATGAAAGATTTAAGAAACCTTTGGCTATACTTCACATTTCTTTTAAAGTGCGCTCGTAGCTCAGCTGGATAGAGCATTTGATTGCGGTTCAAAAGGTCAGGGATTCGAATTCCTTCGAGCGCACCACTATATCTCTAAAAACAATAAATTCTCCATATTGCAAGTATTTACATTTAACTTAGCTTTAAATAATTTTAATTTTGCGCGCAACCATATTTTACATTCTATTAGAGGAAAGTGCGATGGAAAAATCTAAAATTATTGCAGTTTTGGATGATATTTTAGTATCTAGTAGGGCATGGACATTTTGCTTAAGTTTTTAAAAGTCTGCTATACGCGTGGATTATGAATAAGAAAAATAAATTCACTTTTAGAGTTTAAGAGATATCGTGCATGATTAATCGTATAAAAGCCAGCCTTGAGCCGGCTAAATCAAAACACGGGCAGTATCGCTCCGTCGTATCTTTTTAGGATAAACTCCTTCGTCTCTGGGCTGGTTGCGGCTTTAACGAGGGCTTTGATTTTCGGGCTATTTTCATTGCCTGCTTTGACCGCGATGATGTTGGCGTACGGGCTTTCGGTACCTTCGATAGCTAGCGAGTCTTTTTTAGGATTCATGCCGATATCAAGGACGAAATTTGTGCTTATAGCGGCAAGATCGACTTCATCTAGCGTGCGAGGTATCTGCGCACCCTCAAGCTCGACGAAATTTAGATGTTTTGGATTTTTCACGATGTCTTTTGGCGTGGCTAGCTCAGCACTCTTATCAAGCTCGATGAGGCCTGCTTTTTGCAGGATATTTAGCGCTCTGTTGCCGTTAGTAGGATCGTAGGCGATCGCGACTTTAGCGCCGTCTTTTAGCTCGCTTAGGCTCTTTATCTTTTTTGAGTAAAAGCCCAGCGGCTCAAGATGTATCGCCGCGGCGGTTATCAGAGTCGTGCCTTTTGTTTCATTGTGATTTTTTAGATACGGCCAGTGCTGAAAGAAATTTGCGTCCAAATCGCCGTCTTGCGTTGCTAAATTCGGTATCGAATAGTCGTTTATCTCTTTGATGACTAGATCGTAGCCCTCTTTTGCTAGGATGGGTTTGATAAACTCCATGATCTCTGCGTGAGGTACTGGTGAGACGGCTACTACGATAGTATGATCTTTGTCTGCTGCATAGAGGTTAAAGGCTAGTGCCAAACTTGCTAAAATTTTAAAAACTTTCATTATATTTTCCTTTTTTATTTTTAAAACGGCGCTAAAAAGGTAAAAGCTTTTACGCCGTTTTATTTTTGGAGATTTTTCTCGACTATTTTTTATTTTTTCAAATTTGAGCCCTAAAAATTTAAACAAAAAACGCTTATTGCGATTTTAAATGCTAAATTTTACGATGGCAAATCGCTCAAATTTGACGCGATCAGAAGCTCGGTATCACCGCGCCTTGGTAGCGCTTAATAATAAAGTCTTTCACCTCGGGGGTTAGTATCGCTTTATCTAGAGCCTTGATTTTCGGATTATTTTCGTTGCCGGCCTTGGTCGCTACGTAGTTGGTGTACGGGCTATCTTTATCCTCGAGGATTATCGCGTCTTTGGTCGGTTTGAGGCCGACGTCCAGGGCGTAGTTTACGTTGATAAACGCTAGCGCGACGTCGTCGAGAGAGCGTGGCGTCTGTGCGGACTCCATCTCTTTAAATTTGAGATTTTTCGGATTTTCTATGATATCGAGCGGGGATTTGTATTCACCCTCTTTAGCCTTTACGATGCCGGCTTTCTCGAGCAAATTTATCGAGCGCGTCGAGTCTGCGGCGTTGTTTGAGATAGCGATGATATCGCCGTCTTTTAGCTCGTCTAGGCTTTTTATCTTTTTAGAATACGCGCCCATAGGTTCGACGTGAACGCCCACGGTCGGTACGATGTGAGTGCCTTTGTCTTTGTTAAACGACTTCATATACGGCAGGCCTTGGAAGTAGTTGGCGTCGAGTTCGCCGTTTTCGACGGCGATGTTTGGGATCACGTAGTCGTTAAAGATTTTGACGTCGAGCTTGTAGCCCTCTTTTTCTAAGATCGGCTTTACGACCTCTTCTAAAATCTCGGCGTGAGGTACGGGAGATGCGCCTACGGTGATGGTTTTGTCGTTAGCATACAGGCCGCTAGCTAAAAGCGCGCCAAGAAGTATTTTTGAAAATTGCATTATTATTCCTTTTTTTGATAAAAAACGGCGCTAAAAAGGTAAAAGCTTTTACGCCGTTTTGTTTTAAGAGCGGTCTCTAAACTAAATTTGGATTCGTCGTTTCGTTAAATTTACCCGCGCCGCTAAATTTGAGCGGGCGGGGCTAAATTTGATTAAAACGTCGGGATTATCGCGCCTTTATATTTTTCATCGATAAATTTCTTTACCTCCGGGCTCGTGACGGCTTTGTCTAGAGCTTTGATTTTCGGGCTGTTTTCGTTGCCGACTTTGACCACGACGTAGTTGGTGTACGGGCTATCTTTGCTCTCAAGCACGAGTGCGTCTTTGGTCGGGTTTAGGTTGGCGTTTAGAGCGTAGTTTGTGTTGATAACGGCGATGGCGACGTCATCTAGCGTACGAGGAACTTGAGCTGTCTCGATCTCTTCAAATTTTAGCTTTTTTGGGTTTTCCGTGATATCAAGCGGAGTTTTTAGAGGGTTGTCGTTTAGCTTGATAAGACCTGCGCTAGCTAGCACGTCAAGCGCGCGGCTCTCGTTTGTCGGGTCGTTTGGTATCGCTACGGTGCTGCCGTCTTTTAGCTCTTTGATATTTTTTATCTTTTTGGAGTAAACGCCCATAGGCTCGAGGTGAACGCCAACTGTTTTAACTAGATGAGTGCCTTTGTTTTTGTTAAATTCCTCAAGATACGGCAGGTGCTGGAAGTAGTTGGCGTCTAGATCGCCGTCCTCGGTGGCTAAATTTGGAGTAGAGTAGTCGTTAAATTCTTTGATCTCAAGAGTAAAGCCGTCTTTTGCAAGGATAGGTTTTACGACTTCTAAAATTTCAGCGTGCGGAACTGGAGTAGCGCCTACGACGATTTTCTCGGCGGCGTTTGCTGCGACTGTTAGGCTTAGAGCGACTAGAGAGTATTTGAGTAGATTTTTCATTTTATATCCTTTTTAAAATTTGGCTAGCATTTAAAAAAGGATATGAGCGGAGGCTTAAATTTCTTTTTAAATGCTTAGCGAGACTAAGCGCTTAAAAAGAAATTTTGCGCTTAGCGTTAGTCTTTCGACGACTTAAGTTGAGTGAAGCGACGCATTTCGCACATATCTGATTTCATTTTCTATCCTTTCTTTGTAAAATTAATTTCGGGATTTTATGCAAAAAAAGTTTAAAAGAAAATAAAATCAGACGTAAAAAATCATTTCTTTGTGATCTTATAAATAAAATTTCCTAATGATTGGAAAATTTGAACCATTATGATTAAAATCACGACGGTATAAAGCATGATATCGGGGCGAAATCTCTGATATCCGTAGTTTATCGCAACAGATCCCAGTCCGCCGCCGCCGACCGCGCCTGCCATCGCCGAAAAGCCGATAATAACGATAAGCGTAAGCGTGATAGAAGCCACGATACCGGGCAGCGCCTCTACGAACATCACCTTAAAAATAATCTGAAAATTTGAGCTACCAAAGCTTCTGGCGGCCTCGATGATGCCTTTATCGACCTCTTTTAGCGCGCTCTCTATGAGCCTAGCGATAAACGGCGCCGCGCCGATAGTAAGCGGAACGATAGCCGCGGTAGTGCCTATACTAGTACCCACGATCAGGCGCGTGAGCGGGAAAAGCACGATGATGAGGATGATAAAAGGAAAGCTTCTTAGCGTATTTACCGTGATATCAAGCGCGATAAATAGCGGCTTGTTTGGCTTTAGGCCGTCTTGCGCCGAAAGAACGAGCAAGATAGCGGGCACTAAGCCTATCAAAAACGCTAAAAGCGTCGAAACCACGCTCATATAAAGCGTCTCGCCGATAGCTGGGAGCAAAATGCGCTCGAAAATGTCGGGAAATTTAGAAAAATCTATGCCAAACATCACGCCACCTCCCATAATACGCCGCTTTGCTTGATATACTCGGTCACGCGCGCTTCGTCTTTAGGATCGACGTTGATGACGAGCGAGCCAAGCACGTTTTCGTTTAGCTTCTCAAGCTTGCCCCAGACGATGTTAAAGTCGATGTTTAGCGTGCGCGCCATGTGCGTGATGACGCTGTTTTGCGCGACTTCTTTCGGGAAAAAGAGCCTGATATTTACGCCCTCGCTCGGCAAAATTTCATCCTCGCCGAGGAATTCTTTCATCTTTTCATCTGGCTTTAAAAATAGCTCCTCGATCGTGCCACTGCCGATTATCTTGCCGCTTTCTAGCAGCACTGCGCGGCGCGCGATGCTTTTTACGACCTCCATCTCGTGCGTGACTAAAACGACGCTGATATTTAGCGTTTGATTGATCTGTTTTAAAAGCTCGAGTATCGAATTCGTCGTATTTGGATCAAGCGCCGAGGTAGCCTCGTCGGAGAGTAAAATTTTTGGACTTAGCGCAAGGGCGCGGGCGATGGCGACACGCTGTTTTTGTCCGCCGCTTAGCTCGCCCGGATAGCTTGCGGCTTTATTTGCAAGGCCGACTAGCTCTAGTAGCTCGCTCACTCTTTTTTTGATTTCGCTGTCCGAGTAACCCCAAAATTTAAGCGGAGTAGCGACGTTTTCAAACGCCGTTTTCCTCGCCATCAGCGCAAAGTGCTGAAATATCATCCCGACGTCTCGCCTAAGTTCTCTTAGCTCTTTATCTTTTAGCGCCGAGATTTCTTTGTCAAATACCTTTAGGCTGCCGCCTTGATAGTCCTCTAGGCCGTTTATGCAGCGAAGCAGGGTAGATTTACCTGCGCCGCTGTGGCCTACGATGGCGAAAATTTCGCCTTTTTCTACGGTTAGGCTGACGCCGTCTATGATCTGCGTCGCTCCGTAAAATTTCTTTAAATTTTCTATTTTTATCACTCAAATTTCCTCGTTCATAATTCCGCCGAAGCGCTACTAAAATTTATAAAATTTCGCGCCTTAGCTCATCGGCGCTCTTTGGCGACAAAAGCGCCGGAGCGATGTCAAATACGCTAAATGCGCCGCTTTGACCCTTTTGCGCCAAACGATACGCCGCGCGGGCATAGGCTACGAGCACGCTTGCGGTAAATTCAGGATTTGAGTCAAGCTTTAGCGAAAACTCGATCAAGTGTTTATTTTCGCCGCGCTCGCCCGTCGCTCCGCTTCGCAAAACAAATCCTCCGTGAGGGATGCCGCCATGCTCTTTTTTAAGCGTCGCAAGATCGATAAAATGCACGCTCGTGTCGTAGTCGGCGAAGTAGTTTGGCATTGTTTTTATCTCTCGCTCGATGCTCGCTTTATCGGCACCGTCCTGCGCCACTACGTAGCACTCGCGCAGGTGTTTTTCGCGCGTGCTAAGTTTTGGGTTTTCGCCCGCACGGACTCGCTCTAAGGCGCTTTCTATCGGCACGGTGTATTGGCGCGCATCCACGACGCCCTCGATTCTGCGGATAGCGTCGGAGTGGCCTTGGCTCACGCCTTTACCCCAAAACGTATAACTGCTACCGTTTTCCAGCACGCTCTCGCCAAATAGTCTATTTAGCGAAAACAGCCCCGGATCCCAGCCTACGGCGATGATGCCTACATTTCCGCCCGCTTTGGCTGCGGCGTCTACGGCAGCGAAGTGCTCAGGGATTTTCGCGTGCGTATCGAAGCTATCGACGACATTGAAATTTAGCGCAAACTCAGGCGTCTGCGTCGGTAGATCCGTTGCGCTACCGCCGCAAAGCACCAAAACGTCAAATTTGCCCTTGTGCGATAAAATTTCGTCCGCGCTAAACACCGGCGCACCGCATGTTTTTACTTCGCTTGGATTTCTGCGGCTAAAAACGGCCGAAAGCTCTAAATCCTTGCTATTTCGCGCGGCAAGCTCCACGCCGCGACCTAAATTTCCATATCCTAAAACTGCTATTTTTATTTTTTCGCTCATTTTTTATCCTTCAAATTTTTAAAATTTAGCGAACAAAAGGGCTCGCCGCTAATGAAATTTCACTTCATCAGCAAATAATAAATCACGTATATCCAACTTAAAAATCCGTGAATTATCGCCCACAATATGCTTTTATTAGCTCCCCACGATAGCGCGACGGCTATGACCGTGCCTAGCGTAAATCCACCGATACTGCCTTTCATTTTTTCTCCTTGATTTAAAATTTAGGCTCAAACGAGCGGACTACTCGCCAAACGCCTTTAGCTCGTCGCATACTTTGGCGAATTTTTCCTGCGCGCTTTGCAACCCTTCGCGGTTGGCTTCGACCACGGCTTGCGGGGCAGAGGCTACGAATTTCTCGTTATTTAGCATACTTGAAAGCTTTGCTATCTCTTTTTCTAGTTTTGTTTTTTGCGACCGCAGTCGCATGATCACAGCACTCATATCCACGCCTTCAAGCGGCACGAATGCCTCTAAATTTTCGCTCACATCGCGCGCTGCGTTTTCGATTTTATCGTCGCAAAACTCGATCTGCTCGCATTTAGCTAACAGTGCTATATAGTTTGTCGCCTCGGTCAAATTTTCGTTTCCGTTTAGCTTGATAAAAGCTTTTGCGATCTTTGAGTTGCCTTGCTCGATGGTCGCTTTTGCGCGGCGGATAGCTACTATCGCCTCGATCACCAGCTCAAAGGTCTTTTCTATCTTCAAATCGCGCTCGTTAGCCTGCGGATACGCCTCTATCATGATCGAGCTCGCGCTTTCTAAATTTGAGCCGCTAAGCTCGTGGAAAAGGAATTCTGAGATAAACGGCATAAAGGGGCTTAGTAGTCTCATAGCCTCTTTAAATATCGCTCCAAGCTCCCTTACGCTGCCTTTATCGGCTTTGCTAAGCTCGATGCCCCAGTCACAAAACTCGTCCCATAAAAATTTATAAATCGCATTTGCCGCGTCGTTGAAGCGGTAGGCGTCGATGTTCTCTCGCACTTCGCGCACGCACTCGTTAAAGCGGCTTAGCATGTATTTGCCAAGCTTCGTTTCGATTTTGGCGTCGCTTAAATTTGCAAATTTAGACTCGTTTAGCAACAGGTATTTGCTCGCGTTGTAAAGCTTGTTCGTAAAATTTCTCACGAGCTTCATCTTTTCGTCGCTTAGCTTTATGTCGCGCCCCTGCACGGCAAGTAGCGCAAGCGTAAAGCGCAAGATGTCGGCACTGTACTCCTCGATGCTAACGAGCGGATCGATGACGTTGCCCAGACTTTTACTCATCTTTCTGCCTTGCTCGTCTTTAACCAAAGCGTGCAGGTAGATATCGTCAAACGGCAGCTTGCCCAGCGCGTTTTCGCCCTGAAACATCATCCTAGCTACCCAGAAAAACAAAATATCAAAGCCGGTGATTAGCAGGTTGTTCGGGTAAAATTCGGCCAAATCGCCGTCAAACCATTTCTCGTTTTTTAGCTCCTCGCCGTTACCCCAGCCAAGCGTGCTAAACGGCCAAAGCCCCGAGCTAAACCATGTATCAAGGACGTCCGGGTCTTGATGGAAATTTGCACTTTTGCACTTTGGGCACTGCGTCGGATCGCCTTCGTCCGCCCACTCGTGTCCGCACTCATCACAGTAAAATACCGGGATCTGATGCCCCCACCATAGCTGGCGCGAGATACACCAGTCGCGAAGCTCGCGCATCCAGGCGTTAAAGCTGTTTATCCAGTGTGCCGGGTAAAATTTAGCTAGGCCTTCGCCGACCTTTGCGATCGCGTCGTCTGCGATCTGTTTTTTGACGAACCACTGCTTTGAGATGTATGGCTCGACGACGTTTTTGCAGCGGTAGCAGTAGCCGACTTGATTTTCGTAGTCTTCGATTTTCTCGACGTTTCCGAGTTTTTCTAGCTCTGCTACGATGACGTCTCTGGCCTCAAGTCTTTCTAGCCCCTTAAACTGCGCGCACTGCTCGTTTAGGATACCTTTTTCGTCAAAAACGGTGATAAATTTTAGATCATGCCTTTTGCCGACCTCGTAGTCGTTAGTGTCGTGCGCCGGGGTGACTTTAACAAGACCCGTTCCAAACTCCATATCGACGTGCTCGTCGGCGATGATCTCGATCTCGCGACCGATTATCGGCAGGACGACTTTTTTACCGATCAAATTTTTATATCGTTCGTCGTTCGGGTTTACCATTACTGCCGTATCGCCGAAATATGTTTCAGGCCTTGTCGTTGCCACGACGATAAATTTATCTTGTTCTCCCGCAAGGTAGTATCTCAAATGATAAAGCTTGCCTTTGTTTTCCTTATGCTCGACCTCTATGTCGCTGAGTGCGCCGTCGTGCGTACACCAGTTTATCATGTAGTTTTCGCGTACGATGAGCCCTTTTTCGTAGAGATTTACGAAGGCTTTTTTGACCGCTTTTCTTAGCCCTTCATCCATCGTAAATCTTTGGCGCGACCATGCAGGCGAGATGCCTAGTTTGCGCATCTGATGCACAATCATACCGCCGCTTTTTTCTTTCCATTCCCAGACTTTTTGGACGAAATTTTCGCGTCCAAGCTCTTCTTTTTTGATACCTTGATTTAGCAGCTGCTTTTCGACGACGTTTTGCGTGGCGATACCTGCATGATCAAGGCCCGGCTGCCACAGCGTTTTGTAGCCGTCCATTCTTTTGTAGCGCGTCATTATGTCTTGCAGGGTAAAGGTTAGCGCATGCCCGATGTGAAGCGAGCCCGTTACGTTTGGAGGCGGCATCATGATGCAAAATTTACGGCCGTCTTTGCGGATGTTTTTGTTCGCGTCTATCTCGAAATATCCGCGTTCTTCCCAAATTTTATAAAATTTATCTTCTATCTCTTTTGCGTCGTAAAATTCCGCCATATTTTATCCTTAATAATCGTTTAAAAAATGTCGGATTCTACTACAAATTTGCTAATAAGATGTTTAAAACGGGTTATTTTTAAGATTAGACAAAGAAAGCGAAGCGGCTAAAAAACCGCTCCGCAAAGGATTATTTGACGATAAATTCGTGCTGAGATAGATCGTAGTCGCTCATGCTTTCATCGTACATGTTTTCCGTGATGACCGCAGGTAGCATGCATTTACCGCTTATAACGACGCGAAGAGGCGTATAAAGCGTATTTTTATCGTCTTTACGGTAAAGACTGTAAAAGCTCAAAACCCTATCGTCCTCGATGTTTTGGTGCTCGAGCGTTAAAGAGCTTTTCGTATCCTCCGTTCTTGCATTTGGTACGATGTTTTCGTTTATCACCTCAAAGCAAGGGCTAATCGTCTCGTTTATCACGCCGTTTCTAATAAATTTATCCGTTCTTAGCGTAAGTTTAGAGTAGATGACGTCGTTTACTTTAAGCGCATTAATATCTATCTCTTTGCCGTCTTTATCGACGAAAGTTCTATAGATATCAAGCCCTCTTTTGTCAAATTTATGATTTACGGCTAGCTTTTTATAGCCTGATGCACTAACGCCTAGATACACGCTAGCGTTACCCTCCGGCACGATGGTGATTTCAGGCTTTTTCGGAGTGACGTTGATAGCGCCTCTGCCGCTAAAGTCTAGCTCGCGACCGTCTGCTATTAGCTTAAATTTATTCTCGCTTGAGACGTCCTTGATATAGGCTCTTAGCGCTCTTAGCGTAAACGCGCGTTCCTGCGTGGAGTAAAGCTTGTCTACGTTTTTTATCAAAAAGTCGGCTAAAGAGTCGCTAAATTCGTTCTTTTCGAAGTGATTAGCGTGAAGAAGCAGGATAAAGGCTTTATTTCTCACGCTTGAGCCAAAATCCGAAGGATCGTCTGATTGCTCGTTAAAGAAATTATTGCCGACTCCTTTTAGCACTTTCTTGCTCTCTTCGTTTAGTCCTTCGTTTTTGAGCATAGCGGCCATCAAGTAACCCTCTAACGCACCGCCTTCGTATCTTTTTTGATCGTAAAGCGCGTTTAGTTTTGATCTATCTAGCTTGCCTTGCGTACTTAGGATGTATGCGGCGTATAGCGCTTGGAAATTATTCACCGGATCAAAATCCCTAAGCCAGCCAAGAGCCTTGCTTTTTACTCCGCTATCTAGCGCAAAGCCCGATTTTTCAAGCGTTAGTAGCATATCGATAGCGTAGACGGAGGCGAAGTTGTTTGTATAGCTTAGCTGATTCCAGTAGCCGATGCTGCCGTCTGTTTTTTGCATTTTGATTACGTCTTGCATGCCTGAAAGGACGAATCTTTTTCTGTCGGCTTCTCTTGCTTTAGCCTCTTTAGAGTCGCCGCCTCCAAGCACTAGGAAATTTAGCTCAAAAAGCTTACTAGAGCGCTGTTCGGCGCATCCGTAAGGGTAATTTACGAGTTTATCGCTATTTGCGCTTAGCACGCCTTTGATAGAGCTTGAAGCGTCTATCGTGATATCGTTTAACTCTTCGTCCAGTTTAAAGGTCTTTTTCTCGCTCGCGTAAAACGTCTTAGCATAAGTGCTTAGCGGATAGGCGTGTATGACGTCTAGTTTTTGCGAGTAGGAGTAGCCCTCTTTGCCGTCGTTTGCGGTGAAATTTATATACGCTTTGCCTGTAGCGTTAGCATCGACCGTGAAATTTAGCTTGGCGTTTTCCTCGGGTTTTAGCTCGATACTATCTACGCCTAGTTTCGCATTTAGGTTGGTATCTAGGCTCAAGGCTACCTTTTTTGGCTCTTTAGTCGTATTTATCACTCTTAGCGAGTAGTTTATCTTATCGCCCTCGATAAGATACGCCGTTTGAGTAGGTTTTAGGATGACGTCGTCTTTTACCTTTATGGCATTTACGCTAAAGCCGAGTTTATCACCGGCGACGCTAAGCGCGGCTAAATTTATCTCGGAGTTAAAGTCGCTAGGCACTTCTATCTCGAAATTCGCTACGCCGTCGGCACCGGCTTTTGCCGTTTGCATTTTGATATAGGTTTGTATATTTTTCTTATCTACCGGGCTAGCAAATTTTGCCATCCTCATCTCTAAAAGAGCCTTCGCCGCGTCGCCGCCGAAGCTTAGCACCTTGCCGTCTTTTTTAAATCCGCTTAAATTTGCGTAAAAGTCGTAATCAAGCACTCCGTCGTTTAAAATCATATCGAAAAACTCCAGCGGGCTTTTTAGCTTTTGGTTGGTGATTTGCAGTACGCCCTCATCGACGGCAAATATCGTAACCTCGGCGTTTGGCTCGGTTTTTACGCTAGCTTTAAATTTAGAGTTTGACCTTACGGTTTTTGGCGCCTCTATGAGCGTATTTGCTCTGCGGTAGGATTTATCGGCCTTTACGTAGATTTTATCGTAGGTTCTAAACGGCAGAGTATCGTTGTCTGCTACGCGCACGACCGAGGCCGTGACGTAAAGCCCCTCAAAGTCGAAATCAAGGTTAAATTTAGCGCTTGCGACGTTGTTTTGGACGTTTACGACTTTATATTTTTTGACGTCGCCCGATTCTAGCGTGACTATAGCGATACCGCTTTTTAGCACGGAGCTTACGTCTGCTATTAGCTCGTCGCCTTTTTTATAGATTTTTTTGTTTAGCTTGATTTTGGCTTTTGCCAGCTCTTTTGTCGGCTGTAGCGTTTCGCCGTAGTCCCAGCCGCTGACGTAAATGTTTAAATTCGCCGAATGGCCGCTAAGGATGTCTGAAACCGTAACGACGTAATCGCCGCTTTGCTTAAAGTCGTAGATAAATTCGTTTCCGCTAAGAGTATCGCTAAAGACCTTTTCGTAGCGGCTGTGCCATCTTAGATAGCCGTCTTTATCGTAGTTGTAGTCCCAGATTTCTTTTTTTATCTCGATAGCTTTTTGCCTGTCTTTTATTTCCTCGTCCTTAAACGGATCGATACTTACCAAATTTAGCGTCAGTTTAGAGTTTGAGTCGATGTAGGTATCGTTTGCTTTTACTCCCACCATCGCGTCAAACGGATAAACGTTAAAGTTCTTGCTGGCGCTTACGTTTTTGCCGTCGTCGTTTATGTTAAAGACCGCCGCACCTTTTAAAACGCTTGCGATTTTGGATTTATTTTCCAGCTTAAATACGGTTTCGCCCTTGCCCTCATCGTCTAGTTCTACTTGCTTGACGCTTTGGTCTAGGCCGTTTGCGGCGTATTCGTCGTTGCTAAATTTATAATCTTTAAATTTATCGTTTTTGTAGTCTTGTTGATATAGATTTATCGTTACGTCGCCTTTTAGATTTGCCGCCGCGCCGCCGAAAAGATACGCGCTTTGCAATTTAACGTCCATAACGTCGCCTAGAGCGTAAATTTCTTTTTCGAGATTAACCTCGTTTTTGATGCGTTGGGGGGTAAAAGACTCTACGGAAAAGTCGTAGCTATCTATGAGCTTGTTAGCAAAGATTATCTCAAGCCTAAACGAGCCCGTTAGCCCCGAGTTTACCGGCTCGTCGAAATTTATGACGCCAAGCTCTGTAGTATTTACGCTTTTATCTAGGATCGTTTTATTTTGCGGATCTTTGATTTGTAGCTTAACGGGCATATTTGCTAGCCCCTTAAACAGCGCGTTTTTGATGATAATCTCGCCTTTTATGTTTTCCTGCGGGCGGATGATGTCGCTGGCAAAATGCAAATAAGCGTCGTAAATTTCGCTTCTATCTTGAACGTCTAAATTCGACTCCTCGTTTAGGCGTTTGTTTTGCGATAGAGCGATGAAGCTTTGCTCCTTGCCTAGCGTTACGACCGCGCTTGCTACGTCTTTGCCGATGTCTTTTTTATTAAATTTAAATACGCCTTCGTCGTTTGTGATACCGCTTGCGATGAGGCTATTTTTGGCAGAGTAAATTTTAACGTCCGCGTTTGCGACGACTTCGTTTTTACTCAAGCGGTTGGCAAATAAAAACACCTCGTCTTTTGAAATTTTCGCGCTTAGGCCGATGTCGGTTAGATAGACGGCTTTTTTGGCGCTTTTATCTTTATCGTAGTAGATCGTGACTAGATAAACTCCATCTCCGCCCTCGGCAAAGTCAAGCTTTATTTTGTATTTTTGCATCTCGTTTTGAGCGCCGCCTAGGTCGTAGTTTTTGCTTGCGACTTCTTCTACGTAGTCATCAAGCGGAGTCTGGGTAAAATTTAAAAAGTATCTTAAATTCGGCTCTTTTAGCTTTTCTACGACGACTTTAGCGGTATTTAAATTTACGCCTTTTACGCCGATTTCACCGGCGCTAGATAAATAAGAGCCTTTATCGGTAAATTCCAAAAACGGCTTATAATCACCGGTTTTGACGCTAAACTCAGCATCTTCTCGCAAAATTCTATCCTCATCGCCAAAGCCTTTTTTTAGCGTGACTTTGTACTCGGTTTGAGGTTTTAGTTCGTCGCTGGTTATATCGACGTAGTGGTAGTATTTCGTATCGCTGTTATCAGTGTATTCCAGTTCGCCTACTTGTAGATTTTTTATACCGTCTATTTTTACGTATTTATTTAGGTTGTAAGTATCGAGCCAGTCGTTTAAAAATATCCTAATGCCTAGCTTGCCGCCCTCTAGGCTAACGGCTTTGACGTCGTCTAAATACATAGTTTTAGCTCTATCGTTATCGACGAATTTTTCTTGTTCTTCAGGCTCGTTAGTCGCCTCGTAGTCGTCGTTTAGGTTTGCGCCGGCCTTGCTTTTTAGATTTTTCGAGACGGCAAATACCAAATTTTCGCCTTTTTCAAGTAGCTTTATTTGAAAGCTTTTAGGAGTTTTGGCTACGATTTTGTATTTGATGTTTTGCTTGGCCAAATTTTGCTTATCGTAAATTTTAAAATTCGCCGTAAATTCTTCCTCGCTAACCTCGTCGTTAAATACCGCTAAAAAGGTATCTTTGGCGTATTCAGTTATGCCCGAGAGCTCAAAATCTCCGCCGTAAATTTTAACCTTACTTTCGCCTTTTTTGCACGAGTAGCTTACGCCCTTTGCCAGCGGTTTTTTTGGATAAAACAAGATAGAGTCCGAGCCGTATTCAAAGGCGCCGCTGATTTCGGGTGAACACTCGATTATCTTTTTGTGCGTTACCTTGCCGATTAAAGACTCGTCTTTTTGCGCGTATTCTACGCCTAGGCTTACCGCACCTCCTTCTAAAATTTTGCTTCCGCCCTCAAGCGTAAAGGCGCTTAAATTTGCCGCCAAAACGCAACTTAGGCTTAAGCCCATGAGTTTATAGTTCATTAAAATCTCCTTATTTCCATGTTTATTTCGCTTAAATTCGAGTTTTCATCCAGACATCCGAGCTTGTGTTTGCCTTGCGTTAAATTTAACGTATTTTCGCTAGCGTTTTTTACTTTTTCCCACTCGTTCTCGTCTATCTTGAGATATATCTCATCGCCGATATAAGCGTAGCATTTTAGCATAACTTTAGTTAAATTCTCATCGCTTAGCAAAATTTGATTATTCGTCGGCATGGCAACGAGGGGTTTATAACTTTTAAATTTATAATAACAAGGACTATCTTTGATGTCTGCTTGCGTTATAGCGCCGTTTTTGAGTAAAAACCCGACCTCTTCGCTCCTGATACTCTCGCAAACGTCTTTTAGCTCTACGCCCTCTATCAGCCAGTCGTCTTCCTCGTCTTTGCACTCTTTAAATTTAAACGCGTCAAGGCAGGTTTTTTTGCTCTCTATGCCGCTTGGAGCACTCATGAAAGACAGTTTTTGCTTTTGAGCCAGCAGTTTAAAGACGTCAAAAACTGCGCGCGAGGCGTCACTAAATCCACTTAAATTTTGCGTCTTTTTGCCGTTAAAGTTACCAAACCACACCGCAACCGTGTAGTCGCTATTTACGCCTATCGTATAGATATCGCGAGAGCCGTAGCTGGTGCCGGTTTTAAAGGCGATTTGCGGCGTATTTTCGGCGTATTGCCACGCGACGCCAAGATAACTGCGGGAAGCGGAGGAGAGCATTTTTGAGGTTAGATACGCGCTTTGCGGGCTGATTAGCCGCCCGTAGCCCGGTAGCGTCTTGCCTGCGACTTCAAGGGGCTTTAGCTCGCCGCCGTTTGCGTAGATCGTGTAGAGGTGGGCTAAATTTAAAAGACTCATTTCCGCGCTTCCAAGCGCGATACTATCTGCGTAAAATTCCTTTGGACGGCTCACCAAATGCACGCGCGAAAGCAGCTCGTAGAGCGAATTTTCGCCAAGCTTGTTGTTTAGGCTAACGGCGGGGATATTTAGGCTGAGCGCTAGCGCCTCGGTCGCCGAGATGATGCCGAAAAACCTACTATCGTAGTTTTTAGGCGCGTACTCTCCGAGGAAAATTTCCGTATCTATCATCTGGCTTTTTGGCGTGATGAAACCCTCGTCGAGTCCTAGAGAAAATATAAACGGCTTTAGCGTGGAGCCCACGTTTCTGCTCATCGTTACGCCGTCGTTTTGCCCCTGCGCAGCGCGCCAGTCGTGCGAGCCTACGTATGCCGCTACGCTCATATTTTTGTTGTCGATGATTATCCCGGCGGCGTTATTTGCGTCTTTTGATTTTAGCGAGGCTGCGGTATTTTTTATCGCGTTTTCGAGTAAAATTTGCAGATTTAGATCTAAGCTCGAGTGCGTAACGCCGTTTTTTAGAGCTTGCGCGGCGTAGTGCCTGGCCTTATAAACGGCATCGTAGCGTTTGTTTTTAAACGGCTCCCTTTGCGCTCTAGTAAAGGCGCTTTGATCTATCGCGCCGGCTTTATAAAGCAGCTTGATGGCGCGATTTTTTAGCGCGTTTATGTTTGATTTTTTATCTAGGCGGTTGGCGTTGGGGTTTTTGGGTATCGTGCTTAAAAGCGCGCATTCGGCGATACTAAGCTCGCTCAAGTCTTTGCCGAAGTAAAACCTAGCCGCAGCAGCCGCGCCCTCGATATTTCCGCCGTAGGGAGCGAGATTAAAGTAAAAATCTAAAATTTCGTCCTTGCTGTAATGCCACTCAAGCTGAAGCGCGGTAAAGATTTCTTTAAATTTATTCGCGTAGGTGCGTTCATCTCGCTTCATCATGCGCGCGACTTGCATAGTGATCGTGGATGCGCCGATGCGGTTAGAGTGCGTGAGATTATGCGCTGCCGCGCGGATCATGGCAAATGGATTTACGCCGATGTGGTAGTAGAAAAATTTATCCTCAAACAAAATGACGCTATCTTTTAGCGTCTGCGGGACGTCTTTAGCCTCAAATCTCCAAATTTCGTCGCTACTAGGTCGAAGGGCTATGATTTGGCCGTTTTTATCAAAAAGTATGAGCGAATTTTCCCGCTTTAGCGCTTTTACGTCAAGCGGATAAGCGTAATCAAGCGCCAAAAAAGCTACGAAGCAAAGCAGGGCAAAGGCAGCGGAAAATTTGATAAATTTAGCTAAAACTCTTTTCATTTCGCGATTATATCGAATTTGCGCGTAAAATCTCGAAAGATTAAATTTATGATAATTGATATATAATTTCAAATACTAATCTAAGCAAAGGAGATAAAGGCATGGAGTATAGAATAGAAAAAGACACGATGGGCGAGGTAAAGGTTCCGAATGAGAAATATTGGGGAGCGCAGACGCAGCGCAGCCATGAAAATTTCGAGATCGGAGTAGGGCTGGAGACGATGCCAAGGGAGGTCATAGAGGGCTTTGCCTATCTAAAAAAGGCGTGCGCGCTTGTTAATCGTAAGCTAGGCCGCCTAGACGAGCCTCGCACCGAGGCGATCGCGCAGGCGTGCGATGAAATTTTAAACGGCAAGCTGGACGGAAATTTCCCTCTAGTCGTGTGGCAGACGGGCTCGGGCACGCAGTCGAATATGAATCTAAACGAGGTCGTTTCAAACCGCGCTATGGAGATTTTGGGGCTAAATTTCTGCGATAAGGCGGCACTGGACGCCAAAGACGCAAAATTCGTGCATCCAAACGATCACGTAAATAAAGGCCAGAGCTCAAACGACACCTATCCTACGGCGATGCGAATAGCCTTTGTACTGGAGCTGCAAAAAAAGCTGCTGCCAGCGATAGAAAAGCTTGAAGCGACGCTGGATAAAAAGACCGCCGAGTTTGCAAAAATCGTAAAGATCGGCCGCACTCACCTGCAAGACGCCACGCCGCTCACGCTCGGGCAAGAATTTAGCGGCTACGCGCATATGCTAAAGGCGAGCAAGGCGCAGATCCTCGCTACTATGCCGTTTTTAGAGGAGCTTGCCATCGGCGGTACGGCGGTCGGCACCGGGCTAAACTCGCACCCGAAATTTAGCGAGATGGTAAGCGACGAGCTAAACGCGCTAACGGGCACGGCGTTTAAATTTAAATCCCATCCGAATAAATTTCACGGCCTAACCAGCCACGATGCCGAGGTATTTTTAAGCGGCGCGCTAAACGGCCTGGCGGCGAATTTGATGAAGATCGCAAACGACGTGCGCTGGTTAGCAAGCGGGCCTAGGTGCGGTATCGGCGAGATAAACATCCCCGAAAATGAGCCGGGAAGCTCGATAATGCCGGGCAAGGTAAACCCGACGCAGTGCGAAGCCGTCACGATGGTAGCGGCGCAAGTAATGGGCAATCACGTCTCGATCTCCGTCGCCGCAAGCCAGGGCAACTTCGAGCTAAACGTCTTTAAGCCGGTGCTTACCTACAACCTCATCCAAAGCATCCGCCTGCTAAGCGACGCGATGGTAAGCTTTGAGAAACACTGCGCTTGCGGTATCACGGCAAACGAGGCTAAAATCGACAAGCTACTGCACGAGAGCCTAATGCTCGTAACCGCGCTAAATCCGCACATCGGCTACGCAAATGCCGCCAAGATCGCCAAAACCGCCCATCATAACGGTACGACGCTGCGCGAGGAGGCGATAAAATCGGGCATACTAACCGCCGAGGAATTTGACGCGTGGGTTGTGCCTGAGGATATGATAGCGCCGAAGGAGTAAACTCGGCACTTTGCTTTTTGGGCTCGGTGAGATTTGGGCGATTTTGCCGAGCCTTCTTTAAAATCCATAAATTTGAGTAAAATTTACGGTTGCGCCTTAAATTTTACTCAAATTTGCCGATATACTTTTAAATTTAAAGGCACGGCGATGGATGTAAAACTAAACATAAATTTAAACTCAAATTTGATGAATTTAGGTAAAAGCGGCTCGGCGGCGACTGGCGCGGCACATTTAAACGCAGGCGCGCTAAATTTGAAAAACGCAAATTTGCAAAGCGGCGATAAGGTCGATATTTTGAGCGGCGCGTCAAATTCGCTCAGTAGCCCAAACGAGGGCGAAAGCAGCGCTGATATCTTAAAAAAACAGCTGGAAAAACTGCAAAAACGCCTAAAGGAGCTTGAAGCGGCGATAAAGCGGGTAAAAGCGAGCAAAAATCCGTACGCAAAAAATATGGCGGCGTCGCTCGAGACGCAAAAGGGAGCGGTATTTGCGCAGATAATGCAAATAAGCGCGCGAATTTTAGAAATGCAAGGCGGTCAGGGTAAAATTTGATGCCGTAAATTTGCATTTTAAATTTTAAAGCCTTGAAGTCAATTAAGAAATAGGGCGATTTTGGTTTTAAAATATCAAAATGTAAAAATACTTTATTAAATTTATCTTTTTATACTTTAATTATTTTTAGAGCTTTCTTTGCAAAAATATCACTAAAATAACAATATACTTAATTATTAAAACTAGTTTTTTTACTAAATATAGAATTTTAAATTTTAGTTGTAATATTTCAATATTTAAAGCTATTTGATAATAATTAAAGACAAATTTACTCTTTTATCAAACATGCCAAAATGCAAATTTCACTCCAAGGAGAGAGCATGAGAGATGACGTCCTAGTTAGGATAAACGAGAGGCTTAACGTGCTTGCCGTGCTTCCGACCCTAAAAAACGGATCAATCGGCGAAGCTTTGAAGAAAAGCGGATTTAGCAGGCGCGATTTTATGAAATGGGCGGGCGCGATGACGGCGTTTATGGCGTTGCCTGCGTCGATGGCGCCAACCGTAGCTAGAGCCGCCGAGCTTAGCGATAGACTGCCCGTGATATGGCTACACATGGCCGAGTGCACTGGATGTAGCGAGAGTTTGCTTCGCACCGATGCGCCGAGTATAGATAGCTTGATTTTTGACTACATCAGCCTCGAGTATCACGAAACCGTGATGGCTTCGGCAGGCTGGCAGGCCGAGGAAAACCTAGAAAGCGCGATCGAAAAATACAAAGACAGATACATCCTGCTAGTCGAGGGCGGCATACCTACGGGCGATACGGAGAACTATCTAACCGTCGGTCCTTTGGGCCTTAGCGGCCTTCATCACGCAAAGCACGCAAGCGAGAACGCCGCGGCGATATTTGCTATCGGTACCTGTTCGAGCTTCGGCGGTATACAAGCCGCAAAGCCAAACCCGTCAAATTCCGTAGGCCTATCAAAAGTAACTTCAAAACCGGTCATAAACGTCCCGGGCTGTCCTCCTAGCGAGAAAAATATCGTGGGCAACGTCCTTCACTACATACTTTTCGGTACTTTGCCCGCACTTGACGTATTTAACCGTCCAAAATGGGCTTACGGACTTAGGATTCACGATCTTTGCGAGCGAAGAGGGCATTTTGACGCGGGCGAGTTCGTGCAGACCTTTGGCGACGAGGGCGCGAAAAACGGCTACTGCCTCTATAAAGTCGGCTGCAAAGGCCCATATACGTTTAATAACTGCTCGCGCGAGAGATTTAATCAGCATACTAGCTGGCCGGTGCAAGCAGGCCACGGCTGCATAGGTTGCTCGGAGCCTGATTTTTGGGATACGATGGGGCCTTTTGAGGAGCCGATGGCAGATAGGCTGTTTAACACGGTTTTGGGTCTAGGCGCCGATAACGTCAGCGATAAAATCGGCATCGGAGTGCTGGCGCTCGCAGGTATCGGTATAGCAGCGCACGCCGCGGTAAGCATTTTTGCTAAAGACAAAGAGGAGGCGTAAAAATGAGCGAGCAAAGAATAGTAATAGACCCGATAACCAGGATAGAAGGCCACCTGCGCATAGAGGTCGTCGTAGATGAAAATAATGTAGTTAAAGAGGCCTACTCGGGCTCGACGCTCTGGCGCGGCATAGAGCAGGTCGTAAAGGGGCGCGATCCGAGGGATGCGGGATTTTTCATGCAGAGGATTTGCGGAGTTTGTACGTTTTCGCACTACCGTGCGGGCATCATGGCCGTCGAGAATGCGCTAGGCATCACGCCTCCACTAAACGCGCAGCTAACGCGCACGCTGATGAATAACGCCCTTTATATGCACGATCACGTGGTACATTTTTATCAGCTTCACGGCCTTGACTGGGCGGACGTGGTTTCGGCTCTAAGCGCGGACGTACACAAAGCTAGCGACGAGGCGTTTAAATACTGCGACACTCCTTACGCAGCCGGCGCAGATAAACTAAAAGAGGTAAAAGAGCGAGTCGAGGCCTTCGTAAAAAAAGGAAATTTGGGGCCTTTTGCCAACGCCTACTGGGGACATCCGACCTATAAATTTACGCCCGAGCAAAATTTGATCGCGCTTTCGCACTATTTAGAGTGCCTAAGGATACAAAGGACGGTAGCGCAGATGATGGCGATATTCGGCGCAAAACAGCCTCATCCTCAAAGCCTCACCGTGGGCGGCGTGACCTGCGTGATGGACTTGCTAGATCCTGCAAGACTAGGCGAATATCTAACCAAATTTCAAGAAACGGCCGATTTTATTAACAGGGCGTATTATCCAGATCTCGTCATGGCCGCTAAAGCCTACGGCAGCGAGCCAAGCGTACTAAAGGACGTCGGCGTGTCAAATTTGTTCGCTTATGACGAATTTTTAGTCGGTAGAAACGAGTATCTAATCCAAGGCGGAGTTATCCTAAACGGCGATATCAGCAAGGTTTACGAAGTAGACGGCGATAAGATCACGGAAGAAGCCACTCGCGCATGGTATAAAAACCCGGCTCCGCTGCATCCGTACGACGGGCAGACCGAGCCAAACTACACCGGCCTAAAAGATATGAAAACCCTAGACGGTCACGGCAAAGAGGTAGATACTAAGGTATTTGACGAAAAAGGCAAATACAGCTGGATCAAAGCTCCTCGATATGAGGGCAAACCTATGCAGGTAGGCCCGGTAGCCAGCATCGCGATAAACTACGCCAAAGGCAACGAGCGCGTGGTAAAGATCGTGGATAAATTCTTAAAAGATACGGGACTTCCGCTTGAGGCGGTATTTTCTACGCTGGGTAGAACCGCAACCAGGATGCTAGAGGCCAAACTGGTAGCCGATCACGGACTAACCGCCTTTAATAGTTTAGTAGAAAATCTAAAAACCGATCAAGAAACCTGCGCGAAGTATGTCATAGATAACGGTAAAGAGTATAAGGGAAATTTCCAAGGTAACGCTCCTCGCGGCGCGCTCAGCCACTGGTGCCGCATAAAGGGCGGTGTGATAACCAACTGGCAAGCAGTCGTGCCTAGCACGTGGAACGCCTCGCCAAAAGACGCCGCAAACGTACGCGGAAGCTACGAGGAGTGCCTCATCGGGCTAAAGATCGCAGATCTAACCAAGCCGCTTGAGATCATCCGCAAGATACATTCGTACGATCCTTGTATCGCATGCGCCGTGCACGTGATGGATGCGCGCGGCACGCAGCTGGGCGAATACAAAATCAATCCGAATTTGTGAAAGGAGCGGCTATGAGCGAGCATAAATTTGACCGCAAAAGCGAGTATGAATTTTCCATCGGGCTTAGAGCTACGCACTGGATCAGGTTTTTTGCCATCACCTTTTTGGTGGTGAGCGGATACTATATATCGTATGTTTTCGTTAGTCCCGAGGTCACGACCCAGCCCGTGCTGTTTATGAACGCCAAGTGGCGCGCGGCTCATCAGATCGCGGGATTTGTCCTGATAGCGTGCTTTATTTTCAAGCTCTACCTATTTATATTTGATAAATACAGCCGCAAAGAGGTCGTGAGTATCGTCGATTTTTTTAATCCCAAAGTCTGGATAGCGCAGATAAAATACTACCTGTTTTTAGGCCCGCACCCGCATCTAAAGGGCGTTTATAACCCGCTTCAGTTTGCGTCGTATTTTTTCTTTTACGTCGTGCTTTTTCTGATCTGCCTAACGGGCCTAGTACTCTACGTCCACGTCTATCACGAGGGGCTTGGCGGACTACTTTACGAGCCGATGAGGCAGTGCGAGGAGCTAATGGGAGGTCTAGCTAACGTCCGCACGATACACCGCGTTTGCATGTGGGTCATCATCGTTTTTGTAGTCATTCACGTGTATATGGCGGTATTTAACGCAGTAAAAGGCAAAAACGGAGCTATGGACGCGATTATTAGCGGCTACAAATACGTAAAAGACGAGCACTGATGCGCGTTTTAGTGCTTGGTATCGGCAACGTGATGTTTGGCGACGAGGGTGTGGGAGTGCATTTTGTCAAAATGATGGAGCGAAACTATAAATTTAGCCCTAAAAACGGGGCTAAATTTGACTCTGCTTTAAATTTGGACGATAAATTTGACGCGTCAAATTTGAATGTCGCAAACTCGAATTTGAGCGGCAATCTCTCTCGTCGAGGCGGTTTTAAATTTAACGCGGACGGCACAAATTTGGAGCTAAAATTTATCGACGGCGGTACACTAGCTATGGCGCTAACGCCCCTTATCGCTAGCTCGGACGTTTTGATAGTCGCCGACTGCATCAGCGCCGAGGGCGGCGAGGCGGGGGATGTGTATTTTTTCGGTTACGAGCAGATGCCGCCTGCCGTCTCGTGGAATGGCTCCGCGCACGAGGTTGAGATGCTAGAAACCTTGCGGCTCATGGAGCTTGCGGGCGATTTGCCGCGGACTAAAATTTTAGGTATCGTGCCAAAGCGCATCGAGCCTATGAGTTTTGAGATCTCGTCGCAGGCAAAAAAGGGGGCAAATTTGATGGAAAAGACGCTCTTAAACGAGCTTTCGCAGCTTGGATTTAACTACGAAAAGATTGCAAATTTTAGCATTTCAGATATCGCTTTAGAGTTTTCAAAAAAGGGCGCGATATGATTTTGGCTTACGAGTTTGACGGCGCGAGCGAAAATTTCGCCTTTTTTCTTAAATTTTACGCGCAAAAAATCGGACTAAAATTTAGCCTTAAAAAACAGCGGGATTTAACGGTGCTTTACGCCCAGGGCGCGCAAGAGGATCTTTTGGCGTTTTCGGATCAGCTTGCTAGCTCGCTGCCTCACAGCGTATTTTTGCGCGGTTCAAAGGTTTACGCGGGCGAAAATTTACCGCAAGGCGAAACGAGCGAGCCGCAAAACGCCCTCTCAAACATCACGCCAAGCGTCGTTAGCGCTTATCTAAAAGGAGAGCTAAAAGAGTGCGAAAACGGCGTTTTTAGCGATGTTTGCGTTTTTATAGACGGCAAATTTACTCCCGTGACGAAGGCGAATTTTAACGAGCTATTGGAGTTTGCTTTTAAAAATTTATGCGCAGGCGAAAGCGTTAAATTTAAAGATATTAGCGGCGAATTTGAAGCGTCAAATTTCACCGAACTAAACGAAAATTTTAATCTTTTAATGCCGACGAATCTTAAAAATTTGCCTAAAATTTTTATCGCAAACGAAGCCGAGCAGGTTGCCTTAGCAAGCTACGAAAAGCCCGCCGTTACGCTAAAAACAACGGCGATCTACCGCGGCAATCACCCAAACTCGCCAAGATTTTTTGACGTCTGCGCGGCTAGAGACATTTTCATCTACGCGCTTTGCGACAAACTTTTTAAAGCGGGCGTAAATTTTATCGCGTTAAAGGCGCAAAAGCCGCCGTTTAAGGCCGTGGTTCTTGAAAACGGATACATTTTTAGCGGCTCTAGGATTTATTATTCGCGCGCAAATTTGAACCAGATAGAGGGCGCTGCGGATAAAAATCTAGCCGCTTTTAATCTCGCAAAAAAAGAATTTGACGCAGAGGGCGGGGTAGCTAGGATATTTTTAAGCAGGTTTAAAGACGATGAAGTTAAAATTTACCCCAAATTTGATGATTTTAACGTCTTAAATTTCGCCTTGCCCGCGAGCTTTAATGAGCTTTACGCGCAGATAAAGCGCGAAGAGGGCGGCGAGAGATTGCTCCAAAATTACGGCGAAAACTTTAGCCTGCCGCACGGCGAGCTTAGCGTACAAAACGGCTTTTTCGGGCTATTTTGTATGGCTGGAGTGCTGCTTGGATTTGATAGCGATGCGCAAAAAGCGGGAGAGATTTTACTGCAAAACGCGAGCGATTTTAACGGCGCAAAAGGGCCTAGGCTCGATTTTAAAATGCTAAATAAAACGCATTTTGACGTCGTTAAATTTGCTAGAAGCGGCATGAGCTTTAGGCTCGCGGGCGTCGATGCGAGGCTGCTGAGCTACGGATACGCCGAGTCGCTAGCGTATTTTTTGAGCGATTTTTCGGACGCGCTAAAGCAGGATTTTAGCGTGCAAAACGCGCTGCTTTGCGGCTCGCTTTTTGAGAACAAAACGCTTGCAAATTTGACGTTAAAGCATCTAAAAACAGGCTTAAACGCCAAATTTAGCAAAGAGTTTTTGATTGAAGAGATGTTTTAAATATGAAATTTCAGGCCTGGTTCAAGGCGTCGGCTTTCGCCCTTTCGTTTATAATTTAGCGCTCAAATTCGGCCTTGCGGGCGAAATTTACAACGACGACGAGGGCGTGAAACTAACGCTTTGCGGCCCACGCGAGCAGATAGAAAAATTTGAAAAAGCGCTGCATGAGGAGCTACCAAGCCTCGCTCGTATCGACGATATGAGAAAAACCGAGCTAGAGGACGCGAAATTTGACGAGTTTAATATAGTCGCCTCAAAATCAGCCAAAAAGCACGCGCCTATCTTGCCCGATTTTGCCCTTTGCGCAGACTGTGAGCGCGAGTTTTACGACCCTGCAGATCCGAGGTATCATTATCCTTTTATCAACTGTACCAACTGCGGCCCGAGGTTTTCTATTATCAAGTCGCTGCCTTACGACCGCGCAAACACGACGATGAACGCATTTAAGATGTGCGAATTTTGCGGCGGCGAATACAAAAATCCGCTAAATCGCCGCTATCACGCCCAGCCCGTCTCCTGCCCAAACTGCGGGCCCAGGCTTGCTTTAAAAGATAAATTCGGGCGGGTTTTAGCGCGGGATAACGAAAGCGCAAAGCAGGCCGCGCGGCTCATAAACGAGGGTAAAATTTTAGCCGTAAAGGGGCTTGGCGGATTTCATCTGATGTGCCGTTTAAAGGAGGATACGGTAGGGCTACTAAGAGAGCGCAAAAAGCGCCCTAAAAAGCCACTTGCCGTGATGTGCAAGGATATCTCGCGCGCTAAAAAATACGCACGAATTTCGCCTGAAGAAGAGCGGCTTTTAAGCTCGAATTTAAAACCGATCGTTGTTTTGCAAAGCTTGTCTGACGCGCCGGTTCCGTCAAATTTAGCGCCGGAGCTTAATAAAATCGGCATATTTTTGCCATACACGGGCGTTCATCTCTTGCTTTTTGAGTACCTAGACGGCGACGTTATCGCCACCTCGGCCAATGTCTCTGGCGAGCCTATCATCTACGACGAAAAGGACCTGCGAGAAAAGCTTGGCGGCGTGATAGATTTTTACCTAGATAACGACCGCGAGATACACTCGCCAAGCGACGATAGTATCGCGTTTGTGGCGGGCGGCGAGCCCGTTTTTATCCGCACCAGCCGCGGCGTGCATCCTAAGTTTATCCGCACGAAATTTAAGAGCGAAAAGACCGTTTTAGCAGTAGGAGCGGAGCTAAAAAATCAGTTTGCGATCTTTAAAGACGGCGAGCTGATGGTAAGCCCGTATATAGGCGATCTAAAAAACGTCGCGACCTATGAGCGGTTTTGCGCGCTAATCAAGCTTTTTAGCGAGATTTACGAGATAAAATTTGGCGAAATCGTAGCGGATTTGCACCCGCATTTTTTAAACCTAAAATGGGCGCGCGAATATGCTGCAAATTTCGGCTCGAAAATCACGCAAATACAACATCATCACGCGCATTTGCTTTCTGTAATTTTAGAAAACGATTTGGACGCAAATCGCGAGTATCTGGGCTTTTGCTTTGACGGCACGGGATATGGCGCGGACGGGAGCGTTTGGGGCGGAGAGATCCTAAAAGTGCGCGGTAAAGAGTACGAGCGAGTTTGCAAATTTGACGAAATTTTGCTGATCGGCGGCGAAGCTAGCGTGAAAAATATCCGGCAGATAGCTTATGCCGCGATTTTAAAATATGATCTAGAGAGCGAGGCGGAGGCGTTTTTGGCCAAATTTGAGCCAGCCAAGCTAAAAAATCTAAAAATCCTGCACGAAAAGCAAATAAACTGCGTTAAAACTAGCTCTCTTGGACGCATATTTGACGCGTTTGCGGCGGTGATCTTGGGGCTTGATAGTATTAGCTACGAGGGCGAGGCGGGGATGAGCCTAGAGGCGCTTTTTGACGCAAATTTGGACGCCTGCTACGAGTTTGAAATCATGGACGGCAAAATTTGCTTTAAAGAGGCTTTTAAAAGAGCTCTAAAAGACAATGCTAAAACGGCTGCGACGGGCTTTATAAAAGGGCTTGCAAAGCTAGTAGCGGACGTAGCTTGCGCGCAGCCTAACGACGTCTTGCTAGCGGGCGGCGTTTTTCAAAATAAAGCCCTGCTTGAAAATGTAATTTTAATTCTTAAGCAAAAAGGTAAGAATTATTACATAAATAAAAATTTTACCGCCAATGATTCGAGTATAGCTATCGGTCAAATCGCATTTACATTAATATAAATTAAAGTTTCCTGATGTATAATATGTAATATTTTCTTTAAGGAGGCGATAGTGGAAAACATCATCAGGTTTAGCGTATCGTTGCCAAAACAACTCCTAGATGAGCTAGATAGCAAGATAGGCGCTCAGGGCTATGCTTCAAGAAGCGAATTTACTCGCGATTTGATTAGAGAAAAGATAGTAAACGACAGCTGGAAAAATGCCGATGAGGATCTAATTGGCGTTTTGACGCTCATTTACTTGCATCATCAAAGCGATTTAGTCGCTAAGATGATGGACTTGGAACATAAATCAAATCTAAACATCACTTGTACTACGCATATTCACATGGATCATGACAACTGCCTTGAGACATTGATATTACGCGGTAAAGCGGGATTGATAGAGAAATTTTCCGAGAAGATAGGCGGACTAAAAGGCGTGAAATTTTCAAAACTCACTAGAGCTGCCGTTCCTCACTCGTAGGCTAGCAGATTTCATCCGCTTAGCTTGATTGGGCCAGGCGGATGAATTTTACATTTATTTATTTTATATTTTTCTAGCGTAAATTTTATTTATAATTTACGCAGGATTTTTATATTTATCTGTTTAATACCCTTTTGCGTTAAAACTAGATATTAATTTTAACCCGTTTAAATCGATGTTTTTATTTTTTAAAATTTGCTCTTTTAAATTTGCTGTTATTTGATGTTAAATTTTTGCATATTTTTAAAAACTAAGCTTAAAATTTATCTCTCTAAGCTTCTAAAAGGCGCGATAATTTCTGACTCTCACCGCTTTTTAGCACAAAGAAAGCAAAATGTGGCAGATTTAAGCTTACGCATAGGCATGATTTTGCACCGCAAAAGGGCGATACTTGCGCATTTAGAATTAAAATAAAAATGCTTATAAGCGCGCTTTAAGAACCGGCTGATTAAATTTTGCGGTTTATGACCGTTTGCGCCGCTAAACTCTGCCGCATTTAAACGGCAAACCAAAAACGCCGCTCAAAACCGCGGTATTTTCGCTATTTCTTTGCATTTTGATTTTGTTTTTGCTAAAATCGCGCGATTAATTTATCTAGGATTGTAGGGCAAAATTTTTTTAAATTTCGCTCAAAACGAGGAAAGCTCGGGTATTTTGTCCATACTTGCCGCGATTTTTGCGAAGGTACCGCAAAAACGGATTTTTAGCAGATTTTACGACTATTTTTACACATAGATACGGGCGCTGTTTTTGGCAAATTTAGCCTGCAAAAGCGTTTATTTTACGGATAAGAGGCGAACTTACGGCGGCGTTTTTAGGACTTGAGTAAAGCGCGAGATAGTCGGGGGCAGGCTATGCGGTGCTCTACCGTGCCGGGCGATACAGGAAGATAAAATAAATGGAGTAGAAAAATGATGATATTTCATAAAAATTTTCTCGCAGACGAGCTTGCGAAGTGGCGAGAAGAAGGGCTAGTAAGCGACGAGGCGGCACGCAAGATAGCGGCTAGATACGATATAGATTTATCGGGCGCAAACGAGCGGCGAAGCTTTATATTAAAGCTCGTAGCGTATCTGTTTTTGGCGCTTTCGCTATTTACGCTAGTGGGCGCAAACTGGGAGGAGTTGCCACGCGCGCTAAGGCTAATCATCTTGCTTGGCATACTTGCGGCGGTAAATTTTAGCGGAGTTTTGGCGCAGAAAAACGGCAAAGAGACGCAGGCTACGACGCTGTTTTTTCTGGGTAACTTTTGCTACGGCGCGGCGATCGTTTTAGTCGCGCAAATTTACCATCTAGGCGAGCATATGCCTAACGGCGTGCTGCTGTGGGCGGTCGGAGCTTTGGCACTAGCGCTTGCGACGCGCAAGTCCATCATCACACTCCAGGCTCTTATTTTGGGGCTTGTTTGGTTTTTGATGGAGTTTGAGTTTAGCGGCGTTTCGCACGGGTTTTTGCTCTTTATCGTAGCTAGTGCGGCCGTGCTTTGGCGCGACGATTCGCGTCTACTTACGGGCGTGCTTTTTGCGAGCGTGTTTACTTATATCGTCTCTTTCGTACTTTACGAGCGATATTTTATTACGGATTTGCGCGTGGACGACGCGTTTTACGGCGTTCATTTTTTCGCGCTTAGCTACTGCTTGCTCGCCGTTTGCGCTTCGTTTTTGTTTGAGAGAGCGGGTAAATTTGAACTCGCGTTTTATCTCAAAACCGTCGGCATCGTCTGTGGCGCGGGTATCTTGTGCTTTGATATGTCGCTTTACGAGGACTTGCATTTTTCGCGTCCGTGGTCTTACGGCACCCAGAACTATGAGAATGTTTTAAACGGCGTTACGTTTTTAAAAAGCGTGTTTGGAGCGCTGTTTGTGGCTTTTTGCGGGGCCTCTTTGGGGCTTGCGTTTTACTTTAAAAAGTATGCCGCCGCAACAGTCGGAGCGCTTTTGGTCGCGCTGCCTTTTATCTTAGACGCGTTTGCTGGCTACGAGGAGGGCGTGTTTTCGCTCATCGGCGTTTGCGTCGCGGTCGCTCTTATCAAGCAAAATAATATGAAATTCGGCATCGTGCTCATCCTTTGGGTGGCGTTTGTACGATATGTGGATCTGGTAGGCGATTACGTCAGCGCCAGCGCGCTATTTTTGGTATTTGCGCTCGTGGTGCTCGGGGTCTCTAAGATATCTAAAAAAAGGAGCGCGAGATGAAACTAAAGCTGATTTTTGCCGCCGCGGTATTTCAAATTTTAGCCGTGATTGCGATGCTTGCGTATGCGTACGCGCCGATATATTTTGGCAAAGAGATCTTGCTGCAAACTACGGTTTACGATCCGCGCGATATGTTTCGCGGCGACTACGTGCGCCTTAGCTACGGCTTTGCGAGCGTTTACGAGCTAGATAAAAGAGACTCGAATTTAAGCAAAAGGCAACAGCTGCACGGTAGTAAAATTTACGCTATCTTAAAGCAAGACAAAGATAGCAAATATAAATTTGACAAATATAGCTTCGAGCGGCCTAACGGCGGGACGTTTTTGGCGGGCAGGGTTGATTATAATACCGCAAATTTCGGCATCGAGGCCTTTTTCATGCCGCCTAAAAAAGCGCAGCAGATGGAGCGAGATATGATGGAGTTTAACGCCACCGCCGTCATCAGCGTGATGGATAACGGCAAAGCTCGCATCAAAGATATCGTGCTAGAAAAACCAAACGCGGGCGAGTCTCGCGGACATTAAATTTATCGGCAAAGAGGGCTAAATTTGACTAGGCTAATCTGAAGTAAAATTTAGCCTGAGCCATAAAATTTGACGCGGCTTAAATTTGAGCCAAATTTGACCCGCCTCGCCGCTGCAAAAATATCAAAGTATAAATAAAACGCAACGAAATAATATCCGCAAGGTATGAAACTAAAGCGAGATTTTAACATCTAAGAGTATAATAACCCCAAAAAATCGCTAAGGAGAAACAAAATGTGTAAAGATTGCGGATGCTCGCTGGGCGGGCACGACCACACCCACACTCACGCAGACGGCACGACTCACTCGCACGCTCACGATCACGGCGCCGAGCACGGACACGGCGCGGCTCACGAGCATAGCCACGGCCACGCGCACCCGGCGCTAAACGAGAGCAAAACGGTCGAGGTGATAACGAAAATTTTATCCCAAAACGACGAAGAGGCGGCGCACAACCGCGCGCATTTGGATGAGCACGGGATTTTATGCGTAAATCTCATGAGCAGCCCAGGCAGCGGCAAAACCACGCTACTAGAAGCTACGATAAAAAGCGGTAAATTTAAAATCGGCGTCGTCGAGGGCGATCTAGAGACCAACCAAGACGCCGATCGCATCATAAAAGCCGGCGGCAAAGCCCATCAGATCACGACCGGGCAGGCATGTCATCTCGATGCCTTTATGGTGCACGAGGGGCTTCATTATCTGCCGCTAGAAGGCCTTGATATAGTTTTCGTTGAAAACGTCGGCAACCTCGTTTGCCCTGCTAGCTACGACGTGGGCTCGCACTTTAACGTCGTGCTGCTATCGGTGCCAGAAGGCGACGACAAGGTAGCCAAATACCCCGTGATGTTTCGCGCCGCCGATCTTATCGTGATAACCAAAACTTCGCTGTTGCCGCATTTTGAATTTGACGTTAAAAAAGTCGTCAAAGAGGCTCGCAAACTAAATCCGAAAGTTGACGTCATCGAGCTTGACGCAAAAACTGGCGAAGGCATGGAGAAGTGGCTAAATTTCTTAAAATTTAAAAAAGAGCTTAGATAATGTGCCTCTCAATCCCGTCAAAAGTGGTCGCGATCGACGAAGATAACGTCGCTACCGTCGAGACGCTAGGCGTGAGTCGCCGAGTGAGCCTCGATCTCATCGCCGAGCCCGTAGCCGTAGGTGAATACGTACTCATCCACGTAGGCTACGCGATGGAAAAAATCGATACGAAATTTGCGCTAGAAAGCATCGAAATCTACCGCCAGATCGCCAAAGATATGCAAAGCGGACAAATAAGCGCGGACGAAGGCGACGCGGGACTAAGCGCCATGCAAGCGGCGGCAAACGAGCCAAACGCAAAGGAAAAAGCGTGAATCTAATCAATGATTTTCGCGATAAAGAGCTTATTTTAGCGCTTTCAAAACTCATCAAAAAAGAGAGCGTAAAACCGCTAAATATCATGGAAATTTGCGGCGGACACACTCACTCGATCATGAAATTTGGCCTACCGCAGCTAGTGGGCGAACATATAAATTTCGTCCACGGCCCGGGCTGTCCGGTCTGCGTGATGCCAAGAAGCCGCATAGACGAGGCGATAAAGCTAGCTCAGATGCCGAGCGTGATCCTCTGCACTCTAGCCGATATGATGAGAGTCCCCGGCTCAAACACCAGCCTGCAAAAGCTGCGCGGCGAGGGTTGCGACATCAGAGCGTTATATAGCCCGCTAGACTGTATCAAAATCGCGCGGGAAAATCCCGAAAAGAGCGTGATATTTTTTGCGATCGGGTTTGAGACGACGACGCCTATGAGCGCAAATTTGGTGCAAAAGACGCTAGAGCTCGGGCTAAAAAATCTATTTTTCCACATAAATCACGTTACCGTCCCAGCACCCGTGCGAGCGATCCTAAATGATAAAGACGTCAAGATCGACGCGTTTTTGGGGCCTAGCCACGTGAGCGTGATCACGGGATACGGCATCTACGAGAGTATCGCGGCGGAGTATAAAAAACCTATCGCGGTTAGCGGATTTGAGCCGCTTGATCTGATGGACGGCATCCTAAACCTTGTCTGCCAGCAAAACGCAGGCACACACGAGGTCTATAACGAATACGCAAGAGTTGTCACGCGCGAGGGCAATCAAAAAGCAAAGGCGCTCATAGAGGAGTTTTTCGAGCCGTGCGACTTCTCGTGGCGCGGTCTTGGCGTGATCGCGCAAAGCGGTATGAAGCTGCGCTCCGAGTATGCCGAGCTCGACGCGAGGGTCAAATTTGACTGCAGCGTGCAAAGCAAAGGCGAGAGCAAGGCCTGTATCTGCCCTGAAATTTTACGCGGACGAGCAAAGCCGTTTGATTGTAAAATTTTCGCCAAAGCCTGCACGCCAAAAACCCCGGTTGGCTCGTGCATGGTCTCTAGCGAGGGCGCGTGCGCGGCATATTACAAATACGGCGACGTCAAAAGCGCGGGCTAAGAGGAGGCAAATTTGAGCAAGATAATGCTAAGCCACGGCGGCGGCGGCGAGGAGATGAACTCGCTCATAAACGAAACGATTTTTAGGATATTTGATAACGAAATTTTGCGCGAGAGTAACGATAGCGCAATATTAAATTTCGGCGATTTTGGCGCTGATGAAAAATATAGCAACTCGGCAAATTCGGCACCAAAATTTAACGGCAAACTAGCCTTTAGTACCGATAGCTTCGTGGTTACGCCGATATTTTTTAACGGCGGCGACATCGGCAAGATCGCAGCGTGCGGCACGATAAACGACCTAGCTATGGTGGGTGCTGAGGCAAAGTACTTAAGCTGCGCGCTAATAGTCGAGGAGGGGCTTGAGATATCCGAACTAGAGCGTGTGCTAGGCTCGCTAGCCGCCGTCGCTCGCGAAAGCGGCGTGCAAATCGTCTGCGGCGATACCAAGGTCGTGCCGCGCGGTAAATGCGATAAAATTTTTATCAACACGAGCGGTATCGGCGAGATCGTCTGCGAGGGCGTGGAGCTAAAAAGTCTGTGCGCGGGCGCTAAGATCCTGATCTCGGGCGACGTGGGCAGGCACGGCGCAGTGGTGCTGGCTAGCCGCGAGGAGCTTGATTTGCAAAGCGAACTAAAAAGCGACTGCAAGGCGCTAGTAGGCGCGGTAAAGGCGCTGATAGAGGGCGGAGTAAAGCCTCTTTGTATGCGCGACGCGACGCGCGGAGGTCTCTCGGCGGTGCTAAACGAATGGGCGAAATTTAGCGGCCTAGACATCCTCGTTCGCGAGGAGGATATCAAGGTTAGCGACGAAGTGACGGGCGTTTGCGAGCTGTTTGGCTTTGAGCCTTATGAGCTTGCAAACGAGGGTACGTTCGTGCTAGCCGTAGATGAAAAAGACGAGGCACGCGCGCTTGAGATTTTACGCAAATTTGACGCTAACGCAGCCTCGATCGGCGAGATTTTAGGCGTCGCAAACGGCCGCATCATCCTGCAAAACGTATACGGCTCGAAACGCTTTTTAGAAGCGCCAAAGGGCGAGCTGTTGCCCCGAATATGCTAGGCGCGGAGATGGCTAGGTTAAATTTAATCGCATTAGCTTTTGGGGTTTGCACGGCGCTAGAATCGGCTCGCAAAATTTATAAAATTTGCACCTTAGACGCGTGCGTAAAAATAAAATCCGCTCCGTCCGCAAGCGAGGCAAATCGATGCACGAACTAAGTATAGTGCAAAGCCTAGTCGCGCTTTGCGAGAAAAACGCCGCCGCAAACGGCGCAAAAGAGGTCGTGCGCCTCGAGGTGCGTATCGGGCGGCTAAGCGGCGTCGAGCCTCACTATCTGCAAAGCGCGTTTGAAGTCTATAAAACCGGCACGGTCTGCGAAAATGCCGAGCTTGCAATCACCTTGCAAAACGTCGCCGTGGAGTGCAAAAGCTGCGGTTTTAGCGGCGAGCTTAGCGAAAACGACTTCACCTGTCCGGCTTGCGGTTCGCAGGAGCTTGAGGTCACGGGCGGCGAGGATATGCACCTCATGCGCCTTGAGATGCGGTGATTTTGCCGCGAATTTTAGCTCAAATTCGCTGCTTAAATTTGAGCCGATTTTTAAATTTTACCTCCAAAAACGTGGCAAATTTAACAAAACTCTGTCTACTTGCCCCTCTAAAAAGCGCCTAGATAAATTTAAAAGGAAGCCTGATGCCCAAATATTCATTTGAAACCATAGAGCAAATGCTGTTAAAATGCGTAGCCCGGGGTAGCGAGCCCGAGCTTAGCTTTCGCCTACGCGGCGCAGAGTACATGATCATCGCCTATGCACATCACTGCTCGTTTCAAAGATGCGCGGACGAGACGGGCGCAAACGCGAGCGGCGAGCGATATTTCGCCACATTGCGAGAACTCTACGCCACGCCGCAGATAAATGGGTGCTCGCTAGAGGAGCTTTGGGGCGAGGCGGATGAATTTTATTGTCCTAATTTTGAGCCGTGAGACCCCCAGATTTGCGCGGCGTAGGCAAATGCGCGGATAAATTTAAAAGGAAATAAATGGGTTCTGCTTGGGATTATAGCGCGAATGAGCGCAGCGCGGGCGGTAAATTTAGCGCGGAATTTGATGGTCTCGACCTAGCCATGGGTGCACCGAGTTTGGTCGAGCTGCGGCTTTACGCGAGCGCGGAGGTTTTGCGAGGCGCCACAAAATTGTAAAGCGGACTTAACGGCGACGCAAACGCTCAGATGCAGGGTTTAAATTTGAAGCGCAAAAAGAGCAAAAACTTAAAATTTAGCCAAAGCGGTGGCGTGATTGAACAAATTTTACTTAGCGAGCAGGCTACGGCGTGTTTTACGTTTTCGGACGATTCGCAGTTTTTGGCGTTTGCCGAGTGGACGGCTGATAAAATGCAGCTCGTAAAGGTGCTGTGGCTAGCGAACATGAGCATAAAAACCGTTGACGGGCTCCAAAGAGTCGCGAAGTTTTTGTCTTTTAAGGACGGTTTGCCGGGTATTTTGGACTCGCCGATTTTTATGCCCGAAAGCTTTTGGATGGATGTTTGCGATCTTTTCGGCGATGAGATCAAAGGCTAAATTTGACGCTACAAAACGCCCGCGCCGCTAGCGAAAATTTAAAACGCAAGCAAATTTAATAAAATCGTAGTCCTAACAAGACGGCGCCAAACGCCAAAACCGGCCGTGAATTTACAATAAATGTGCAAAATCTACGGCCGCCACGCTAATTTTTGGGGTCATTTTTTTGCCTTGAGCGCATTTAACGCGCCTGCATACTACATCTACGCCAGGTTGTCTTGCTAGCTTCGGCGCCGTTTTTATCAAATTTAACGCGTGCGTGATTTTAAATTTGCGGCGCAAAATATTGCGGCGAGGCTCACGGTTTTTGTTGTTTTACCGCCGTATGCGGTCTATAAAGATTGCAAATTTACAAAAATCCTCGACAAACCTAGCCTATTTTAATGGCTAAATTTTTGCTATGCGGTTATCGGCGCTGGCATTTTAGGCTTCTTAGCTTTTTAAAATGTAAATTTAGTAGGCGCCAAACACCAGAACCGACCGCAAATTTACAAATCTACGGCCGCACGTTGATTATTAGAAGCCATTTTTTTCCGAGAGTGTTTAGCGCGTCTGCATACTACATCTACGCCAGGTTGTCTTGCTAGCCTTTGCGCTGTTTTTATCAAATTTAATGCGGACGCGATTTTTGGCTTTGCGGCACAAATATCGCGGCGAGGCTCACGGTTTTCGTTGTTTTATCGCCGTTGCGATCTATAAAGATTACAAATTTACGAAAATCCGCAGCGAGCCAGTCTATTTTAAGGGCGAAATTTTTGCTATGCGGTTGTCGGCGCTTGTATTTTGGGCTTTATTTTCGACTCGGTTTTTTGCCGTATTTAAGTATGGCGCTCATGTCGGCATCCCGTGTGCGCTGTTTTGTCATATCAAAAATAGCAAAGAGCGCAAATTTGATTAAATTTGCCAAAAGCCCGCGAGCGCAAGGAGCAGCCAAGCGGCGCGGAGTATCAAATTTGGCTTTATTTAACCCGCAAACTAGCGGTCAATACCCAAAACCTCCCGCGCCTTTTGCTTGCACGCCTCAAATTTTTGCTCAAGCTCCGCGCGCTTTTGCGCCTCGTTTTTAGCTCCTATTTTGGTATGTCCCGAGCCTCGCCCTAAAAATTTTACGTATCCCGTATCCTTAAACTCCGTCGTAATCGGCATCTTCGCGCCCTCTACGCCCTCGCAGACGAGCTGCATTAATGCGTATTCTTCTAGCGCGAAGGCTTGGGGGTAGATGTTTATTTTCTTTAAATTTTTAAGCGCGACAAGCGGCAAGAGCGCCGGATAAGGCGCTTTGCACTTCACCCAAATGAGCCTTAGCGCCTCAAGCGCGCCTAAATCTCTTAAAAACTCGAAGTCTTTGATCGGCTGATCCCAATCAAGAGTACCGTTTATGCCTAGATACCGCAGCGAAGCTATGCCGCTAAGCCCCGAAAAATCGCTAACTCTTCGTAAATTTTCAAAATGCGCCGATTTTAGGCTCTTTAGCTCCCTTAGCGGCGAAAGATCGCAAAAGCCGGAGACGTACTCCAAAACCAGTTCGCGCAAAAGAGGCAACCGGGCTAGAAAATCGATATTTTTTACTTGGATTTTGGTTATGCGTAGGCGCTCTAGACGTTTTAGCTTAGGCAGTGCGGCGATTTGCTCCTTGCTAGGCAAGTGTAGCGTAAGCTCCTCTAGTCCTTCGCACTCAAAAATCCGCTCCCAAAGAGGCGTATCGGCACCCACGGTAGCGATCTTTAGATTTTCGTTAGCTTGCGCGCCGCTTAGCATATACCTAAAACGCTCGCCGCCCGGCACCATCGCCCAGTAATCGTCTCTGCCCTCTAGCATATCCCCAAAGTGATGAATCATTTAGTATTCCTTTATTTACTTTATCTAAAAGCGTTTAAATTTAGCCGTCTTTTTTTGCGGGCAAGCTTTAGTGTTTTTGCTCATTAAATTTAGCTTTGGCGCGATTATAGCTTAAATTTGCAACTATAAAAAGAGCCGCTTAAAAACGGCGCCAAAGCGATAAAACCCGTGTCCGCAAAGAAAATAAATATATTTCAAACGCCGTTTTGGGTATAATCGCGAAAAATTAAAACAAAGGAGAAAAGTGAAAACAAAGGTAAATAAATACTTAGTAACAGGGCTAAATCTCCAAGAAGCCCAAAAAAATGCGAAAAACACAAGCTCGCCCGCAACAAAAAAGGCTTTTACTATGATAGAGCTGATATTTGTCATCATTATAATAGGTACTCTAGCGGCTATAGCAGTACCTAGGTTAAATGTAGGCAGGCAGGATGCGGAAGTTGTAGCGGCTTTTACAAATATCCAAAATACGATAGAAGAAACGCAGCAGTATTTTGCTGCACATGGCAACGGTAAGTATTATCTGCAAGGCGACGAGGGTACTGGACTGCATTTGAAGATTGGCGGAACTGATAATTTCTTTGATGACAGTCTTTATGATGCCGATAGTAATTCATACAGCAGGTCTGCGAGTATGATTTACTATTACTTCCCAGGTGAGGATATGAGTAATCCGCGCACTTGTATGTTCTTTGGGGTAGGAAACATGCAAGAGGCTGTAAAAGAGCCCAAATATGGTATAGTTATATGGTATAACCATCCTCATGCTATGCCTACGGGACAAAATCCTAGGTGTGATAAGTTAAGAAATATGATGAAAGAAGCCTACCCGCCAAATGGTATCTGGAGTGGAAGCATTACGTTTCATGTGATAGAATTTGGATATAGAAAAGGCGCATTTGGAAATTTTTGACTTGAGCTATAGTCAATAGACTAGAAGTTAAGATTGTCGCAAGTTAGCTTGTTGAGCAATCGAGGATCAAAATACTGGTTTGATTTTGCCGTTTGCGAGCTAAATTTGCTAAAAACAAGTCGAGTATCAAAAAACTCGTTGAGTAGCTAGTTTATGAATTTACTCAAATATCAAAAACGGCGCTTCAAGTACGTTTCTGATTATCTTAAACGGCGAAAGTAAGGTATCTTGCAGGATTTGCGTCGAGTACTGCGGCTTTTGCAGAGTTCCTCGCACCTTGATGACGGTTGAGAGGGTGCGGTCTTTGCCAAGCACGATCTGATTTATGAGCGGGATTTTATCGATGATGGAGCTGGCGTCTTTTAGCAGCTTTAGTTCTAGATCCACGTCGATTTCTTTAGTCGCGAGATTTATCGTGCCGTGACCGCCTATATCGGCACTCGAGCTTTCTAGCTCGATGGCTAGAAACTTTAGCGTATCTGCCTTTTTCTCAAATAAAATTTTGCCGAATTTTACCGGATAGCCGTCGGCGCCGAAGTCCGGCGTCTTAAACACGAGCAAGGACGGTACGGAGTTTAAAAACGTCAGAAGCTGATTGTAAAACGTGTAGTCTTTTAGCGTGGCGCCTATTAGCCTTGCTTCGCCTTTAAAATCATCGGTGCTTTTGCCTAAAACTCGCAGTTTAAAACTACCGCCCTCAAAACTTTTGATGTTAAAAATCGAGTTGATAAACTCGCCCCTGATGTCGTTTGCGGATATTTCGAATTTTTTATTTGACTTTATGAGAGAGAGGTTGCCATGGGCGGGCTTGGCGTCAAATCTTACCGTCCCGCCCGCGCTTTGGCCGCTATAAGCTAGCAGATTTAGAGTCGCGTTAAAATCGTTTAAAATAAGATTTGAGCCCTTGGCTTCAAACTCGATATCGCCGTCTTTTTCGCTCAAATTTTCTCCGCCGCTAAGCGCCAGATCAAGCTCGTTTATAAAAAGCTCCGTCTTGCCGCCCGCGATTTTGAAATTTAGCCCGCCGTTTTTGCTCTTGCCCGTCGCGCCTTTTGCGTTTACGTCAATGGCAAAGCTATCGGCATCATATGGCGAGCCGTCTTTTTTAAACAGCGGAGTTTCAAATTTAACGTTGTTAGCCTCGATACTAAGATTTTCAAAATCTTTGGTTTTTATATTTACGCCGCCTTCAGATATTTTTAGGCTTTTTAGCAGCGGCGAGTAGGGCAGTAGGCTCTTTACGTTCGGTAAATTTATCTCGTTTTGCGTGCCGAATTTTAAACTCACGGTAGCGGGCGAAGCGATATCTAGCCTCGTATCCTTGCCGCTAAAATCAAGCGTAGAGGAAAACGGTACCGAGCCAAGCTTTAAAATTTCGCTCTTACCGAAGGCTAAATTTAAGCCCTTTAGCGTGCCGTTTACGTCGCCTGCAAGCTTGCCTAGATCAATATTTGCCGCCGCGTCCGCGCTAAAAAAATCCATCCCCGTGTTTTTCGCGTTTACCTTTAGTTTGTCGTTTAAAAGCTCGACGTCTGCGGTACCGACGTTAAATTTAGCTCCCGCGATCAGGGTCTGGCCGCCTGAGACCTTAAATTTACCATTAGTCGTCACCTCTAGCGGGTCAAATTTGATATCAAGCGCGAGTTTGCCGTCCGTTTTGCCGCTTAGTTGCTCGACTGGAACCTCGATATCGTAGGCTTTTAGTATGGAGTTTACGCTTTTATCAAAAAGGGCCGAGGTTTGCAAATTTAGCGTTAGTCCCGCGCCTTTTTTCTCGAAAATTTTATAGATTTCAAGGGTGCTTGCGTTTAGATTTTTGCCCTGCCATTTTGGATTTTTTAGCGTGAAAAACAGCGAGCCTTTTTTTAGCTCGACATCGACTGCTTCGGCGGTGGCGGCGGGTAGTTTTTCGTGAAATTTAACCTTTACGTTTTTAGAAAACCCCTGCGCGCTAAGCTCGTTTAGATAGGGTTCTTGCGAGTTTAGATTAAATTTGCCCCGAAGCGATTTTACGAAATAATTATCCGCCGTGACGTAGCCGTAGATCCAGCTTTTTATCTCTTTATCCAGCCCCGTTTTTGCGCCCAGCTCGTCCATAAAGCCCCTTAGGCTAGTCGCGCTTATGTCGCCCAGCTCGTATGTTAGCTCGCCGCCTTTGAGATTTACCGTAGCGTTTCCTTTTAGCTCGTGGCTGGAAAACGTACCGTTAAAATCGTAAATTTGACGCCTCAAATCGGCATTGCTAACGCCGCTTAAGGTGATGTTAAAGTCCTTAAACTCGAGTAGATAAACGTTTGCGGTTATGCCGTCTTCGGTATCTTTGAAATTTGAGCTAACCGCCAAAAACGGGCTATCTAGATAAAAAACGTCGTCTCTATAAAATAGCGTGGACTCGCTGTTTAAAAACTTAACGCGCTCGAGTAAAATTTCCTCAAACAGCCTATCGATCCAGACGATGTTTTTAGAAAGATCTAGCAGCGCGTCCTCGGAGCTATCCTTGGCGCTTTGTTTAGGTATCTCGATATTTTGCGCGCGTAAAATTATTTTTTTATCGAGTTTTATATATAATTGCTCTATTTTAAAGCCGCCCGCGCCGATATTTTCTATCTCGACGCCGTGTTTTAGGACGGCTATAAAAATGACGAATATCAAAACCGCGGGGATCAAAATGCGCCAAATTTTCTTCATTATCAGCGAGATGATTTTCATATTTTTTCTGAGCTTTCTTGTTTATCTTAGCCGCCCGGTGAGCGTGAGCGAGGTTATTTTCGTGCCTCAGGGCAGTACGCTTGGGATTATATCATATCTAAGCGAAAAAAATACGGACGCGAATAAAATAGACGCCGTGATCTTGCGCGCTATGGGGCATGTGCAAGCAGGCTGGATAGACCTTGGCGCGGCAAAGCTTAGCAAGCTTGATTTTTTATATAAACTCACGACCGCAAAAGCGGCCCTAACGCAAATAACGCTGATTCCGGGCGAAACGACGGCCGTATTTTTACAAGAGATCGCAAAAAAGCTAAATTTGAGCGAGGCCAAGCTGAACGAATTTTACTCCAAATTTGCCCCGCTAGAGGACGGCTTTTTGGTACCAGAAACCTACAAAGTACCACTTGGCGTAAACGAAGAGCAGCTAGCGGCGCATCTGGTAAATTTATCTAAAAAATCCCACAAAAAAACGGCTACCGAGCTACTGGGTAACTACGACGAAAAGCGCTGGAGCGAGTATCTCGTGACGGCCTCGGTCGTGCAAAAAGAGGCTGCGAGCGAGGACGAGATGCCCCTTGTGGCCTCCGTCATACAAAACCGCATAAAAAAGGGCATGAAGCTACAGATGGACGGCACGCTAAACTACGGGCTGCATTCGCACGAGACGGTCACGGCAGAGCGCATACGAAGCGATAAAAGCAAATTTAACACCTATCTAAACGAAGGCCTGCCGCCAAGTCCCGTCTGTACCGTGGGACTAGCTGCGATAAGAGCGGCTATAAGGCCCGCGCAGAGCGAGTTTTTGTACTTCGTTCGCGATAAAAAGACGGGCAAGCATAAATTTAGCGCGACGTACGAGGAACACGTAGGTGCGATAAACTCTCAAAGATAGCCCGCCAAAAGGCGTTTTAATATAAATTTGGATAAGATTTTGCGAAATTTATTTAGGAGGAAAGATGAGCGACATAGTCTATACTAGAACCGATGAATCCCCGCTACTTGCTAGTTACTCGCTGTTTCCGATCCTGCAGGCGTTTTTGCGTGCGGGCGGCATAGAGATAAAGCAGGCCGACATCGGCCTAGCCGCGCGGATCATCGCCGCTTTTAACGACAAGCTGCCGCCTGATCAACGCGTGAGCGACGATCTGGAGATGCTGCGAAATTTGACGCAAGAAAAGCGCGCGAATATAATTAAGCTGCCAAACATCTCGGCAAGCTTGCCTCAGCTAAACGCTGCTATCATGGAGCTTCGCGCTAAGGGCTACGATCTGCCGCCATACCCATCTGAGCCAAAAACGCCGGAGGAAAAAGACGCGGCCGCCAGATACGCTAAAGTGCTAGGAAGCGCGGTAAATCCGGTGCTGCGAGAGGGCAACTCCGACCGCAGATGCGTCGGTGCGGTAAAACGCTACGCCCGCGAAAATCCGTATAAAATCACCCCTTTTGAAAAAGATAGCAAAACCGAAGTCACCTACATGAAGGGCGGAGATTTTTACTCCTCCGAGCGCTCGATTAGCTTTGAAACGGATGAAAATTTACGCGTCGAGTTTGTCTCAAAAAGCGGCGAAAAACGCGTACTAAAAGAAAATTTGGCGGTAGAAAAAGGCGACATAATCGACGCTAGCTTTATGAGCGCGAGCAAGCTAGACGCCTTTATAAAAGAGCAAATCACGGACGCGAAGGCAAAAAATTTGCTCTTTAGCGTCCATCTAAAAGCTTCGATGATGAAGGTGAGCGATCCCGTGATTTTCGGGCATTTCGTGAAGAATTTTTTCGCGGAAGTTTTTGATGAGTTTGCGGACGAGCTAAAAAGTGTAAACGTCAGCGAAAACAACGGACTAAAAGACCTTTTTGCGCGGATTTTAAATTTGCCTCAAGCAACGCAGGAAAAAATAAAAGCCAAATTTGATGAAATTTACGCCGCAAGGCCAAATTTAGCGATGGTAAATTCGGCTGCAGGCGTTACAAATTTACACGTTCCTAGCGACGTTATCATCGACGCTTCGATGCCCGCGATGATAAAAAATGGCGGCAAAATGTGGGATAAAGATGGCGCCCTACGCGAAACCAAAGCCGTGATACCAGATAAAACCTACGCCGTCGTTTATGAGGCCGCGATCGCGGATATCAAGGCAAACGGCGCGCTAGATCCCGCTAAAATCGGCAGCGTCTCAAACGTCGGGCTGATGGCGAAAAAGGCCGAGGAGTACGGTAGCCACGATAAGACATTCGTGATGGGCGAAGCGGGTGAGGTGCGCGTGGTAAATGCAAAAGGCGAAATTTTATTTAAATTTGAGCTAGAAAAAGGCGATATATTTAGGATGACGCAGGTCAAAGACGTCGCCGTGCGAAACTGGGTCGAGCTAGCACTAAAACGCGCGAAAATCACGGGACAGAAGGCGATATTTTGGCTGGACGAAAACAGGGCTCACGACCGAGAAATCCTAAAAAAAGTAAGAGCGCAGCTAGCTAGCGCGGGTACCGGCGGGCTTGATATAGAGGTCATGTCTCCGGCGACGGCTTGCAAAAAGTCGCTTGAGATCATGAGGCGCGGCAAGGACTGCATCAGCGTCACGGGCAACGTCTTGCGAGACTATCTGACCGATCTTTTTCCGATCTTGGAGCTTGAAACCAGCGCCAAGATGCTCTCTATCGTGCCGCTGCTAGAGGGCGGAAGTATCTTTGAGACGGGAGCTGGAGGTAGCGCGCCCAGGCTCGCCGAGCAGCTGCTGGAGCAAAATCACCTAAGCTGGGATAGCCTGGGAGAGTTTTTGGCTCTAGGCGCTAGTCTGGAGCAGCTGGCGGGATTTAAGCAGAGCACCGAGGCGCAAATTTTAGCCGATACGCTAAATTCGGCCGTAGAGCGCTATCTAAAAGAAAACAAGGTTCCGCGGTTTGAGGTCGGCGAGCTAGATACGCGCACGAGCCACTACTACATCGCGCTTTACTGGGCGAGCGAGCTTGCCGCTAGCGGCACGCAGCTAGGCGATAAATTTAAACTCGCCGCCCAAAATCTCGCAAAAAACGAGAATGTAATTACAGATGAAATAAACGCGGCGCAAGGACGAAAGATCGATGCAGGCGGATACTATAAGCCAGACGGCAAAAAGGCGAGCGCGGCGATGAGGCCGAGCGCGACGTTTAATCAAATTTTACAAAATCAAATTTTATAAAAAAGGAAAAAAATGAAAATTTCAGTTATCGGAGCCGGAAACGTAGGCGCAAGCGCGGCTAGTGCTATTTTGCTAAGAGGCATCGCAGACGATATTGCGCTAGTTGATATATTTGGCGACGTAGCGCGCGCAAAGGCGATCGATCTATCTCAGAGCGCGGCGGTTTTTGGTTTGGACGTTAGGGTTGCCGGCGGCGATGATTTTTCGTTGATTAAAGATAGCGACATCGTGGTTATAACAGCCGGAAGCCCTAGAAAAGAGGGGCAGACTAGAGAGGATTTGCTGTTAAAGAACGCCGGTATCGTAAAAGGCACGGTGGAAAAAATCGCTAAATTTGCCCCAAACTGCGTCATCATAAACGTAACAAACCCGCTCGATGCGCTCACGTACCTAGTCTATAAAACGAGCGGTTTTGATAAAAATAGGGTGCTAGGCATGGCTGGCGAGTTAGACTCCGCGCGCCTAAAATACGAAATTTCTCAAAAAACAGGGCTAAAAAACAGCGCCTTTAGCGCGCACATCATAGGCTCTCACAACGACGATATGGTCGCACTACAAAGCAACGTGAGCGTGGATCTGGGCGGCGAATTTGACGCGGTAGCGCAGGAAGCCAAAACGGGCGGCGCAAAGATCGTTAAGCTACTTGGTACGTCTGCATACTACGCTCCTGGCGCGGCTGCGGCCAAGATGTGCGAGGCGATAAAAACCGACAGCGAACAGTGGCTAAGCTGCTGCGTGATAGAGGGCGAGTGCGCGGGCGGCAGACTCGTTAAGCTAGGCAAGGGCGGCGTGCGCGAGATAAAAGAGCCTAGCGCGGAGGAAAAAGCGGCGCTTGAAAAAGGCGAATCGCAAACGGCTACAAATATCAAATTTTTAAAAGAAAGCGGGGTAATCGCGTAGCCGATGCTTGTAAATTATAAAATTAAAATTTACGCCCTACTTTTAGCGACTTTTATGTCCGGGTGCGCTACGGTTTCGCCAAGCGCTCCAAAAAGCAACGTCCCGGTCGCGGCGCTAACAATGCAAAGTCAAATCCAAGCCGCGACTTCGCTAGAAAAGAGCAAAGTCCAAAACTCGGTAGCCGAAGCGACGCAAAGTAAAATCGGCGGGTTTGACGTAAGAGAAAAGGCATTGCTTGACCTCATGCAAAAATATATAGGCAAAAAAGACGGCGGCGATTGCTCCGGCTTCGTGACGCTGATTAATAGGCAATTTAGCCTAAATTTATTTGACGAAAACGAGCTTGATAAATTTTACACCGCTCGCGGGCTAAAAAGCGAAGCAATGTTTAGGCTTTACGAGAGCAAAAATTTGATCTCGTTTGAAAATCCCGAGGTTGGCGATTTGATATTTTTTAACAACACGACTAAAAGCACGAAAAATAACAAAAAAGCCAAAATAATCACACACGTAGGCATCGTAAGCAGCGTAGAAAAAGACGGCACCGTGGGCTTTACTCATCATGCAAAGGGCAAAAATGCGGTGGATTTTATGAATCTAAACGATAAAAACGTCCGCAAAAACGGCAAAAAAGAGCTAAATTCATTTGTCGCGACTTGCAAGGATAAAAGCGCGTCGTGCCTTGCGTCAAATAGATTTGCCGGTTTTGGCAAAACGCATGCAAACGGGAAAAAATCCCGAATTTAGCGGCCGTTTTTTAAATAAACTCGTCGCCGCATTTGGATAAATTCGGCGCGAATTTATCCAAGCCGCAAAGTTTGATTTTGGACTTGATTGTTTACTGCGCCCTCTTTTTTACCGTAGCGGTAGTTAAATTTAAGTTTAAAATTTATGCGGTAAATTTACCGCCCGCTAGCCTAAGCGCCGCGCAAAAGCGTTTCAAATTTTCCGACATAATCAAAAATTTATTTAAATTTAACTTTTACTGCGCGTTTTAAATACTAAATTTAACAAAATTGCTATAAAATTATCGTTACTAGTTAAATTTGATAAGGAAAAATATGCTGATACGAAACGACGTTCCCGTTTGGGTCGATATCTCGCGCTGTAAGGCATGCGATATCTGCGTGAGCTGCTGTCCTGCGGGCGTGTTGGCGATGGCCGTAGAGCCGCGCGCCGTGCTAGGTAAAACGATCGAAGTGGTGTATCCGGAGGCCTGTATCGGGTGCCGCGAGTGCGAGCTGCACTGCCCCGATTTTGCGATTTACGTGGCGGAGAAGGGATTTAAATTCGCCAAACTAACCGCCGAAAGTAAAGAGCGCGCTACCGCCGTAAAAGAGAATAAATTTGAAAAATTAGAGGCGGAGCGATGAGCGAATTTTTAAATAACAACGGCGGCAAAAGAGAGGTTATCGCTAGCGGCAACGAGCTAGTCGCGCTTGCGGCAGTTGAGTGCGGGTGTAACTTTTTCGGCGGTTATCCGATCACGCCAAGCAGCGAGATCGCACACGAACTAAGCGTCTTGCTGCCAAAGCACGGCGGCAAATTTATTCAGATGGAGGACGAGATCGCAGGCATCTCGGTGGCGCTTGGAGCCTCGATGAGCGGCGCAAAGGCGATGACTGCAAGCTCGGGCCCCGGCATCTCGCTAAAGGCCGAGCAGATCGGTCTTGGCTTTATCGCGGAGGTACCGCTAGTGATCGTAAACGTCATGCGCGGAGGCCCTAGTACGGGGCTGCCTACTCGCGTGGCGCAGGGCGATTTATTGCAAGCAAAAAACCCGACTCACGGCGACGTAAACAGCATCGTTATAGCCCCATCTAGCCTGGAGGAGTGCTATACGCAGACCGTTCGCGCGTTTAATCTTGCCGAAAAATTCATGACGCCCGTGTTTTTACTGCTAGACGAAACGATCGGGCACATGCACGCAAAGGCCGTGCTGCCGCAGGTTAGCGAGCTAGAGATATACTCGCGCAAGCAGTTTAGCGGCGATCCCGCGGACTACCGTCCGTATAGAGCCGCGCCCGACGAGCCCGCTACGCTAAATAAATTTTTCGGCGGTTACCGCTATCACGTCACGGGCCTGCATCACGGCGAGACGGGCTTTCCAACTGAAGACGGCGCGGTCGTGGACTACAACATCAAGCGCCTTTTTAACAAAATAAACGCGCACGCGCACGAGCTTGAGCTCTGGGAGGAGTTTATGCTTGATGACGCGGAGATTTGCATTATCGCGTTTGGCTCCGTGGCTCGCGCGGCAAAAGAAGCGGTGCTAAATTTGCGCGAAAAAGGCGTGAAAGTGGGTCTTTTTAAGCCTATCACGCTATTTCCGACGCCGAGCGAAAAACTACGAGAAATCTCGGCTAAATTTAGCAAAATTTTGATCTGCGAGTTAAATTTGGGTCAGTATACGGGCGAGATAATCAAAGCTACGCTAAGGGAGGACTTTAAGACGCTGCTAAAAGCCAACGGTCGCCCGATCAGCCCGCAAGAAATCGCGCAAAAAATAGGAGAATTCGATGGCATTTAACTACGACGACTACCTACGCACCGACAAAACGCCGACTCTGTGGTGCTGGGGCTGCGGCGACGGCGTGATACTAAAGGCGCTAATCCGCGCAATCCATAAGCTAGGCTGGGACATGAACGACGTGTGCGTGGTCTCGGGCATCGGCTGCTCTGGGCGCTTTAGCTCCTACATCAACTGCAACACCGTCCACACCACGCACGGTCGCGCGATAGCCTATGCCACGGGTATCAAGCTCGCAAACCCCGATAAACACGTCATCGTGGTAACCGGCGACGGCGACGGGCTAGCGATAGGCGGCAATCACACGATCCACGGATGCCGCAGAAATATAAATTTAAACCACGTTTTGATAAATAATTTCATCTACGGGCTAACAAACTCCCAAACAAGCCCAACTACGCCGATAGGATTTTGGACGGTGACGGCGCAGCAGGGCAACATCGATCCGAATTTTGACGCGTGCAAGCTCGCAACCGCCGCAGGAGCGACATTTGTAGCGCGCAGCAGCGTGATAGAGCCCGCAAAGCTGGAAAAGATATTTGCCGAGGGCTTCGAGCACGACGGATACAGCTTTTTTGACGTATTTTCAAACTGCCACATAAATCTAGGCCGCAAAAACAAAATGGGACAGGCCACGCAGATGCTCGAATGGATCGACGGTCGCACGGTGAGTAAGGTTAAATTTGACGCTATGAGCGAGGATGAGCGGGAGGGTAAATTTCCGCTCGGAGTGCTGCATAAAGATGAGTCGCGTATGGAGTACACCAAGGCCTACGACATGGTGATAAAAGCCGCTAGAGACGGTGAGAAAATCGATTTTGGAGCGCTAAAATGAAAAGACAGTTAAGATTCGTCGGAGTGGGCGGCCAGGGCGTGATTTTAGCGGGCGAGATTTTAGCCGCGGCCAAGATCGAGGAGGGCGGATATGGCGTCAAGGCTTCGACCTACACCTCGCAGGTGCGCGGAGGGCCGACGAAGGTCGATATCATTTTGAGCGAGCGCGAGATATTTTACCCGTACGCAAACGAGGGCGAGATCGAGTTTATGCTCGCTACCGCGCAGGTTAGCTTCGAGCAGTTTAAAGAGGGCGTAAAAGAGGGCGGTATCATCGTTGTCGAGCCAAATTTGGTACGCGCAAGCGACGAGGATAAAAAAAGGTGGAAAATCTATGAAATACCCATCATCTCCATCGCCAAAGACGAAGTGGGCAACGTCATAACCCAAAGCGTCGTCGCGCTCGCCGTCGCCGTGCAGATGAGCGGCTGTCTGGATACCGAGCTAGTTAAACGAGTAATGCTCTCAAAAGTGCCTAAAAAAGTCTACGTCGAGAACGAAAAAGCCTACGAGCTGGGGCTCAAATACGCCAAAATTTGTATAGAAAACGACAAATAAAAGCGTGATTTGAAATAAGATAAATTAAGTATCATTTCGTTATACTTCGGGTATTGATTTATCTAAATTTAAGGAGAGTAAAATGAGTATCGGCATATTTTACGCAAGCGCAAAAGGCCATACAAAGACTGCTTGCGAGTATCTCGCAGGCAAGCTCGGCGCGCAGCTAGTCGAAGTAAAGGACGCTACGGCGCAGGATTTTGCTAAATTTGACGTCATCATCGTAGCGGCGCCTAGCTACGGCGACGGCGAGCTTTTTGCTGATTGGACAGAGAAACTGCCGCTTTTAAAGGCAGGCAGCAAAGGTAAAAAAGCTGCCATCGTAGCCGTGGGCAATCAAGCCAATCACCCCCAAACGCTTTTTAGCGGTGCGGTGGATTTTTTGCCGTATCTAAAGGACGCGCAAATTTTCGGCGCTAGCGACGTGGACGGATATAAATTTAACCACTCCGCGTTTTTCATTAACGGCAAATTTGCAGGCCTAGCCCTAGACGTCAAGGGCGATGAAAACTACGCAAAACGCATCGACAAATGGGTCGAGGAAAATAAGCCTACTATCTTAAATTTATTCTGATTTTCTTGCCGCCTTGCCAAAAACGGACAAGGCGGTTTTACTTCTTTTTTTGTAAATAAAATTTCACAAATACGGTTCGTTAAATTATTATGTCAAATAGTAGTCGATAGTATCCGCTTGCATGTTTGGCTGGAGTAAATTTCATTTTAGACATTGCGAGTTTTCAAGCGTAAATTTATCGCATTAAATTTAACTTACTCACCGCGATTTTTTAAAACTAGTGCAAAATTTGATTTGCAGCAATAAACTCGCCTGTATTTTACGGCTAAAACGTTTAGATAAAACGGCAAAACTATCAAATTTGAATAATTGCTGCGATAATTTTGCAAATAACAGCAAAGTTATGTTTGACCAAAAAAAGCCAATCTAAGCTCTTGATATACGAAATTTAGGTTGCTAGTTTATCCTGGCTCGTAGCAAATTTACTTGCCAAAAAGCCTCTTTATAGCGCCGAAAAAGCTGCCAGAGCCTTCGTTTTTGTCGCTTTCATTTTTCTTTTTATCCAGCTTCATCGCTTCACTTAGTTGCTTGGCCGCCGTATCGGCGTAGATAAACGCGCCTTCGGGGTCGCAGTTAAAAAGATTTGAGTAGCACTCGGAACTGTTTAGATCAAGCGGATTTGGCATGATGACGTCTGTCGCCTCAAGCAGCCCGTAGCCGTTTTCTACGCTAAATTTAACCGCGCTCAAAAATGCGGGCAAATTTTGCGCGTAAAAATTATCCGTTTTTTGCTTGATATCGCCGCCTGCGTTGTAGTCCTGCCAAAATTTAGCCAAATTTGCCGCGCTTATAAATGCGCCCGACGAGTAGTTTCCGTCAAATTCGCCCGTAAATTTAGCTTTTATTTCAGGCGGTATGATGCCGCTTATGTCGCTTAGATACCGCTTAAATTCGCCGTGTTCGTCCGCCAAAAAGCTAAACGCCGTACCGCGCGTGTAGAAGTATTTTCTAAAAAATCCCTGCACGGCGGCGAGTATGTAGCCGTATCCCGTCGAAAAGCTCTCGTCATCTTTGGTTTCAAGCGCGATTTTAAGAGTATCGATGTATTTTTGTGCGTAAAAATCTTCCATGCCGTGCTCTTTTGCAAGCATTTTCGCAGCCGACCAGTCGCCCTCTCGCGCGCTTTTTAACGCGTCAAAATACCACTGCTTGATCTCGTTTTCGTTGATCGGATGATAACTCACGTCGTAGCCCATTTTTGCTCCTTTTTTTGGATTTATGCGTCGTTTTTGCCGTCTTTAAATTTACGGCTTGCTAGGTAAAAAGTAAATCTGCTTAGAATGTATAAAAATGCTATATACGCGGCAATCGGCGAAGATACGGTAATCCAAAAAAGTATTATCCCGCGATAAATTTCCATATTAAAGCAAATCAGTAAATTTGCTACGATTAAAATTTTTAAAAGCGTCAAGTAACCGCGTTTTCTAATAGCTCGAAAAAGAACGCAAACGACGCATATTAGGATATTTGCGGCGACTAAAAACGTAAAAACGCGCGCGTCTTCGTCGTCAGAGAGGCTAACGGCAAAAATAACGGCGACGCAGAGCAAAACGCCGCATATTTCTATAAAATTTAGCTTGTTTTTATCCATTTGCATTTTTAGCGCTCGCGTAAATTCGAGCCTAGCTATATAAAATCGACCCTAGGCGAATCATATTCGAGCCGCATTTTATCGCTAACTCAAAGTCGCCGCTCATGCCCATCGAGCAAATTTGCGCGCCCTTTGATTGCAGACTTTCGTAAATTTTACGCGTAGTCTCAAAGCTTTTTTTCACGACTTGCTCGTCCTCTACGTGCGCACCGATACTCATCACTCCGACGGGTTTTAAAAATTTGCACTCCTGCGCGATTTGTAAAAACGTATCCTGCGCAGTCTCGGGCGAGATGCCTTGTTTTGTGTCTTCGCGCGCGGAGTTTATTTGCAGCAGGCATGGTAGCTCATAGTCAAGCCTCTTATCCACCGCAAGCGCGGCCTCTACGCTCTCGCAGCTTTGCCAAAGCGCGGGCTTGAGAGCTAGCAGATGGTTTATTTTGTTACTTTGAAGTCGCCCGATAAAGTGCCACTCTATCGGCAAATTTGACAAAATTTCGCTCTTGTTTTTGAGCTCTTGCACGCGGTTTTCGCCAAAGCTCGTTTGCCCCTGTTTAAAAAGCTCCAAAACCTCTTTGGTCGTTACGTTTTTGCTCACGGCGATTAGCTTCACAGCCTCGCCAGTGCGCGCATTTTCGATGCGTTCTAAAATTTGCGCGAGTTTCATTGTCCCGCTCCGCTTAGGCGCATCACGTCGTTAAAGGTCGCAAACGCCATCAGGCAAAGCAAAAAAGCCCAGCCGCAGTATGTGAGGCCGATATAGACTTTTTCGTTCATCTCGCGGCGGAAAATAAGCTCATAAAGGTTGAAAAATATATGACCGCCGTCAAGCGCCGGGATAGGCAGCAGGTTTAGTACGCCTAAATTTACCGAGATCAGCGCGGCGATGATGAGTAGGGTAGATACGCCGATGCCTGCGGCCTTTGAGGTGATGTCGGTGATCTGGATGATGCCGCCCATCTCTTTTAGCGGTACGACGCCGACTATGAGCTTTTCAAGCCCAGTAAATATGAGCTTTGAGGCGTTTACGGTCTCAACTAGCGCAAATTTGAGCGAGCTAAAGCCGGTGTTTCGTATCGTGACGACCTCGCCTGAGGGCGAAATGCCGATGAGCGGTTTTTCCATCTTTTCGCCAAATATCGTCACGCTCTGCCCGATTTTAGGCGTCAAATTTATCGTTTTTATTTCGCCCGCGCGCTCGAGCGTGATCGCGGTGGAGGTTAAATTTACGTTTTTGCTTATCTCGTCCCATTCGCTGATTTTGATGCCGTTTATGTTTAAAATTTTATCGCCCTTTTGCAGTCCGGCACTCGCCGCAGCCGAGTTTTCCAGCACCTTGCCCACGGTCGGCGCTAGCCTCTCAACTCCGATATGTCCGAGCGCGATAAAGATAAAAAACGCCAAGGCAAAGTTAAAAAACGGTCCGGCAAAAAGGATGAAAATGCGTCCAAGAGGGCTAAGCCTCGTGTAGCTGTCGGCGTCCTCGTTTTTTAGCCCCGGCTTGGCGTCCTCTTGCCCTTTTAGGCTCACGTAGCCGCCAAGCGGTATCGCGCTGATGGCGTACTCGGTGCCACCGATGGTTTTTGAGTAGATGCTTTGCCCAAAGCCCACGCTAAATTTTAAAACGCCCACTTTTAGCATGCGAGCGGCGAGAAAGTGGCCAAGCTCGTGGAAAAATATAAGAAAGCTAATCACCAAAACCGTGATCAAAAAGTGCCACGAATACGCATAAATGCCGACGGCAAGGATAGCGGCGGTAAGTATAATTCCTTTCAAAATTTGCCTTTTAAGTAGATTTTAAATGCGATTTTAGCGAAATTTTATAAAACTCCGCTTGAAACCGCGGTCAAGAGCCGTTTGCGCGGCATTTTTGACGGGCAAATTTGCGCAAAACGAATCAGTGCGGCGCACGACTGAACGGAGTTAAATTTTAGGTCGTAAAGGTGCAGGTGTGGCGCAGTCTAGCTAAGCCTGTGGACACGGCCAAAAAGGCACGAACGATACGGCGCGCAAAAGGTTCGCGACTAGACGGAGCCGAATTTGTGAAGAATAAACAGCCGCAAGCAATCGTAAAAGCCTAAGCCGCGCGGCAAAACAGAGCAATCAGACCGCAACTAAAATGAAAATAAACGGCGCGATAAAGTAAAACAGCAAAAGCAGGCGGCGACATTTGCTCCGATAAAAGCGTCTCGCGGCAAAATCTCGCAAATAAAAATGCGCAAAATAATCCGCCTAGCAGGCGTAAAGCGCTGCAAATACGCTCCGCGCTCAATCAATCAAGACCTCGTAATCGTAAAAATATCGCAAATTTATCCACTGTGCGGTAAGGCTCGGTTAAGCTCCGCAGATACCGCGCCCATCGCACGTGAGATACGGCGGCAAACTGCGCAAAACGATAAACCTAGCCGTCAAGCCTCGACGCGAAACGTCCTAAAATGCAAACGAGTTGTAATTTATCCGTTAAATTTAACGCAAGCTGCCGTGCTAAGCTGCATTAAATCGCTTTAAATTTAACGTAAAAGCAAGCGAGCGGTTTTAAAATTCGGCGTGAATTTATGACAAGCCGCCCTCTACCGCGCGTCAAATTTGAGCGCGAATAGGCTAATTTTAAGGCGTAAATTTAGCTAAAAACCTCATTTAGCCAGGCTAAAATTTTGGCTCTGCTTAGCCCTTTGCCGGCGGTTAGGGCGGTTTTGTCTTTATTTGCGAGATCAAATTCTATCCCAAAATGCGACTTTACGCTCGCGATAAAAGGCTTTAAATCTAAAATGTCGGGGTAGGGCAAGGCATCCGGCGCTACTTGCTGTAAAAAGCTCACGCCATCGTCGTCAAAGTCGATACGCGCACTGGGAACGTCGTCGTTGCTGATTTGTATATCAAAGGTTTTGTCGTTTATAAACGGCGCAAAAATGCGAATCTGCAAGTGAAATTTACGCTTTTTCTCATCCTGCCTTAGATACTCGTTGCTGAACCAATAGCCCAAATTTACGGCGTTTAGTATAAACTCAAAATCATAAGGATCAGCAGGCGTCGCGCCTATGCGGCGCAAAAGCTCGTAAACGGGCAGCTTTTCTCGCAGCGCGTCATAATACTCGTAAAGCTCGCCAAGCAGCGGGTGAGCGCGGCCGGCCTTTTCTTGCAGGCGTAAGATCTCGAAAATATACCTGTGCGCAAACGAGCGATGCGCTACGCTGCGGCGCGCCTGAGAGCTAAGATAGTCTAAAATTTCGGGCTTATGCAAAAAGCTAAACGCGCTCCAAACTCCGCGCAACGTTTCTAAATCGTTATCGCTCGCGCCAAATTTACCCTCGCGCGTCTTATCGTAGTCTAGCGCGCAGCCTAGCAAAAACTCGCCTAACTCATCGCTCATAACCTCGCCGATTTTGGCTAAATTTTTAGCGTTGTGATAAAAGCTGACGTCGATTATCTTTTGATTTAATTTTCGGGCTTGTTTTTTGAGCGCGGGTTCTAGACTCTGCGTTCGCTCCACGATGATATCTCTTAGTCCGTGATCCATATTTTCTCTTTGTTTTAAATTTATTTTTAGTTTATACTAGCCGCGTCGCCGAGCTTAAAATTTTGTATTCAAATTTACGTAAAAGCTTCGCGCGCCGACTTGAAAAATAGTATATTTTTTGCTCGGCAATAAAAGCCGTCCGCGCTAAATTTAGCTCTTTTTCGTCGCTTTTATATACGCCGCGACGTACTCAAAGCCCGAATACAGCGTCAGCGCGACGCTAAGCCAGAGCAAAAACTCGCCAAAAGGCCACTGCATGGTTAAAAAGCCGATCGCGACCATCTGGCAGACGGTTTTTACCTTGCCCGCCATCGATGCGGCGACCTCTACGCCTTCGCCGGCCATCACGACGCGAAATCCCGTGATAAAAAACTCGCGAACGAGGATGAGATACACCGCCCACGGGCTAGCGCGGTCTATCATCATGAGTCCTAAAAACGCGCCAAGAGTCAGCATCTTGTCAGCAAGCGGGTCGATCACGGCTCCAAGCTTGGTCTTTTGATCCCATGCACGCGCGATAAATCCGTCGAAAAAGTCCGTGACGCTAGCGATCACGAATACAAGCGCGGCAAAGTAGTTCATCCAGCTAACGTGCACGCCTGAGAAGGAATTTACGCTAAGTAGCAGCCAAAACATCAGAGGCGCGAGAAATACGCGCAGGAAGGCTAGGGCGTTTGGTAAATTTAGGCTCATTTATTTGTTCTTTCTTTTTGATTTCGGAGTTTCAAATTTGACGGCTCGGCGCTAAAGCCCGCGTAAAATTTGCCGACTCGCATTTTGCTTGATTTGATCGATCGCGGATTTGCGCTTTGGTTAAATTTGCTCGGCGCTTCGTCAAATTTTAGCGATTTTGGATTTAAATTTAACGGCAAAAAGCGTTTTGATTCTTTTAAATTTAGATCAAATTTAAAAGAATCGCCCATGCCGCAAAATTTGCTTTTAAATTTTAAATTTTCATCAAATTTAGCCTGCAAACGCATTAAATTTATACTGCCGAATTTACCCGAAATGCGAGCAACCGGCAAAGAATCGCAGGCTAAATTTACTTTTTTCATTTAAACGTAGTACCGCCGTCGATGATGAAAGTGTGGCCCGTCACCCAGCTAGCTTTCGAGCTGCACAGAAACAAACATGCGCCGGCGATATCTGCGGGCTGTCCCATGCGATTTAGCGGGCTTAGCTCGGCCGTTTTGTCGCGTACTTCCTCGTAGTTTGTAAAAGCTCGCAAGGCGTCCGTCTCGATCGGGCCGCCGCTAACGACGTTTACGCGGATGTTTTTTTCGCCAAGCTCGGTCGCCGCATAGCGCGCCATGGCTTCTACCGCAGCTTTTGCGGTGCCGTGGCCTGCGTAGTTTTCTATGTAAACTAGATTGCCCGTCGATGATAGCGAGATGATACTACCGCCGCCCGTTTTTTCCATGCGTTTTGCGGCTTCTTGCGCGCCCACTACGAATGCATTTACGGTTGCCGTGAAAATGTTATTGATACCGCGGGGGCGAAGTTTCATAAATTTAGTATATCCGCCTGCTACCGGGCGACCCGAGATGATGGCGTTTGATACGAAAAAATCTATACGGTCAAAGTCTGCGTCAATCTCTAAAAATAGATCTTTATAGGTCTCGGGCTCTAGTATGTTTAGCGCGTAGGCTCTAGCTTTTATGCCGTACGTCGCCTCGAGCTCGGTGGCCTGGGTTTTGGCTAGCTCTTCGTTTGAGTTGTATGTAAAGGCGATGTTTACGCCCTTTGCGGCGAATTCCTCCACGATGGCGCGTCCGATGCCGCGCGTTCCGCCGCTGATTACTAGAGTTTTGCCTTTAAATTCGTTTTCGCAATTCATTAAAATCCTTTTATGTTATATTGTTTTATAGTCTGTTCGATTTTTTTGAGATTTTCGGCGCTCGGCTCGCAAAGCGGCAAGCGGTACTCGAGGCTTGATATGAGGCCAGCGATATACATCGCGGCCTTGACCGGGATCGGATTGCTCTCGCAAAACATTATTTTATTGACCGCATACAGATCATCGTTTATGGCTTTTGCGCGCGCAAACTCACCTTTTAGCGCAAAGTGGGTCAAATTTGAGATTTCGTCTGGGAGCAAATTTGCCGTGACCGAGATCACGCCCTTGCCGCCGTTTGAGAGGATCGGATAGTTTATCGCGTCCTCTCCGCTGATGACGGATAGGCCGGGCTCGTGCGCGAGTAGATCGACGCAGCGCTCGATGCTACCGGTGGCCTCTTTTACTCCGTAGACGTTCTCGCACTCTTTAAATAACCTAAAAACCGTGCACGGCTGGATATCTACGCCCACGCGGCCCGGGACGTTATAGAGCAGCACCGGGATTTCGACGCTTGAGGCGATCGCTTTGTAGTGGCGGTATAGGCCTTCTTGCGTCGGTTTGTTGTAGTAGGGCGCAACCGAGAGGATACCGTCCGCTCCGTGATCTTGAGCAAATTTTGCTAAACCTACCGCCTCGTGCGTGGCGTTACTGCCCGCACCGGCAAGTACTTTTACGCCCGTGTTCTTGCAGGTATTTACGGCGATTTCGATACAAATTCTATGCTCATCGTGCGTTAGCGTCGCGCTCTCGCCCGTCGTGCCTACGGGTACGACCGCGTCGATGCCGTTTGCGATTTGTCTTTTGATTAACTTTTCATAACCGATTTCGTCTAGTTTGCCGTCTTTAAAAGGCGTAATCAGCGCCGTCATAGCGCCCGTTATTGCTTTTTTATTCACTTTTTTCCTTTCTTAGGATGATCGTCGTGGATTTTTCTTTTCTCGCGTATTTTTTGCAAATTTCGTTTAGATCGGCCGGTTTTAGCGCGGCTGTTTTTTCAGGCAGCTCAAAAAGCGGCTTTATATCGCCTCTAACGAGATATCCGCCGTATAAATTCGCCACCTTCGACGCGCTATCTAGCGAGTAAATAAGATCGCTTTTTAAGCTATTTTTTATCTTAGTTATCTCGTCTTCGTCTATTTTTTGCGTTTTTGCGTTTTCTAGCACACGCCAGATCTCGTCCTCTACGGCCTCTGCCTTGACGCCGGGATTACAAACGGCAAGCACTATTAGCAGGCTCTCGTCGATATTGCTCATATTATAGACATCCACACTGTTTACGAGGCACTTTTCATCTATCAAAACGCGTTGCAAAACAGAGCTTTGCCCGCTGCCTAGATACTCGGCTAGCGCGCCCAGACGCGGCTGATCCTCGTGATTAAACGGCGGGATTTTAAAGGCAAGCGCTAGCATTTCTACCTCGCTATCTTTGTAAATTTCAGCCCTTTTTGCGCCGTTTTGCTCGGGCTCGATGCAGTGGAGTTTTGGTAGCGGTTTTTTGTTTTTTATGCACTCAAAGTGCTTTTTGCCTAGCTCAAACGCGCTTTTTTTATCTATATCGCCGCTGATTAGAAGCATCGCGTTTTGCGGCTGATAGTACGTCTCGTGAAATTCTTTAATATCCTCTATCGTCCAGTTTCTGATGTCGCCGATAAAGCCGATCGGAGTCCAGTGATACGGGTGATAACTAAAAGCGACGTTAAAGAGCGTAAAGTACAAAAAGCCGATCGGAGAGTTGTCCGTGCGCCATCTGCGCTCCTCAGTCACAACGTCGCGTTCTGGCTGAAATTCTTTATCTTTTAGGCTCAAATTTTCCATTATATCGGCGTAAAGCCTAAGAGCCTCGTCTAGGTTGCCTTTTGAGCATTTGACGAAATAATGCGTATAATCAAAGCCCGTGCTAGCGTTATTTACACCGCCAAAACCCTTTACGATCTCGTCAAATTCGCCCGCTTTCATATTTTTGGTGGATTTAAAATTTAAATGCTCTAGCATGTGCGCTATGCCGCTTTTGCCCATGGTTTCGTTTCGCGAGCCCACGCGGTAAAACACGTCCACGCTGATGACGCTAGAGCCCTTGCTAGCGGGGATGTGATATATCTCAAAGCCGTTTTTGAGCTTTGTTTTGGAGTACTTTATAAGCATAAATTTCCTTAAATTTTGTTTTTTATATCGCAGCCCACCGCTTCGCTAATCGAGGCGAAATTATCCTCTTTTAAAAGCTTTAAAATACCTTCGTTTATCTGTTTTGCGATGTTTGGGCCTTTAAATATAAAGGAAGTGTAAATTTGAACCAAATTTGCGCCCGATTTTATGCGTGCGTATGCCTCCTCGGCGCTGTCTATGCCGCCGCTTGCGATCAAAACCGTCTTACCGTAAAGCTCGCTAGCAACCGTGCTAAAAAGCTCGCGCGAGCGTTTGGCAATGACCTTGCCGCTTAGTCCGCCGAAATTTTGTAAATTTGGCGACTTTGATAGTGAATAATCCACGCTCGTGTTGTTTACGATGACGCCTTTTGCGCCGCTTTCTACGGCCGTTTTGCAGATCTGCACGGCTTTGTCGTCGTTCATATCGGGCGCGATTTTAAAGATTATCGGCTTTTTTGCGATCGGCGTAAGGCGCGCAAAAAGGTCTTTTATAAAGCTATCTTCTTGTAGTTCGCGTAGGTTTGGGGTGTTTGGCGAGGAGACGTTGATGACGAAGCAGTCGCAAATTTCGTTAAATTTGGCGACTAAAACTTCATAGTCCTTGATCGCTTCTTCGTTCGGCGTGATTTTGTTTTTGCCGATATTGGCAAAAAGCGGTATCGCAAACGGATAGAGCTTGCCGACGCGCGCGCTCAGGGCGTCTGCGCCTTCGTTGTTAAAGCCCATCGCGTTTTGTATGCTCTCTTCTTCGATTAAGCGAAAAAGGCGCGGTTTTGCGTTGCCCTCTTGCGGTTTTGGCGTCACGGTACCAAACTCCACGTGCCCAAATCCGAGCGCGGCCAGCGGACGCAGCATGGTGGCGTTTTTATCAAAGCCGCCGGCAATTCCTACAGGATTTAAAAAGCTAGTTCCGAGCAAATTTTGCGAAAGAGCCGCGTCCGTGACGACGCAGTTTTTGGCGACGATGCTATAAAGGCCCGGAAATACGCAGTCTGAGATACTTAGCGTTTTTTCTACGATTGTGTGAGCGGTTTCGGGTTTAAATTTAAAAAATATGGATTTTAGCGTTTCGTAATTCAAATTTTGTCCTTAAATTTTGAGCGATTTTATCAAATTTAGGCTTAAACAAGGGCTTCGCCTTTTAGTTTCGCGTAAATTTCGCAGCTCTTGCTAAGCGCCTCGTCGGTATCAAAACCGACCACTTTTCCGCCGCTGATAACGGCGATTTTATCGGCATTTTGCACCGTGCTTAGGCGGTGCGCGATGATAAATATTATCTTTTCTTTTTGTAAATTCGCGATGGCTTTGGTTATTTGCTGTTCGCTTTCGTTATCTAGGGCGCTCGTAGCCTCGTCAAATATCAAAATTTGCGGGTCGTCGTAAAGCGCGCGGGCGATCGCGATACGCTGACGCTGGCCGCCCGAGAGATTGGTGCCGAATTCATTTAGCACGGTCTGCGCGCCCTCGGGTAAATTTGACACAAAATCATACGCATTTGCCGTTTTTAGCGCGAGTTCGACCTTGGCTTCGTCGTATTCGCGGCCGTAGGCTACGTTGTTTGCGACCGTGTCGTTAAAGATATAGACGCGCTGGGTAACTAGACCGATATTTTGACGCAGCGAACCCAGATCGAAATTTTTGATATTTTCGCCGTTTATCTCGATCGCTCCGCCGTTTGCGTCGTAAAATCTCATAAGCAGGTTTACGACCGAGCTTTTTCCGCCGCCGCTACTACCGACAAGTGCTACGGTTTGGGATTTGCTCGCGCTTAGATTTACGCCTTTTAGCACCTCTTTGTCGTCGTAGTTTAGCCTGACGTCTTTAAAATTTATCAAATTTATTTCAGACGGCACCGGCTTATCGCCGCTTAAAATTTGAGGCTCTTTATCAAGCAGCTCAAAGGTTCTCTCGGCCGCGACCACTGCGTCTTGCATCTTGTTGTAAAGGCCTGAAATGCGTTTAATAGGCGTGTAAAGCATAAAAAGAGCGGTTAGAAACGAAAAGAAGCTTCCCATCGTCAAATTTCCGTCTATGACCTCTTTGCCGCCGATAATGACGACTGCCGCGACGCCCACGGAGCCAAAAATTTCCATCATCGGACTCACCATCTCGTTTACTTTTACGCTTTTTAAATTTAGTTTGAAAAATTTAGCATTTTCGTCGGTAAATTTGGCGTGCTCAAACTCCTGCGCGTTGTTTGCTTTGATGATCTCGATATTGGTAAAAATTTCGCTCAGCTTCGAGCTGATGTCGGAGGTTTTTTCCTGCGAGGCGCGGGAGATTTTTTTCATCTTTTTTGCGAGTCTTGAGAGCGGATAGACGGCTGCAGGCATGATAACTAGCGCAAAAAACGCAAGCTGAAGGCTCTGATAAAGCACGACGCAAAGTAGCCCGACGATCGTGATAGCCTCGCGGATGAGCTCTGGGATCATGGAGCTAACGATGCTTCTGATGCGGTCGATGTCGTTGATATTTCGGCTGATTAGCTCGCCCGTGCGGTAATCGTTAAAAAACTTCATATCCAAATTTAGCAGGTTTTTTAGTAGCTTTTCGCGAAATCTCCTCACGATATCCTGCCCGATATACGCCGTAAAATACGCCTGCAAAAACGTGCCAAGCCCCTTTAAAACGTAAATCGCGATGATAGCGTAAGGCAAAAGATAAAGCAGGTCTTTGTTTTTTTCGATAAAAATTTTATTTAGCACCGGCTCGATCACCCACGCCGATGCGGCCGTGCCTCCGCTAGCCATCAGCATGCCGGCGATTGCGATGATGAAATACGAAATATAATCCCTAAAATAGGGCGCAAACCGCCGCAAAACCTCTTTTAGGCTCATCTGCTTCATATCTTTTCCCACATGCAGCAGTTTGGAGTATCCATGAGGCTGATGCCGTTTGCGGCTAGCATATCGCGGATTTTATCCGATAGCTCGTAGTTTTTGGCCGCCTTGGCTTCATTTCTTTGATTTATCAGATCCTCGATATATGCTCGCTTTTCGTCGCTCACGCCAAACTGAAAATACTCAAACACGTCTACTTGCAAGATACCTAGCACCCGCGCTATCAGCTCCAAATTTGCCGCGATTTCGCCCTTTTTGGCCTTGTCTTTAGGGTTTGCGTCTAGCTCGTCGTTTGCGCTGCGGACGAATTCGTCTACGCAAGCAAGGGCTTTTGAGGCGTTTAGATCATCCCTCATCGCAGACATAAACTCGCTCTTAAATTTCTCGTTTGCGCTCAAATTTGCCGTGACGCCAAGAACTCGTTTTTTTAGACGGTAAATTTTATCTAGGCGCTTTTTTGCCGCGTTTAGATCGTCTTCGCTAAAGTTAAAATTCGCTCTGTAGTGGCTGGAAATCAGATAAAATCTCACCGCCTCGCCCAAATTTCGCTCCAGCGCGTCTTTAATGAAAAAGCTATTTCCGAGGCTCTTGCTCATTTTTTCGTTGTTTACTTGGATAAAGCCGTTGTGTAGCCAGTATTTAGCCAGGCTCTTGCGCTCGGCGCAGCGGCACTGCGCGGCCTCGTTTTCGTGATGAGGAAATAGCAAATCAAGCCCGCCCGCGTGGATATCGATCTCAAATTTTTCGCCGCTAGATAGGTGCTTTTTTATCATCGCGACGCACTCGGTATGCCAACCTGGACGCCCCCTGCCAAACGGACTTTCGTACCATTTCTCGTCAAATTTCCACAGTACGAAGTCTTTTTTGTCCTCTTTTTGCAAATTTGACTCTACGCGAGCAACGTTTGCCTCGGTGTCAAATTTACCGCTCAGGCTCAGATACTCCGCGTCTTTTGCGGTGTCAAAGTAAACGCCGTCGCCCGCGATCTCGTAAGCAAAGCCGTTTTTTAGCAAAATTTCGATGTACTCTATCATCTCTTTTAGCGTCTGCGTCGCTTTTGGCTTTACATCAGGCTCTAGTACGTTAAGCGCGCTCATATCGCGCTCGTAGCTTGCGATGTATCTATCCGTGATCGCTTCTAGACTCTCGCCGCTCTCACTCATTTTCTTTAAAATTTTATCGTCGATGTCGGTGTAGTTTCGCACGAATTTGACCTTGTAGCCAAGCTCGCTTAGCGTGCGCCTAAGTAAATCAAAGCTAATCGCGCTTTTAGCGTGTCCTAAATGCGCGTCGTCATAAACCGTCGGCCCGCAGACGTAAATGCGCACAAAGTCGCTTTTTACGGGCTCAAATTCTACTTTTTTTCTTTTTACGCTATCAAAAATTTGCATCTAAAAATTTCCTTAAAAATATCAAAATCACCGCCTCCAAAGCCAAAACCGCGCTTAAAAGCGTTAATTTTTTAGGCTCAATTATAGCTAAAAATTTCCTTATCCCAAAAAATTTGACGTTTAAAGCTAGCGTCAAAAACCCGCCTAGCGAGCTAGCAAGCGCTAGTCCGAACGCGCCGTAAATTTGCATCAGCGCTACTGCCAAAACGAGATTAAAAACGAGCGTGATAACGGCGATTTTGGAGGCTAGCTTTTGCTGTAAATGCGCATAAAGCCAAAGCGAGAAAAGTTTAGCTAGTCCAAACGGCAAAAGTCCGATCATGTAAGCGCTCAAAACGCTTGCAGTCGCTGCCGTATCGGCCTGTGTGAAGCTTCCGCGCTCAAAAAGCAGCTTGATGATGGGCTGAGCCAAAACGATGCCGCCGATGGCTGCCGCAAAGAGCAGAAAATATAAAATTTCAAAGCTTTTTCGCATCCATTTTAGAGCTTCGGCTTCGCTGCCGGCCTTGATCTGGCGCGTGATTTTAGGAAAAAGCGCCGTCGAAAGCGCGATCGCAAATATCGCTAAAGGTAGCTGAAAAATGCGGTTGGCGTAAAAAAGATAGCTGATCGATCCAGCCGCCAAAAACGACGCCAGCCACGTATCCATAAACGAGCTTAGCTGCATCGCGGAGGATCCGACCAGACCGTGGAAAAAGTTGCTAAAAAAGCCCTTTGTATCGGCTCTTTTGCCGCGAGCAAATTTAACTAAGCCACCAAAAAAAAGCTTTGAGATGCCGTTAAATTTCAGTGCGATAAGGTGCGCGATGAGCTGCAAAACGCCGCCGACCACGACGCCGAAACTCAGATAATAAGCCACGACTTTAGGCTCCTGTCCGCGAGCTAAAACTAAAGAGCCGATCATGGCTAAATTTAGCAAAGCGGTCGAAAACGCCGTCGTCGCGAAGTGTCCGCGATACTGCAAAAGCGAGGCTAAAAATGTAACGGCAAAGATGAGCGCTAGGTAGTAGAAGTTGATTTTTACGAGCGGGACGGCTTCGTTTATGTCGCCGGGTGCTAGACCAGTGGCGATAACGGAGGTAAAAAACGGGGCGAATAAATTTACTAAAAGAGTGAGAATGCCGATAAAGGCTAGAAATTTAAGAAAAATTTCGGCGCTAAAGAGCGATTTTTTGTTTGATTTTGTAAAATTTGGCAAGAAAGCGTTGGCAAATGCCCCCTCGCCAAAGATACGGCGCAGTAAATTTGGTATCTTAAATGCGATGAAAAATATATCGCTGTAAATGCCCGCCCCTAAAGTAGAAGCGGTAAGCAGGTCGCGCACGAGCCCTAAAACTCGCGAAACCATGATGCCGATGCTGTTTGAAAAAAAGCCCTTGATAAACACGAAAATCCTAGTAAATTTTTAGCGCAATGATAGGCAAATTTAGTTTTAAAAGACGTAAAATCAAGAGTTTTTAATGAAATTTTAGAGATAATCGACTAAAAATCAAAAAATTGCGAGAGTATCACGTGCCAGAAAACCAAAACGCGCAAACGTACCTTGAAGACATCGAGATAGAAACGCCAAGCCCGTACGGCGAGGTACTAAATCTAGTTAGAAAGTACGGAGTGGATAATAAATTTATAGATTTTGAAATTTTAGACTTTAAAACCGAGTGCAAAATAGTCGGAGAAAAATCGCCAAGAATGCTAGCCCAAAGCAAGCTAAGCGTCTTTGACGACGATAAATTTTACGTAGAAAAGGTAGAGAGCCTAAAGCAAATTTATAGAGTTAAATTTTACGACCTTAGGCGCGCTAAGCCGGTCGTGCTTCCTAGCATAGCTATAAACGCCAATAAAAATTTAACCAAAATTTTAGCTACCGTTTCGCGCGGAGGAGAGGCTGTTTATTTTGAAGAACTTGGCAAAAAGATGGTTGATTTCATCTATAAAAAAATGATAAAAGTAGGCATCCTAATCGGCATCAGAGATAAAACGATGTATGAGGAGATAGCTAAAATTACCTCCGCGCTAAGAGTGAAGGAATATCTGGATAAAGACTACGTTTTTACGGTGACGCAAGGCGTAGAGGCTAAACCCTCGGTGGATGACGATTTGATATTTTATTATAAAAGCAAGATAAAAAACGCGGACGAAAACGGCAAAATCGATCACGCAAACAGAGGCTATCTGCTGGGAGCGATAGAAAACGAGCTGATAATAGAATATATAAAAGCCAAAGACGGTTCTAGCGGCCGCGACGTGCGCGGAAACCTCCTAGCTATCCAAAAAGCCAAAACGACGATAACTAAAATGCCCCAAATCACCGAAAATATCTACTGCGCCGAGGATGAGACTGGCATAAGATATTTTTGTAAAAAGGCGGGCTACGTTTATGAAAAAAATGGAGTCTTTGATATCAAAGACGAGCTAGACGTAAATGAAATTTCTTTTAAAACTACCGGTTCTGTAGATGCGGGGCTAGATACCAGCGTCACGCTAAACGTAAAAGAGCGAGATATAAATAAAGACGCCATAGGCACGGGCATGACTGTAGAGGCCAATGAAGTAAATATCGAAGGCAATGTCGCCGCAAATGCCGTCGTAAAGGCAAATAAAGTATCTATAGGCGGACAAACTCACGCAAAATCTTTAATCGAAGCTAAAGAAGCAAAAATAGCCGTGCATATCGGTAGCTTTGAGGGGGACAGCGTCGATATAGACCGTTTAGAAGGCGGCAGGGTAAAAGCTAAAATCGCTCGCATAAAGTCTGTTCTAGGCGGAGAGATAATCGCAGAAAGCGTAATCATCGACACTCTAGCGTCAAATGCGAAAATAATCGTAGCAGATAGCGTGGAGATAAAAAGGCTAAAAGGCGTAAATAATAAAATTTTAGTAGATTTTAGCATGGTAAAAAACTCGGGCGAAAAGATAAACGAAGCTACGGCAAAGATAAAAATCATAAGAGAGCAAATCGCTAAAATGCCGCGAATCCTAGAGTCTAAAAGATGCGTCATAGAGGAAAATAAAGGCCCTATAAACGTCATCAAAGCTAAGATCGAGGAGTTAAAAAACTCAAGCATTACGCCGCCGGCTACTTTTATAAAGAAGCTAAAAGAGTACCAGCAGTTAGTGCACGAGTATAACGCGCTTTTAAAGGATTTTAAAGAAAAAAAAGATATGATAGCCGAGCTAAAAGAGGAGATAGTGGGAATACAAGAGGGGATTTTTAACTCCAAAGTGATAAATCACGATAAGTGGCGCGAATTTAACGAGGTTAAATTTAGGCTCGTAGATCCGGCTCGCGATATAACCTACAACACCAGAGAAAACGAGATCGCCCGCGTGCTAAAGATCGCAAAGGTTCAAACCGAGGAGGGCGATATAGACTACGTTATCAAGAAAAATAACAACCTAAGAAAGGTCTAAATTTGCCTTTTTCTTTAAAATTTAAGAGTAAATTTTTTGAGTGCGCGCAAGAGGGCGAAGCGCTAAAGATAAACCTAAAAAACGACTGGAACTACAAGCTACCCGCTAAAATTTGGAAGGCTACGCAAAATCTACTTAGCTCGAATAAATTTAGCAAAATCGTCTTAAATTTTAAAGACGTTAAAGAATTTGACTACGCCGCGGCTCTATTTTTAAAAAATACCTTGCAAAATGCTCGTAAAAGCTATGAGCTTATAAATTTAACCCCGCACGCGCAAAAGATTTTTGATTCGATAAATAGCGAAGTAAATCCCAAAATAAAACAGATCATAAACTCTAAACCGCGCGGAAATCCGCTCTCGCAAATCGGCAAAAATTTAACCGCGTTTTTTGCGGGATTTTGCGCATTTTTAAATTTTATGGGCGAGTTTTTGGTTAAATTTAGCAAAATCTTTATGCTAAAAAATATCCGCGTGAAGGAAATTTTGGCTTATTTTGAGGATGCGGGCATAAAGTCGGTTTTTATCGTGTGCCTCACCTCTTTTCTCATCGGCATCGTGCTGGCATATCAGGGATCAAATTTACTCGAGAGTTTCGGCGCCACGATAATAATCGTCGAGATGATGGGGCTTTTGACCCTGCGCGAGATAGCTCCGCTCATCGCCGCTATCATCGTAGCGGGGCGTCTGGCGTCTAGCTTTACCGCGCAAATCGGCGTTATGAAAATCACCGAAGAGATCGACGCGATGAAAACGATGGGATTTGATCCGTTTAAATTTCTCGTTTTGCCGCGCGTTATAGCTCTCATCATCGCTATGCCTCTTATCGTGTTTTTAGCCGACGTAGCGGGGATACTAGGCGAGATGGTTGTGATGGAAAACTACCTAAACATCAGCTTTGATAGTTATCTAGCGAGGTTTGGCCAAGAGGTGGAGATTAAGCATCTTTACGTCGGGCTTTTTAAGGCTCCGTTTTTTGGCGTCGTGATCGCGTTTATCGGCTGCATGAGAGGCTTTCAGATCGGCGGAAACACTCAAAGCGTGGGTACATATACGACCGTGAGCGTTGTAAACGCGATATTTGGCGTGATCATGGTAGACGCGCTGTTTTCGATTATTTTCACGCAGCTAGGCATATAAATGATAATAAAAGCGACTAATTTAACGACGAAATTTGGCGACCGAGTGATCCACGACGGGCTAAATTTCCATGTAAACGAGGCTGAAATTTACGGGCTACTGGGCGGTAGCGGCACGGGCAAATCGACGCTGATGAAAACGATGATATATCTAAAGGAACCAAGTGGCGGCAAAGTCGAGATGCTGGGACGCGATCTGTGGTCGCTAGACGAAGCGGCCAGACAGGAGATAAAGCTCGCTTGCAGCGTGATGTTTCAGTTCGGCGCGCTTTATACCTCGATGAACGTACTGGAAAACATCTATATCCTACTAAAAGAGTATAGCGGGATGAGCGAGCGCTCGATGCGCGAGATAGCGATGTTTTGGCTGCAAAAAGTGGGCCTTAGCGAAAACGTCGCTTTGCAGTACCCAAGCGAGCTAAGCGGCGGTATGAAAAAGCGCGTGGCTATGGCTAGGGCCCTAGTGCTAAGTCCTAAAATTTTGTTTTTGGACGAGCCAAACTCCGGCCTTGACCCAAGTAGCGCGCGGGCGTTTGACGAGCTAGTGGTGGAGCTGCGAGATACGCTTGGCGTCACGGTCGTGATGGTGACGCACGATATAGACAGTATTTGCACGATTTTAGATAGGTTTTTGATACTTCAGGATAAAAAGATAGCCTTTGAAGGGACGTTTGAGCAGCTGATGCAAATGCCCGAAAATCCGCTCGAAGAGCTTTTAAAAACAAGGAAAAACGGTGGGAAATAAAATAAATTATACTTTGATAGGCCTTTTTTTCGTGCTAGTAGTGAGCGCGCTAGGTATCGCGGCGTGGTGGCTGGGCGGATACGGGAAAAAGGCCGATGACTACAGGTCGTATTTCATCAAAACCACAAGCTTGCCAAGCGGCATAAAAAGGGACTCCACGGTCAAATTTATCGGCGTAGACGCGGGCACGGTCAAGGATATCCGCTTTGCCGACGAAAAAGAGGCGCTCATCGAGCTTGAACTCTCCGTAAGGAAAGATATACCGATAAGAACCGACAGCACGGCGTCTGTGGAGATACAGGGCATCACGGGCATTGGTTACCTAAACATCTCGCGCGGCAGCATGGACAGCCCGCTCTTTGATAAAAACGAAAAGGCCTACATCGGGCTTGAGGCGAGCTTTTTTGATAAAATCGGCGATAGAGCCGAGTATCTAACGAAAAATTTAGAGTCTACCTTTAAAAATATCAATAAATTTTTAAGCGACGAAAACGCGGCTAAATTTTCGTCTATCCTAGTTTCGGTTGATGAAGCCGCGAAAAAGATAAACGCCGGAAATCTCGATATAAACGCGACTATCGCAAACGCAAACGAGGTTTTGGCTAATGCAAATTTGACGCTAAACGAGCTAAAAAAGGCGCTAAAAAACGCCTCGGGCACGCTTGAGTTCGTAAATGCATTTACGACCAAAGCCACAGACGCCGCGCAGGCGCTAAAAAATCTACAAACCGCGATCTCAGAAAAAATAAAAAGCGGCGAATACGACGTGAAAGACGCGCTAAATACGATTGGCGACGAGACGGAGAGGACGCTGCTTAGCTTCCAAAAACTCATTTCGGATTTCAGAAATACCCTTTTTAGACTCGAGGACGACCCGTACGAATTTTTCTTTAAAGACACGCAGAAAAAGGACGAAAAATGAAAATTTTAGGCACGGTTTTAGCTCTGGCGGCGCTGTTTTTTAGCGGATGTAGCGTTTTGGCAAAGCCTGCACCTAGGACGAATTATTTTATGTTAGGCGGCGCGGAGGATAAATTTAAAGAGTGCGAAAACAAGCCCGAAAAAACGGTTTTTATCGAGGAGGTGCGGGTTTTTGGCGCGTATGAGAGCCGCGAAGTCCTAAAGATAGACGCAAACGGCGAGATCCGTCCGCTAAAAAATATCAAATTTTTAGCGCTCCCAAGCGAGATGGCAAGGCGAAATTTGATCATAGCCGCAAGCGATCAGTGCGCGTTTAAGCCGTCTTTTAAAAACGCAGACATAAGCGTAAAGTCAAATTTACTCACGCTTCAAATCAAAGATCAAAAAGCGCAAATTTCGATGTTATTTAGCTTTTTTAAAGACGGCAAAGAGCTAAAAAGCGTCGTGCTAAGCTCGCAAAAAGACGCAGGCGCGGACGAGGGCGAAATCGCGATGAAGGCGCTAAACGCCGCCTTTAGCGAGGTTACGGATAAATTTTTGCAAGAATTAATCAAATTTTAGAGATAATCGCAAATTTTAAAGGAAAACGATGATAAAAGCGATCGAGGGCGTCATAACCAAAAAAGAGCCCGCAAATCTCATCTTAAAAACAGCCGGCGGCGTGAGCTACGGCGTAGCGATCTCGCTTTTTTGCTCGGCAAAGCTCGAGCGAAGCCAGAGCGTGGAGCTAAACATCACGCAGATCATCCGCGAGGATGCGGACTTGCTTTACGGATTTTTAGATAGCAACGAGCAAAAGATGTTTGAGATGCTGATAAAGCTAAGCGGTATCGGCGCGGCGACGGCGATGGCGGTGTGCTCAAGCCTAAATCCGAACGCATTTTTAAACGCGGTTAAAAGCGGGGACGCGGCGGCGCTACAAACGGTGCCGGGTATCGGCGCAAAGACGGCTAGACGCATCATCGCCGAACTTAGCGACGCAAAGATGACGATGGACGAAAATCTGCCTAGCCACCAGCACGAAGCGATCTTGGCGCTTGAGAGTCTTGGCTTTAAAAGAGAAAAGATAATCAAGGCGCTTAGCGAGTGCGACGCGCAAAATACGGGCGAACTTGTCAAACAGGCCCTAAAAAAACTAGCATAAAAAAGGAAAAGATATGAAATTTGCTGTGATATTCGGCGCTAAAAGCTACGAACACGAGATCAGTATCGTGAGCGCCATAGCCCTAAAAAAGGTACTAAAAAACGAACCCTTATTTATATTTTGCGATAAATTTAGAGAATTTTACCTGATAAACGGCGCCGATATGAGGGCGAATTTCTTTAGCTCTGGCAAGTATAAAAATACCAAAAAGCTTACTCTTAAGCAGGGCGGATTTTTTGCTGGCGGGTTGCTGGGCGAGAAAAAGATCGAGGCGGACGCGTTTATAAATTTAGTCCACGGCATGGACGGCGAGGACGGCAAGATCGCTGCGCTGTTCGAGTTTTACGGCCTTAGCTACATCGGCCCTCGCGTGGAGGCTAGCGCGCTAAGCTATAACAAGGAGCTAACCAAACTGCTAGCGCAAAAAGCCGGCGTAAAAACCCTAAACTACGAGGTTGTAAGCAGAGAAAAGGCGCCTAGTCTGCCGCTACCCGTGATCCTAAAGCCGCTCCGACTAGGAAGCTCGATAGGAGTTAGCGTGATAAAAGACGCTAGCGAGCTAGAATACGGCCTAGACGTGGCGTATGAGTTTGATAAAGAGATCCTGGTTGAGCCATTTATAGAGGGTGTCAAGGAGTACAATTTGGCAGGTTGCAAGGCGGACGGAGAGATCAAATTTTCCATCATCGAAGAGCCAAAAAAGAAGGAATTTCTAGACTACGAGCAAAAATATATGAGCTTTTCAAACGAGAGTAGGGCGCGCGAGGCCGACATCGGCGCAGAGCTAGCCGTCAAGCTAAAGCAAAGCTTTGAGCGCATCTACAACTGCGGTTTTGACGGGGCGTTGATACGTTGCGACTTTTTCGAGATAAACGGCGAAGTCTATCTAAACGAGATCAATCCAAATCCGGGCAGCTTGGCGAATTATCTATTTGACGATTTTGAGGGGACTCTGGAGCGACTCGCCGCAAGCTTGCCCAAAGAACGCGAGATAAATATCGACTATAAATTTATCAACTCCATAACGTCGGCAAAGGGCAAGTTGTAGAAAATATCGAGTCAATTTTGTAGCTCAAAATGTTTAACGGAAGTAGGACGCTTTTTATTTTAGACTTAGCGTCCTAAGGATGACGACGGTTTGACAAACCGTCAGTTTATCAATGAGGATAGAGTATGGAGTCTTCTATCTGGTTTATGAATGGTATCTCATACATATCAAACCCTGCATCTTTTGATTTATACTTCTTTTCTATTAGCGTCCTTAACTTGTCGCATACTATGCTATCTCCGGGTTGTAGCGCTCCTTGCTCATTGTGGCGCCAGTTGTTGTTTATGATTACGCCGTATTTATCAGAATTAGACATGTAGCCCACATTTAGCGCCACACAATATTTTACGAAGTCGCCGTACATAGTTGCAACCTCTTTTGTCATAAACAGCCAAGACTTGGATCTGCGTCCGCTGCTGGGTGCAGGATCAAGGCCGTTATCTACGCCGTACTCTACGATAAAATGCGGTCGAGATATATCGTAACTTCTATCTGGACTATCGGGGCCAGCTATATTTTTAAATGCAAAGTCGGTCTTACCCGTAGACGCATAATAGTTTTGTACTTCGTCTACCACCTGATTTATGTTCGTAAACATCGTGACAGCCAAGGCATCATCTCTACTAGCGTTTATCCTAGGTATAGCTATAGCAGCCAATACACCTAATATCACTATCACAAATATAAGCTCGATCATAGAAAATGCGCGCCTTGCTGTATTATTGTCTTTACATTTTTTTACTGTATAATATTTGTTCATTAGTCTCTCCTACTTAATTAAAAATCAACCAAATATAATACAATATGCTATTTTAATTTAAGTTTAAAGGATGATACGCTATATTTTACGTAAAATTTTACACAAAGAACATAAATGACTACTTTTAGCAAAGATGAAATTTACACGGCGACCGAAGTGGTTCGAAATTTTAGCGCCGTTTTAGGCAAGGTCGGCAAGGCGCAGATGAAGCGCGCGGTGATCGTCAAAAATAATAAATTTGAAGCCGTACTGCTAAATATGGGCGAGTACGAGCGCCTATGCGAGGCCGTCGAGGTTCTCCAAAGCATATATGAGGCTAAAAAACGAGCCGGAAGCGGCGAATAATGGCGGTCAAAGAGATAAAATACGGCGGCAAAATTTACCGCATCAGCTACGAAACCGTAAATCCCGCACGCAAGGACGTCGCGCTATTTTTGCACGGTTGGGGCGCAAACAAAGAGATTATGAAAAAGGCTTTCGGTGCGTATTTTAAGGATTTTCGCCACGTTTACGTCGATATGCCGGGCTTTGGCGCGAGCTGTATGCACGGTGCGCTAGCGACGAAAGACTACGCAAAAATCATGAAATCCTTTTTAGACGAGCTTGGCGCGAACCCCAAAATTATCTTCGGACATAGCTTTGGCGGCAAGGTCGCAACCCTGCTAAATCCCGAATATCTCGCGCTTTTAAGCTCGGCGGGTATCGTAGCTAAAAAGCCGCTTTGGGTGCGATTTAAGATCGCTTTGTTTAAGTTTTTAAAGCTATTCGGTCTTGGATTTTTATACAAGTTTTTCGCCACGAAAGACGTAAAAGGCATGAGCAAAACGATGTACGAGACCCTAAAAAACGTCGTAGATGAGGACTTTAGCTCTAAATTTGCGGACTTTGGCGGCAAGGCGTTTATATTTTGGGGTGAGGAGGACAAAGCCACGCCTATAAAAAGCGGCGAACGCATAAGTCGCCTCATCAAAAACAGCGAATTTCACGCGCTAAAGGGCGATCATTTTTTCTTTTTACTCCACGCGCGCTACATCGACGGTGTAGTGAATGCGGGGCTAAATTTGATGGACTTGGATGATGAAAGCGGCATAGAGAGCGTGAAAATTTTAGGCCGGAAAAACCGTGAAAATTTGAGCGAGGAAGCCTGGTGCGCCGACGAAAACGGCGATCTTAAAAACGCTACCGAGCAAAATTTGACGGAATCTACCCAAGAGGCTTTGGAGCAAGAGGTCGCCATAAACACAAAAACCGTCTCTCAAAGCAGCCTTTTTGACGAGCGGTCGCAAGATAGTAGCCTTGCTGATCAAAACCCGCAGTTTGACGATGCAAACGCCAAAAACGGTCAAGTTTTTAAAGAAAATTTGTTTGACGGGCAAGAAATCGTGCAAAATCAATCAGAGCCTAAAAATAGCGTTTCAATCAGCGACGAGCAAAATCAAATTTCACCAAAAGATGAGCAGGACGGTCAAAAAATCCCCAAAAAGCCGGTACAGCAAACGTTTGATTTAAGCTAGAGTGCAAATTTAGGATTTTGGATATCAGCGTTAAATTTATGCTGGTTTGGCAGACCTGCATCAAATTTACGAGCTAAATTTAAGCCCAAAATCTGTAAAATCTCGGCTGATAAATTTGCGTTTTACGGCGTAAAAAAAGCAGGGCGGATAAATTTGCTCTCAAATTTAACGGAAAAACTATCAAATTTACGTCAAGCACGCAAAAACAAACCTCAAAACGCTAAATTTGGCAAAAAGGGCGCAAACAAAAGCCCGCCTAAGCGAACCTAGGAGAAAAAATGAACGAAACCCTCATAAATATCGGCCTTGCCGCGACGCAGACTTTATTTACGTTTGCGCTCGGATTTTATCTCATCACCTGCCTTCAGTGGTTTTCCTACAAGTTCGAGCGCGTGCTGTTTCACTTCACCAGGCCGCTGTGGCACGTGTTTTTTCTCATCGTGCCGATCGTACTTTTTTACGGGGCGGAGCGATTTTTTTGGATTTATTTTTACTTTGCGCTGGTGCCAAGCCTCGCTCTTTGGCATAAAAAGCTCGATAAAAAGCTAGTTTTTACGCCGCGAGTCAAGCGATTTTTTGTTATCTTAGCGCTTGCGGTTATCGCTAGCTACGCTGTTTATCTAGCGACGCAGTACCGCGTAAATTTAGGCGTCGTCCTGCCGCTCGTGCTCTCTTTTGCGCTTAGTTTTTTGCTGGAAAAGGCGAAATTTAAGGCTTACGAAAACAGCGCGCGCAAAAAGCTAGCCTCGATGCCGGAGCTAAAAATCATCATGATAACGGCGAGTTTTGGCAAAACCAGCATCAAAAATTTCCTATTTGAGCTGCTTAAAAATGATTTCGCCTGCCGCAAAACCCCTCGCAGCGTAAACACGCTAGCAGGCCTCATCCAAGACGTAAACAACGAACTTGCCGCCGGTACGCAGATATATATCGCCGAGGCGGGTGCGCGACTAAAAGGCGACATCGCGCAGATCACGGAGTTTTTGAGCCCGCAGATCGCTATCGTCGGCGAGATCGGCGCGCAGCATATCGAGTACTTTAAGACGCTTGAAAATATCCGCGCCACGAAGCTTGAGGCTCTTGGCTCAAAACGCCTAGAAAAGGCTTTCGTGCACAGTAGCACGCAGGCAAACGAGGGCGAAAAGATAGAAATTTACGATAGAGATCTAAACGGCGTGGAGGCGAGCTTGGATGGGATCAAATTTAAGCTCGGCAAGAGGGAATTTGTTTCGCCGCTGCTTGGTAAATTTAACGCCGCAAACCTAGCCGTCTGCGTCAAAACCGCGTTATATTTGGGATTAGACGAAGCTAGGATCGCCTCCGCTCTTGCGCGTTTAAAAAACGTAGAGCATAGACTCGAGCGTATCGATGCCGGCGGCAAAATCATCATCGACGACGGTTTTAACGGCAACTTTAACGGTATGAGCGCGAGCTACGAGCTAGTCGCAGGCTACGAGGGGCGCAAGGTGCTCGTGACGCCCGGTATCATGGAGAGCAGCGACGAAGAGAACGAAAAACTAAGCAAGATCATCAACAAGACCTTTGACATCGTCATGCTGACAAGCTCGCTAAATGCCGTCGCGCTGCTAAAGAACCTAAGCAGACCAAAAGTCATAGTCATCAAGGACAAATCAAAAATACAAGAAGCCCTAGCACAAAACACCAAAGCGGGCGATCTGATCCTTTTTTCAAACGACGCTCCGAGCTTTATGTAGGCGCGTTTTCGGCTAAATTCGGCGCGCGAGCTTATTTTCGAGCGTTTTTGATCTACATGACGTAGGATTTGGCAGATAGTCGGTTTTATCTCCGTTAAATAGGCTGTAAATTTACGTTAGCTTTTTAGCGGCTTAGGCGGATTATAGAAGGCGCGATTTTACGAGCTTGCTTGCGGCGGCCTTCGCGTGATTTCGTAAAACTGCAAAGCTTAATGATAGTTAAATACCAAGTCTATAAAAAGCTCTTGGAGTTTAGCGGAGCGAATTGAGCGCACTAATCTTTTGCCCTCGCTATGCGACTATGCAATGACAAAAACCGGCTAGGATCTCAAAGACGTAGACAGGATTACCTGCGACACGGACGCTTCACGCGAGGAGAATTCGTCGGCAAGAGTATATTACGCGCAGATAATAAAGCCTTAAAAGTACCGAGCGACAAAGACGTACGCGAGAGTCTAAGAGGTCTACTTGAAAAAGTAAATCTGGCGTTTTGCTATCGCTCGTAACGACTGCAAAATAGGGCTAAATTTGACATTAACGGGCTGACGGTTTTTAAATAGCTGGCTTAAATAGTCCAAATTTGCCGAATTTTTATGCTGGATTTGGATTTAAAGCGCCGTAAAATTTGGATTCTGACTAGTATTTAGTCTGTTTTATGTCGTCAATTTAAATCTAACCAAATTCACCGAGTCGGCTTTTTCTTTTAGTTCTTTTGAGCCAAATCTTAAAATAATTTTATTGCCGGAAACCGCGGATAGCGATAGTAAAAAGGCATCTAGTTGCGCGTCGTCATTCGTACATTTTATCTCTAAAATACTTCTCCAGCCCTTGCAAATGCGAAATCCCGTATACTCGCGAGCGCTCGTATCAAGTATAAAAATAGAATTTAAATCAAATTTGGCTCCGCTAAAGGCTATTAAGTTTTTGTTTGTTACATATAAGCCTTTGTGGATCAAATTTACAATAAAAATATATATTAATAACATGCAAAAAATAACAAAAATAGCAGCGCAAACCTTTAGAAATAGGCTTTGATCTGCGAAGTCTTTAGATATTACCGTATATATAAATACAGCTATACAAACCACGGCAAATATAAATTTAATAAAAAGATTTTTAATGTGTTTTTCCTTATATTCACATAAAATATACTCGTCTTTATCTAGCTTGATATCGTTTTTTGGCGGGATATTTATAGCACAATTAGTATCTAAATTTATCACATATGCCCTTTTGACTAAATTTTAAACAATATTTTCAAAAATTATATCAAATATTTTATTAATGCCAATCTAAATTTACGAGCGATCAGTCGCAAAAAGCGCCTAATAGCACCTAACCCCCGTTTCAAATTTCTTAAATTTATATAAAATAGTGTAAAATCCACAAAAACAAAAAAGGAAAAATATGAAAAAATTTATCGCCGCGCTTTTTTCGGCTCTGTTTTTGGCAAGTTTGCCGACCGCGCTAAATGCCGCGCAGCAAACGCAAGAAAAGCCGACTCTTCGCAAAATGATAGCCCAAATGATAATGGTCGGCTTCAACGGCTCTGATCCCAAAACCGCCAAAGAAGCCGTCTCGGAGGCCAAATATCAGCGTTTTGGAGGCGTGATGCTGCTTGGTAAAAACATCTCGGACAAAAAGAACCTCAAGGCGCTAACAAGCGCATTTAAAGAGGCTCAAGATGGCATTTTTATCGCTATCGACGAGGAGGGCGGACGGGTCACGAGATTTAAGGATAAAGAAGGTTTTGAGACCTTTATCTCGGCGCAAAAGGTGGCAAAAACGCTTGATCTGGGCGCTGCTGGCGAGCTTTACGGCAAGATGGCGCAGCAGCTAAAAGACGTCGGCGTAAACGTAAATTTCGCTCCCGTAGTCGACGTGCTAAATCCAAAATCCACCATCATCGGCTCGCGCGGCAGGGCGTTTAGCGCCGATATAGACGAGGTTTCGCTGTATGCGAGCGAGTTTATGAGAGCCTCGCAGTCCCGCGGCGTGATAGCTGCGATGAAGCACTTCCCGGGCCACGGCAACGTCGAGGCCGACAGCCACACGGCAAAGGTCGTGATAGAAAATTTCGACTACGGCGAGCTTAAGCCGTATTTTGACGCGGTTCGCAAAAACGAAGCTAAAATGATAATGGTCGGCCACATCTACCTCATGCAGCGCGACGCCGAGCTGCCGGCCTCGCTCTCACCCGCCGTTATCGACGGCTTGCTGCGCGGCGAACTCAAATTTGACGGCGTAGTTATCAGCGACGACATGCTCATGGGTGGGCTAAAGGACTTTACGCTGCAAGAAAAAGTGATAAACTTTATCAACGCGGGCGGCGACGTGATGCTCTTTAGCGACTACAAGATAGACGGGCGCAGGACCGCGGAGCTCGTCACGCAGCTAGTCGTGGACGCGGTTGGCGCCAAGCAGATACCAAAGGAGCGTATCGAGGAATCCTACGAGCGGATAATGAAGCTAAAAAATAGCATAAAATAGGCTGCTTGAAGGGCAAATTTGAACTTTTGCACGGAGTTTGTTTGCGGCTAGTCGGTCTGCGCGACGACCGAAGTCAAATTTGCCTTTTTGTCTCTTTTTGTAAATTTGAGTTCAAATTTGGCGCGAATTTTAAATTTGAACTCAAATTTATAGCCCAAATTTTGTCTTAAAAATCGCTCAGTCAAAATATAAATTTACCTCGCAGTACCCGCACCGCTTTGGTGCAAATCGCGGTTTAAAAAACGACCAAAGTATTCACTGGCAAAAAATCAAATTTACGCCAAACAGTCGGTTTGCAAAAAATCAGTATTAAATTTATCATTATTCGGCTCAAATTTAAGCTTTTAAAATTAATCTTGATGTATAATCTAGCCTTAAGAAAAATAATAAAATTTTAATTTTAAGGAGCAAAAATGGACAATGTAGCAGCAAAAGTCGAAGCGCTAAAAGACGAAATGGTGAAAAATAGGCGGTTTTTTCACTCGCATCCCGAGACCGGATTTTTCACGTTTTTTACGACGGCAAAGATCGCTAGCGAGCTAAAAAAGCTCGGCTACAGCCTAAAAATGGGACGCGAGATAATGAAGCCCGAAGCCAGGGCAGGGCTAGGCAGCGAAAAAGATAAAGAAAAATATTTGGAGCGCGCAAAAGGCCTGCTAAGCGCCGACGAGCGAGAGTTTTTACCCGTGATGGAGGATGGACTAACGGGCGTGGTGGCCGAGATTGATACGGGCAGGCCGGGCAAGACGCTTGCGTTTAGATTCGACATCGACGGCGTGGACGTGACCGAGAGCAAGGATGAGGTGCACAGGCCGTTTAAAGAGGGCTTTAGAGCCGATATAGACGGTATCACGCACGCCTGCGGGCATGACGGGCACATCACGATCGGCCTTGCGATGGCTAAGCTCATCGCGCAAAATTTGGACGATTTTAAAGGCAAATTTAGATTTATATTTCAAACCGCCGAGGAGGGCACCAGAGGCGCCGTGCCGATGGAGCAAGCAGGCGTGCTAGAGGGCGTGGACTACCTGCTAGGCGGTCATATCGGCTTTCAGGCAAAGACTAGCGGCGGCATCATTTGTGGCACGAACAAGCTTCTTGCGACGTCGAAATTTGACGTAAATTTCACTGGTAGATCGGCTCACGCGGCGGGCGCTCCGCAAGAAGGCGCAAACGCTCTGCTAGCCGCAGCCCAGGCGGCTCTAGCCATGCACGGTATCACGCGACATGCCGACGGCGTCACGCGCATAAACGTGGGTGTTTTGCGAGCGGGCGAGGGTCGAAACGTCATTGCGCCAAACGGTTACATCGCCTGCGAAACGCGCGGCGAAACGACCGAGCTAAATGAATTTATGTTTCAAAAATGCATGGATATCGTAGCAGGCGTCGCGCAGATGTACGGCGTGCAGTACGACGTGAAGCTAACCGGCGGCACGAGCGGGGGTGATAGTAGCGAGGAGATCACCGACATCTACGAGCGCGCCGCGCGTCAGTCGCCTTTTATCAAGGACGAACTCATCGTGCGGGATCTAAATTTCGGTGCTTGCGAGGACTTCGCGCATTTTATGCACGCCGTGCAAAAAGCAGGCGGCAAGAGCGGCTATCTGATGATCGGCACCAAGCTCGCCGCAGGCCATCACAACGGCGCGTTTGACTTTGACGAGAGCGCGCTGCTGTCTGGCACGGACGTGTTTTTACGCTCGGCGTACGCGATAAACGGCAAGGACGCGTAAGGCTAAATTTGAACCGAATTTGACGAATTTGCGTCGCTTGCGGCGGGCTTGATCGGTTTTTTATCATCGATTGAGCCGGCGCGGCGGCGTAAATTTGTCTGTTGTGGCTTTTAAATTTGGTAAATTCGGCGGTTAAATTTGCTCGGCAGTCGGTCGTAAAATTGAGTAAATAAAAAGCCGTTTGGGTTGTAAATTTGGCAAGTTAAATACAGCACTTAGAATTGTGCGGCGACAAGGAAAATTTGCCGATATCAAAACTGCAAATTTTAAACGGATTTAAATTTATTTGCTCTCTTTTTCCAGGTAGAAAATCTTAAAAAATAAATCTCGCAACAAGACGACCGATGAAAACAGTCCAAGTAAAGAGAAAAAAAGTTGAAAAACCGTTATGACGGCAAATATTTCAAATTTTGTATCAAAGGTTATCTTGATACGAGTTCCGTCGCGTAAAACTATGCCGTCTACGCCTACGCAACCAAAGAAATAATCATATATAATAAATGCGCTAAGCATAAGACCAAGTATCGACATCGGCCAGCTTATGTTCGGAGCTTTGCGTTTACCGGACATAACGAATAATGCACTCAAAATTATCGCCAGTAGCAGCCCAAGCACCCACATATAGCTTGCATAAAATTCTATCTCTTGCTTAAACGGACTTATGTCGCTAAAAATTTGGATATTTGGAAGGATGTGCTTCATAGCCGCTACGAAATCGCGGTAAATTTTGCAACTAGATAATATATCCTCTGGGATGATAAAAATCCCGAAAGAGGCGACGACATAAGCGACAAAAATATTTTTAAGAAACCACTCTTTTGTATTTTTGACGGTTTTAGTCGCGGGTTGATTTTGCGATACTCGCCCTAAATTTTATTTTAGCCGTTGCTAAATTTGACCATACGGCAGCCTTAACCGCCGCAAAGTCAAATTTCAAATTTACGTCAAATTTATCGGATCACGCCACGACGTTTGGAAACTCAAACACCGTTTTTCCGCTTTTTATCGTGATTACCGCCGCGCCTTTTAGCATTTTGCCTAGCAGCGGGGAGTTTTGGGATTTTGATTTATTTAGGTTTTTGTCGTAGAGATACTCAAAACCCGGATCGATTATCGCGATGTCGGCGAGGTAGCCCTCCGCGATCACGCCTTTGTCTTTTAGTTTTAAAATTTTAGCCGCGTTATAAGACGTCAGAGCCGCCATTTTCTCATAGCTTATCACGCCCTCGCGGACTAAATTTAGCGTGAGCGGCACGAGGGTTTGCAGACCGAGTATTCCAAAAGGCGCCTTGTCGAATTCTAAAAATTTCTCGTCGTTATGGTGCGGGGCGTGGTCGGTCACGATGACGTCGATGAGGCCGCTTTTTAGGCCGTCTCTGATCGCCTCTACGTCTGATCTGGTGCGAAGCGGCGGCGACATTTTAAAGTTCGTATCATATCCTAGCAGCTCGTCCTCGGTGTAGGTAAAGTGGTGCGGCGTCGCCTCGCAGGTCACGTTTATACCGGCCGCGCGAGCCTGTGCGATGAGCTTTAGCGACCACTCGGAGCTAACGTGCGCGATGTGGATGTGGCCTCCTGTGAGCTTGGCTAGCAGTAGATCGCGCGAGACCATGATCTCTTCTTGCTCGCGCGGCATGCCTTTGATGCCTAGTATCGCCGAGACGCGGCCTTCGTTCATATGGCCGCCGCGGCATAGCGAGCAGTCCTGGGAGTGGTTGATGACGAAGCTACCGAAGTGCTTTGAGTATTCAAGCGCGTATCTCATCACGTCGCTGCTAGCTACTGGAAGACCGTCGTCGCTAAACGCCACCGCGCCCGCCTCGGTCATATCGCCCATCTCTACGCACTTTTTACCGTCCATCTTGCTCGTTATCGCGCCGATAGGCAGCAGGTCGATGAGGCCGCGAGCTCTAGCTTTAGCTACCATATCGCGCGTGACGACGGCGTTGTCGTTTACGGGATTTGTATTTGCCATCGGGCAGCAGGTGGTTACGCCGCCGGCGACTGCGGTTTCAGAGCCCGTGTTTATATCGTCTTTATACTCAAGGCCGGGATCCCTAAAATGCACGTGCATATCGATAAGGCCCGGCATCACGAGTTTGCCGCTAGCGTCTATTACCTTATCGGCCGCTGGTTCGTCAGCGGTGATGAGAGCTATCTTGTCGCCATCTATCAGGATGTTTGCTTTTTGCGAGCCGTTGTGATTTACGATCGTGCCGTTTCTTATGAGAGTTTTCATTTTGCGCCTTTATTTTTTATGAGAGTATCTAGGATCGCCATCCTGACGGCGACGCCGTTTTCGACCTGATTTAGCACGTGCGAGTAGTGCGGATCGTCCGCTACGTCGGAGTTTATCTCAACGCCGCGATTTATGGGGCCCGGGTGCAGGATCATGACGCCATCTTTGGCGTATTTCATTTTGGCTTGGGTTAGGCCGAAAAATTTGGAGTATTCGCGTACGGACGGAAATGCTATCTCATCATCCTGACGCTCGAGCTGGATGCGCAGCATGATGATGACGTCCGAGTCCTCGACGGCCTCGCGCATATCGGAGCAAATTTGACAGCCGAAAGCCTCCATGCCAGTTAAAAACATCGGCGGGCCAAAGAGCTTAACCTTGGCTCCGAGCGTTTTTAGGACGTAGATATTCGAGCGAGCTACGCGGCTGTGAAAGATATCGCCGATGATGGCGACCGTGAGATTTTCTAGACTGCCGCGATTTTCCAGTATGGTAAAAAGATCAAGCAGCGCTTGGCTAGGGTGTTCGTTTAGGCCGTCGCCTGCGTTTACGACGTGAGCGTCGGTATTTTCAGCTATAAATTTAGCCGCGCCCGAGCTGTAGTGGCGCACGACTACGACGTCCGTCTTCATCGCGACGATGTTGTGGATAGTGTCGATGAGCGTTTCGCCCTTTTTGGTGCTGGAGTTTGAGGCGGTGAAATTTATAGCGTCGGCTCCGAGGCGCTTAGCTGCGATCTCAAAGCTCGTCCGCGTCCTAGTCGAGTTTTCGAAAAAGGCGTTTACGGTCGTTTTGCCGTAGAGCGATTTGGCTTTTTTGGTTTCGGAGTTGTTTAATGCCTTAAACTCCTTGGCTAAATTTAGGAAATGGTAAATTTCGTCTTTGGTTAAATTTGCAGCGGTTACGAGGTCTTTTTTGGCATAGCTCATCCGTTTTTTCCTTAGAAAGATAGAGTTAAATCAAAAAAGCGATATTACCCCGTTTTTACTTAAGATTTAATTTTGTAGCTTGCTAAACTCCGCACCCAGACGCTCTCTAATCTCGTCGCCCGCGCGCTCGCCGTCTTTGAAATTTTCAGTAATGAGATCGTCTAGGCGGCTTAGCACCTCAAAGAGCTCGCTTTCCCATTTGTCGGGGTTTCTAGCGGTGTTCATCGTCTCGATAAATGTCAGCTTCTTGCTCATCTCGCTTAGGCTTTCTAAAAATTTTTCTTTTAGATCCTCGTTTTTTAGGGCATCGTCGTAGAGCGCTTTCATCTTTAGTTCTCTTAGCTCGCCGTTAATGATCTCGCAAAAATCCTTGTACTTTTGCACCGAAATTTGACGCGCGGCCTCGGGGGAGTTGTTTGCTAAAGTACCGTTCTCGTCAATCTTTCTCGTTGTTTTTTGTATCTGCGCGTAGAGCACTAGCGCGGCTATGACGCAGATGACGGCGTAAAATGCGATAGATGACATTGTTTTTCCTTTTTTGATTTAAATTTGCGGTTATACTGAAATTTTGCTTTTTTTACTATAAATCGCGCTAAAGCTAACCACCGCCAGCGCGCTCCAGATGAGTAAAAACGACAGCGCCTTAAGCGCGCTAACTTGCTCGCCGTAGTAAAAAACGGCAAGCAAAAGCTGCATAGAGGGCGAGATATACTGCAAATAGCCGATCGTGCTCAAATTTAGCCTAGTAGCCGCCGAGTTAAAAAGCAAAAGCGGCACTACGGTCGCAGGCCCGCAAAGAGCTATCAAAAGCCCAAACCACGAAAAACTGAAGTGATTTTGTCCGCTAGCGGCTACGAAAAATAGCGCAACAAGCGCGATAGGAGCTATGAGTGCGGTCTCGACGAAAAGCCCCTCTAAAGATGGCACGCTAAGGCGCTTTCTGATAAGCGAATAAAATCCAAACGTGATAGGCAAAATAATAGAGATGATAGGCAGGCCGCCCGCGTCGTAAATTTGCACTCCGATAGCGACAAAGACGATGCCGACGGCAAATTTACCCGCGCGTGATAGCTTTTCTTTTAAAATCAGCACGCCAAGGAGCATATTTACGAGCGGATTTATGAAGTATCCAAGGCTGGTTTCTACTATCTTGCCGATATTTACGGCGTAGACGTAGATCCACCAGTTAGCGGCAATGAGAAGTCCCGTGATAAATAGCCAAAACGCGGTTTTTTTGTTACTTAAAATTTTCTTTGCGGCGCCTAGTTTGCGGCCAAATTTGAGTAGTAAAAATAAAAGCAGCACGGACCAAAGGATGCGGTGAGCTACGATCTCGGTGGCCGAAAGTGCGCTGAGCTGCTTGAAATAAATAGGAAAAACGCCCCAGATAATAAAGACCGACAGGCCGTAGATTAGGCCGATTTTGGTTTGATTTTTGTCTTGCATTTTTCCGCTTTTTTTGGCGAAATTATATTTATTTATCGTTAATCAAAGCTTATGCGGCTCAAAAATGCGCAGCGAGGGCAAATTTGGGGCTGAAATTTGAAATTTTATCTGTAATAAAAGTTCTTTTAGCTAAAATCGGGGTTATTTTTAAAAAAGGTTTAAAGATGTGGAGCAGAGATTCGTGGAGAAAATTTAATATCTTGCAGCAGCCTAGCTACCCCGACGAGGTCTTGCTAAAAAAGGCCGAGGATAAGCTAAAAACGATGCCGCCGCTAGTTTTTGCGGGCGAGGCTAGAAATCTAAAGCAAGACCTTGCAAAAGTTTGTAGCGGCGAGGCGTTTTTGCTCCAAGGGGGCGACTGCGCGGAGAGTTTTTCAAATTTTAACGCCGTAAATATCCGCGATATGTTTAAGGTAATGCTGCAAATGGCGATCGTTTTAACCTTCGCAGGGCGCTGCCCCGTCGTAAAAGTAGGGCGCGTGGCGGGTCAGTTTGCCAAGCCTAGAAGCTCGGACTACGAGGAGCAAGGCGGCGTAAAGCTACCCAGCTACCGCGGCGACATCATAAACGGCTTTGAATTTAACCCGGATGCCCGCTTACCCGATCCAAACCGCATGATCGAGGCGTATTATCAAAGCGCATCCACGATGAACCTGCTTCGCGCCTTTTCTCGCGGTGGTCTAGCCGATCTTCATGAGGTAAATCGCTGGAATCTTGGCTTTATCAAAAAGCCCGAGCTTGACGCTAAATACGGCGAGTTAGCTAGGCAGCTAAGCCAAACTCTAGCGTTTATGGGGGCTTGCGGTATAAACGCCTCAAATACTCCCGCGCTTAGCGAAACTAAGGTCTACACATCGCACGAGGCGCTCTTGCTGCCGTACGAGGAGGCGCTCACTAGAGAGGATAGCCTCACCGGCGACTGGTACGACTGCTCGGCGCATATGCTCTGGATCGGCGAGCGTACTCGCGGCGTAAACGACGCTCACGTGCATTTTCTAAGCGGCGTGCACAATCCTCTTGGCGTCAAGATCGGGCCAAACGCTACCGCGCAGGACGTCATCGCGCTCGCAAATGCGCTAAATCCGCAAAATGAAGCAGGCAGACTAAACGTAATCATCAGAATGGGCGCGGATAAAATCGGCGAGCGACTGCCTAAAATCCTACGCGAAGTAAAACGCGAAGGGCTAAATATCGTCTACAGCATCGATCCGATGCACGGCAATACGATAAAAGCCGCAAACGGCTACAAAACGCGCGAATTTGACAAAATCCTAGCCGAAGTGCAGAGCTTTTTCGAGATACACAGAGCCGAAGGCACGCATGCGGGCGGCGTGCACCTAGAGATGACGGGTCAGGACGTGACCGAGTGCACGGGCGGATCGTTTAAACTAAACGAAAACGATCTAGCCCACAGGTACGAAACGCAGTGTGATCCGCGCCTAAACGCCGATCAGTCACTAGAACTCGCGTTTTTAATCGCTGAGTTTTTAAAGAAAATTTAGCTTTAGCGGGCGTAAATTTTGATGAAATTTGCGCCTATTAAATTTGACGCGTTAAATTTATAAAATTTAGCAAGGCTCAAATTTGGCTCGTAAATTTACGGAATCTAAACGAGTTGAATTTGCTCTCGCCCGCCTTTTATCTTTAAATTTAGCCGCTTTTTGCGCTTTTGGATTAAATTTACCCCAAATTTTGCGAATTTCTTAAAATTTAATCCAATTTTCGCTACATTAATGAAAAATTATCAAAATCGGAGAAAATTAATGAGCGATGTTTACGATATTATCGTTATCGGCGGCGGTCCTTGCGGTATCGCGACCGTCGTAGAGGCTAGGGCGAACGGATTAAAAAAAGTCTTGCTTCTCGAAAAGGGCGACAATCACAGTCAAACGATACGTAAATTTTACAAAGACAACAAGCGCGTGGACAAGGAGTACAAAGGTCAAGATAGCACCATCCACGGCATCGTGTCCTTTGAGGACGGCACGAAAGAAAGCACGCTTGATTATTTTGATAAGCTGCTAGATCACGACGAGATAGAAGCGGTTTTTAACTCCGAGGTCGAAAGCGTGAAAAAAAAGGACGATTTGTTTTTCGTGCACACCGCAAAGGGCGACTACAAGGCCAAAAACGTGATGATAAGCATCGGTAAGATGGGGCGTCCAAACAAGCCGGACTATAAAATCCCGCCTTCGCTAAACGGAGTCGTAAATTTTAATCTAAACTCCTGTTCCAGCGGCGAAAAGGTGCTGGTCGTCGGCGGCGGAAATTCGGCCGTAGAGTACGCTATCGAGCTGTGCCAATACAACAAAACCACGCTAGCGTACCGTAAGGATAAATTTAGCCGCGTAAACGACGTAAATTTAGCCGCGCTTTGGGAGTTGGAGAAGGCAAATAAGTTAAAAGTCCGCCTAAATCACGATATCACCGAGATAGAAAACGAATCAGGACGCGTTAGGGCGCACTTTTCAAACGGCAAAATCAGAGTCTACGACAGAGTCGTCTACGCTATCGGCGGCTCGACCCCGGTTGATTTTTTACAAAAATGCGGAGTAGAGCTTGACGCGGATAAAGATCCTATCGTAAACGAGCAATACGAAAGCAGCGTCGGCGGGCTATATATCGGCGGCGACATCGTGCTAAAAAACGGCGGATCGATAGTGCTAGCGCTAAACCACGCGCATAAGGTAGTTCAAAACATCAAGGAAAAGTAGAGTTGAGAGCGTTAAATTTAGTCTTATTTTTTATCTGCGGTTGCTTGCTTACGCTTGGCGGTTATTATTTGTATTTCGAGTTTTCTAAACAAGGCGGCGACCAGAGCGCAAAACAGCTCGCCGTGCAGGTAATGAACGTCGAGGAACTACCTAAAGACGAGCTTGCGCAGGCTAAAGACGATAAAAATTTAACCCCGCAAAATCGCATTTCGCCAAATTTGATAGATGAAAAAAATTTGGATGCAAACGATACCGACGCGCCCGTTTTGGGAAACGAGTCCGAGCTAAAAGAACAAATCCGCGTCCTGCGCGCGCAAAACAAGCTTCTATACGATGATAACCTCGATCTAGTCGGTAAAAATCTAGAGATAACAAATCAGCTAAACGAGCAAAAAGCCGAGCTGGAAGCTAGACGAAAGCAAGCCGCCGGCGCTAACGACAAACAGCGTCTAAGCGCGATCGATGAGCTAAATAAAAAACTAGCCAAAGCGCAAGAACAAAACGAGAAAAATAAAAATTTAGAGCAAAATTTAACTTCGCTACGAGCAGAGATAAAAGATCTAAAAGCCCAGCTTGAAAAAAAGCAGAGCGAATTTGACAAATCAAGCGCTAAAACGCAAAACGAAAATCAAAATGCGCTAAAACGGCTAGAAGTTCAAAACGAAGCGCTAAAAAACGAAGCACAAACTAGCAAGGCAAAATTTGAAAACGAGCTAAAAACGGCAACGGCGGAGACGGCGAAACTAAAGAACGAAAACGCAAGGCTAATGAGCGAAATAGGGCTAAAAGATAGCGAGATAAAGAGGGTTTCGAGCGAATTTAACGCTCAAATTTCATCCCTACAAAGCTCTAACAAAAATCAAATTTCATCGCTAGAAAAAGAGCTCAATGCTGGCAAAAGAAAAATAACCGAGCTTGAAGCAAGTCTTGAAATCGCAAATAAAAAGGCCGAGTCAAAAGATAATCTAAAAGTGGTAAATGACGAGCTAAACGCAAAAATAGAAAAACAATCGCAGGACTTTGAAAAAGAATCGCAAAAGCTTTTAGCTCAAATAGACGCGCTAAAAATAGAACTCAAAAATGCTCGTCAAAACGCGATTAGCGCTCAAAACGACTATCAAGCCAAAATAGACGAACTAGTAGGGCAATCGGCCAAAAAAGACGAGCTTTTGCAAAAATCAGACGCCAAAATCTCGGAGCTAAACGAATCGCTAATCGCCCAAAAAGAGCTGCTAGCAGACGAGATCGCCGCCGGTAAAAAAAATATCCAAAACTATAAAATTTTAAACAATAAAATCACTGCTCTAGTCGATGAAAATCTAAAATCAAACGAGAGCTTTAAAGAGCAAATAAACGAGCTAACAAACCAAATAGCAAAAAAAGACGAGGAGATAGCGGAGCTAAAAAAACAAGCGCTAAACGAGGCGCAAAACCTAAATCAAACAAAGGAAAATTTAGCTAAAACTAGCGCGCAAAGAAATCTCGCAAAGGGCGAAGTGGCGCAGATACTAACCAAAAATGAAGAGCTGATGAGCGAAAACGAAAACCTAAAAAAGATCATCCAGCTAAATTTTAGAGCCGAAGTGCCTAAAAAGGTGGTTTTCATCGCCTCCGTCGAGTGTACGGATATGAGCGCGGGCTCGGATAAGCCGACGCAAACGTGCAAAAATAAAGTAAGCGACTTTTTACAGAGCTATAATTCAAATTACTATTTTGAAATCACGCCGATAGTGAGCCGCGGTAACTTTATCGCCACCTCAAAAGTAACAAAAACTATCCCTCAAGACGAACTTGAAAAGATCGATTCGTATGCAAATTTCGGTATCGGCAAGGAGCGCGCCAAGGTCGCCGGAGAGCTGATAAAAGATGAATTCGGCGACTTTTCGCGCATATCGTACAGCAACGACATAATAACATCCGAAGATAAGCAGGGTTTTATCATAAAGGTCTATAGATGATAATCACTCAGCCCAAAAACGGCTACCGCTACAACAGCGATACGATGTTTTTGTATGACTTTATCCGTGAGGGCGGAGTGTGCGGCGAGGTACTAGACGTAGGCTGCGGTAGCGGGGTTTTGGGACTGCTTTTAAAGCGCGATTTTTCTAAAATTTCGCTTAGCTTGCTCGATATTTTAGAAGCTAACGTAAATTTAGCCGCCGCAAACGCTAGCCAAAACGGGCTTGAAGCAGAGTTTATAACGGCTGATTTTGCTAAATTTAAGAGCGAAAAAAGATATGATCTCATCGTCTCAAACCCGCCTTTTTATCACGACGGCGCTAAAAAAAGCGAGAATGAGCATCTGCGCGCCGCTAGATATAGCGAAAATTTACCGCTTAGTAAGCTTGTGGGTAGTGCAAATTCGCTGCTAAAGCCGCGCGGAGTTTTTAGCTTTTGCTACGACGCTAAGCGCCTAGCTGAAATTTTACTTTGTTTGAGCGAGTTTAAATTTACGCTTACTAGGCTTTGCTTCGTGCATCCAAAGGCGGACGGCGCGGCAAATTTAGCACTCATCGAGGCTAAAAAAAGCTCAAAATCCTTAGCTCAAATTTTGCCTGCGATTTTCGTTTTTGAAGGCGGAGTTTATAGCAAAAAGGCGGCCCAAATTTTTACCGCGGCAAATACGCAAAGCAAGGACGCGCTAGAGTGAGTTTGCTAAGACAAAGCGGCTTTGGTTATGAATTTGACGCTAGCAAATGCGAGCTGTGTGGCGGCAAGTGCTGCACGGGAGAAAGCGGCTATATATGGATAAGCTCGGCGGAAATTTCGGCGCTGGCGGAACATTTAAAAATAAGCGAGGATGAGTTTAGGTTGCGATTTTTAGATAAATTCGGATACAAATTTAGCCTCAAAGAAAAGCCCTATGAGGGCGGATTTGCGTGCGTATTTTTTGACGAAACGGCAAAAAACTGCTCGGTTTACGACTTTCGCCCGAGTCAGTGCCGCACCTTTCCGTTTTGGGACTATTTTCAGGATAAAATCGATGAATTGGAGAAAGAATGCGCGGGAATAAGGCGATTTTAAAATTTATATTGGCGGTCTTACTTGCTTGTTTTGCTACCGCTAAAGAGGACTTTGACGAGAATTTATACGTTATCAAGGCGCTAATGGCGGCCGAAAACGCTAAGCACGACGAGGCGACCGAGCTTTACGAGCAGCTTTACGAAAAGACTAAAAACACGGACTATCTAAAAGAGGCGCTCAGGCTCGCGTTTTTTTCTAAAAACGTAAATTTTAAAAGCATTTTAGCGCTCAGCCAAAAGGTGCTAAAAGACGACGTGGACGTGCTTCGCATACAGGGCGCAAATTTGATGAGCGAAAATAAACTGGACGAAGCCGCAAAGATAATGAAAGAGCTCGTCAAAAAAGAAGACATCTCCAAAAACCACGTCATGCTCTCTGCCGTCTACTCGATGCAAAACGACAACAAAGCCGCTCTAAGCGAGCTAGAGCGCGCATACGAGCTAGATAGAAGCGTGGAAAATCTATTGCGAATAGTCGATCTTTTGTACAATAAAATGAACGATAAAAAAGAGGCGATCAGGTACCTAGAGAGCTCGCGCCGTATAGACGGCTGCGAGGTCGAGACCTGCACGGCGCTAGTCGATATCTATGCGCAAGACGGCCGCTACTCCGATATGATCGATGTTTATGAGGGGCTTTATGAAACGACGAGAGAAAAAAACTATCTCGAAAAGGCGCTTGGCGTCTACGTCTATCAAAAAAACTACGACGCAGCGATCAAATTTTTACAAAAATACTCCTACAACGACGATGCTCTGATGGATCTTTACGCCGCGACGGGGGATTTTGCTAAGGCTTATAAAAAGGCACAGGATGCTTTCGATAAGAGCTTTAATCTCGAATATCAAGCCAAAATGGCGATATATCAATACGAAAGAGACACAAACAAACAAACCAAAAAGATAGATAAAGATAGTCTAAAGCAAGTCGTAAATAACTTTGAAAAATCGGCCGTAAAGCTAAATAATGCGCTGTATCTAAACTACTACGGCTACCTACTCATCGACCACGATATAGACGCGAAAAAGGGGATAGATCTAGTAAATAAAGCCCTTAAGCTAGAGCCGGGATCGATGTTTTATCTAGACTCGCTAGCATGGGGATACTATAAGCTAGGCGAGTGCAAAAAGGCCGACGAGATAATGCAGCAAACTCTTCATAACGAGGAATTTGTAAATTCGCCCGAGGGCAAGGAGCATATAAACGCTATCAAAGAGTGCCTAAAAAAGGGTAAAAAATGATACTAGATCAGATAATCGAACGAACGAAAGAGGACTTGGCGCTACGAAAATCGCAAACGCCTTTTGAAAAGCTCCAAGAGCTCGCGACCAAAAATCCTCGCGAGATAAAAGACGCGGCAAAGGTGCTAAAAAGCAGCTCAGACGAGCCGTATCGCATCATCGCCGAGGTCAAAAAAGCAAGCCCTAGTAAGGGGTTAATAAGGCAAAATTTTGCGCCCGCAGAGATAGCCAAAGAGTATGAAAAGGGCGGCGCAAACGCTATCTCGGTTCTAACCGAGCCGCATTTTTTTAAAGGAAATTTAGAGTATCTAGCCGCTATCAGGCAGGCAAGCTCGCTGCCGCTACTTCGCAAGGATTTTATCGTAGACGAGTATCAAATTTTAGAAGCGCTCGTTTACGGGGCTGATTTTATCCTACTTATCGCAAAGGCTCTTGGCGCGGGCGAGTTAAAGCGGTTGCTTGATTACGCGCGCTCTTTAGGGCTTGAGGCATTAGTGGAGACGCACGACGAAGAGGACGTAGAAAAGTCAAATTTCGCGCGCGCAAAGATAGTCGGAGTAAATCACCGAAATTTAAGCACGTTTGAGATGGATATGAGCCTTTGCGAGAGGCTATTTTCTAAAATCAAAAACGCAAGAGTCATCGTCGCCGAAAGCGGTATCTACGAGCATTCGCAGCTAAAAGAGCTTCATGCTCAAGGAGCCGACGCGTTTTTAATAGGCGAGCATTTTATGAGGCAAGAGGACTTGGCAAAAGCCGTAAAAACCGTAAAGGAGGGCTGATATGGAGCACATTTGCGCACCGTGGAGGAGCGAATATTTCGGTAAAAAGGAGCAGGGTTGCGTCTTTTGCAACGTCGTAAATCATCCGGAAAAAGACGCCCAGACTGGCGTTTTGTTCCGCGCGAAGCGGTGTTTTGGGATCATGAATCTTTATCCGTATACGCCCGGGCACTTTATGGTGATACCTTACGTGCATACCGATAATATCGAAAGCCTAGACGAGCAGACGTGGTCGCAGATGAGCGCTTACGTACGCGAGGGCGTAAAAATTTTAAAACGCGAACTAAACGCGGTGGGCGTAAATATTGGGATGAATCTAGGCAAAGCAGGGGGTGCGGGTATCGCAGAGCACGTACACTATCATCTAGTGCCGCGCTGGAGCGGAGATACGAACTTCATCACGTCTATCGCCGAGGTGCGCGTAAACGGCGTGCCTTTTACTCCGCTTTACGAGAAGCTAAAAGCCGCGTTTGCGGACGTTTGCTTTAATGAGCGGTAAATTTATTTTTACCAAATTATTTTTTGGTAGAATTATCAAAATTAAAAGATATTGAGGCATGCGATGAGATTTATTTTGCCGATACTTTTATCGTTTTCTTTTGTTTTTGCTGGCTTTAGCTGCGATGACGCTTTGGCCGAGAAGCAGCAGTTTTTCTCGCAAAATTTAATATTTTCGGGAGAATTTGAACCAAACTGCAACGACTCTATCCTGGGGATAAAAGAGGCTCAAATTTTACTCTCGGCCGCTCAAAAGATCCGCGCCGAAAGCCTTGCTTGCGTCGGAAATTTAGCGACTAAAAATTTAAACGAATTTAAATTTAAGATCCTAAAAGCCTCTTATGCGCCCGAAATTTACGCCAAAGAGCTAGAAAATCCCGATGAATACGAAAAACTCGTATCGCAAAACAGAGCCAGGCTTCGCTACTGGGGACATCAAAGTCTAAGTAATTTTACGGTTTTTAAGGACTTTAACAAAGACTACAACGCCGTCTTGGGGCTGCTGGTAAACTACTACAAATCAAATTTTAAAATAGACGAAGGCAGCGCGATTTATTACGCCTCGAAGGTCGCAAACGAGTTTTTAAAATTTGCTGCCGCAACTCTGCAAAACGGCGATATGGACGAATTTGCGAGAAAGGTTAGCGACCCGACCTTTACAAAATACGGCATAAATGAGGCGATATATTCTGGCACCGTGTCGCAAAGCTCGCTGCAAAACGCCTTTAACGCCGCGCTTCTTTACGAAAAAAGCGAAGACGTGATAAAAGAGTTTTTGCGCGCGGGAGTAAATTTAAACTACGGCTTTGAGAGTCCGCTGTTTTTCGCGCTTAAAAATCTAAATAACGTAAAGCTTCTGGTTTCTAGCGGTGCGGACGTAAACTATGCAAATCTGCTTGGCGTCACTCCGCTTTTTAAGGCCGTACAACTAAATGATATAAATTTAGTCAAATTTCTACTAGAAAACGGAGCGCTAGTAAACAAAAGGCTGATAGACGTGAGCACCAAGCTTGCATATAGTGCAAATTTGAGCGTCCAACTGCCGAGCTTCGTAAAGCTCTGCGACTTTGACGCGGCGTCAAAAAGCGTGCTGATGAGCGCAGCGGGGGCGGCTGATGTGGAGATATTGCAGCTTTTGGTAGATAACGGCGCGGACGTGCAAGCAGTGGATGATAACGGACTAAACGCCCTAGACTACGCGATCATCGGCAAAAAAGAGATCAACGCGCAGTATCTAAGGGCGATGGGGCTTGAGTCAAATTTGATCACCGAATAAGGAGAAAATATGAAAGGAACGGCTTTTATCACTGGAGCTACGTCAGGATTCGGCGAGGCGATAGCTAGGATGCTGAGCCGCGAAGACTACAAGATCGTAGCGCTCGCTCGCCGTAAAGAAAGGCTCGAGGCCTTAGCTAAGGAGCTTGGGAATACGCACATCATCGTCGCAGATATCCGTGATAAAAAGGCGGTTTTTGACGGCGTGGCAAATTTACCGCAGGAGTTTCGCGACATCGAAGTGCTCGTAAATAACGCAGGCCTAGCGCTGGGGCTCGAAGGCGTGGCGGAGACTAGCATCGAGGATTTTGAGACGATGGTCGATACCAACATCAAGGGCTTTTTGTACTCGACCAAGGCCGTTTTGCCCATAATGATCGCGCGAAAGAGCGGCTATATCTTTAATCTAGGCTCAACCGCGGGCGCATGGCCGTATCCGGGCAGTCACGTTTACGGCGCGAGCAAGGCGTTTGTAAAGCAGTTTAGCAGAAATCTGCGCAACGACATACGCGGCACCGGCATACGCGTGACCGAGATAGCTCCCGGTATCTGTAAGACCGAGTTTAGCGAGGTTCGCTTCGGCGGCGATAAGGCTAAGGCCGACGCGGTTTACGAAGGCGTAGAGTACATCACGGCCGAGGATATCGCACAGATCGTGCTAAACTGCCTAAATATGCCTCACCGCGTCAATATCAACGTCGTCGAGGCGATGGCGACGCAGCAGACTTGGGCCGGGCTTTTTATCGAGAAAAAGTAGGCTTTTGTTGTTAAATTTGTGGATTTTAGGATTCAATTCGGCTGTTTTTAGTCAAATTTAATCCTAAATTTACGTCTGATCACAAATTCAAGCGGTGGAAGCGAGGCTGCATTTACATCGCCCCAGCCCGCTCAAGCTTGAAATGAAAATCTAAATTTAACCTTCTTTCGTGCAAATGACGCGCGGCTCGTTAGATACCAAATTTTGACCGATAAATCAAAGCTAGAATTTACCGCAAAATCTAAACTACGAGCAAATTTAAATTTACCGTCTGGCGCCATTTTAAGCAAAATTTCCACAAAAGCTTCATTTTTAACATAAAATTTTAATAAAGAGCTAAAAATTTTGACCGATAAGCGAATTTAAAACAAAAATTTAAGCCGCATTTAGCTAAATTTACGCCTTAAATACCGACCGATGACACGCGGACGAAAAATTTGATTAAACCGACGAAAAACAAAAAGGAGTTTTTGATGAAAAAGATTTTATTTTTGTCGCTCTTGCCGATCTTGGCGCTAGCCGTAGACCCCGAAGTAGCGAAAAAAAATGCCGAAATTTTCGGTATCTGGACGCTCATACCGCCCGTGGTGGCGATAGTTTTGGCGTTTATCACCAAAGACGTCGTTTTGTCGCTTTTTATCGGCGTTTTTAGCGGAACGTTTCTCATAAACGTCATCGACTCAAGCATCCCGATGACCTTCGTAAAGGGCTTTACCGACATCGTAAAAAGGGTCGTGGGCTCGCTGGCCGATAGCTGGAACGCGGGCATCGTGCTTCAGGTGCTTTGTATCGGCGGCGTAGTCGCGCTCATCACCAAAATGGGCGGAACCAAGGCCGTGGCGATATGGCTAAGCAAAAAGGCCAAAACAGGCGTTTCGGCTCAAATTTCAACCTGGGTGATGGGGCTTTTCGTCTTTTTTGATGACTACGCGAACTCCCTCATCGTGGGCCCGATCATGCGCCCGATAACGGACAAATTTAAAGTCTCTCGCGAAAAGCTAGCCTTTATCATCGACGCTACCGCTGCTCCGATAGCGGGCCTAGCCGTCATCTCGACTTGGGTCGGGCTTGAGATCTCGCTGATTAAACAAGGCTACGAGCTCATCGGAATAACGAACGTAAACGCCTTTAGTATCTTCGTCGAGACGATGCCTTATAGATTTTACAATCTTTTCATGCTATTTTTCATCGTCTGCACCGCATTTATGGGGCGCGAATTTGCCGGTATGCTAAAAGCCGAGCGCAGAGCTAGAGCGGGCGAACTGCACCCAAGACGCGACGGAGCGATGATAGAGGACGTCGAGGATAAGACGCTAGAGCCTAAAGAAAACATAAAACTACAAAGCTCAAACGCGATCGTGCCGCTTTTGGTGCTTATTTTGGGCGCGTTCGTTAGCTTTTATTTTAGCGGTCTAGGTTTGCTTGAGGGCGAGGCTCTTGAGAGCGCGAAGACTCATCCGCTTACGTTCCACACTTTCCAGGCTACGTTCGGCGCGGCCGATGCGTCCGTGGCGCTATTTCAGTCGGCTTTGCTAGCTACCGTGGTGGCGATATTTATGGCTGTTTATAGAAAAATTTTGACCGTTCGCGAGGCGATAGAGACATGGGGCAAGGGCTGGAAAACCATGATAACTACGATCATCATCCTGCTTCTTGCGTGGTCGCTTAGCTCGGTGATCAAGGAGCTTGGCACGTCTCGATACCTAGTCGATCTGCTTTCGCAGTCTACGCCAAAGATCGTCCTTCCGGCGGCGATTTTTATGCTGGGTTCGTTTATCAGCTTTTCTACCGGCACCAGCTACGGCACGATGGGTATTTTGATGCCGCTTGCGATACCGCTAGCTAGCGCGGTGGGCATGCATAGCGGACTAGAGGGCGACGCCTTGCATGCTTATATGATAGTAAATATCTCAGCCGTTTTAACGGGCGCGATATTTGGCGATCACTGCTCGCCGATCTCAGATACTACGATACTTTCATCTATGGGCGCGGGGTGTAACCACATCGATCACGTCCAGACTCAGATGCCTTATGCGCTTGCCGTTTGCGCGATCAGTATTTTTGCGGGATACTTCCCGACCGCGCTTGGCCTAAGCATCTGGATAGTGCTTCCTTTAGGGCTTTTGGTGACGGCTTTGGTTGTTAGATTCGTCGGGCAAAGGGTTTAAATTTGCCCGATAAGTTTTGCAAATTTTTAGGAGAATGCGGTAGTTGCACTCTTGATATGCCTTATGAGGAGCAGGCTGACTTTAAAAAAGATCTCATAAAGCGCGAATTTGAGTCCTTTTATAGCGGCGAATTTGAGTTTTTCGCTTCGCAGAGGGCCGCTTACCGCACGAGGGCGGAGTTTGGAATTTGGCACGATATTTGGCATAGCGCGGTCGATCTAGCATACACGATGCACGGCGCCAAAACCAAGCGGATTATTATAGACGAATGCCCAAAAGTAGCCGCTCCTATCGCAAATTTGATGCCGCGTTTGCTTGAGGTGCTTGCGAAAAATCAAATTTTAAAAGAGAGACTCTTTGGCGCCGAGTTTATCTCGTGTGCGAGCGGGATACTGGCGACGCTGCTCTATCATAAGCGTCTAGGCAAAGCCGAGCAGGGCGAGATAGAGAGCCTAGCACGCGAGCTTGCCGGTCACCGCGTGACGATAGCCGCGAGGGCAAAAGGGCAAAAACTACTAAGCGGCGAGTTAAATTTGCTAGATAACCTAAATATCGGCGGCAAAATTTATAAATTTACATTCGGCGACGGAGCTTTTATCCAGCCAAACACCGCCGTAAACGAAAAAATGGTCGCATGGGCGAAGGGCTGCGTAGAGCGCGGCGCGGATCTGCTCGAGCTTTACTGCGGGCACGGCAACTTTACCGTCCCTTTGGCGGAAAAGTTTAAACGCGTTTTGGCAACCGAGATATCGAAAAGCTCGATCGCAAATGCCCTTAAAAACTGCGAACTTAACGGCGTAAATAACATCAAATTTTTGCGAATGAGCGCCGAGGAGCTGATGAGTGCGTTTAGGCGCGAGCGCGAGTTTAACCGCTTAAGAGAGCTTGATATCTTTAGCTACGACTTCTCGCACGTTTTGGTCGATCCGCCGCGCGCGGGACTTGATGATAGCGTGATAAATTTCATCAAAAACTACGAAAATATCATCTATATCTCCTGTTCGCCGCAAAGTCTAAAACGCGATCTAGAGCAGCTATCCGTAACGCACGAGGCGGTTAAATTTGCTATCTTTGACCAGTTTGCAAACACCGCTCACATCGAGTGCGGCGTGCTTTTAAAGAGTAAAAATGCTTAGCGACTTGAGGCAAATTTTATCCTCCGCTAAAAATATCGCGGTCGTGGGCCTTAGTCCTGATGAGAGCAAGCCTAGCAACGAGGTGGCAAAATTTCTCATCGAGCGCGGTTTTAACGTGTTTCCCGTCTATCCAAAATTTGATGAAATTTTAGGGCGCAAGGTTTATAGAAATTTGATGCAAATAGAGGGAGATATCGACATCGCCGTGATGTTTAGAAAGGGCGAGTTTGCTAGCGAGCTAGTAAAAGACGCCGTCAAAAAAGGCGTTAAAACGCTGTGGCTACAGCTTGGTATCACAAATGACGCAGCAGGAGCGATCGCGCGCGAAAACGGTATAAATTTCGTGCAGGATAAGTGTATAAAAATCGAGCTTCAAAGACTTGATTAAGCTAAATTTGACGGCAATGCGCGATTTTGCGGCAAATATAAATAAAAATAAAGAAAACGTAAGCAAAAATACGGTAAATAAACGCGCAAGCAAAAGCGATGAAAAGTAAATTTTAAACAAAAAACGAAAGGCTAAAATGATCTCTCTAAATAAAATAATCCAAGCCAAGCGCACGATAAGCGGCTTCGTGTATAAGACGCCGTTTGCCTACAGCGCGAAACTAAGCCTCGCAAGCGGCGCGCTCATCTACCTAAAAGAAGAAAACCTCCAGCGCACGGGGGCGTACAAGATCCGCGGCGCGTATAATAAAATCGCAAATTTAAGCCCAAATGAGCGTAAAAAAGGCGTAGTCGCAGCAAGTGCGGGCAATCACGCCCAAGGCGTCGCTATCTCGGCGCGCGAGTTTAAAACACCCGCTACTATCGTGATGCCCGAGTCCACGCCGCTTTTAAAGGTGCTTGGCACCAAAGATCTAGGCGCCGAAGTCATCCTAAAGGGCGACAACTTCGACGAGGCCTATGCCTACGCCGTAGAGTACGCCAAGCAGCAGGGCATGAGCTTTATCCATCCGTTTGACGACGAGTACGTTATGGCCGGGCAGGGGACGGTGGGACTTGAGATGCTTGACGATCTTGCCGAGCTTGAGACTATCGTCGTGCCGGTTGGCGGCGGCGGGCTAATCAGCGGCATATCAAGCTGCGTAAAGCAGGTAAATCCAGGCATCCGCGTGGTCGCCGTGAGTGCAAAGGGCGCGCCTGCGATGTTTAATAGCTTTAGTGCTAAAAAAAGTATAAACTCAAAGAGCGTGCGCACGATCGCCGACGGCATCGCGGTTCGCGACGCTAGTGAGACGACGCTGGCAAATATCCTAGAGTGCGTGGACGAGTTCGTGCAGGTCGATGACGAGGAGATCGCAAACGCGATTTTGTTCCTGCTCGAGACGCAAAAGATCGTGGTCGAGGGCGCAGGCGCGGTCGGCGTAGCTAGTATCCTGCACAACAAGGTCAAATTTAAAGCCGGCGAGCGTATCGGCATCGTGCTAAGCGGCGGAAACATCGACGTGCAGATGCTAAACGTCATCATCGAAAAGGGTCTCATCAAATCCCACCGCAAGATGGCGCTGCAAATCACGCTTATCGACAAACCGGGCGCGCTCATGAGCCTAACCGATAGCTTAAAGATCGCTAGCGCCAATATCGTAAAGATCGACTACGACCGCTTCTCTACGAGCCTAGAGTACGGCGACGCTAATATCACTATCACTCTAGAAACCAAGGGTAAAGACCACCAAGAGCTCATCAAAAAAGTGCTTAGAGAGCATGATTTTAAATTTATTCAGGTGTTTTAGGCGGTTAAATTTGAGCTCAAATTTGCTTGCTAAATTTGAAGCGAATTTGAGCCAAATTTAAATCCGTATCTAAAAGGTGCGGGTTTTGCTAAACAGAGCCTACTCTAAAAGCTTGCTAAATTTAAATTTACAATCCAAATTTATACCAATATAAAACAACCAAAAGCTCAAATTTAACGATTATTTTAACGAATTTCGCTAAAATCGCCTTTTAAAGGAGCAAAGATGTTAGATGTTACGAGCCTTATTTTAGCGATTTTGCTGGCGATTTGCGTATTTATGATTTTTAGATTTAATAAAGCCTTAAAAACCGCGCAAAAGCCCGCTACGACGCAGATTAGCACCGAGATATCGCAGCTAAAATCCATCGGCGAGCTATCCGTTTTTCAGGTCTATAGCAAAGAGATCGTAACCAAGACCGACCATGCATTCGGCAACTTCGGCAAGGAATATCTGCGCTGGCTAGTGAGCGAGAAAAAGCTCTCGATGATATTTGAGTTTGAGATAAATTTCATCTACGACCTAACTAGTCCGCGCCTAGAGATCGTAAATGTCGCGAGTGAGGAGTATCTCATCAAGATGCCGCCTTGCAAATACAAATTTTCGATCGCGAATATGAAATTTTACGACGAGAAAAACGGTAAATTTATCCCGTTTTTGTTGCCTGATTCGCTAAACGGATTTTTCGGTAGTAGCTTTAGCGAAGAGGATAAAAACAGGCTCATCGAGGAGGCGCGCGCCGAGGTCGAAAAGATGTCCGTGCGCCTGATAAATCAACTCCAGTCCAAGATCCACAAATCCGCGCGCGATACGCTAGAAGCGATCGCAAAGAGCTTCGGGGCTAGGGCGGTGAGATTTGAGTTTAACGACGAGGGCGAGCAGGTCAGGCTAAATCTGCAAAACGTGGCGTGAGGGTAAGATGGCATTTCTAAAAGCGCTTTTGATAGGTAAACCAAGACAGTACGGCAGCGCGGCGGCTACGGACGAGCTAGGCAAGGCGTGGCGCTCAGCGATATTTAAAAATGCGCAAACGGGTGAAATTTACGCGGGCGAGCTTGGATTTGAGGGCGACGAGGTGGCTGATACGAAACATCACGGCGGCGTAAATAAAGCCGTGTTTGCAAACTCGCTAGAAAACTATCCCGCGTGGGAAGCTTATCTTGGGCTTAAAAATTTGCCGTTAGGTGCGATGGGCGAAAATTTAACCGTTAGCGGGCTGGATGAAACTAGCGTAAACGTTGGCGACATCCATAAAATCGGCTCGCTGGTGCTACAAGTAACCCAGCCTAGAAAACCGTGCTTTAAACTTGCAAAACGCTGGGGAAATGCAAATTTAGCTAAAGAGATTTTTGCCACGGGATTAACCGGCTGGTACTATAAAGTACTAGAAAACGGCTCGTGCAAGGCCGGCTACGAGGTGAAAATCCTGCAAAAAAACGAAAATGCTCTAAGCGTAATGCAGATAAATAAACTGTTTTTAAATCCGAGCGAAAATTTGGATTTGTTGCCTAAATTTAGAGCGTTAGAAGCGCTGCCTGCTAGCTGGCAGGACGATATAAACAGACGCTTAAACGGCTCATATAGTACGGCTTTTATGGAAAAACTTTGAAAAAACGGCGAAAATTTGCCAAAAAGCTTGACAAATAAGGTAAAAATATATATAATCATCTTTCTTTTTTACAGACATTGGGGTATCGCCAAGCGGTAAGGCAATTGGTTTTGGTCCAATCATCCAGAGGTTCGAATCCTCTTACCCCATCCACTCAAATTTCATCGCGGAGTAGAGCAGTGGTAGCTCGTCGGGCTCATAACCCGAAGGTCGGCGGTTCAAGTCCGTCCTCCGCAACCAAATCTAATTTTTCTTCATTTACTCCAGAGAAAATTATTTATGAGCTTTGACCTTTCAAAAATTTTAATCGTTTTGTTGTTGTTCTTAATCGTTTTGCTAGCTTTAAAGCTATTTAAAAAACAAAAAATCAAACAAACTAGATACAAAAGCGATAGTGGCTACACTGTAAAAAGCCGTGCTGAGCTGGTTATTGCAAATTGGCTATTTTACAGAGGAATAGATTTTATCTACGAAAAGAAAACTCCGACAAAAGAACGCGTAATTAGCGATTTTTACCTGACGCAAAGCGATGTTTATATCGAATTCTGGGGCCTTGAGACGCCGCAATATTTAAGAAGAAAAAGTAAAAAAATTAAAATTTACAAAAAAAATCGCCTAAAACTAATCCAGATGGATGATGGTAGCCTACACGATCTAAATGCATTTTTTGCCAAAGAATTCAAAAAAATTAGACCAAATTAATTTTTAGGCTTAAGATAGGTTAAAACCCTCAAATTTTTTCTCAAAGAAAGTACGAGCATAAGGGCTAGGACTTGCTACTACGAGTAGATGGAGTTGCGCTAAATTTCCTTGCTTCAATTTATTGATTAAGAAGTTTTATATGTAACTAGTCATAGGAAGGAAACAATATAAATATTATTAAGTTCCGTTGGGTCCAAATTTATATAAGCTTTTTACTAGTTTGTTTTGTTAAAAGGTAAAATACAGACTATTTTTGCTATTTTATATTGAAAACTATAATTTTCAAATAAATATTTGTATCTCTTTTGTATCGTCTCAATATCTTCAGTAAATGCCGAAAACAAGGTCTTTTTTAACGTTTTACCTTTTGAATTAAAACAATTTATCCGTTAAATTTCATGCTAAATTTAACGGATAATTTTTATGTTTATTTTGCTAAATATTTTGCTTGTTATTGTGTGTTTTTGAGATGATGTTTTGCAGTAATTAAGTCGATGAAAAATGCAGGAATAAAATAGAGCTTTTAATCAGCCCTATTTTTTATGTTTTTTAGGATAGTCAAAAAACAGACCCTTTGCGCCGTGTTCTTTTAGTTCTTTAAAGCTACCGTCAAATTCGACACAAAAGATGCCGCATGTAGGGATATTTCCGATAGCAGCGTCGCTTAAAAGCTCACAAATTTCAGTTATAGCGTCGTTGTGGGCTATGACGAATACGCTTTGAAATTTGTCGTCAAACTCTCTTACAAAGGTCAAAAGCTCATGCGTCTGCGCTCCGTATAGCTCGTCTTTAAATTTGATTTTCTTCTTAAATTTGACTGCTTCGGCTAGCTTTTGAGCCGTTTTAGTACAGCGTTTGGCGGGACTGGCAAATATCGCGTCCGCCTTCACCTCGTATTTTTTTAGCCGCTCGCACATCAGAGCTAGGTCTTTTTTGCCTCGCTCGCTTAGATCGCGCTCAAAGTCGCTGCCTTCGCCCTCTTCTACGGCTTTTGCGTGCCTGATAAAGTAGATTTTTTTCATTTATTCTGCCTTTTTGGCCTTTGATAGATTTTTTATGTACTCGATTTCCGCCTCGCTAAAGCCTGATTTTAGGCGCGCGCTCACGTTTAGCTCGCGAGACTGCAAAAAAGCTTTAGGGTAGATTTTTTGCACGATTTGTGCGTAAATTTCGGGGCTTACGCCCTCTTTTTTGCAGGCAAATTTAAACCAACGATCGCCCTTTGAGACGTGCGAGATCTCCTCGTCTAGGATAACTTGCAAAATTTCGCAAAGACGTGCCTTGCTCCCGTCTTTTTCGCGCTCGGTTTCCAGCTTTTTTAGCATAAAAGCGTTTGCGTCAAGGCCATTTGCCTCCATGTATCTAGGCAGCACCGCCATGCGCTCAAGCAGCGATGCGGAGGTATTTTGCAAAGCGATAAAAAGCCCGTCGTGCACGGTAAAATCGCCGTATTTCACGTCAAATTTAGCCATGTGATCCTCGATCATCTTAAAGTGCCTGATCTCATCCTCAGCGACCTCTAGCCAGTCGTCATAGTAGGCTTTTGGCAGAGTTCGGAAGCGGTACGCCGCATCTAGCGCGATATCTACGGCGCTGTATTCGATATGCGCGATCGAGTGAAGGAAGGCTTTTTGCTTGTCCGCTTGCTTTTTGTCGCCGATTTCTCTCATCGCTACGACCTCGCAAAATGCCGCGTAGCTTGGGCACTCGAGCGGTTTTATCTCGTCAAATTTACCGCCCTCTTCTATTTGCGCGTCAAATTTACCGGCCTTGTATTCGGCGTAAAATCGTTTAAATTTATAGAATTTAAGCTCCTTGTCGCCGCACTCTAAAATTTCCCAAATTTGATCGAAAAATCTCATTTTATCACCTTAAATTTTACCCCGAAATATCCTAACGCAAAGCCGATAATATGCGCGTACCAGGCGACGTTTACGCCCATGGCTACGGGTGCGAAGCTCATTAGCAAGATAGCGATTATTAGCCCTTTTCTGCTGCTTGCGTCCAAAAACGCCAAAACTCCTAGCAGCATGCTGATTGCGCCGCTAGCTCCTACTAAATTTATAAAAGTTCCGTTAGTTTTAAACATAATATAAATATAAACAAAACTAAGCAGCGAGGTCAAAACGCCTCCGACGCAGTAGATGACGGCGAATTTTTCGCTGCCGTAGTACCGCTCTAGAAGCGATCCGAACTGATACAAAACAGCCATATTCATCAGCAGATGGGCTAAACTTGCATGCATAAACATCGAAGTCGCCGGCTGCCAGACGTAAAGTCCGTCCGTGAAAAACATATTTAGCCCAAGCGTCGCGTTAGTGCCGCAAATGCCGCAATAAACGGCAAAATATACTAGACAATTTAGCGCGATGAGCGATATCGTAGCTTTCAAAAACGGCTCCTTTTTAAAGGCTTTATCATATAAAATTTAGACATAAATTTAGCTAAAAATTAACCTTGCCAAAGCCGGCGAATCTGTTTGACGTTAGGCAAGTAGAGTCGCCGCCTTTGCACGCTACGATGTAGGAGTTTACCTCTTTGCCGCCTATTTTATGGCTGTTTTTCTGAAATAGATTTATAAATCCGCTTTTGTTTTTGCCTCTGGTATTATGCATAAATCTTATAGTTCCGTCGTCCTCTATGCGGTCTATGATGCCAAGGTGCGTTATGATTTGTTTGTTTTTGTCTTTGGTTTGGCTTGTGGTGTTGTTAAAAAACACCAAATCTCCGAGCTTCGGGCTTGTTTGCGAGATCAAATTTCGCTTTTTGTAAAAATTATAAATAGCTTGGGATTTTGATCCTTTTTCGCCGTAAAATTTGAGCAAATTCGTCTCGGAAAAGTAAACGTTATCTATGTTTTTATTTATGAGCGAAACGAAACCCGAGCAGTCTCCGCCGTCTTTTTTGCCTAAAAATCCTTGCATAAAATTTGAAAGCGCTTTGCCGCCCAGATCGTTAAATACGTCTTGCTGCGAGTTTAAAAATCTCGCGTTTAAAATCTGTCCGCTTTGATCGGTCGGGTAAATTTTGGGCGCATCGTTCGCGCATCCGCTAAAAATCAAAGCAGCAATCGGCGCAAGCGGTAAAAAAATCGTAAATTTCATTTAAATCATCCTATTTTATATTTAAATTTCAAGGCGAAGTATCTTGTGATAAATTTAAATGTTTCGACGAAATTTTCGACCGAAGATAGAACATAATAGTTCATCGAGGGAGAAAATTTCTAGATCATTTAAATTTACCCAAGAGACAAGCCGTAGAGACGAGCCGCCTAAAATCAAGATTATATAAATAAATCGGTAAATATCGGCATAAATTTAAATTTATAAGCTAAATTTCACTATACTTTAGATTTTATTTAAGGATTTAAGAAATATGTATTACCTAGAAATCGAAGGAAACGCGAAACTAGGCGGCGAGGTCGCCATAAGCGGTGCGAAAAACGCCGCCCTGCCCCTCATAGCCGCGGCTCTAATCATAAAAAACGACGTGACGCTAAAAAATATGCCAAACGTCGCGGATATAAAAACATTGGCGACGCTACTGGTAAATTTGGGCGCAAAATGTGAATTTACGGACGATCACACTCTAAAAATCAACTCAAATTACGTCAGCTCTACGAAGGCCAACTACGACATCGTGCGTAAAATGCGTGCTTCCATACTGGTTCTTGGCCCGCTACTAGCCAGGTTTGGCCACTGCGAGGTGAGCCTGCCCGGCGGCTGCGCGATCGGACAAAGACCGATAGATCTACATCTAAGCGCGCTCGAAAAGATGGGCGCAAATATCGAGATAAGGCAAGGCTACGTCGTAGCCACGGCGCCTGATGGGCTAAAGGGCGCGCAGATCGTGTTTGACAAGATCACGGTAACTGGCAGCGAAAACATTATCATGGCCGCCGCGCTCGCTCACGGTACGACGCATCTGATCAACGTCGCCAAAGAGCCTGAGGTGGTGCAGCTTTGCGAGGTTTTGGCCGCAGGCGGCGTAAAGATCGAGGGTATCGGCACGGACGAGCTAGTGATCGAGGGCACGGATAGGCGCCTGCTAGATGTGGGCAAGATAACGGTCATCCCTGACAGGATCGAGGCCGGGACGTATCTTTGCGCCGGAGCGATCACGAACTCGCAAGTAACCATCACGAACGCAAATGCCGCGCATCTTAGGGCCGTGCTTACTAAATTTAACCAAATGGGCTTTGAAACCGTCGTGGACGGCGATAAAATCACGATAATGCCGGCTAAAAACGTAAGTCCCGTCGAGATCGTAACGACGGAGTTTCCGGGCTTTCCGACCGATATGCAGGCGCAGTTTATGGCGCTCTCGCTCGTAGCAAACGGCGTCAGCACGATCGACGAGAGGCTTTTTGAGAACCGCTTTATGCACGTTAGCGAGCTCACGCGCATGGGCGCGGATATCCGCCTAAACGGCCACATCGCGACGATCTACGGCGGAGGCGAGATAAATGCTGCTGACGTGATGGCTACCGATCTGCGCGCAAGTTCGGCTCTAGTGCTAGCTGCCCTTGCAGCAAACGGAACTAGCCGCGTGCACAGAATTTACCACCTAGATAGAGGCTACGAGGGGCTAGAGCGCAAACTAGCGGCTCTGGGCGCAAAAATACGCAGGCTGGAGGAGTAAAATGACGCTAGAGCTTGCTCAAAATTTGATCCTAGAAAAAGCTAAATTTGACGGCTGCGGCGAGTTTGCGAGCCTTGAGCGCGCGACGGGCAGAATTTTAGCACAGGACGTCGTTGCCGTTAAAAATTTGCCTTCCTTCGACAATGCCGCGATGGACGGCTACGCGCTCAAATTTGACGATTTTAACGAGCCGCTAAGCGTCGCGGCAACCATGCTGGCGGGCGATGAGACCGAGATCTTGCTAAAAAAAGGCGAATGCGTAAAGATAATGACCGGCGCAAAAATGCCGACAAATGCCGACACTGTCGTACCTTTTGAGGATGCGATTTTGCAGGACGGCAAGCTCACGCCGCAAAGCAAAGTCAAAAAATTTAACGCCCTAAGATATAAGGGCGAGGAGGTCAAGGCTGGCGAAATTTTGCTAAAAAAAGGCGAAATTTTAACGCCCGCAAGAGTAATGATGCTAGCCGCTCAGGGCATCTACTGCGTCTGCGTGGAGCGCGAGCTAAGAATCGGTATATTTTCAAGCGGCGATGAAGTGGTCGAGCCGTGGCAAAACGCCAGCGAGGAGCAAATTTACAATGCAAACGGCGCAGGTATCGCGTCACTGCTTCAAAGCTTCGGCTTTGCTAGCTCGTACGCAGGCATTATCAAGGACGATCTAGAAAGTACGACGCATGCGCTAGAGTCGGCCGAATTTGACGTCATCATAACAAGCGGCGGAGCGAGCAAGGGCGAGGCTGATTTTATGAAAACGGCGCTTTTAAATTTAGGCTTTAGCGAGCTTTTTGACGGCGTAAATATCCGCCCCGGACGACCGAGCAAAGCTTTTATAAAAGATAAAAAAATCGTATTTATCCTGCCAGGAAATCCGATGGCGGCGTTTTTGATGTGCTTTTTACTAGTCGTTCCTTTTTTAAAGAGCACGCGGCTAGAAAAATTTGACGCCGTCCTAAATCAAGACGTAAAAATAAAATCGGGACGCCAAAATATCGTGCTCGGTAGCTTTTTGGAGGGCAAATTTAGCGTGACGGATAATAATAAATTCGGCTCTGGCATGATAACTCCGCTCATCAAAAGTAACGCCGTTTTGGTAACAAACGAAAGCCTCGGCGAGCTAAAAGCGGGCGAAATCGTAAAAATTTTGAAATTTTCTTGACAAATGAAAACGTTTTTGCTAAAATTGCGACTTCTCAAACGGTGCGGGAATAGCTCAGGGGTAGAGCACAACCTTGCCAAGGTTGGGGTCGCGAGTTCGAATCTCGTTTCCCGCTCCATTTTTTTCTTACTATTTTTTCCCTTTTTTTTATTTTCTTCAGATTTAGCGCTTTGGCCGATGTATTGCGTTTCAAACGGCAAAATAACGCTTGCGGACTTGGGTTTTGCAGGCAAAAACGACGAAATTTTAAATTTAGGCGAAAACAAAGCCGCAAAAATAAATTCGCGAGATTTAGCGGAGATTTTAAAAAAGCGCGGCGTAGAGCTTGAGGACAAAAGCGGCGGAGAGACGATATTTGTAAAAAACTGCGACGCGTTAGCTCTCGTGCAGCGCGCGTTTTTGCAAGAGGTTACGAGCGAGTTTAAGGGACTGCAATTCGTCAAATTTCCGCTTATCGAGCCTCAAAACGAACTTCCTAAAAACTTTCACGAATACAAATTCGATAAAATTTACGTAAACAAAATCAATCCAAAAGGCAGCTTTAGAGCTAGTTTTATCACGCCAAACGGCTCGCAGCCAAGCGTATTTTTCAGATATGAAATAAACGCAAAAATGCCGGTTTTAAGGGCTACCAAGCCGCTTGCGACGCGCCAAATGCTAGGTATCGGCGACTTTGCAAAGGATTGGGTCGAGCTTGGCGAGTTTAGCCCCGACATGATGAGCGACGCGCCAAATGCTAGGCTAGCGGCCAAGCAAAACATAAAAAGCGGCGAAGTGCTGCGGCTACGGCAGTTTACCCCGCTACCGCTCATAAAAAAAGGCGAGCGCGTCAATGCGGTGCTTAGCGACGGGGCGCTCAGTATCATCGTCGAGGTCACGGCGCTAGAAAACGGCAATCTAGGCGAAACTATCAAGGTTAAAAACAACGATAAAAAAGTCTTTAGCGCTCAAATTGTCTCAAAAAAACAGGTGATGATAAGATGAAAATTTTTCTAGGTATCAGCGGCGCAAGCGGCGTAAATTTGGGGTTAAAGCTCGCCCGCGAGATAGCAAAAAGAAGCGAGCTGCATCTGTGCGTGAGTAAAAACGCGATGAACGTGTTAGAAAAAGAGCTAAATTTTACGGATATTTTTTATAAAAACGGTGCGGCGGCGGGCTCAAAATTTAATTCAAACCAAAATAGCGCCAAATTTGACGAAGATCACGGAGACGCAAAATTTACAAATTTTAGCTCCGCTCAAGGCGAGCTAGATTTTGGAGGCGGAGACGAAAGATCGCAAAACCAAAGCGGCAAATTTGCGGATAATGCGCAAGATTTGGGCGATAGCGGTTTAAAATTCGCAGGTTTGGACAACTGCGCTCTTGATTATGCAAACGAGCAAATTTGTAAATCTAATGGCGGCGAAAAAAACGTAAGCCCTAACGGTGAAATAGCAAGCAAAATTGACGACCGTAAATTTCAAAAGCAATGCGTTTTTGATAAAAACCACATTCAAAAAGACGCCAAACAAGACGAAATTTATCAAATTTGGCAAGATTTGCAAAATCGCGCCGTTATCCACGACGACTCCGATCTCGCCGCAGCTCCGAGCTCGGGCTCGTTCGGCATAGACGCTACTATCGTTGCGCCCTGCTCTATCAACACCCTAGCCAAAATCTACGCCGGCTTTGCGGACACGCTGATAACTCGCGCCGCCGCAGTCGCGCTAAAGGAGCGAAAGAGGCTTGTTTTGGGCGTTAGAGAGATGCCGTTTTCTACGCTGGCGCTTGAGCATGCAGCCAAACTCTCTGCTCTTGGCGCCGTTATCGCGCCGCCGGTTTTGGGCTATTATTCGGCTCAAAATAGCCTTGAGGATATGGAAAATTTTATCATCGGAAAGTGGCTTGACCTACTAGACATCAAACACCGAATTTATCAAAGATGGTCGTAAGCGCGCAGTTAAAAATCAATATTTATCGTAATTTGCTTAATCCATCTAAAATATATGCCGCCTAGCTTTAACCGGTCTGTATTTAATCTTATATAAATATCGTTTTTACTGCTTTAGACAACCTTAAAGCCATGCATTTTAATACGTAAAAATAGTTGTGCCGTCTACACTGCTAGGCGTCGTTATCTTAAATGGCCGCAATATTTTGCGCCTTTACCGCCCTATTTTTTAAATTTTAAGCGCCCAAAATCGCTCAAAAAGCCGTATTTTAGGCAAAAAACTGTAAAATCAAGCCCAAAAATATCCTAAGGTTAAAAATGAAATCCTGTATCTATCCCGGCACCTTCGATCCCGTCACAAACGGCCATCTAGACGTCATCAAACGTGCGATAAAGATCTTTGACGAGGTCGTCGTCGCAGTAGCGGCCAGCCAGAGCAAAAAACCGCTTTTTAGCTTGCAAGAGCGCGTCAAAATGGCTAAAATTTCAACCGCAAATCTAAAAAAAATCGAGGTCGTCGGATTTGATAACTTACTCGTGGATTTTGCCAAGAGCCGAAGTATAAACGTCGTTATACGCGGCCTTCGCGCAGTTAGCGACTTTGAGTACGAGCTGCAAATCGGCTATGCAAACGCCGCACTTTGGGATGAGCTTGAGACCGTTTATCTGATGCCAAGCCTCCAAAACGCCTTCATATCAAGCTCGATCGTGCGCTCGGTTTTAAGCCACGGCGGGGACGTCAGCAAGCTGGTTCCAAACGAAATTTTAAAAAATTTAAAGTCAGCTCGCGACTAAATAAAATCCATTAACGCGGCAAAATTTGATGTTTTTAGACGGTTTAGGTATAAATTTACGTAACTTTTGCGTTAAAGCTATTTTTGACGCATTATTTAATGTATTTTAAATTAAAATAAAAGCGCAAGGTATGAGGTTGCGCAAAAGCCGCTAAAGATTTGCTTTGGGGGTCGGGTTGTAAATTTAGCAACAAACGCGAGTGTATCGCTTTGCGCTTTGGATAGTAAAAGGCTAATAGCGATTAAATTTATAGCAACGAAAATAGCTAAACTAATTAAAATTTGGAGACAAAATGACCGAGCAAATGAGTGAAATAAAAAATCTACGCAGGCTTTTTGAAAACGCGAGTAATGACTATTTAGCCCTAAAAAACAAGGCTGAGGCGCAGGTCGTAAACAGGCGCTGGGCGTCTACTAGCTATATAAATTTAGAGCCGTTTTACTTTGAGCTTCACGGTTTTTCAAGGGGTAAAATTTTAAAAGAGTCGCCCAAAAATCTAGCAGATACGTACGACTACGGATTTGACGCGCAGGAGCGGGTGGTTTTGGTAAAACAATACGCGGACGAGGAGCGATTTTACGAGGATTTTTATTTTTACGGACAAGACGAGGTTTTGGGCTATAGATTTGATTATTACGACAAAAAATGCGTGAGCGTACAAAGATATGTTTATGAAGGCGGTTTGTTAGTTAATATTTACTCTACATTTATAGATAACGGATACTGGATTGAAAATTTTGTTTACTCAAATGCTAAACTAGCGCAAAAGCAGTGGCGCGGCATAGACCGGCTCGGAGCAAAAATAGACCGCGACTATTTTTATGAGTACGACGAACTAGGCAAGCTAGATTCGATAACTTTGGAGGGAGGCTACGTCTGTTATAAAAAACCGGATAAAAAAACGAGCTACAAAAAGCTATACGAACTAGCCGCGCAAAGGCTACTGTCCGCGCTAAAAGAGACGATCAAAATGCACGCGCCGAGCCAAAAACTTTACTGCATAAATTTAGCTTACGACGGCGAGGTTTCGTTGCCGCCTATTATCGGCTTCGGTACGCAAAAACAGCGCGAGGAGCTTTGGCGAGAGGATAAAAGCCTAATCATCTGGAACGTCGCTGATTACGAATTTAGCGCCGAGATAAACGAGGATGACGAAACGGCGAAAATCTTTAACCTTTTTAATCAAGAAACGCAGCTAAACGATAGATATTTGCAGGCCAAAAAGCTAATTTTAGAGTGCGCAAAGCAGCTAAAAGCAGATATTTGCGAGCTCGAACTAGACGCGACGCCGGGTTTTGTTATCGTAGCTAGCTATCATGACTTAGGCGATTTGCGTAAAAATTTTAAGGCGATAAACCCCGAACTAATCGGCGAATATAAAGGCTTTATTTAAAACTATGTTTAAAATATTTTTGTGCTTTGTTAAAATTTAGCGCAAAAATCTTGCGGCGTTTTATGCGGTAGAAACAAAATCGCCCTAATCTGGCTATATGTTATGCGCTTTAAAAGCCGCTATTTAGCTATAAATTTGTAAAATACCGCTCAAATTTAAAGGCGAAAAATGTACGTGATTTTTGAAGGTATCGACGGCGCGGGTAAAAGCACGCAGATAGCGCGGCTGGCGGCGGCTTACCCGCAAGCGATCGTGACCAAAGAGCCGGGCGGCACGAAGCTTGGCGAAAATTTGCGCGAAATTTTACTAAAGGAAAACGATCTGGATAAAAGGGCCGAAATTTTGCTATTTTTGGCCGATAGAGCCGAGCATTTCGGTAAAATAATAAAACCTAACTCGAATAAGATGATTTTAAGCGACAGAGGCTTTGTTTCAGGCATGGCCTACGCGCTGGCAGGCGGAAATTTTAGCTTTGAGGAGCTTTTAAATTTAAATAAATTCGCCCTGCAAGGAAATTTTCCGCAAAAAATAGTATTTTTTAAAGCGGACGAAAGCACGCTAAGATCGCGCCTAGGCTCGCGCGCGCAGATGGACGGCATAGAGGCTAGAGGTTTTGAGTATCTACTAAGAGTGCAGGACGCGATGGAGGAAATTTTGCAAAAACTAGACGTCCGCTACGTCACGATCGATGCCGCCATGGACGAAGAAAAAATAACGAATTTGATAAAGGAGTTTATAAATGATTAGCGCATTAAGGGGGATGAAGGACGTTTTGCCGCCCCAGTCGGGACTTTACGAGAGGATAATCAAAATCTGCGAAGAGGTCGCGAAAAACTACGGATACGAGTTCGTGCTGTCTCCGCACCTGGAGCAAACGGCGCTTTTTCGCCGCAGCGTCGGGGAGAGCAGCGACATCGTGGGCAAGGAGATGTATCAGTTTGAGGACAAAGGCGGCAACGACGTTTGCCTGCGTCCGGAGGGTACGGCCGGCGTCGTGCGCGCCTTTATCGAGGCTAAATTCGACCGCGCGGGCGGCGTTAGACGGTACTTTTACCACGGCTCGATGTTTCGCTACGAGCGTCCGCAAAAAGGACGTTTGCGTGAGTTTCATCAGTTTGGCTGCGAGTGCTTCAATGAACCTAGCGTTTATGAGGACGCGAGCGTTATTTTGATGATAAACGAGATTTTCTCGCGCCTAGGTATCAAAACCAAGCTACTCGTAAATTCGCTCGGAGACGCCGCTAGCATGGGTGCATACAGGCAAAAGCTGGTTAAATTTTTAGACGCACACGAGGGTCAAATTTGCGAGGACTGCAAGCGTAGAAAGCTGACAAACCCTATCCGCGTGCTAGACTGCAAGGTAGAAAGCTGTCAAAAAATCTATGAAAATGCACCGCTGATAATCGGCAGCCTAAACGACGAATGCGCAGGCGAGTTTAAAAAGCTGCAAGAAATTTTAAGCGGCAACGACGTAGAGTTTGAGATAGATCCGAAGCTCGTGCGCGGGCTTGATTATTACTGTAAAACGGCGTTTGAGTTCGTTTCAAACGAGATCGGCGCGCAAAGCGCGGTCGCAGGCGGCGGACGCTACGACAGGCTGGTCGAGTACCTAGGCGGCAAGGCTAGCTACGGCGTGGGCTTTGCGATGGGTATCGAGCGAATAATGGAAATCCTAGGCGGCCGCGAGAGCCAAAGCGCAAGAGGCGGCGTATATATCGGCGCGATGGACGCCGATGGCGTGGACGCGGTCTATAAAATAGTGATAAATTTAAGAAAAAGCATCCCGGTTCTCGTGAGCTACGAGCCCAAGAAGCTACAAAAACACCTGAATGCCGCAGATAACGCAAATGCTAGGATTTGCCTTTGCGTCGGAGAGGACGAGCTAAAATCGGGCAAAATTTGGCTAAAAGATCTGAGCGAAAAAGCCGAAAAAACGCTTGATTTGGTTGATTTGGAGACGGAGCTTAAAAGGATTTTAAATGTATGATTACGGTTTAAATTTGTGGGGAAACAATAACTTTGTCGTCGAAAACGGTAAAATTTGCGTCAATACCGGCTCAAAGCCCGCCATCATCGACATCGTAAAAAGCATCAGGAGCGAAGGCTACCGAGGCCCGCTATTGCTGCGATTCCCTCACCTCATACACAAGCAAATTTCGCAAATTTACAAAAGCTTTGAGAGCGCGAAAAACGAATTCGGCTACAAAGGCAGCTTTAATGCCGTTTATCCGCTAAAAGTAAATCAATATCCGGGCTTTGTAAAAAATCTAGTCCGTCACGGACAAAAATACGGCTACGGTCTGGAAGCGGGCTCAAAGGCGGAGCTACTGCTGGTGATGGCGTATAATAACGAAGGCGCGCCGATCACCGTAAACGGCTTTAAAGATAAAGAGATGATAAACATCGGCTTTATCGCGGCCGAAATGGGACACAATATCACGCTAACGATCGAGGGACTAAACGAGCTTGAGGCTATCATCGCCATCGCAAAAGAACGTTTCGCGCCAAAGCCAAATATCGGCCTACGCATCAGACTGCACAGCAGCGGATCTGGTATCTGGGCTAAAAGCGGCGGCATAAACTCCAAATTCGGCCTAACCGCGACCGAGCTAATCGAAGCGGTAAATTTGCTAAAAGAGGCAAATTTGCTCGATCGATTTAACATGATCCACTTTCACATCGGTTCGCAAATCACTGAAATCCACCCGCTAAAAAAAGCTCTAATCGAAGCAGGAAACATCTACGCCGAGCTGCGAAAAATGGGCGCAAAAAACCTAAAAGCCATAAATTTAGGCGGCGGTCTAGCTATAGAGTACTCGCAGTTTAAGGAAAACTCGAGCCGAAACTATACGCTTAGCGAATATGCCAACGATGTGGTCTATCTGCTAAAAACGATGGCGACGCAGCGAAACGAGGTGGAGCCCGATATCTTTATCGAGAGCGGCCGCTTCGTCTCGGCTTCGCACGCCGTGCTGGTCGCACCGGTTTTGGAGCTCTTTAGTCAGGACTACACCGAGGAAAAACTCGTACTAAAAAAGAAAAACCCTCAGCTAATCACCGAGCTAAACGACCTGCTAAGCACGATAAAACCGTCAAACGCGATAGAGTATCTGCACGATAGCATCGATCATATGGAGAGTATACTCACGCTGTTTGATCTAGGCTACGTCGATTTGCAGGATCGCTCGAATGCTGAAATTTTAACCCACCTAATCATAAAAAAAGCGGCTAAAATCCTCGGCACCAAGCAGCACAACGCCGAGCTTTTAAAGCTGCAAGAGGAAGCTCAAGAGCGCTATCTCGTAAACTTCTCGCTCTTTCAGTCGTTGCCTGATTTTTGGGGCTTAAAGCAAAATTTCCCTATCATGCCGCTTGACCGCCTAGACGTGCGCCCTACCCGCTCGGCGTCGCTGTGGGATATCACTTGCGATTCTGATGGCGAAATAGGCTTTGATGACGAGGAAAATCCTCTGTTTTTGCACGACGTGGACGTGGAGCAAGAGGAGTACTTTTTAGGATTTTTCCTAGTCGGAGCGTATCAGGAGGTGCTGGGCATGAAACACAACCTCTTTACTCACCCTACCGAAGCGACCATCGAGATAGACGCCGAGGGATTTAAGGTGTCGCACCTGCTAGAGAGTCAATCTATCCTTGATATCATGGAGGATCTTGACTACGACATCTACGAGATCCAGGACATCCTAAACGAGCGTATCGAAAAGTCAAAGCTCGTAACCGACTCGCAGCGCAAGCAAATTTTAGGCGAAATGTATCTGTTTTTAAACGATAACGGCTATCTAAAAACTATATCTTAAATTTACAAAAAGGAGTAAAAATGCTATCAAAAAGAGTTCAGGTGCTAGGCGAGAGCCTAACCATCGAAATCAGCACCAAGGCAAAAGAGATGAAAGCCCGCGGCGAGGACGTGATCAGTTTTGGCGCGGGCGAACCGGACTTCGACACGCCAGAGATCATCAAAAGCGAGGTAAAATCCGCCCTAGATAAGGGCTGCGGCAAATACACCGCCGTAGCGGGTACGCCCGAGGTTAGAGAGGCTATCGCCGCAAAGCTAAAGCGCGACAACGGCCTAAACTACGCGCCAAATCAAATCATCACCAACGTCGGCGCCAAGCACTCGCTTTTTAACGTATTTCAGGCGCTAATCGACGAGGGCGACGAGGTCATCATACCAAGCCCATACTGGGTAAGCTACCCGGAGATGGTCAAATTTAGCGGCGGCAATCCCGTTTTTATCGAAACTAGCGAAAAGACCGGTTTTAAAATCACTCCCGAACAGCTAAAGGCGGCGATCACTCCTAGAACTAAAATTTTAGTATTAAACAGCCCTTGCAACCCAACAGGCGCGATATATAGCCGCAAAGAGCTCGAAGCGCTTGGCGAAGTGCTAAAAGGCACGAAAATCATCGTAGCTAGCGACGAAATGTACGAAAAGCTAAACTACGAGGGTGAATTCGTCGCGACCGCGGCGGTGAGCGAGGATATGTTTAACCGCACGATCACGATAAACGGCCTAAGCAAATGCGGCGCGATGCCCGGCTGGAGATTTGGCTACATGGCTAGCCCGTTTAAGGAGCTAAACGCCGCGGTAAACAGGCTACAAAGCCAAAGCACGAGCAACATAAACTCCCTAACGCAAGCCGGCGCCATCCCTGCGCTGCTCGGCAAAGCCGACGAGGATATCGCGTATATGAAGGGCGAGTTTAAAAAGCGCCGCGACCTGGGCGTCGAGATGATAAACGCTATACCGGGACTTAGCGTGCTTAAGCCTGACGGCGCGTTTTATCTTTTCATAAACTGCTCCGAGGTCGAGCCAGATAGCATGAAATTTTGCAAAGAGCTGCTAGAAAAGGCCAAGGTTGCCGTGGTGCCCGGCGTTGGTTTTGGTATGGATGGATACTTTAGGCTGTCTTTTGCGACTGATTTGGAGAGTATCAGAAAGGGTATCGCAAGGATCGGCGAATTCGTAAAAAGCTATAAAAAATAGCGTAAATTTCGACTCAAATTTGACGCGGCATAAATTTGCGGCGTCAAATTTAGTATTTTGCACCTCCAAATTTAACTCTCCTCTAACTCTCTTGATTAAAATTTAGTCGTTTTAAATTTGTAAGTCGAAAAGTCGGCGTAAAATTTAAGTTTTAGCCAGAGTTGGGCAAAATTTGATGCAAATTTAAAAAGATGAGAATACTGATAAGTGCCACCATAGACGGATATTTTGCTTATGTGCCGGGTTTTAGCGCTACGACTTTATCGCAGATACACAAAAGTAGTATAGGGTTTTGCCTCTCCACTTCGGCAAAATTTTGCAAAGCAAACAATCATAATTTCGGCAAAATAAGCCGATGCTTTAAAGATTCGAGCGGCAGCGCGATTGAATGCGGTAGAAAGAAACAGCAACGCTTGCGGAGGCGTTAGCACAAAAAACTAGCTTAAGCGCGATAGATTTTGCAAATTTACATAGAGTCTAGCGCGCTTATCAGGATAAAAAAGTAGCCGAGCGACAAAAAATACCCAAGGCGATTTTAAGATGCGGTTTTTGGGATAAAAGCTACCGAGTTTTTGGCGCCTTGTAAAACAAAATAGGCAAAATTTGCTTCGTCTCGTACTAATTATTGTCCACATACTCAAATTTCTCCTCAACGTTCATCATCACTTCGCAGTCGCAGTATCCGCCCTGCTCTTCAAGCCACGCAAGCACGCTCAAAACGTCTTTTACACCCAAATTTGAGAGAATTTGCTCGGTGAGTTTAAGGTCGTGATCGCAGCCGTGCACGTGAAGCTGGGCATCCAAAAGCTCGAAAAGCTGTATAAATTTATCCTCGGACATAGGCAAATTTTGCCTAAATTCGGCTAGTTCTTTTTCTTTTATAGCTTTTAAAATTTCTTTTCTTTTGTTTTTTTCTATGGATTTTGCGTTCAATTTTACGCCTTTGATAGTCAAATTTGACGGCTACTGTGCAACAGCCGTCAAATTTTAGTTCTTCTTAAAAAATCTCGCGATCTTAGCTTGCAGTTTGAAAAAGTCGGCCAGCTCCATTATCGGATATGCACCCGCATATTTTTTACCGCCAGCGATATCCTTTGACACGCCGCCGCGCGCGGCTATCTGGGCGAAGTCGCCGACTTTTAAATGTCCCGCAGAGCCGCTTTGTCCGCCCATCACGACGTTGCGTCCAAGCTTGGTCGAGCCTGCGAGCCCTACCTGAGAGACTAGTATCGAGCCGTAGCCTATCTCGCAGTTGTGGCCGATTTGCACAAGGTTGTCGAGCTTGGCGTATGCTTTTACGACCGTGCTTTCAAACACGCCGCGGTCTATCGTCGTGCACGCACCGATCTCGACGAAATCCTCTAAAACGACGTTGCCGTTGTGGTAAATTTTCACGTGTTCGCCCGTTTTCGTGTGCGCGTAGCCAAAGCCGTCGCTACCGATGACGGCGTTTGCGTTGATGCGGCAACCGTTGCCGATAACGGTATCGTTGTAGATTACGACGTTTGGATGGATGACGCAGTTTGCGCCGATTTTTACGTTATCGCCGACGTAGGCGCCCGCCATCACGAGCGTATTATCGCCGATCACGGCGCCAGAGCCCACATAGACGTTTGGCATTATCTTTGCGCTTGGCGAAATTTGCGCCGGCTGCGGCTGGGAGGCTAGAAGTTCTTTTGCGAAATACTCGCTCAAAATAGCAAAGGCAAGATGCGGGTTTTCCACCACTACCGCCCTACTTTTCGCACCGACGAGTTCTTTTAAATTTGACGCGACCAAAATCGCGCCCGCCTTTGAGCCCTCGATAAATTTAGCATTTTTCTCGCTATCGCAGTAGCTAAGCTCGCTGGCTCCAGCGTTTGAGATCGAATTTAGAGCTGTAATCTCTAGCTCCTCGCCGCTAAATTCCAGTCCTAAAATTTTATAAATTTCGCTTAGTTTCATTATAGGTCCATTAACACAGAGCCGCCGCGCACGACGTCTGTTGGGTTAAATTTTTTGATAGCTTTGAGGAAATTTTCTATCCTGCTCGCGTCGTCGCTAACCATGACGACGATGTAGTTTTCGTTGGTGTTGGCTACGATGCCGTTGTAGGCCTTTAGTATCGCGTCTAGTCCGCCGAAATTTTCGCTAAGCGGGATTTTAACCAGCGCCATTTCTTTTTCGACGAATTCGCCGCTTTCGATGACTTTGTAGGTCGGTATTAGCTTGTGTAGCTGCTTTACGATCTGCTCGAGCACGCGCTCATCGCCGCTAGTAACGATGCTGATACGCGAAAGCTCGGTGCCTGGGATCGGTGCGACCGTGAGCGTGTCGATGTTGTATCCGCGCCCCGCAAAAAGCCCGGAAATGCGCGATAAAACGCCGTGCTCGTTTAGCACGATGACTGAAATCACTCTTCTTATGCTCATTTTTATTCCTTGCTTTTTAAGATCATGTTGTATATCGCCGCGCCCGCAGGAACCATCGGCAGTACGTCCTCAAATCTATCCACGCGCACGTCTAGTACGGCCGTTTTGCCGCAGGCCATCGCCTCTTTTAGCGCGGAGCGAAACTCGTCTTTCGTGCGGCACACAAAACCCGCTCCGCCAAAGCCCTCCGCGATCTTTGCAAAATCAGGCTGCAGGCTAAGGTCGGTCGAGGAGTAGCGTTCGCCGTAGAAAAAGGTCTGCCACTGGCGCACCATGCCTAGGAAATTGTTATTTAAGATGATATTTATGACGGGTTTGTCGATTTCGTTGGCGGTCATCAGCTCTTGGATATTCATGAGGATCGAGCCGTCGCCGGTGAAATTTACGACGATATCTTCAGGCTTTGCTATCTTTGCTCCGACGGCTGCAGGCAGGCCGTAACCCATAGTCCCCTGGCCTCCGCTAGTTATCAGCTGACGCGGCCTGTCAAACGGATAAAACTGCGCGACCCACATCTGGTGCTGGCCGACGTCGGTGGCGATCACGGCGTCTTTGCCGGATTGCTTTAAAATTTTAGCCGTTTCGCGTACGACCCACTGCGGTTTTATGATCTCGTCGCTATCTTTGTAATCCAGCGGATTTAGCGCGTCGTAGCGAGCCAATATCTCGCGCCACGCGGTCAAATTTTGCTCATTTACGGTTACTTTTTCCAGCATCTCTTCTAGGACGAAATTTAGATCGCCCACGATCGGGAAGTGCGCATTTACGATCTTTGAGATCGAGCTAGGGTCGATATCGACGTGGATGATTTTGGCGTGTTTGGCAAATTCGCTGAGCTTGCCCGTCACGCGGTCGTCAAACCGCACGCCCAGCGCGATGATGAGATCGGTCTCGCTCATCGCCATATTTGCCGCGTAGCTGCCGTGCATACCGACCATCGAGAGTAGATTTTTATCCTCGTGCGCTAGGACGCCAAGCCCCATCAGCGTCTCTACCGCGGGGATGCCCGTCTTTGCGCTAAATTTACGCACGAGCTCGCTAGCATTAGCCGCTACGACGCCGCCTCCTAGATAGAGCAGCGGGCGTTTAGCCTCGGCGATGACTTCGAGCGCCTTTTTGATCTGCTTTGCGTTGCCTTTGTAGGTCGGTTTGTATGTCGGCATCTTTATCCCGGTCGGGTAATCAAAATCCCCAACGGCCGCGGTTATATCCTTTGGGATATCGACGTGAACGGGCCCCGGGCGTCCCGAACGAGCGATATAAAAGGCCTCTTTTAGGATGCGGGGTAGCTCCTCGATACTGCGAACGAGGTAGTTATGCTTCACGCACGGGCGAGAGATGCCCACGGCGTCGATCTCCTGAAAGGCGTCCGTGCCGATAAGCGAGGTTGGAACCTGGCCGCTGATTAATATAAGCGGAATGCTATCCGAGTATGCGGTGGCTAGGCCCGTGACCGCGTTTGTAAAGCCGGGGCCGCTCGTTACAAACGCCACTCCGACCTTGCCGCTAGCGCGCGCGTAGCCGTCTGCAGCGTGCACAGCGGCTTGCTCGTGACGCGTTAAAACGTGCTTGAAATAACTCTGCTTGTACGTCTCGTCGTAGATGTTTAGCGCTGCGCCACCCGGGTAACCAAAAACCGTCTCTACGCCCTCTTCGCGCAAGGCTTCCATCACCATGCGCGAGCCAGAAATACCTTTTATCATCTGTATTGCCTTTTGATAAATTTGACCCCGATTATACAGCTTTAAGGTTTAAAAACGCGTAAAATCGGGCTTGGAATTTGGACTCGGATTTAAAGGGGCTTAAATTTGAGTAAATTTATGAGCGAAATTTAGAGGGATTCAAATTTGGATAATTTTTTAAATTTTACGCGCCTAGACCTGTATCTTTACGATGCTAAATTTGACGTTATAAATTATGATTTTTTTGCACAAAAGAGGGAAGGGTCTTGAATTGCGCTTATAGCCTCTAGCAGAGCAAAAAGCTCACTTTTGTGTCTACTTTTCTCTTTTTCTTTGGGAGAGGAAGGGGTTCTACTTACGAAGCGTCGCCCCTTCCTCTCCCAAAACCCTCTCCAACCCCACTGCACGTGAGATGTGGCGACATAGCTTTGCTGACGCAAAGCGTCGCGGATTTTAAATTTGCATTTTCAAGGTACGGGTCTCGGTGAGTAAAATTTAAAGCCGAAATTTGCAAATTTTACTTCAAGTTTGAATAGGAAAACTAAGGCGAAGTATTTTGAGATGGATTTGAATGTTGTGCGGAAATTTTCGTCCCAAGGCTAGACATATAGTCTGCCGCAGGGCGAAAATTTCAAACTCATTCAAAGACACTCAAAAGACAAGCCATCTAGCTAAGCATAAAAAAGCTTAAAAGGGCCAGATCGCCTCCATAAGCTTCGTCCCCCACGGCTTCCTCGTCGCCCTATCCACGTCGCCTTCGGTTTTATATAGGATCTTAGCGTCGGCGATGTAGCGCGAGTCGATCTCGTTGGCGTTTGAGATGTCGTACGGGCGGATCACGCCGCTAAGCTGCATAATCTGCTTTTCGCCGTTTATGAGTAGCTCGCGCGAGCCCTCGATAAAGTAGTTGCCGTTTTCTAACACCTTGATGATGCGCGCTGAAATCGTAGTCGTAAAGGCCTCTGCGCGCACGCTAGATCCAGCACCCGTAAATTCGTTTTTATTGCCCGCGCTAAAGCCGATATCGCCGGCTTTGTTTAGCTGAGTAGCCAGCGTAGATAGCGGCGCGGAGCCTGCGCTAAATAGCCCTCCGCCGAGGCTTATCGCGCTATTTTTACTCGTGTCGTGCTTGCCGCTGGAGCTTTGGTTGGCGCGCTCGCTGATGACGACGGTTACGATATCGTTTACGTTCATCGCCTTGCGGTCGGCAAAAAGCGGGTTGTCGCCGCGACCGAAAAGACTGCCCGCGTTTGGTTGGTTATTGACCTGTTTGGCGGGAAGCTGCTCGACGTAAACGGGCGGTTTCATATCTATGCGAGGGTCGGCGCTAGGCAAACACCCGCTCAAAAACGCTGCTGCAAGGGCGCAAAAGTAAATATTTTTTCTCACGCTTTACCTTAAAGTGAAAATTTTACGATAAAATAAGCAAATCAAGTTCCAAAAGGAAAATTATGGCCGATTCTATCCTTGCGCTTGGCGCAAATTTTCAAGAAATTTACGAAATTATATCAACAAAATTTAAAAATGTAGCCGTTTTTGACCCCGTCAATGATTTTTACGGACTAGAAAATACCAGGAAGGCTTTTGAAAACGGCAATGAGCGAGAGTTTTTTAAAAGCGCGGTAGATGAGTTTGACCGTCTGGCTAAAAGCGCTGATTTCGTACTGGTTAAGCCTGCAAAAAGTATCGCAAATATCGGCGAAATAGAGCTAAATTTACAAATCGCTAAAAATTTAAACGTTCCGGTTTTTTGCCGCGAAAATTTGAGCTTTTTTACGCGAAACTCAAGGCTGATCGTAAGCGGAAATTTAGATGAAATTTTAAATGCAAAGCAAGATATAATCACGCCTTTGAGGTTTGAAAATTCGCTATTTAAACTCGCCGCAAAAGATAAAAAAACCGTCGTTTTGCCGGAAAGCGAAGACGAGCGGGTGCTAAGAGCCAGCGAAATTTTACTAAAAAGCGGCGCGGTAAATTTGATCCTTTTGGGCGACAAAAACGAAGTTAAATTTGAAGCGGAAAAACTAGGCGTAAATTTAAACGGCGCGAGATTTATAAATTTAGAAAAAAACGAGTACGCAGATCACCTAACCGCCGCGCTTTTTGAAGCCCGCAAAAGCAAGGGCGTAAGCATGGAGCAAGCCCGCGAACTCGTGCGAGATAGGACGTATTTTGCTACGATGATGGTGCAAGAAGGACTGGCCCACGCCATGGTGAGCGGCGCAAACACGACCACGGCGCACACCATCCGCCCAGCACTTCAGATCATCAAAACGCTCCCAAATAGCCCGCTAGTTTCAAGCTCGTTTATAATGTGCTTTGCAGAGGAGATCCTCATCTACGCCGACTGCGCGATAAACCCAAACCCGGATGCCCGGCAACTCGCCCAAATCGCCCTAGCCTCGGCAGATACGGCGCGCGCGTTCGGACTGGAGCCGCGAGTAGCGATGCTAAGCTACTCTAGCGGAGATAGCGGCAGCGGAGCGGATATAGACCTGGTTAGGAGTGCCGGCGAGATAGCGCGAGGGCTAGATCCCGCCCTAAAAATCGAAGCTCCCGTGCAGTACGATGCGGCCATAGATATAGCCGTAGCGCGCAAAAAGCTGCCAAACAGCGATGTGGCCGGCCGCGCGAACGTTTTTGTATTTCCAAATTTAAACGCGGGCAATATCGGCTATAAAATCGCGCAACGAAGCGCAAACTGCGTCGCCGTCGGACCGATCTTGCAAGGTCTAAAAAAACCGGTAAACGACCTAAGTCGCGGATGCGGCGTGGGAGATGTCGTAAATACGGTCCTAATAAGCGCGATACAAGCCGCAAACGAAGGAGAAAAATAGTGAAAATTTTGGTTTTAAACTCAGGTAGCTCGTCGGTTAAATTTCAGCTTTTTGATATGGCAGATAACCGCGTCATCGCTAGCGGCCTAGTCGAAAAGATCGGCGAAGCAAGCTCCTACGCCAAGCTAAAAGACGTTAGCGCGGATAAAATTTACGAGGAGCGCGCTCCGCTAAAAGACCACCACGAGGGGCTTGAGGCGATGAGGCGGCTGTTTGTTAACTCAGATATCTTGCATGATTTTAGCGAACTTGGCGGTATCGGACACCGCATCGTGCACGGCGGCGAGAGCTTTAGCGACTCGGCTCTAGTTACCCCAGACGTGATCGCCAAAATCGAGCAAAACTCCGTCCTAGCGCCCCTTCACAACCCGGGCCACCTAGCGGGCATAAGAAACGCCATGCAAGAAACGGACAAAAACGGAAGCGGCAAAAAGGTGCCTCACGTCGTCGTTTTTGATACCGTATTTCATCAAACTATCCCCGAGTACGCCTACCGCTACGCTCTGCCATTTGATCTTTGCAAGAGGCTGCACATCCGCAGATACGGTTTTCACGGCACTTCACACCACTACGTGACCAAAAAGGCCGCCGAACATCTAGGCGTGCCGTACGAGAAATTTAACGCTATCTCGCTACATCTTGGCAACGGAGCCTCCGCCTGCGCCGTGCAAGGGGGCAAAAGCGTCGATACCTCGATGGGCTTAAGCCCGCTAGAAGGCCTGATAATGGGCACTAGAAGCGGCGATATGGATCCTGCGGTGCTTACTTATCTTTTAAATTTAGGCGAGCTCACGGCCGAGGGCATAGATGCGTTTTTAAACAAAAAAAGCGGACTGCTAGGCATCTGCGGCTCAAACGACATGCGCGAAGTGGTCGTCAAGATGCAAGGCGGCGATGAGCGTGCACATCTAGCATTTGAGATGTTTTGCTATCGTATCAAAAAGTATATCGGCGCGTATTACGCGGTTTTGGGTCGCGTGGATGCGGTCGTTTTCACCGGCGGTATCGGCGAAAACGCCCCGTATAGCCGCGAGAAAATCTGCAACGACCTCACGCACATTGGTATCAGGATCGATCACGAGCTAAATTTTGCCGCAAGCGGCGGTATACGCGATCTAAGCGCCCCCGACGCAGCGGTAAAAACTCTCGTCGTGCCTACTAACGAGGAGCTAGAAATCGCACTAGAAACAAAAAGGGTGATAGAAAATCTCTAAATTTGATCGCTTAAATTTGAGCTTTTGTCGGCGCGACCTGTGCGGGGTAGTAAGCTTTCGCCGGGCCTCTTTGGTTTGGCGAGCTTTTCGATCTGCAAATTTGACGAGTCGTGCCAAGGCTCGGTCAAATTTGATCTTAAATTTACGATTAAAAACGGCGGCAAATTTCAAATTTACGCCGTGCCAAATTTGACTCCAAATCTACCGAATTTTAAAAATCCTCGCTCAAATTTACTCGCCCGATTTACTTTATTTTAAGCCGCGCTCGGTCAAAATTTACGTAAATTTTAATCAAAAGCGAGCAAATGACCCTTTCGCAAGCATTTTTATTAACCGTAAAAAAACAAAAAGAGTGTCGAGCCGCAGCGGCGGGATCGCCCACTCTTATCGCCCTTTGCGTCGGCATTTTTGCTCTATTTTTCGCGGCGCTTAAGATTTTTGATCTAGGTAGCGGGGCGGCTTTGGTTTTGCTTGTGCTGTTTTTTGGCTTGCTATTTTGGGTGCCTGCAAAGCTAAAAAGTATCAGCAAAGCGCAGGATGAATATAACGAATTTTACAAAGAAGTTTTTATCCCCGCGCTTATCGGCGAGATAGACGAGAGCTTTATGTATAGCGCTCACGGCGGCATCTCGCAGAGCGAATTTGACGCGGCAGGGATTTATAGACCGAGCACGTTTTATAGCGAAGATAGCGTGCGCGGCATATATAAAGGCGTCAAATTTAGCCTGTGCGAGATTATTAGCCATGAGCGCGAATACCCGCGCGTAAATAACAAATACGTCGCCGCATTTATCCTGCTAAAATACGCGTTTGACAAGTATTCGGACTTCAAAGGCAGCGTGCTAAAGTGCGAATTTAATAAGAAATTTAACGGCAAAACGACCGTCGTTAGCAAGGATTTTAATACTAAATTTTTAGGCGAAAAAGAGCTACTCGACGACGTCAAATTTAACGAAAATTTTAGAGTTTTTACGACGGATAAGGTGGAGGCGAGGTATCTGCTCACGCCTGCGTTTATGGGTAAGCTAAGCTAAAAGCCTACAAAAACACGCTAAAATCGCCGAGTGCGGCCTTTATGGATAACAAATTTTATCTATTTTGCTTTAGCAGGAGAAATTTTTTCGAGGGGCGGCTTTTTGATAAACTAGACATCGCCGAGGCTCGCCGCGAGCAAAGATACGTCAGGCAGATGCTTAGCGTCATCGACGAGCTAAATTTGAGCTTAGATATTTATCTAAAATAATTTTCATAAGCGATTTTGCGACTAAATTTAGGCTCTTTGGGTTTGAAGTTTTTGCGCGACGTAAATTTATGCGCGTTACCGCAAAAGCGCAACTTTAAGCTTAAATTTTTGCGTAAATTTGCCCTATTTTGCTAAATCCGAACGCAAAATTTAGGTTTATCTCTACCTCGTAATTTAGCGCACTTAAATTTATCGCCTTTTGTCGTTTAAAGCTTGATTTCGACATTAAATTTACACAAAGATTAAACGATTTTAGACGGGCAAAATAGCGCAGATTTTAGCTATAATGCTTTTCAATTTTTTATAAATTTAAGGAAAATATCTTGAAATACGCGCTTGATTGCAAGGATAGTTTTGAAAACTCGCTTATATTTTGGCTCACTAGATACGTCAAATTTAAGCTTAGCTCGCTCTCAAACAAAGAGCTTCGCGACCCAAAGGCGCTAGCAAGCGTAAATTTCGCCCTTAGCCGCGAGATAAAAAACATCGACCAACTAGACGGCCTCGTAAAATCGGCTAGAAACGCGGGACTAACGGGTATAAATACATATTTTAATCCGCTTAAAAAGATATTCGAGACGCTCAAATTTTACGAGCTAGAGAGCCTAAAGCAGATCGACGAGGAGCTGCTAAGCGAGGTACTAGCTAGCGTCACGGGCGGGCTTAGCGACGCGAGCAAAAAAAACTACCGCATAAGCGCGATAAATTTTTTCGCATTTTTGGATAAGCAAAACGAAGAGGACGGCAAGGCGCACGTCTTTGACATCGAGCTAAAAAACTGGGGCGGCGTGGGCGGAGCGCGCGGGCAAAAGCTGCCCGAGTTTATGAGCGAGGATGAGGTCAAGAGATTTTTGGAAGCGATCGAAAACGCGGAGTTTAAAAGCAATGCCAACCGCAACAAGCTCATTATCAAAATTATCATTTTTACCGGCATCCGCGTGAGCGAGGCGCTAAATCTAAAGCGTAAAGACATAGCCGAGGACGGTGAGCTCTACGTCATCAGGATCCGCGGCAAAGGCAACAAATACCGCGTCGTCATGATCAAGCGCCGCCTCATCGAAGCCCACCTGGACGCGATCGCGATAAACTATATAAATAAAGAAGGCTATCTTTTTATCAATAAAAAAGGCACGCGCCTAACGCAGGCCTACGTGAGCCGCATCGTCGAGCAGATACTCTTTAAAGCGGGCATCCGCAAGGAAAAAAACGGCGCTCACATGCTGCGTCATACCTTTGCCACGATGCTTTACAAAAAGCAAAAAGACCTGGTTTTAGTGCAAGAAGCGCTTGGGCACGCGAGCCTAAACACCTCGCGAATTTACACGCATTTTGACAGCGAAAAGCTAAAGCTCGCCGCGCAGGTAGCCGAGGAGCTAAGCGAGGAGTAACGCCGCCAAGCCCGCTGTTTGGGGCATTTAAAAAAACGTAATTCTCGCGCTTTGCTTGCCCGTCTGTGATGTGTTTTTTTGGAAAAATTTTATTTCGGGCTTTTTGGATTTTGATACGATGCTTTTTAAAAATTTATTTTAGATTCCTGCTCGTTTGCGTCTTTGCTTTTTAGCGTTTATTTAAGCACGTTTTTACCAATTTACCGCATAAATCCGTACTTTTACGGCGTAAGCCTCGCGCATTTATCGCGTTTTAAAAAACGAATAAAACGAGAAAAATTAGCTAAATTTGCATGGTACTTTTAAAAAAACCAAAAATGATTTTTTGCTTTCTAATTTTTTAAAATTTTAGGCGGTTTTATATATTTTTGCGGCTGGATTACAAGCTTGGCCGTAGGTTTAAAATTCAAGAGCTTTTTGGGATTAACCCGCAAAAATATTAAATATTTTATTTCAAATTTGATTTGGCTTACTAAAAATAAATTATAAATTTAAAATTTACCGCCCCTTACTCCCGAGCCGCTGCATTTTTGTATCAAATTTAATGCAAAATGCGAGGTTTATTAATCCTAATGCGCAGAATATCTATGGATACGTATGTAGTTTATGACCGTAAAATTTAATAAACCGCACTAACATACGGCAAATTTACAAAAATACATAATATTTCTTGTAAAATTATATATAAAATGTTATGGAATTTAACCGATTATGCCGATTTGATCGCTAAATTTTGCGATTCGTGCCAAAAAAGCGGCTTTTTACCGCAATGCCATAAATTTAACTATTTTAATCTTAACTGAAATTTTGCTACAAACATCAAATCAAGGCGGTATTTTGGCGAGATATAGCGCTTTAAGCGTTACTTGATAGAAGAGGTTTAGCGCGACTTAAACTGACTGCGCCATATCCGCAAATAGCAATAAAAAGGCGTAAAATAGCGCCATAGCCGCCTTAGCGAGCCAAGTAAAATCAAAGCCTTAGGCTTCGCGACGGATATTTTATAAATATGATTTAAATTTAATTACATTGATTTTTTAATGCAAAAGCCATTTAATCGCCGAGTAAGTTTAACTAAAATCTAACTGCAAACGTTTATCGGCGTACAAAAAACTAGCGCTATATCACGCCGCAACGACCCTAAATCGGCTAAAAAACGGACCGATATGCAGCCTAAATTTATAAATAAAACAGGCTAAAAACCAGGAAACGGAGGCAGCACGGCGCCTTCTAGCTCCTTACCCGCCGCACAGGTAAAGCTCTGAAAAGCCGTAGCCGTCTGCGCGATACGCCCCTCATCCATCAAAACGATACGGTCGCAAAATATCCGCGCGAGCCTAATGTCGTGCGTGATAAAAAGAAACGAAATTTTACCCTTTAGCCGCTCAAGCACCCGCAGGATCGACGTTTGCAAAGGCGCGTCAAGAGAGCTTAGCGCCTCGTCTAAAACGACCAGCCTAGGCTCAGCCGCCAAAGCGCGCGCAATCGTTACCCGCGAGAGCTGTCCTCCGCTTAATAACGAGGCTTTTTTGTTTAAAAAACTCTCGTCTATCTCAAGCGTTTTTAGTAGCCGCCTTATGCGCTCTAGTCGCTGCGCTGCGGGCATGCGGGTTAGATATAGCAGCGGCTCTTCGATAACTTCTCGCACGCTTAACCGCGGATTTACGGCGCTTGGCGCATCTTGAAATACAATTTGCGCTTGCGAATAAAACTCCCTTTTTGCATCCAAATCCGTTAAATTTAGCCTACGGCCATCAAATTCCACCCAGCCCTCGCTAGGATGCAAAAGCCCGGTCAAAACCTTGGCTAGCGTACTTTTGCCGCAGCCTGATTTGCCTAGCAGCCCCAGAGCCTCGCCCTGCCTTATCTCAAATCTAACGCCCTTTAAAACGTCCTTGCGCGTACGCTTGCCCAAAAACGATACGCTCTCAAATCCGCAGCCGATACCGCATGCCTTTAGCAGTGGCGAAAGCTTGGAATCGCGAGTATTTTCTTCTGCGTTAGGCCAGGCCCGGCCTTGGCGCGTTTGCCAGCAGGCGGCAGAAGTAGCCTCATCTAGCGCGGTTTTACTTACGTCCTTTTGCGCGGACGCGGTTTGGCTCTGCGTTTGGGCTGGGCTATTTTCGGCGTTTTCATTCATCAAGCTTGCATGCGCCTTGTCCCAAACGGCTTGATTTTTCGTTAAATTTACGGCGCTTTTATCTATCTTGTTTTTGACGCCAAGGCTCGTTTTTTCGCCATCTGCGCCGTTTGTATCTTTGCCTTGCTTTAGCAAGATATCTTCGCCAAAGCTAAAGATATATCCGCCGTCATAGCTGACATGCTCGTCTTGCGCGTCTAAATTTGGCTCCGCCGCTTGAGATTTTAGCTCAAATAAACCGGCCTCGTCGTTAAATTTAAAAATCGGCGCGTCTTGGTTAGGCAAATCGTCATTTGCACTCACCGAAGCGGTTTTTCGCCCATTTTCCGAACTCAAAGCGCGGTTTTGCATATCCTTATCGTTTTGCGCTATTTTGTTTTCGTCCGAGTTTTGCGCGTCTTGTTCGTTTTTAGGAGCGCCCGTTTGGGTACTTGTTTTGGGGTTTGTCTTAGCATTTGGGTCGCTAGCCTCTGCGCAGAGGCGTTTTTCGTCCTTGTAGCCCTCTTTTAGATCGTCTCCTTGCGGCTCGCTTGGAGCGTGAAATTTCGCCTCCGCCGCGCCCAAAAGCCCTTCCGGGGCATAAATTTGCTCGGGTTCCTTAGGCTCGTTAGCTTGGGTAAATTTATCCTCGCTAAATTTTAGCTTGCAAGACCCCGGCTCAGAATCCTGTGCTACTTGCGCGCTAAACGTCCGCAAATCATAGGCGCCGGGTTTTATAAATTTAGCTTCGTTTGCGGTTTTTTGGCGGCTAAACTCTCCCGTCATACCGGCATAAAGCGCAAAATGAGCCCGCAAAAGCTCTCTTGTCACAGCCAAAGTCGGCGCCGAAAATATCTCGCGCGTATCGCCGCTTTGAGCTAGTTCGCCCCGCTCCATAACGTAAACGTCGTCTGCAAGCTTGGCCACTACGGAAAGATCGTGCGTTATCAGCAGCACTCCCGCGCCCGTTTGACGCGCCGCGTCGCGCAAGAGAGTTAAAATTTTAGCCTGCGAAACGAGATCAAGGTCGGTCGTAGGCTCGTCTGCGACGATAAATTTAGCCCCGCTAAGCAGAGCTAAAGCTATCATCGCTCGCTGCAACATGCCGCCGCTCATCTCGTGCGGATATAGCTTTAGCGCGCCCTCCTCAAGCCCTACCGCGCGCATGGCTAGTTTTATTTGAGATTGCGCGGAAGCGGGCTGATTTTTAAAGGCGGCCTTAGCTCTTTTAACTCCTAATCCCATCGCCTTAAAAAATCCGGCTTCTGGCGCTAAATTTCGGCTCAAATTCGCCGCATCCGCGGTCTCTTTAGCGTGCGCGCCGATGCTTAGCAGAGGGTTAAACGCGCTTTTTGGATTTTGCATAACGGAGGCGAAAATTTTACCGCGACGCGACGCGACGTCAAGCCTTCGTCCGTTTAAAAAAATATCCGCGCTAGAGCTTAAGTCTGGGGGCGTAAAGCCTTGCAAGGTTAGCGCGCTTAGCGTCTTGCCGCTGCCGCTTTTTCCGACGAGGGCGGTTATGCGTCCCGAAGCTAGTCGTAAATTTAGCCCGCGCACCAGCTGCGTTTGCCCGGCGCTTACGCATAAATTTTTAATTTCTAAAATATCCTTTGCCAAACTCTGACTCATCTATCCTCCGATACCGCGCCTAGACGCTCTTGCAGGCTCTCGCCGATGATATTAAAGCTCATCACGCACAAAAATATCGCGATACCAGGATAAAAAATAAGCTCGGGATGGCTAAAAACGTACTCCTTGGCGTCGCTAATCATCACGCCCCACTCGGCCGCGGGCGCTTTTACGCCAAGACCTAAAAAGCTAAGCCCGGAAATATGCAGCACGATATGCCCTATATCTAAAGACGCCAGCACCGCGCACTGAGCGATGATCGGACGGAGCATATTTTTTTTGAAATTTACCGTTTCGCTTGCGCCCGAAGTCCTAGTTATCAGCACGTAATCGGCATTTTTTAGGCTTAGTACGATACTGCGCACTATCCTAGCGTACCACGCCCAGTGCGATGCGGAGATAGCGATAACGACGTTTACCATTCCAGTTCCTAAAACCCCCACTAAAAATAGCGCTAAAATAACGGTAGGCACGCTAAAAAACACGTCGCAAATCCGCATTAAAATTTGATCCGTTCGCCCGCCGACGAATCCCGCCGTCCCGCCTACTAAAATCCCTAAAAAAGGTATCAAAAAAATAGTCGCAAACGCCGACCCCAGCGATATGCTAGTAGCCGATAAAAGCCTAGAAAATACGTCTCTGCCAAGATGATCCGTGCCTAAAAAATGAGAAAGGCTAGCGGGCTCAAATTTAGCCGCTAAATCAATCTCGTTTGGATCAAAGGGCGCTAGCAAAGGCGCGAAAAGCATGATAAAAATCATCGCAAACGCGGTAAAACAGGCAAAAATCAGCCAAATTTTTTTCACGCGTTAGCCCTTATGCGCGGATCTATAAAGGCGTAAAGCACGTCTATAACGAGGTTGCTAATAGCAAACGCAAACGCCATCAGTAAAATAAAGCACTGAATCACGGGATAGTCGTTGTTTATGATGGCTTCGACCGCATATCTGCCGATACCCGGATACGCAAATACGCTTTCTATCACCATCGCGCCGCCTACTAGCTCGCCTATATGCATACCAAGCGCCGTAACGACCGGCAGCGATGCGTTTTTAAACACGTGGCTAAAGAGTACGCGAGAGGCGGATAGTCCGCGCATCTTGGCGTAGCTCACGTGACGTTTATTTTTGATTTCGAGTAAATTTGCGCGGATGAGGCGAGAATTTACCGCGATAGACATAAAAGATATCGCAAATGCCGGCATCAAAAGATGCGAAAGCCCGCCGGCGCCAAAAGGCGGTAAAATTTTAAGATGCACGGAAAATAGCAAAATCAACAAAAATCCTAGCCAAAAATTCGGCGTACAAACGCCCAAAAACGAAACAAACCTCACGGCGTAGTCGATAAATTTATCCTTATAGATCGCTGAAAGTATGCCCATCGGAACGGACAAAACAAGCGTAAAAAATAGCCCTAGCGCGGCTAGCTTTAGCGTGGCCGGAAAATAGTGCGCCATATCCTCGCTCACGGCTCTGCCGGTGATGTATGACGCGCCGAAATTTAGGCTCGAGGCGTCTTTTAGCCAAACCGCGTACTGCTCAAAAATCGGCTTATCTAGGTTAAGCTGCGCTCTAGCATGAGCCAAAGCCGCATCCGTGGGCGCAATACCCGAGGCGTTTAGATAGCTCATAGCCGCGTCCGTGCCGTTTAGCCGCAGTAGCGCAAATATCAAAACGCTAACCGCAAACATGACGGGAATAAGCAAAAGCAGGCGTTTAACGATAAATTTAAGCATATTTAAGCTCTAAATAATATGCAAATAATCGCGGCGCAAGAGGTAAATTTAACTCCGTACCGCGTAAAAATAGTCCAAAAAGCGACTCGAAAAAAACAAAAACGAGCGAAAGACGATTGCCGTAAAAAAGCGATTTTCGCATTATTTTGCAGCGTCCAGACTCATCTTTTCAAACGGTATGCGGTCTTTTAAGGCATCAAATTCCACGCCTTTTACGCGCTTGTTCCAAAGCGCCTTAGTCGTCTCGTAAACGATAGGAATATACACCGCGCTCTCGTGCAGGCGCGTTAAAACGTCGCGGGTTAGATCGCGTCTTTCTTTTGCGTCCAGGCTAAGCGCGATACGTTCGATTTTCTCGTCGATTTGCGCTTTACCTGTTAGTCCTAGCTGAGCTTGATAATCAGCGTGCGCGGGCAGTCTCATCGAAGCTAAAAAAGCCTGAGGATCGTAAGGCGCGCCCCAAGTGGAGTTAAATACGGCGCCAAAATCGCCGGTCTTTTGCTTTTTGTAAAAGATAGTCGCCTCGTCGGCTTTTAAATTTAACCTAACGCCGATTTTAGAAAAATTAGCTCTCAAAACCTCTCCTATGGCCTTTTGCACGGCGTTTGAGCCGATATATACGAGCTCTATCTCAAGAGCTTTTCCGTCTTTATATCGCACGCCGTCCTTGCCCGTCGCGTAGCCTGCGGCATCTAGGATTTGATTTGCCTTTTTAACGTCGAAATTATATGCGCTAGCGTTTATGTCGGCGTTTTGAACCGAGGCGTCAAATAAAAAATCAGCCTTTTTCGCCGCGTTAAAAAATATTTTTTGAACTATAGGCTCTTTGTTTGCGCTTAAATTTAACGCCTTTCTAACAGCTTCGTCGTTCGTGGGAAATTTAGCCGAATTTAATGCGATAACTAGAGTAAAAACCGGCTGAGAAACCGCCCAGCCAAACTCTTTTTTAAGCTCATTAAAGCTATCTATCGGGATCTGTTCGCCGCCGTATACGAGATCGACCTCTCCTGTTTTTAGCGCGATGATTTTGGTATTTGGCTCCGGTATCACGCGCGCGACTATTTTAGAAATTTTAGGTAGCTCGCCGTAGAATTTATCGTTCCTCACAAAAGTATCGCTAACGCCCCGCTCAGTGGCGACTAATCTCCATGCACCAGTGCCTACGGGCTCTTTTACGCCGTCTTTCGTGCCGCCGTCCTTCATCGCGCTAGGAGCGATAAATCTAAACGGACGTATAAGGCTAAGCTCGCGCAGAGTCGGTTCGTAGGCGTTTTTTAGGCTTAGTTTTACCTCAAATTCTCCCGCTATCTCGCAACCGTCTATCAGCCTAGCAAGCTCCAGCCACTCATGGCGCTTGCGGTTAGCTAAAACGGCGTCGAAATTTGCTTTTACCGCGGCTGCGTTAAATTTTTCGCCGTTTGAAAAAACGACGTCTCGGCGCAGCTCAAACGTATAAATTTTGCCGTCGTCGCTTACGCTCCAAGACTTGGCCAGCCAAGGCGAAATTTTGCCTCCGTTTTCAAATTTAACCAGTCCCTCGTAAACCATATCTTGCGCGAACATTTCATTTGGCGAGTATAGATGCGGATTTAGCTCGCCGACGTTTTTAGAAACGGCGAAATTTAGGGTATTATCGTTTGGATTTTGCGCAAAACAAGCTGCTAAAAAAGCTGCGGAAACGAGAAGTTTTTTTATCATTTTAAATCCTTTTTTGAAATCGTAAAATCTCAATATATTACCTTTTTTGATAAAAAAGTAATACACAATACTTTTTCGTATTATCTGTTGCCATTATATAAATTTTAATATTAATTGTCAAGGAAATTTTAAGCTATAAGTCTGAATTTTAGCGGTATCGCTAGAAGCCAAAGTATGAAATTTAAAGCCGTTTTGCAGAACAAGTCGCTTTACCGGCAGCAATAAAAATCAAGGCGACTAAATTTGCCGCCTTGAATTGCTAGTCGGTTTTGTTAAAATTAAATCATAAATTTAACGCCGCCTAAAAAATTAAACTAAATTTTACTTATAGTTATATTTTCTCCGTTTGCGCCGATTACGATTTCATCTCCGCTTTCTAGCTCGTCTCGCAGGATCATATCGGCTAGCGGATCTTCGACTAGCTCATAGAGCGCGCGGCGCAAAGGTCTAGCGCCGTAAACGATATCAAAGCCCGCGCCCGCGATAAATTTCTTCGCCTCTTCGCTTAGGCTCGCCTTGATACCGCGATTTTGCAATGTTTTTTCAAGCTCTTTAAACATTATATCTACGATTTTTATGAGCCCGTCTTCATCAAGCGGATTAAAGATTATCGTGTCGTCCAATCGGTTTAAAAACTCGGGTTTAAAGTAGTTTTTAAGCTCGTTTTTGACCGCCGCCTCGCGTTCCTCGCCTTTTAGATCCATGATGAAATTTGACGCGATGTTAGACGTGAGGATGATGATCGTGTTTTTAAAGTCAACCGTCACGCCCTTGTTATCAGTCGCCCTTCCGTCGTCTAGGATGCCTAGAAGCACGTTAAACACGTCTTTGTGAGCCTTTTCGATCTCGTCAAAAAGTATGACGCTATACGGACGTCTGCGCACGGCTTCTGTTAGCTGTCCGCCCTCGTCGTAACCTACGTATCCCGGAGGCGCTCCGAGCAGGCGGGAGACGCTGTGTTTTTCCATGTATTCGCTCATATCAAAGCGTATGAGCGCGCGCTCGTCGTCAAATAAAAATTTAGCCAAAGCCTTTGCCGACTGCGTTTTACCAACGCCGGTAGGCCCTAAAAACAAAAACGATCCGATCGGACGCGCGCCCTCGTTTAGGCCGGCTTTGTTTCGCTTGATAGCTCTTGCTAGAGCGTGCAAAGCGGCATCCTGACCGACGACGCTTTCGCGCAAATGCTCCTCGATCATCAGATATTTTTGTTTTTCGCTAGTTAGCATTTTGCTGACCGAAATTCCCGTCCATTTGCTTAGTATTTCAGCCACCAGCTCCTCATCGACCTGATTTTTGAGTAGCACGCCGCCCTTTTTCATCTCGTCCCATTTTTTTTCGAGTTCTTTTTGGCGATTGGCCGCTTCTAAAATTTTGCCGTATTCTATCTCGGCCGCGCGCTGCAAATCGCCGTTTCTGCGCGCTATCTCAGCCTCGCTTTTTAGGCTATCTATCTCTTTTTTAGCTTTTGAGATGCCGCCAAAAACCGCCTTTTCGTTTTCAAATTTACCGTCAAGGGCGTGCTTTTGCTCGTTTAGATCGGCGATTTCTTTTTCTATTTCGCTTAGGCGCGCCGCATTTTTAGCCTCGTCTTCCATTTTTAGCGCCTCTTTTTCGACTTGTAGCGTTACGATCTCGCGTTTGATGCGGGCTAGTTCGTACGGTTCGCTTTCTATCTGCATTTTGAGCTCGGCTGCGGCCTCGTCGATGAGATCGATCGCTTTATCGGGTAAGAAGCGGTTTGAGATGTAGCGGTCGCTTAGCTTTGCTGCCGCGACTAGCGCGCTATCGGTGATCGTTACGCCGTGGTGCACCTCGAGGCGCTCTTTTATACCGCGTAAAATTTGAAGTGCTTCGTTTACGCTAGGCTCTTTTACGTCGATAGGCTGAAAGCGGCGTTGCAACGCAGCGTCTTTTTCAAAATACTTGCGGTACTCTTTTAGCGTCGTAGCGCCAACGGCGTGCAGCTCGCCTCTAGCAAGCGCCGGTTTTAGGATATTTGCCGCGTCCATACTGCCTTCGCTAGCTCCCGCGCCAACGATGGTGTGGATCTCGTCGATAAAGAGGATGATATTTCCCGCGCTTTTTACTTCGTTTATGACAGCTTTTAGCCTGTCTTCAAATTCGCCGCGGTACTTCGCGCCTGCGATCAAAGCGCTCATATCGAGTGCTACTACTCGTTTGTTTGCTAGGCTAGTGGGTACGTCTTTAGCCACGATTTTTTGCGCTAGGCCTTCGACGATAGCGGTTTTACCCACGCCCGGTTCACCGAGTAAAATAGGATTATTCTTGCTCTTTCTTATTAAAATTTGCATCATGCGCGTGATCTCTTCGTCGCGCCCGATGACTGGATCAAGCTCCTTATTTAGCGCCTTTGCGGTTAGATCGATTCCGTATTTCTCAAGACTATCTAGCGTCTCGTCGCCGGTTTGGCTATCTATCTTGCGCCCTGCCCTGATGCTTTCTAAATTTTTGCGGATTTCTAAAACATCTGTAAATTTACCTAAAATTTGTTTAATTTCAGGCAGCTCAAGCGCTGAGATAATCCATGTATCCACCGCGATATAGCTATCTCCCAGACTCACCATCAGAGCTTTTGCGCTTTCAAGAGAGTTAATTAGCTCCTTTGAAATTTGCACGTTTTCCTTGCTGACGTTTGAGCTTGTAGGCAGCTGTGCGGCTTTGCTTTTTACTTCAAGCTCCACGGCGTCTTTGCTGACGTTCATTTTGTTAAAGACTTGGTTGAGTAGCGAGCCGCTGTCTGCGACCTGAGCCCAAAGTAAGTGAAGCGGAAACGTTTGCGGATTTTTCGCGTGTATCGCGAGCGCGACGCCCTTTTCTACCAGCTCTTGCATTTGTGCGGTTAAATTTTCGCCTAAATTCGCCATTTTTTCTCCTTTAGTTTATAGTGAGCATATTATATAACTTTAGTCGATTATTGTCAAGTTATCTAAGCGGTTTTATATAAATACTTACGAAAGAAAATTAAATTTTATTAAATCTTTTATCCTATTTTTAGGCAAATTTAACTAAAATAGCCCCACTTAAAAAGGCAGGAGATTAACTTTGAATAAAAAAAAGATGTTTTTGTTTTCAAGCGTTGCGGGCGCGATGATTTTCGGAGCCGTTTTTAGCGCAAATTTAAACGCTAAAGCCACCGAGGACGGCTCAAATTCTAAACTACAATCGCTCTCAAAACTTACAAAAACCATTTCTACTATCGAAAAATATTATGTTGATGATTTACAGTTTAAAGAGATCGTGGATAAAGCCATAGAGGGGCTTTTAAATAACCTTGACGCGCATTCCGGATTTTTAAATGAAAAAGCGTTTAAAGACATGCAGGTGCAGACGAACGGGGAATTTGGCGGCCTAGGCATCACTGTCGGTATGAAAGACGGCGCACTAACGGTCATCTCGCCTATCGAAAATACGCCTGCGGATAAAGCCGGCATAAAAAGCGGCGACATCATCCTTCGCATCGACGGCAATACGACCCTAGGCACCACCATAGACGAAGCGGTCAATAAAATGCGCGGCAAACCAAAGACGCCTATCACGATAACCATCGTGCGAAAAGGCGAGCAAAAGCCGTTTGACGTGAAACTCGTGCGAGACATCATCTCGGTCGAGTCCGTTTACGCAAAGATGATCGAAAAAGACAATATCCTCTATCTTCGCGTGACGAATTTTGATAAGCACGTAACCGAAAAGGCAGAGGAATTTATCAAAAAATATCCAAAAGCGGAAGGCATCATCCTTGACCTTCGAAACAACCCGGGCGGACTTTTAAACCAAGCGGTCGGACTGACAAATTTGTTTATAGATAGCGGTGTGATCGTATCTCAAAAGGGTAGAAACGAGAGCGAAAATAGCGAATTTAAAGCCGCTAGAGCAAATAAAATCACAAATTTACCGCTTGCAGTGCTAGTTAATGGCGGAAGTGCGAGCGCGAGCGAGATCGTGAGCGGATCGCTACAAGACCACAAACGAGCCGTCGTTATCGGCGAAAAGACGTTTGGTAAAGGCAGCGTGCAGATCATCCTGCCTGTGGACGACAAAGAGGCTATCCGTCTAACGATAGCTCGCTACTATCTGCCTAGCGGCCGCACTATCCAAGCAACGGGCGTGGAGCCTGATATCGTCGTATTTCCGGGCAAAGTGCCTCAGCATGACGAAAATGCCTTTTCTATAAAAGAAAGCGAACTAAAAAAACACCTAACCAACGAACTGAGCAAAATAGACGCAAATAGCGACAAAAACTCTACGAAAATCACGGATAATAAGACTATAATAACCGAGGCTAACGTAAACGACGATATACAACTAAAATCGGCGATTGACGCGATCAAAATTTTACAGCTAAAATAAGGAGTGCAAAAATGCAAAAAAAAGAGCTGATCTACGAAGGCAAGGGAAAAAAGATGTTCGCAACGGACGATGCGAACTTACTAATAGCGGAATTTAAAGACGATCTAACCGCCTTTGATGCGCAAAAAAGAGGCAATGAAGCCGGCAAAGGCGCGTTAAATAACAAAATTTCGACGCAGCTTTTTAATCTTTTAAAAGAAAAAGGCATACCGACCCACCTGGTCGAAACCCTAAGCGACACCGAGCAGCTCGTGAAAAAATGCGAAATCATCCCGCTTGAAGTGGTTGTGAGAAATATCGCCACCGGCTCTCTAACAAAGCGCCTTGCGATAAAAGAAGGCACGGTTTTGTCGTTTCCATTGGTAGAGTTTTACTACAAAAACGACGATCTACACGATCCGCTCGTAAACGACGAACACTGCCTAATCATGGGCCTAGTTAAGAGCGAAAACGACCTTGACAGACTAAAACACATGGGCCGCGAGATAAACGCTATCCTCTTTAAATTTTTCGCAGACAGAAACTTAAAACTGGTTGATTTTAAAGTGGAATTTGGCGTCGATAAAGACGGAAATATCGTGCTAGCAGACGAGATCAGCCCAGATAGCTGCCGCTTTTGGGACGCGACTACGAACGAAAAACTCGATAAAGATAGATTCCGTCAGGATCTTGGCAACGTAAAAGTCGCCTACGAAGAAGTTTTAAAAAGAATTTTATCTAAGGTTTAAAATGAAAGCTATCATCAACGTATCCTTAAAAAACGGCGTTTTAGACCCGCAAGGAAAGGCTGTCGAGCACGCGCTCGGATCGCTTGGATTTAACAACGTAAGCGGCGTGCGAATAGGCAAACAAATCGTGCTGGATATAAACGCCGCAAGCAAAGACGAAGCGCGCAAGGAGCTAACTAAAATGTGCGAAGAGCTGCTCGCAAACACCGTCATCGAGGACTACGAGATAAATTTGAACGATAAATGCGAGAGCGCAAAATGAAAGTCGCCATCGTTTTGTTTCCAGGCACGAACTGCGAGCAAGATACGAAGTACGCCTTTGAGCTTTTGGGTTGCCAGACGCAGATAATCTGGCACAAAGAAAGCGAGATAAACGCCGATTTAATCGTACTTCCTGGCGGATTTAGCTACGGCGACTACCTACGCACGGCGGCTATCGCTAAATTTAGCCCCGCGATGAGCGCAGTCGTAAAACACGCCCAAAAAGGCGGATACGTTCTTGGCATTTGCAATGGATTTCAGATGCTGTGCGAGCTAAAACTACTCGCGGGCGCGATGAGACGAAACGAAAATTTAAGCTTCGTCTCAAAATATCATCGCCTAAAAGTGATCTCAAACGCAAATAAATTTCTCTCAAATTTAAGCGTCGGCGAGATCGTAAACATCCCGGTCGCTCACGGCGAGGGCAACTTTTATGCCGATGAAGCGACGCTAAAAGGCCTCTACGACAACGATCAGGTATTGCTAAAATACTGCGACGCAAACGGCGCCGCGCTAAATCCAAACGGCTCTGTCGACGAGGTAGCTGGAATTTGCGATAAGAGCAAAAAGATATTCGGCCTCATGCCTCACCCTGAGCGCGCCTGCGAGAAGTTTTTAGGAACGGATGATGGACTAAAGATGCTAAAAGGGCTAGTTTGCTAAAGCCCTTTTTAGCCTTTTTTGCTGTATTTGTTTTAGCTTGCACAGCCACCGAGCCTAGCGTGTTTGACATGATGGGCGACGAGCAAAGTCAAAAAGTAATCAAGCCCGCTCCGCAAGCACCCGCGCAAAAGCCAAATTTACAAAACAGAGCGCCGAGTGCTGAAAATAGAACTCCGAGCCAGACGCAAAGTACGGCTACGCAAAATAGAACCCCCGTAGCGCAAAGTCAAACCCCAAGCAATCAAGGCGGCACGCATCTGCGCCAGCCTATCCCGCAAAATATCGCACCCACCAACGAGCCAGAGCTAAATTTAAAAGACAGCCAACTATACGAGCGCGTGCAGCCAAACGATATCATTATCAAGGCTCTAAATGCGCCAAAGCAAGTCTACGTCGGGCAAATTTTTAGCTTTACGCTCTCGGTCGATATTCAGGATAATATCGCGGTAGATCTGCAAACCATCTTGCCCGAAACCGAAAACCTAAAATGGCTAAGCTCAAATTTGCGCTGGGATAATGACGGCAAAGGGGTTTACAAGGCTCAAATTTACGCCGAGGCCTCTGCCCAAGCGGTGAAAAATCCAAAAATCACTGTAAATTTAAAGCGTAACGGCGAGTTTTTCCAGACGGCAAATTTGACGCTTTCGCTACCTAAAATCGTAGCGCTAAAAAGCGGCGAGAAATACAACCACGTCGTCGCTCAAAATCTCGAAGTCAAAAAATACAAAACCAACAAATTTGACGACAAAAATCTCATCATGATCGTCGAAGTAAATGCGCAAAAAGGCAACATCGCAGACTTTTTCATCGAGGATAAGGACATCATCAAACAAGGCGTGGACTCCACGAGCGGCGAATTTGACGCGCAAAGCGGATATTATTTTGCGATATTTTCGCCTGAAAAAACCTCGATAAATTTTAACTACTTTAGTCTCGCTAAAAAAGATTTCGTGAGTTTTTCGCTCCCGGTAGTCGTGGAGGATGACGAGATCAGCACACAAATCGGACTAAATCCAAAGCAAAGCAAATTTGAAATTTACAAAAATATCGGAGTTTACGCGCTTTTCGGTATTTTCTTGATCACGTTTTTGTTTAAGCGCGACGCGATATTCCTCGTCGTCGTAGTCGGCCTTGGAGCCTATATCCTTTATAGCTACAACCCGTTTGGCGGCGCGACGCTAAGGCAAAACATAAACGTAAAAATTTTGCCTACGCAAAACTCGAGCGTATTTTACACCTCAAAAGCGGAGGAAAAGATCGAGATCCTCGGCGAGCGCGAGGACTACGTCAAAATTTTACTAGACGACGGTAAGATAGGCTGGGTGAAAAAAGATGATATTTTCTAGGATAAAGGCCGCGTATTTCGCGGTCGAGTTTCTCATTAGCATACTTTTGGTCGTGTTTTTTATGTGGCTTTTAAAAAAGCACATCCACGCCGTGAGGAAATTTTGGGGTAGGAGCCAGCGGCTTTTTGGCTTTTATTCGCTCGAAGTCGTCGGTAACTTCGACGAGCGGGCAAATATGATCATCATGAACCACCAAAGTATGCTAGATATCGTCGTTTTAGAGGAAGTCTATCCGAAAAATCTCTGCTGGATCGCTAAAAAAGAGATCGCCGACCTTCCCGTCATCGGACAGATCATCCACATACCGCAAATGATCTCGGTCGAGCGCGAGAACAAACGCTCGCTCATCAAGCTCGTAAAAGACGCGCAAGACCGCGTCGAAAAAGGGCGCGTGCTGGCGATTTTCCCCGAGGGAACGCGCTCAAACTCAAAGGAGCTTTTGCCGTTTAAAGGCGGCGCGAAAATCATCGCCGACAAGCTAAATCTAAAAATCCAGCCCATCGTGATCGCGGGCTCGGACATCATGGACGTGAAGAGCTTTAGCTTCAAAAACGGCAAAATCAAAATCATCTGCCTAGATCTCATCGACACCGCCGAGCCTGAGTGGCTGGAAAACGCAAGGGCGAAAATGCAAGAAACGCTTGATAACGAGAGGCAAAAAGCGGCGATTTAAAGCGCTGCTTTATCATAAAATTGCTGTGCGCGTAAATTTGACGAAGTTTTTAGCTAAAATTTGAGCCAAATTTACCGTAAGCATATTTAGCCCTTAAGCCTGCAAGCTAAATTTGATCGCCCCCGCAAAAGCCGTAAATTTAGGAGGATTTATGAAAAAGTTCGCTGTTATCTTTATAGTTTTAGCTCAAATTTTATTTGCTTCAAATTTACCTGAGCCTCGTTTTGAGATTTTTTTCGACGAAAATGCTACGAACAAGCAAATAGACGCTGGGCTCGATCAAATTTTGGAGTTTTTGTCGCAAAACCCGCACCGCATAAACGAAGAATACGGCGAATTTAACGACCGCCTTTTTTCGCCGTTTATCTACAACGTAAAAATCATAAAAACAGGCAAATTTGACTTCGAACGTATAAAAAAGGTACTTAAATTTAAGCCTGAACTAAACTATAAATTTATGATTTTCACCCCTCTTGACGCAGTTATCGCGCTTGGCATAGATCCCGAGGGCAAATACAAATTCGATCAAAAAGAAGCAATACGCCTCATCGACCTACTTATGGCAAACGGCGCGGATATCGGCTCGCCTGAGCTTTTGCGCACGGCTTGCAATGCCGAAGCGTTTGAGATTTTTAGCCACCTTCTTAGTAAAGGCGCGCGCGGCGACAAAGAAACGATGCTTTGCGTGGCCGGTGGGATAGCTATTTTTATGGGTCAAAACGGCACTCCGCCGATCGCAAACGCTCCGCTTGATCCAAAAATAAGGCCGTTTACGAAAACCGCAAAATTTACAGAGTTTTACCGCGATAAAATACGCTACCTTAAGGAGCTTTTAAAATTTAAACCGCTTAACGAATTTGAGGCCAAAGAGCTAGAAATTTTTACAAAACTAGCCGCCGTTTTAGACAGCGAGGATATGGTTAAATTTCTACTAAAAAACGGCATTTGCAAAGATAAAAATTTACAAACCTCGTGCGAAAATCTTAAAAAGTACGCGACGCAATTTGACGCAAAAGACAGTCTAAAGCTAATAAACAACAAGGCCGTAAGCCCAAAATAGACGAATTTTACGAGACATCGCATTAAAAGCCTTTACGGCTCGCGCACTAAACTCAAATTTTTGTTAAATTTAACAAGTTTTACTTTAATCGCCGCAAATCAGCCAAACTCATACCGACAAAAGCGTAAAATTTAAAGCTGCATTTAACAAACTAAAACGCCCTATTTTTCATATTTTTATCAAAATTTAAAAAAATTTGGGTATAATCCGTTTTTTCTACAAAAAAGGAATCCCCAATGAGTACTGCAAAAAAAGAAGCATTGACGCAGGTCGAAGAGCTTTTCAAGGAAAACGCAAAAGGCTATGTCACGTATGAAAAACTGGTTAAATTTTTAGACAAAGCTCCTACGGCTATGGTCGCCAAAAAAATAGAGGCCCTAGCCAAAGCAAACAAAGTAAAACTCATAACCTCCGCCGAAATCGCAAAAATGCGAAATATCGAGGACGCAAAAAAACGCCGCGAAGAGTTAGCGAAGTTAGCCGACGATAATCTCGAAGAGGAATTCGACCTCGCAAACGAAAACGACTTGCTCGAGTGGTCGCGCTCGGATAGTCCCGTGCGTATGTATCTACGCGAGATGGGTCAAATCGCGCTACTAAGCAAAGAAGAAGAAGTCGAAATCAGCAAAAAAATCGAACTCGGCGAAGACATAATCATCGACGCGTTTTGCTCGGTGCCGTATCTTATCGACTTTATCTTAGACTACAAAGAACCGCTAATAAACCGAGAACGCCGCGTAAAAGAGCTTTTTAGAAGTTTTGACGACGAGGGCGAAGGTAGCGACGGCGAAAATGAAGACATCGACGAAGAGGAAGAAGACGAGGATATAGAAAACGGCGACGAAGACGGCGAAGAGAAGGAAGCAAAGCCTAAAAAGCATAGCAAAAAAGACGACAAGCGAGCCGAAAAAGTAATCGAGAGCTTTAAGGCTCTAGAAAAAGCAAAAAAAGAGTGGCTAAAAACGGCAAATAAACAAAATGACGCCGAGATAGAGGATGAATTTTTAGCCAAACTTACGCTCGCGTTTAAAAAGAAAATTTTAAAAGACAAACTAATGGATCTAGGTCCGACGAGCAAGCTCATAACCGAGATAGTAAAATCAATGGAGACGGCACTAAAAAGCGACGATGAATTTGATAGAGAACTAAAAAGACTCGAGTATAAGCTACCGATGTTTAGCGACGAGCTAAAGAAAAATCACAAATCGATCCTAAAAGATATCATCAAGCTAAGTAAAGACGACATCATCGCGAGAGTTCCCGAGGCTACGATGGTCTCAACCTACGTGGAGATAAAAAAACTGTTTGCGACAAAAGAGGCTAGCAAGAGCGGATTTAACCTTGATCCGGTACTTTTAAAAGAAATTTTAGAGCAGATAAAACGCGGTAAAAAGATCTCTGACGAGGCAAAAGCTAGGATGGCGAAGTCGAATTTACGCCTAGTCGTAAGCATAGCCAAGCGTTATACGAACCGCGGGTTGCCGTTTTTAGATCTCATCCAAGAGGGCAACATCGGCCTAATGAAAGCGGTTGATAAATTTGAATATAAAAAAGGCTATAAATTTTCGACCTATGCGACGTGGTGGATACGTCAGGCTATCAGCCGCGCCATCGCCGATCAAGCCCGCACGATACGCATCCCTATTCATATGATAGAAACGATAAATCGTATCAACAAAATTAACCGCAAATATCTCCAAGAAGAGGGCAAGGAACCGGATATAAGCGTCATAGCAAAAGAGGTCGGACTAAGCGCAGACAAGATAAAACAAGTCATAAAAATCACCAAAGAGCCTATCAGTCTAGAAGCTCCGATCGGCAACGAAGACGACGGTAAATTCGGGGATTTCGTCGAAGATAGAAGCTCACTAAGCCCGATGGATCATATACTAAAAAACGACCTAAAAGAGCAAATAGACGAGGTGCTAGACCAGCTAAACGAGCGCGAAAAAGCTGTCATCAGGATGAGATTTGGCTTACTCGACGACGAGAGCGACCGCACTCTAGAAGAGATCGGCAAAGAGCTAAACGTAACCCGCGAGCGCGTCCGCCAGATCGAAAGCTCTGCTATCAAAAAACTAAAACACCCAAAAGTCGGTAGAAAGCTCAAAAACTACATCGAGGGCTAAATTTAGCTCTCGATATGCTCCGAGTTGGTTTGCTCCGTTTTACAATGCTATTTAAAATCATACCTAAGTTTAATAACCGGTAAATTTATCGCCGTATTTGACTGAAAAAATTATGCTTTAGCCGTTTTACACTATTTTTAAATCTACGAACAGATAAAATTTAGCAGAAGCGTTTTGTCCGCAAGCAAAAATTAGGCAAACTCGACGCCGTATAAATGTAGCCCTCAAATCCATATACAAAAATCGCGATCAAATTCGTAAGAATCGGCTAATTCTAGTACTAAATCGCTATAAGCAAAGCAATAAATTTACGCCGTTTTCGGACTTTTATAGCCTTTAAAACAAACCCGCACTACCCGCAATATCGGCAAAATTTGCGGGTAAGCTACTAAAGCAACTCGTAAAACATTTTGGATAGAAGCTTGATAAAATCGTATCTACTTAAGGTAAAAAGGAGTTAAATAAATTTAAATTTTAAAAAATGATAAAATTCCGCCCAAAATTTAGGCGGAAAATAAAGCTATTTTGAGCAGCAAGAATCGCAGCAATCAGCCGGATCAGGCTCGTGCGTGATGCGATTTCGCAAATCTCGCCTCATGAGCTCAATCGACCAAAACCATAGCGCGTGCCCGACGAACTCTGAAACGTGCTCGTACCAAGGCAGCGTCCAAAGCGGCGGCGTAAGGCCGAGAATAGGCAAAGTAATAACGTGAACGGCGATATTAACTAAAATACCGGCCGCAACGCCTTGCCAAAGCGTGATTTTCGGAAATCTCTCCGCAACAACGCAGTAAGCTACCGCAAAAAAGATCGAAAACAAAATATGCGTAAAATGCACGTAGTTAAACGCATGCCCGGCAAACTCGTAAATCGCGGCATACGGGCCCTATAATACCCAAATAATCGCGTAAAAATACATACGGCGGGTTTAGAAAATTCCGCGAGCAATTTGGTCTGATCCGCCGCCCTAATAAGACCCTCCGGACCGCAAGCGGCGTCAAACATATCTTTGGGGCTGCGCGGCGGCAACGGAAATTCCCCGCCCCATTTAACAAAAGCCGACATAATGCCGATAGGAATGCCTAGCAATGCGGCCAAACCGAAACGCTCTTTAGTTTGCGAATTCATGATTACACCTTTCAAAAAAATAAGGCGTATTGTATTTTTTTTGCTTTAATTAATATTAATAATCAACATTTTTATTTTAGACGATTCTGTAGTCCGTCCAACCCAAGATCACCCCCCCCCAAGCTAGCTTTACTATACGCGTCGCAAACATAACCAAACGATAAATTTACGACCGAGTATAAAATTTAAATACACTAAAATAAATCTATAAGATTTACAACCGAGCCGCACGTAAAATTTAACATTAAACTACGTTTCGGTAAACTACGAAAAATAAAATTTAAAGGAGAAAAAATGAAAATTTTACGGATGCTTTTACTGGCATTTTGCATATTTTTTGCGGTAGCAAACGCTAACGACGCACAAAAGTGGGCTAGCGAAATCACGGCGGGCAAACAGATACCTACCGGTAAATTTTTGGCCTTTTACCTAAGCAAGGACGACCCAAAAAACGTCGTTTTTTCTGAAACGATCGAAAGTATCAATTTAAATTTCGCTTACGACGAGTTTCATAAAATACCTTCGCAAAATTTTATCGCCTACTGGGTTGGAAATTTCGATTTTAAACAAGATGTGCAAAAGATGATTTTAACCGATTTTAGCTGGGCAAATTTACGCATTTCGGTGGACGGCGAGCAGATATTTGATTCCGAAAACGCCGGAAGCAAAGCACTTATGCATAAATTTAACAAGGGGCGCCACAAGATAGAAGTTTGGTTTGTTAACAACTGGCACACGACTAGCCTTTTAGTAGATTTTAAAGATGAATCGAAATTTTACAAACAAAGCGAGATAGCCGCCAAGCTAAAAGATCAAAAATTTGATATCTGGCTAGCTGCCGTTTATGAAAGCGGCGCGCAGGATAACAAAATAAAAGTAACGCTAGACAAATCGCAAAAACCGCTCGTGGTAATGTTAAGCTCCTATCGGGCCGTGCGCTGGGAGGTATCAAATCCGCACGGCAATAAAATTTTAGCCGCACTGGTTTTTAATCCGAGAAGCAGTATAAATTTAAAAGAAAATGTCTATTTCATGGATGATTACGGATACGACGAAGATACGGAGATAAAATGCCATTGTTTAAATGGCGGATCGAACTTTCACTGCGCTGGCGGAGATATAAGTAGTAAAAATGAGCGTGTCAAAAAGGAATTCGGGCAAGATTTGGGCGGTTTTAGCGGTTCGTATAGCCCGACCGCGATAAATTTGCCAAGTATTTTGATAGATGAAAGCATGTTTACCAAGGACGCGGAGGCCAAAAAGAGGATCGAAGCTGAGCGCGAAAAATGCCGAAAAAGCGGTAAAATAAACGACGCTTTTAAGTAGTTTAAAAGCTAAATTTACGCCTAAGGGTTACTGGCGAGCCAAGATACTCTAGCTCGCCTTTTACCGGCACGAAATAGCCTGTTGCTTAAAGTTATTTTGGAGACTTTATGCGGTAAAATTTAAGAAGTAATGACTGTTTTTAGTCAAATTTACAGCTCCGCCCGGTTTATCCAAAATTAGCAAAAATATTTACCGCCATTGCCACGTACAGGGATTTGTACCTCATATTTTTAGCTTTAAAATCAACTCTTAGACTTATTTATGTATTTTCCTAATTGCCTAAATACAACCGTTAGACACACCGATGATAACAACCCGCGTAAGCAAATAGGCCAACAAACAGCAAATTTTAGCCTTTTTTGCCAAAATTAAACGAGCTTGCCCGCGTCAAATTTACCGCCACAGCCCCGCCCTACTCGCCCAGCCTCTGCGCTAATTTTTCCCAAAGCTCGCTTAGGCCTAGGATATCGTTGTGTCCGGCATTTAGCTCGTAAATTTTATCTCCAGGTTTTAGAAATTTAAGCAACCTGCGCGAGTTATCCACGCCGATTAGCTCATCGTGCTCGCCGTGAAATATCGTCACCGGCCCACCAAAACCGCCGACAAACTCAAACGTAGGGATTTTGTATTTGATTAAAAATTTCGGCACGAAGGGCATTTTCTCGCGCGCCAAATCCTCCAAACTAAAATAAGGCGCGATCAAAACCAGCCGCTTAGCGCCGTATTTTTGCGCGGTGCGAGCCGCTAGCCCGCTGCCCACCGAGTAGCCCAGCGCCGTGACCTCGCCCGCATCATACTCGCGCAAAACCACCTGCATCATCACGTCCGCATCCGCGTAAAGCTGCTCCTGGGAGCTTATCTCGCCGCCGCTTTTGCCGTAGCCTCGGTAGTCAAACAGATAAAAATCATAGCCCAAATCCGTAAAAAACCGTGCGTAACCGCCCCAGCCTTGCAGATTGCCGGCATTGCCGTGGAAAAATATCGCCGCGCCGTTTTTCGCTTTTCGTTCGCCGTTTCCATCGCGCGCGTCGCAGTAAATTTGCCCACCGTCCCTACTCTGCGCTAAAAATTTAAGCCCGCTTATCCACGTGCCCTCCGCATCTAGTCTTATCTCCTCAAACGGCCGATCAAAGCTAAAATCATGGTTTGACTCTAGCTTGCTCGGGAAAAATATCAGCCTCTCTTGAAAAAAATAAAGTAGCGCCAAAACCGCGACATAAACTACTAAAAATATTGCGCAAAGCCGAAAAATCGTTTTCACTTTTGTCCTTTAAATTTATCTTTGGCGGATTTTGTATCCAAAAACGCCCAAATTTAACCGCGCAAACGCCAAATTTTCATCGCGCCGCATGCTAGATCCTGCCGTTAATGCCAAAATTTTAGCAAAAAATCGCGTAGCAAGAGCAAATTTAAGCAATTACGCTTTTAAAAATCAAAATAACGCCCTTTTTGCCGAAGTTTATACTGATTTTAATCGACTTTTTGGCAAAATCTACGGTTTAAAAAGTCAAATTTAAGGAAAAATATGCTTGAAGTAAAAAATTTACTGATGAGATTTAACGCGCAGTTGCTATTCGAGGACGTAAATTTAAAGCTCACTCGCAGCAACCGCTACGGGCTCATCGGCGCAAACGGCGCAGGAAAATCGACGTTTCTAAAAATCCTAGCAGGCGAGATCGAGGCAAACAGCGGCGAGATCGTTATCGAAAACGGGCTAAAAGTAGGCGTGCTAGGACAAGATCAGTTCGCGTTTGAAAACTTTAGCGTCAAGGACGCCGTGTTATACGGCAACAAACGCCTATACGACGCAGTAAAAGAAAAAGAAAAGCTCTACATGAGCGAGGAGTTTACCGACGCCGTAAACGACCGCCTGGCGCAGCTTGAGATGATAAGCGCCGAGGAGGATCCTAGCTACGAGTACGAGGTGCGCATAGAAAAAATCCTAAGCTCGCTTGGCTTTAGCGACTTTGAAAAGCCGATGAGTGAGGTCGAAAACTCGGATAAATTTAAAGTCCTGCTCGCTCAAGTGCTATTTCCAAAGCCCGACATCCTTTTCCTCGACGAGCCGACCAACAACCTTGACATCGAGAGTATAAAGTGGCTGGAAAACGAGCTAAACCGCCACGAGGGCACGATGGTGCTAATCAGCCACGACCGCCACTTCTTAAACGCGGTTTGCACGCACATCCTGGACGTAGATTTTAAGAAAATCAGGCAGTTTTCGGGCAACTATGACGACTGGTACATCGCCTCGACGCTAGTTGCCAAACAGCACGAGATGGAACGCGACAAAAAGCTAAAAGAAAAAGAGGAGCTGGAGAAATTTATCGCGCGATTTTCCGCAAACGCGAGCAAAGCCCGCCAAGCCACGAGCCGCCAAAAGCAGCTAAACAAACTCGACATCGAGGAGATCAAAGTATCAAGCAGACGCGATCCTAGCATACTTTTCCGCACCAAGCGCGACATCGGCAACGAGATCCTAGAAGTGCGCGGCGTCAGCAAAAAATACGACAAGGTTTTGCTTGAAAATTTTAGCTTCAAGCTCGAAAAGAACGACAAAGTCGCTATCATCGGCGCAAACGGCGTAGGCAAAAGCACGCTAGCTAAAATCATCATCGGCGAGGTTGCTCCAGATAGCGGCGACGTGCACGTGGGCGCGACGATAGAGCCTAGCTACTTTGCGCAGGACACGACAAACAAAATCACGGGCGAGCTAAAGCTCTACGAGTGGCTGCAAGACGAAAATAACAAGGACCTAGACGAGATCCGCAAGTGCCTAGGCCGCATGCTATTTAGCGGCGCCGAGCAGGAAAAATCAGTCGGTAGCCTAAGCGGCGGCGAGAAACACCGCCTGATGCTAAGCCGCCTAATGCTAGAGCGCGGCAACCTACTCGTGCTAGACGAGCCGAACAACCACCTAGACCTTGAGGCCATTATCGCTCTAGGCGAGGCGCTGTATAAATTCGGCGGCAACGTCATCTGCGTAAGCCACGACAGGGAGCTCATAGACGCCTTTGCTAACCGCATCATCCACCTAAAAGGCAACGGCGAGATCGTCGATTTTAAGGGAACCTTTGAAGAATACGCCGCGATGAACGAGGGGGCGACGGATTAAATTTGAGCTTGCAAATTTAAGCCCGTTTCGCCGCTTGGATTTCGGGTCTAATTTTGCAAATTTTACGCGCGCATACCCGCATCTTTAAAACGCTAAAAAGGAGCCAAAGCGGAAAATTTACTAAAACCGTAAATATGGTAAAAGATGCGGGCGAACCGGTTAAAAACTTTGTAGAAATGTCAAAAATCTATCCAAAATTTAAGGACTATTACCGCGATTTTACCGATATCGGTACGCAAATTTTAAAAATCCGCGAAAAACTGCGCGCCGATTTTACGCAGCTAAAAGAGCTTGAAGAGATAAAGGCGCCAAAAGAGCAAGGTAAATAAATTTCCGCTAATTTTAAATCTCTCAAATTTTTAGCGACTAGGACTTCCACTTGCACCTGCTGATATGCAAAACGGCTCCGCCCGCCTACACTACAAAAGAAACTACTGTATTAGCGCGGATTTATGCTTGACTTGCCCAAACCTGCATCTTTAAGGTGCTAAATTTGGCTTGGTCAAATTTACAATACGCATTTTTAGTTTCTCTAAAATTTAAACTTTTAAATTTTCTCTTTTGGAGAGGAAGGGACTTTACCTAGTTTCTCTTGCGGTAGCTACTGTCGCCCTATTAGGCTTAAGACCGCATGCAACTCGTGACTGCAAGCAGACTACTACGCTGTGTTTACAGATACGAGCAAAGCGCGGTAGAGCGTCGCCTTCCTTTGCGTCGTACTATGCCAGATGCAGACCCTCCCCGTCTGCTTGCAGCTGCCAGCGCAGCGACGCAGAAGCCCCCCCACCAACCCCACTGCACGCGAGAGGTTGCTGCACTGCGTGCAGGTCTAAAATCGATGCTACTGCGTCAAAAATTTAAATTTGACGTTTTCAAGATACGGGTCTCGGTGGGTAGAATTTGAAGCCGAAATTCGCAAATTTGACTTCAAATTTGAATGTAAAATTTCTGTATAGTTTTATCGTATTTTTATCTTGATTTTCTTGTTAAGGGGGAAGGGGCTTGAATTACGCTCTGCTTTCCAGCTCTCAAAGAGAGCGCGTCCTAGCAGTAGCAAACAAAGTGCGGCTAAGCACAAGGCGAAGCAAAGGCGAAGCAAAGCCGAAGCAAAAGAACTCCCTTTTGTATCCGCCTTTCTCTTTTTCTTGAGAGGCGGAAGGGGTTTCTACTTACGGTCTGCTTGCAGCTACGAGCGAAGCGAAGTAGAGCGTCGCCCCTTCCGCCCCCAAACCCCCACCAACCCCACTGCACGTGAGATGTGGCGACACTGCTTTGCTTACGCAAAGCGTCGCAAATTTTAAATTTGAGTTTTCAAGATACGGGTCTCGGCGGGTAAAATTTAAAGCCAAATTTGCGAATTTAACCGAATTTGACTCCAACTTTGAGCCTAAAGAGTTAAGGTGAAGTATTTTTTCTTTAAACGAGGCGGAAATAAGCCGAGCGAGGGCGCGTATACTAAATACGTAACCGAGCTTCGGCGAAATTTCCAACGACGTATAAAGGAAAAAGACAAGCCGTTATTTTTTAGAATACTGCGCGTCGAGATACGGTATCAAATACCCATACCCCTCCTTCTCCATCTCCTCCTTTGGCACAAATCTCAGCGCAGCGCCGTTTATACAGTATCTTAGTCCTCCTTTGTCCTGCGGACCGTCGTCAAATACATGTCCCAAGTGCGAGTCCGACATCGCGGTTTTGACCTCGGTGCGCACCATGCCGTGCGATAGATCGGACTTTTCGGCGATTAAGCTCGCGTCGATCGGCTTAGTAAAGCTCGGCCAACCGCAGCCAGCGTCAAATTTATCGTACGAGCTAAAAAGCGGCTGACCGTTAGTGATATCGACGTAGATGCCGATACGCTCCTCGTCGTTTAGCTCGCTACTGTGCGGGCGCTCGGTCGCGGCGTGCTTTACGACGTCGTATGAGATGGCGCTTAGTTCATTTTTTAGCGTTGCGTCGTCTTTGTTTTTGTAGTTTTGCAAATTTTGCTTCATATCGCGCTTTTTGTCGCTCAAAATTTCGCCCTTTTTAGGCAGGCTTTCAAAGGTCACGTGGCAGTAGCCGTGCGGGTTTTTGTCCAGATAGTCCTGGTGATACTCCTCGGCTTTGTAGATATTTTCTAGCGGCGCGACCTCCGTTACGATGGGCGCTTTGTAGTTTTTTTGCTGCTCGGCGATAAAGGCTCTGATCGCCGCCTCGTCCGCCGCATCGGTGTAGTAGATGCCCGTACGGTACTGCGTGCCGCGGTCGCCGCCTTGCTTGTTTAGGCTGGTGGGATCGATGGTGTTAAAGTAAAATTTGAGCAAATGCGGCAGGTCGATCACGTATTCGTCGTATTCGACCCAGACGGCTTCGGCGGCGTTCGTGTCGCCCGTGCAGACCTGCTCGTAGCTAGGGTTTGGCACCTTTGAGTTCGCGTAGCCCGTGTAGGTACTAACTACGCCGGGAAGCTGCTTGAGATAGGCCTCCGTACCCCAAAAGCACCCGCCCGCTAGCACGATAGTTTTGTTCGCGGTCGCAGACTCTTTTGTTTTATGATTCATCTGTTCTCCTTGTAAATTTAAAAATATACCTAAAAATAGCGCCAAAGCGCCGACTATTCCTGCTGTTTTTAACGTTTTGCCAAGCATTTTCGCTCCTTGTGGCTTAAATTTTTGATTAAATTTGATTCAGGCAAATTTGACTTCAAATTTGACGGTTTTAAATTTTACGCACCCAGACCCGCGCCTTTAAACTTAAAAATTTGTCATCAGGCAAATTCTTTTTTTGGGAGGCGGAAGCGGCTTTACTTTGCCTGCGGCTCGTAACTGCAAGCAGAACTACTTACTGTCTGCTTGCAGTTACGAGCGAAGCGACGCAAAAACCCCAACCATCCCCACTGCACATGAGATGTTGCTGCAATTGGTGTAGGTTAATTTTAGCGCTGTTGCGTAGCGACTTTAAATTTACATTTTCAAGGTGCGGGTCTTGGCAACTCAAAATTTGTAAATTTAGCTTCAAATTTAAACGTAAAGCGATAATGCAAAGTATCGCAAGGCGATAAACGTGCAGAAATTTAACCAAGGCTAAGCTGGAGCCTGCCCTGGATAAAATTTCCTCTGCTTGAAGCTACGAGTACGACAAAAATCTCTTTCAAAAGCGCTCGTCTGCAATTCGCAAACGCAGCAAAAACCCTTAAGCCAAATTTGACAAAATTATAACGCCCCACTCTAAATTTAGTGTGAATTTAAATCATTCCTCCCGCGATTTACCGACGGATGTGTAAAACTATCAATAACGCAAAATGCATATTTCATCTGCGCCTTTTACATAAATTTGCCGTAAATTTAAGCCGATTTTCCGCTAGGCTTGTCAAAAGATATTTTAAAATCTTTTAAATTTAGGCAAAATTAAGAGTTTTGCGCCTCTTCCTCGGCTTTTGCTCGATTTTTTTGTCTTTGAGCGGCTTGTTTTTGGATGTTAGCTTTATAAATTTTAAATACGTGATCTTCTAAAACAACCACTTGAAACGTACCCTCAAAAACCTTGATATCGCGCGTTTTGCCGATCACTCTAACTTCGCGTTTAGCGCTATCGTTAAACTGAGCCCTAGCATCAAATTCCACGTTTTCGCCGATCTTGGTTGGGGCGAAAAAATGTATCTTGGCCCCTATCACGACGCTGAAGGTTTCGTTTACCGCAGCCATCGCCGCATAGCTAGCCGCCGAGAAAACAAAACCGCTGTGGATAAGCCCCTCGGCATCAGAAGCCATCTCTTCGCTAGCAAAAAAATTCGTTTTTGCCTGGTTTGACCCCAGTTCGGTCACGGTGCCGCTTAAGCTAGTTTTTATATTCGGCGAGGTTTTTAGTTCGTTGCGGAAAGGGTTTTCATCCTCAGGCAGTATCGTATCCTCGCTGCCGCCGTCTTTGTAGATATTTTCGTCCATTTTTTACCTTTATACGCTTAGTTTTAGATAGACCCGTTTTGGCGCGGGATAGCCCTCGACCGTGCGCGTAGGGTCTGCGGGATCTAGAAAATCGCCCAAGCTCTGTCCCAAGATCCACTCGGTTTTTCGCTGTTCGTGCGCGTCCGTGGGCTTTGCGGCTAAAATTTGCGCGTCTTTAAAATTCGCCCTCTCGCACCAGTTTAAAAGCGCGCTAATAGTCGGCACAAAGTAGATATTTGGTATCTTTGAGTATGTATTTTTAGGACTCAGAGCAAAATCGCCCTCCATATCAAGATACATCGTATCCAAAAAGAGCTCGCCGCCCGCATTTAGCGCGCCTTTTAGCTCTTTTAGCGTACGCACCGGATCGCTTCTGTGATAGAGTACGCCAAGACAAAAGAGCGCGTCAAATTTGACGCCGTAGTGCGGCAGATGCTCCACGCCTAGCAGCTCGTACTCTATACCCGAGCGTACGAACGCATCGATAAATTTAAACTGCAAAAAGCTCATCACGCCGGGATCAAAGCCGATCAGTTTTTTGGGGCGCTGGGGCAACATACGAAAGAGATAGTAGCCGTTGTTGCAGCCGATATCGCCCACAACCTTGTCCGCTAGATCCATGTGCGGCGCGAGCAGGTTAAATTTGACAAAACTCCTCCACTCGCTGTCTATCAAGATATCGTCTATCTTAAACGGCCCCTTGCGCCACGAGCGTAAATTTAGCGCCGTCTGTAGCGTCTCTTCGCGCTCTACAGGGGTTAAATTTGCGCTTATCTCGACTATATCGTCAAATTTGAGCTCAAATTCGCGATCCTTAAATTTAGCAGCCAGCTCCTCTATCTCCCGCATCAAAGGCGCATAGGTTTTGCCTGCCAGCTCCCTAGCCTTCGCCGCTCTAGCCGCTTCTAAGCTCATCACTCCGTCCAGTCGATGATGTTTTTAGGGCACTCTTTGTGATAGACGCCCGTCGCGTCGTAGTACTCCTTGCACTCGTTGTAGTACTTCGTCGTCACGCCGCGGTCGTTTAAAAACACGCAACCGCCCAGTATCGCCGCCAGAGCCGATAAAAATAAAATTTGCGCTAGAGTTTTCATTTGAAAAATTTAGCGTGCTTTTTCTTCATATATTCGACGACTTCGAGTACCTCGTCCACGCCCTCGGCATCACTGTTTTCCAGTGCGTCGTCGATGCACTCGATATACGTCTCGGCGGCGTCCTCGAGCCTATCTTTTTTCACGCCGGCATAATACAGCATCGCCTCTAGCATCATCGAAAGCTCGTAGCTTAGCTCGTCCACGGTTGGTTCTATTTCTTTCATTTTCTATCCTTGTAAAATCGTTTTTTTGGTTATTAGGTCGGTTATCTGCGCTTTTACGTTCTCATAGCTAAAGCTATCCTTAAAGCCCGCAAAAAGCCCGCCGCTAGCATTCACGTGTCCGCCGCCTCCGACTAAATTTTTGGCCATCAAGCTCACGTCCGCCTTGCCGTTAGCGCGAAAGCTCAGAGTCTTTTTGCTCGTAACGTCGATGAAAAAATCAATATCGGGGTTCGCGACTAAAAAATCGTTGCCGATAACCGAAGTATTGCCGATATTGTAGGTCAAAATACCCTTAAAGTCGTTATACTTTATGCTAAATTTATCTTTTTCCTCGCTTAGTTTTTTAACGACGAAGGCTGAGATCAAGTTGCTTAGCGTATCGTTTTTATCCTCCTTGAAAAAGTCCTTTTTAAACCCGAAAATCGCCTCATCAAGCCCGACGTAGTCGTCTCCCGCGTCGAAAAACTCCCGCGCACGCTCGATAAGATAAAAAAGATAGCGAGAGTTTTCTGCTTCAAACATCGTTTTGTTTATCTCTTTTGCGTTTGCGACGAGTCCGAGCCCGACCTTGCCCATTTCAAAATTTACGTCCTCTTTTAGCCAGATATCGACCGCATTTACGACGTCGCTAAAGTGTTTTAGGCTCGCATCAACCCCGTAAATTTTAGCGAAAAAATCATGCGTGATCTTGGTTGCGCACCTTGAGCTATCTAAAAAATACCAGCTAAATTTGCTCGCACACTCGGCACCGCTTTGATGATGATCGAGGAGTAAAATTTTAGCGTTTTTATTTACGAGCGCCTTTTCGTAGGCCTCGCACTGCTCCAGGGTCAAATTTAGATCCGTTATCAAGATAAGCGCTTTTTCGTCATTTTTAGCCGCTTCGTCTTTGCCGCGATTTTCGGACGCATTTTGCGAGTTATCGTTTTGCTCGCCGCTTAAATTTGACGCCGCCGAGGCTGCGTTTTTATCAGAAATTTGAGCCAAAATTTGATCAAATTTCTCGTCAATCTCCTTGCCGTAGTTTGAGTTATAAAATTTAACGTTTTTAAAATAGTGATTCGTTATTACCTGCGCGCCGTATCCGTCCAGATCGGTGTGCGAAAGGTGGTGGATGGTCATTTTATTCCTTACAAATTTGATATTTCTATCGTGCCTAGCGTCTCAAACGGCGTATTTGCCGCGACTTCGGCAAAGCTAAGCACCGTGATATCTATGGCGAAATTCGCGCAGATATCGGCGATAAATTTACGCAAGCTAGGTTCCACGCAAAGTATCATCGAGCCGTACTCCGAGATCGGCCGCTTCGCCCTCGCCTCGCGCAGAGCCTGCACGATCGCCGAGGTCTGCGAGACGTTTATCATCAGGTGATACGCGCCGTCTTTATACTGCACGGCGTCGATCAGCTTTTGCTGCGCGGCGGGCTCCATCACGTAAAAATTTAGCCGCCCGCCCTCATCGACGTAAAGCGAAGTGATAGCGCGAGCAAGCGCAGTGCGAACGTGCTCGACGATCATATCGAGGTTCTTGCTAACCTCGGCGATGTCGCTTAGCGCCTCTAGGATGCTTAGCATATCTTTTATCGGGATGTGGTCTTTTAGCAGCGCTTTTAGCACCTTTTGGATCACTCCGATAGGCGCGATGCGCAGCGTGTCCTCGACGATGACCGGGTATTCAGACTTTAACTTATCCAGCAAATTTTGCGTCTCTTGGCGAGTTAACAGCTCGGCGGCGTTTTGTTTTATCAGCTCGCTCATGTGCGTGGAAATGACGCTCGCGGGATCTACGATCGTGTAGCCGCTTAGTATCGCGTCCTCTTTTACGCTTGCATCGATCCATAGTGCATCTAGGCCAAACGCCGGCTCTTTAGTCGGGATGCCCTCTATATTGTCGCTAACCAGCCCGCTATCCATCGCAAGGAATTTATCCGCGTAAATTTCGCCCTGTCCGATCACGACGCCTTTTAGCTTAAAGCGGTATTCGTTGGGCGGTAGTTGGAGGTTGTCGCGGATACGAATCTTTGGCATCAAAAAGCCAAGCTGTGCCGCGATATTTCGGCGCATCGCTCGTATGCGCTCGATGAGATCGGTCTCGGCGATCTTTAGCAGGCCGTATCCTAGATCGAGTTCTAAAATTTCAAGCTTTAAGATATCGTTTATCTTAGCTTCCTCTTCGCGAGCGATCTCTTCTTCGCTTTTTTTAGGCGGTTTTGGTGCGGCCTGCCCCTCTTCTTCGCCTTGGGTAGAGCTTGCGCTTTGAGCCTTGGCGGTCAAATTTATCTTACCCTCTTTTACCTCTTTCATTATATAGCCCATACTTAAAAATAGAAGCGAGATAAAGCCTAAAGATAGCGTCGGAAGCCCGGGAACTAGAGCAAAGATAAATAGTATGAAGCCGACTATTAGAAGCGTTTTGTATTCGCCCAGCAGCTGCGTTAGCGAGCCTTCAGCGAAATTTTCATCGTCCTTGCTAGCGCGCGTGATGATGATCGCCGTAGCCGTCGACGTGATGAGGCCAGGTATCTGGCTCACTAGACCGTCGCCGATCGTTAGGATCGTGTAGTTTTGCGCCGAAGTAGCCATATCTAGGCCGTACTGAAACGAGCCGATGAGAAAGCCGCCGACGATGTTTATGATCGTGATGATGATGCCAGCGACCGCGTCGCCTTTGATAAATTTAGACGAACCGTCCATCGCTCCGTAGAAATTCGCCTCGCCGATGATGGCTTCGCGGCGCTCTCTAGCTGTCTTTTCGTCGATCAGACCTGCATTTAGGTCGGCATCTATCGCCATTTGCTTACCCGGCATCGCATCAAGCGTAAATCTCGCCTGCACCTCGCTCACGCGCGTCGAACCCTTAGTAACGACCATGAAATTTATAAGCACGAGGATCGTAAAGACGATCACGCCGATGACGTAGTTGCCGCCTACGACGAACTGCCCGAAGCTTGAGATTATCTCGCTTACGGCATCGGGGCCGTTGTGTCCTTCGCTTAAAATCATGCGCGTGGTGGCGATGTTTAGCGAGAGTCTAAAAAGCGTGATGATGAGAATAAGCGTCGGAAACGTGCTAAGATCGGTAGGCTTTGGCACGTAAACGGCGATCAGGATGATAAGCACCGAGATAGAGATGGAAAGCGCAAGAAAAAAGTCCAAAACCGCGCTAGGAAGCGGCACTATGATGATCGCTAGGATGGCGATTATGACGCCGACGATCGTGAGCCCCCTAAACCTTACGATAGGCTCTAAAAACGGTGCGACCAGGGTTAGGATATTGCGCTTTTGTTTTGCCAAAATTTACTTCTTGATTATATTTGCTAACGTAATTGTATCTAAAAAATCGTCGATTTTAGACTGAAGCGCGCTAAACATCGGCCAAATTTGGCATATTCCGCCCTTGCTGGAGGTGCAACTATCGGCCGAGATAGAGCACTCAAATACCGCCATTTTACGCTTTTCTGCGCTTTCAATTACTCTTTTTATGCTGATTTCTTCAGGCTTTTGCGCGAGCATAAATCCGCCGTTTGCGCCCTTAAACGAAACCAAAATGCCCTCTCTAGCCAAATTTTGTAAAATTTTAGCCAAAAAGCTTTTTGATATATCAAGCTCGCCCGACATCGTATCGACGTCCGAGGGAGCGTCCTTTTGCGCTATGTAAATCAGCGAAAGCAGCGCGTATTCGCTGGCTTTTGTCAAAAGCATAAATTCCCCTTAAATTTTTTGCGGATATTTTATTAAATTTTATCTGCAAATTTGATTAAATCAATATTTTTTAAAGCAGGCGCCGCATTTTTTAATTTTTATGCTATAATCGCCTTTTTTAATCTCACCAATCAGGAGGTCATTATGGCTTTGGATTCGGCTAAAAAAGCAGAAATTGTTGCGAAATTCGCTAGAAAAGAGAAAGATACGGGCTCTCCGGAAGTTCAGATCGCATTGCTAACAGCAAGAGTCGAGGAGCTAACCGAGCACCTAAAAATCTACAAAAAAGATCACTCGTCTCGTCTCGGACTACTTAAAATAGTCGGTCGCAGAAAACGCTTGATGAAATATCTAAAAGCTAAAGATTACGCAGCTTACACAAAAGTTATCACTGAGCTAAATCTCAGAGATAAATAATCCCAAGCCCCAAATTCGGGGCTTTTCTTCACAAAATTTTATTTACTCCAAATTTTCCGCACAGAATTTTACTTTTTTTCATTTTTTAAAGATTTAGCAATAAAACCAAATTTACCATTCTCTTACATTAAGCGGATTTAAATTTTCCCGCATATTGCTCATAGTGCTTAAATTTTATCCTTCTAACTTTGAGCTTACTACGCTAAAGTTATCTAAACAATTTTTTTTAACTATAGCCCTTGACAATTATCCGCTCAATGTTGTATAATGCGCCTAGCAATTTAAAGGAGAGAGTGCTAATATGATAAAGGTGAGCAAGCGAGATCTGATACTTGATTCTATCATTCAAGCTTATCTTAGCGACAACGCTCCGATCGGCTCTAGCGAGCTTGGTTCGCGCATGGCGATGTCGATCCCGGCCTCTACGATCAGGGTTTATTTTAAAAAGCTCTCCGACGAGGGCGCGATTACGCAGTTTCATGTTAGCGGCGGCAGGATACCGACAGCTGCGACGATGAGAGATTATTGGCGAGCTAGGTTAAATCTTGGCGAGGCACTAGATATCGCAAATCCTAGCCTGCTAAAGTTGCTAAGCGATAAATTTGAAATTTACGCGATGGTTTTTGAAAGCAAAACCCAAACGCTAAACGAGGTCTTAAATTTAAACAATAGATTTTTGATTTTGAGCTTTAGCGAGGACGAGATAGCGCTCAAATTTAACCCAAAAGTAGAGAAATTTTTGAGTAATCTCATCGGCACGGATCTAGGCAAACTCGAGCTTACCTGTATGCAGGTGGGTCTAAACGAGCTAAGAAACAAGATAGCCGAGCTAAAACGCACTAAAATTCGTTTTTTAGAAAACGAAAAGATAGCGCTTGAGATTTTCGGCAAGAGTTTTAAAAACGCGCTAAGCCCTAGCTTTGAGATGATTTTTGATTCGAATTTGGTCTTTTTCGGCGAGGACTATCTAGGCATGAAACTAGATGTGAATTTCGAGGGCAAAGAGGCCAAAATGCTTTGTGCGGGCAGTATTTACAACGACTATGAAAGATTTTTAAACAACTTAAAGGAGGCGGCATGAACGAGAATGAAAATGTAGAGCTTGAGCAACAAATCCCGTCAAATTTCGACGAGAGCATCAGCTTTGAGGGTCTAGACGCGAAGTCGGTCCAGCTTAAAAAGCAGCTCGAGGAGCTAACGGATAAGTATTATAGAGCTAACGCGGACTTTGAAAATATCAAAAAGCGTTTTGAAAAGGAAAAAGCAGACATCGCAACGTATGCGAACGAGAAATTCGCGCGAGATCTGCTTCCTGTGATAGACGCGCTTGAGATGGCGGTAAATTTTGAAACCGAAGGCGACGAATATGCGGCGAAAATCAAAGAAGGAATTTATATAACGATAGATCAGTTTAAAAAGTGTTTCGAAAAGAACGGTATCACGCCGATCGAAACCGAGGGCGAATTTGACCCGAATTTCCACAATGCCGTACTGCAAATCGATAGCGAGGACGTGGAAAAAGGAAAAATCGTGCAAGTGATACAAAAAGGCTATCTAATCAACGGCAGAGTTTTACGACCTGCGATGGTATCGATAGCAAAGTAAAATTGAAATAAAAATTTAATAAAAAGGAAAGACAATGGCAAAACAAAAGAAAGATAGTGGGACAAGATATACAAAAGAAGAAATAAAAAGTATATACGACCGAATTAAAAGAGATGGGGTTTTTCGTACTTATGAAGATGGCGTAGAATACACCAAAGAGCATTTGAAAAACACAGGTAAAGAACGTTCTGGCCACGCATTATATATGTGTGCATGGAGAGTTAAAGAGGGCAAGTATGACTATATGCTAGATGAGAAATAAAATTGTAGAACTTAATCAAAAATAAATCTAATAAAAAGGAAAAACAATGGCAAAAGTAATAGGCATAGACCTAGGAACGACGAATTCATGCGTGAGCGTGTATGAGAGAGGCGAAAGCAAGGTAATCCCAAACAAAGAAGGCAAAAACACGACTCCTTCGGTCGTAGCGTTTACCGATAAGGGCGAAATTTTAGTAGGCGATAGCGCAAAACGCCAAGCCGTAACAAACCCTGAAAAAACCATCTACTCTATCAAAAGAATAATGGGTCTAATGAGCAACGAGAAAAACGCGCAGGAGGCTAAAGCTAGGCTGCCGTACCACGTCGTGGATAGAAACGGCGCGTGCGCTATCGAGATCGCGGGCAAAGTCTACACTCCGCAAGAAATCTCGGCCAAAGTGCTAATGAAGCTAAAAGAGGATGCGGAAAGCTATCTGGGCGAAACGATCGTAGACGCCGTCATTACGGTGCCTGCGTACTTTAATGACAGCCAAAGAAAAGCGACTAAAGAGGCTGGCACGATCGCTGGACTAAACGTGCTTCGCATCATAAACGAGCCTACCGCGGCGGCTCTAGCCTACGGTCTAGATAAAAAAGAGTCCGAAAAGATCATGGTTTACGACCTAGGCGGCGGTACGTTCGACGTTACCGTACTAGAAACCGGCGATAACGTGGTCGAGGTTCTAGCTACCGGCGGTAACGCGTTTCTAGGCGGCGATGATTTCGATAACCGCTTAATCGACTGGCTAACGAGCGAATTTAAAAGCGACTCGGGCATCGATCTAAAAACCGACGTGATGGCTATGCAGCGCCTAAAAGAGGCAGCCGAAACGGCCAAAAAAGAGCTAAGCTCGGCTCAAGAAACGACGATAAATTTACCGTTTATCACCGCCGATGCTACGGGTCCTAAACACCTCACAAAGACGCTAACTAGGGCTAAATTTGAAGGCATGATCGAGGATCTGGTCGCTCAAACGATCACTAAGATAAACGAGGTCGTAAAAGATGCCGGACTTGACAAAAAAGATATAAAAGAAATCGTCATGGTGGGCGGCTCGACGCGCGTGCCTTTAGTTCAAGAAGAGGTCAAAAAGGCGTTTGGCAAAGAGCTAAATAAAAGCGTAAATCCGGACGAGGTCGTAGCCATCGGCGCTGCGATCCAAGGCGCGGTCATCAAAGGCGACGTGAAGGACGTATTGCTCCTAGACGTCACTCCGCTAAGCCTAGGTATCGAGACTTTAGGCGGAGTAGCCGACAAGGTTATCGAAAAAGGAACGACGATACCGGTAAAGAAAAACAAGGTATATTCTACGGCTGAAGATAACCAAAATGCCGTCACGATCCACGTCGTTCAAGGCGAGCGTGAATTTGCACGCGATAATAAGTCTTTGGGTCAGTTTAACCTAGAGGGTATCCCTGCCGCACCTCGCGGAGTGCCTCAGATCGAGGTTGAGTTTGACATTGACGCCAACGGTATCCTAACGGTCTCAGCCAAAGATAAGGCTACAGGCAAAGCCCAAAATATCACGATCTCAGGTTCAAGCGGTCTAAGCGACAACGAGATAAATGATATGGTAAAAGAAGCTGAGCTACACAAAGAGGACGATAAAAAACGCAAAGACGCGGTAGAGGCGCGCAACCAAGCCGACGCGCTCGCACACCAAACGCAAAAGAGCCTCGACGAGCTAGGCGAAAAGATCCCGGCCGAGGACAGAGAGCGCATCCAAAAGGCGCTTGACGAGCTAAAAGAGACGCTAAAAGACGAAAACGCGAGCAAAGAGCAGATCGATGCGAAGGTCAAAACTCTAAGCGAAGCCAGCCACAAGCTAGCCGAAGCGATGTATAAAAAAGACGGTGCCGCGGGCGAGCAAGCAAACGGCGGCAAGAAAAAAGACGACGACGTCATCGACGCCGAAGTCGAGTAAAATTTAGCCCCTGTCTCGGCAAGGGCTTCAAATCTAAATTTAAGGTTTTAGCGTTTTTGCGCGCCCTTAAATTTACCCCGCCCGTTAAATTTGACGGGCGGTTTTTATAATTTTCTTTTAAATTTTACGCAATCCTAAATTTACAAATCTATTCTAATTTGACCTCCCAAAGCTTTTTTACCAATTTGCCGCCTCGCCGATAAATTTTAAATTTAGCCCTCTTGCGAGCAATCCTTAATCAAAATCATCTCTTTAAACGACCGATTTAAATATAATCAAACAAAAAAGGTCTTAAATGTATCTATTTTTCCTGATCGTTCATATTTTGAGCGCCGTCGCCTTCGTCGGTTACGTATTTTTCGACGTTTGTATATTTCCGTTTGCCAAAAAGCACATAGACGAGGACACGCTGGCTCGCGTCAAAAAAGCCTACACCAAAGGCAGCGCAAAGGTTTTCGGCACGGCGTTTTTGATGTTAATTATCAGCGGCATTTTTATGGCAAAGGAATATCTGGGCGGTGAAAATGGATGGTTTGGTAGCTCGTTTCAGATCTTGCTAATGGCAAAAATCGGCGTACTAGGGCTGATGTGCCTAGTTACGGCGATATCGCTCTTTTTCGTTTATAAGCTCAAAAAGCCCGATCCTTTCGGTAAATACTCGCACGTTATCGCCCTTGTTTTGTGCATCGTAATGATAATTTTAGCTAAAGTAATGTGGAGAGTTTAGGTTAAATTTAGAGCTTAAAGCTCTAAATTTACTTTTTTTCTTGTATTTGGCTTAAATTTTGCGTATCTTCACCAAATAAATCCTTAAAAAATCCATTTTTAAATCCTCCGACCGGTAAATACATATCTCTTAGCATCCCAAATAGCTTTGAATTTACAAGTCCGTTCCTATGCGCTTCGGCTTTTAAAAGTACTTTCGTAAGAGCGTCTTTGTCCATCTTTTTATCGCCGAATATCTCATAAGTATAGAGCATATCGGCGGGCAATATTTTTTGAAGACTAAAAGCAATCAAGCATACATCGTCACGATCGGCGCTCCTTTTTTCCGCAAAAACGCAATCCGTAAAATAAGCTAGGTGTTCGGCTTTAACATAATTCAAAATTTCTTCATTATTATAATTTTTATATGCTTCAGTATTTAATAAAATATATTTAATATTATCTGAAACTATTTTAATAGACTCTATATCTTTCTTTTTATCAAATTTATCCAAAGTATTAAAATAACTCCTGCTTCTTTCTTCATCCTTAACCACGCCTATGCCGAACCAATACAAATAAGTAAGTTCGGCACACGCATACGGCACACCTTTTTGGCAATAAATTTGCAAGTCGTTTGCATATTTTTCAAAGTTATGCGCTTCAAAATCCTTACCACTACCCACACCGTTTATATACTCCTTTAAAAGAGAATTATAGCCAGCTGAGTTTATAGACACAGCCGCTTCACTCGCAAACACCGCACTAGCCGCCAAAATCGCGCAAGCAAAGCCGCAAAGTGTAAATTTTAAAATTTTATTCATTTAGCACCCCACCCTATTTCTCACCGCAGTCAAATATCTGCGCGCGTACGCGGTAGCTGTTTACATAAACGCTATTTTGCGGGCATCTAACCAACCTGCCTTGTTCGCCATAGCAAAGCGCCTGTTCATTTAATATATAAAGAGTTATGCGCTTGCCAGTGCCTGCAACAGCAACAGCTTCGTTTCTAAGATCATTAAGTGCCCCTTTTCTAACCTGTTCCAAAGTTGCTGAAGCGTATCCGGTCGCGTCGTCGCTACCCTCGGCTTCGCCCAAAACTCTACAGTTATACGGCGTATCGCGAACCTCAGTTATCCCGCGAGCACTTGTATCCAGCGGCTTTGGCAAAAACATAGGTGCGCCGCATCCGCCAAACAGCAAACCAGCCGCAAAAACTACGGCTAAATTTGATATTTTCATCTTCTCTCCTTGAAATAAATTTTTACGAGTATTATATTTCAAAAAAAAAAAAAAAACGCAAGATAAATACGGTATAAATTTAAAATAGTAAAGCAAATTTGTAATTCTTACGCGTAGAAAAAACATTTTTAAATTTAACGATAAAAACCCAAAAATCAAATTTAAAAAGCAAGCTAGTCGTATGCTAGCGCAAAAAATAGGAGAAATAAAAAATATGCAAAAATTAGGTGTGCCGAAGTTGCAACGACCGTATATTAAATTTTACGATTAAAAAGCTAAATTTAAGCGGCAAAGTTGCAGGTAAATTTATCGCCCGAAAATAAAACGATAAATTTACTAAAATAAAACGCGTTTATCCCAAAAGTCTGCCAAACTGCGCTTGTAAGCTTGCCGCATTGTGCGCTTGTGCTAGGACGGCGGCGTTTGCTTGTAAATCATTTTGCTTAAACGCGCTTACGTTTTTGGCGATATCGTTATTTTGTAGCTGGGACTCGCTTTGCTTTAGCGCGACGTTTTTCGCCAGGCTTGCATTTATACCGGAGAGTATGCCGTTTTGCGCCGCGCCTATCTCGCCGCGCAAAGCATTTACGCCGCCGATAAATTTATGCACGCTATTTATATCGCCCACGTCGATGCCGCCGAATTTAGGCGCAGATAAATTTACGCCCTCCATACCGTTGCCGGTTAAAAAACTCATCTGTCCGCCAAACACGTTTTTACCGTTAAAGCTAGCCTGATCTACGCTATCTTGCATTGATTTAGTTAGCGCACCGACTTCGCTTTTTATCATCTTTTGCTGGTCGGCATTTAGGATACCGCTGCTATAGCGCACCGAGAGCTCGCCGATGCGGTCGGCGCTTTGCGTGATATTTGCTAGCGTGGAGTCTGCGATCTGTAGGATGCCGATAGCGTCGTTTGCGTTTGCGACGCCCTGCTCTAGCGTGGAGCTTTGAGAGCGCAGGGAGTCCGCGATAGCTAGATTTGCGCTGTCGATACCGTTTAGAGCGCGCTGTGCAGAGATGTTATTTAGGGCTTTTGCACTGTTGGCTTGAGCTTGTTCGAGATAGTGGCTACTCATACCTGCATTGGTCGAAAAATTTCCTAGTTTCATATTCGCTCCTTAAATTTTGTCCGATTATAGCGAAAATTTGATTAAAAATTTATCGTTATACGAATGTAAAAATTTAAGCCCGAATTAGACGCCTAAATTTATCAAGCAAATAGCAAAATTACGCCTATTTACCGGGCGTCGCGCATAAATTTTGCCCGTCTTTTGCCAGGTAACGTTATGATGGCGCTTAGACGCTCTCGTGGGATATTACGCTTACTTAAAAAGCGCGAAAATAACTCAAAAATGACGCCGAATTTAAGCAGCGTTCTTGCAAACGGTCGTTTAAAAACCGCCTAAATTTATGCGATATCGAAAATTTACTTGACTTTTATCTAAATTTTGGTTCGCTTTTGATAACTCATCGTAAAACTTGACGCAAAACAAGACAAAATATATCTTAATAAACTATAATTCTGAATTATTTTTAAAAGGAGAAAATATGAAAACGCTTATTATCCTAGCGCATCCTGATATCGCAGGCTCTCGCGTAAATCGTCGCTGGAAGGAAGAAATCCTAAAACACGCCGACAAATTCGAGCTACACGAGCTTTACTCGCTTTATCCCGACTTTAAAATCGATGTAGCCAAGGAGCAAAAACTACTCGAAACTCACGATAAAATCGTGCTTCAATATCCGCTATATTGGTCAAATTTCCCGCCGCTTTTAAAAAAGTGGTTTGACGACGTGTTCGCCTACGGCTGGGCTTACGGCACGGGAGGCACCAAGCTAAACGGTAAGCTGTTTTCGCTAGCTATCTCGGCGGGCGCGAAAGAGGATATGTATTCCAAAGACGGTATCGAGGGCTTTAGCCTGCAAGAGGTATTGTCGCCGTTTAAAGCTACTCTAAATTTCGTCGGTGCAAAGCCTATGGCAGATTTCGCCTCGTACGGCTTTTTACTGGGCGCTAGCGACGAAGACGTCGAAAATAGCGCAAAAGAGTACATAGACTTTTTACTTAAACTTTGATTTTGCGGGTGGAGATTTATCTGCTTAAATTTCCGTTGTTTATCACTTTACCCAAGCGGCTTTGCCGCCGAATTTTACTTTACCGAGGACTTTTTCGTGATTTTTAGCCCCTTGGCACGCTTTATAGCCCCAAGCACAAAGCCCGCAATAACTACCAAGAGCGCAAATGCGGCGACTCCCCAAAAAAGATAGGTCTCGCCGCTTTCGTAATAAGTAACCGCCTCAAAAACGAGCTCGCCTCGCGCCGGCACGAGCCGCTCCTCTTTTATCATCTTACGGATGTCCGCGCCACTTATGTTTTGCCCGCTCGGATCATACGGCCGCGTCAAGGCCTCTATGGCGGCAACGTCTGCGATCTCGTAAACGCTAGCGCTAATCCCCTGCTGCGTCCCAAGCGCGTCAAAATAGTAAATTTTATCGCCGTTTGCATAAACCGCGCCGTATACGCCGTTGCGCACAAGGCCCATTTTGTGCCACTGCTCGCTAGTTTTGAGCCTAAAAAGCTCCGTACGGCGCGAGCTTAGCCGTCTGCCGCTTTTGCCGCGGCTCCAAATTTCGCGGCTCTGCACGAAATAAGTCTGGGCGCCGCTAACAAAAACGCTACCCGCAAGCGGCGAAATTTCACCCGTAAACGGATCCGCCGCCGCTCGTTTTAGCTCGCCGCTTTCGCCGTCATTTTTGCTCTCCCAAAAATAAATCCCGTCTTTGCCGCGAAAAAGCAGGTGATAGGCATGCGCGCCAAAGACGCCAAACGGTAGCGAATAAGGCGCAAATTCGGGCGCAAACTCATTTCCGTCCGCATAAACTACGCCGCTAGCGGGCTCTAAAAGATAGCGCACGCCGCCAAAATACGCAGCCTCGCGCAGCTCAGGGGTAAATTTAACCGCGAGTCGCGAGCTTTTAAAATAGACGTTTCGCCCGTCCGTGACGTAAAAATCGCTAGTTCGACCGCGCGCGCCCCTCACGTATCTTAGCCCATCCGCGTCCGCGCCCTCTAACTCCTCGCCCTCGAAATATACTTTTTTGTCACCTTTATCGCCGCCGATTTGCGCTCCGTCTCGGACGCCTTTTTTATCGTCCGCGTCGCTATTTTCGCTAAATTTACCGCCTTGGCTCGCGCTTCCCGCCGCAAAGCCAAAACCCAAAACCGGGGTCAAATTTACGCTTGAAACGCGCTTTATTTTATAAATATAGCTTTGCGGTTTATCAGCGCCCAGTAGCGCGTACGCCGCGGTTTGAACCGCCTCGGCAAAAGCTCCTAGCTCGTAGTTTCTCTCGCCTACGTCGCTACAAAAATAACTAACCAGGCCGTCCGTGAAATATCCGTTTCCAATCGCCCTAGCGCGCGTGGGATCAAGCCCGCTCATGACTAGATTGCCGCAGTAGACGGCGCTTTCGTCAGCTCCGACGTTTCGCCCGCGATAACCGCCTGACGCAAGAACCCTAAATTTATCCGCCCGCGCGCCTTTTAGCTCAAATTTGCCTCCGCTTGGGATTAGCGCGTAAATTTTGCCCTGCGGCGTCGCGTAAAATTCGCTGTCGCCTATTTGGGTAAATTCGCCCTCCTCCTCGTAGCTAGCGATATAAACCATAAAAAATACCGTAAAAAGTACGGCAAAAAGCGCAACCGCACAAGCAGCAGGGGAATTTTTTATTTTCATAAATCGCCTAAATTTAAACTAAATTTTTATGATTATATTATGATTTTGTTTAAGAGTTTAAATTTGACGCAAAAATCCGCAAAAGCACTGCAGATTTTTGCATTACGGCGTTTGCTTGGCTTGCGGCGCGATTTTGTCTATCGCTAAACGATAAATTGCTTAAAATCCTCCGTCAAAATGCGCTCAAACTACAGCGGCAAACCCTATCGTTTTGGGAATTTATACGCCGCGACTCCATGCAAAAGCGCAGATGTTATTTACTTTAAAACGGCAACCGCGCAGCCCGAAACAAAAATGCAAAATCGCTTTATTAATCGCCTAAGCTAAAGTAAGGTCGCTACAAAATAAGCATGATGCGGCATGCGCAAACGCAAATTTCATCGATCCAAAACGGCAAACTCCACATAGCCTTCCATGGCTATAAGCATTATCCAAGCGGCATCCGGACTGTAAAAATAGTGATGTTCGGGGATATTTTCTACCATAAATTTTAAAAAATCATAAAAATACTCGGGCGCAAATTTGACTTCGGCATTGGTCAGATTGTCGCCGACGTAGCTTATATCCGCGCTTAAAATTTTACTTTGGGTGTTTGGATTTGAGCTTATAAAATCCTTAATATCGGTAAAATTTTTGTAATCGGCCGTTTTGTAGTCTTTTAAATTTTGCAAAACCGGCTTTGAGCCGATAAAACTAAAATTTTGCCCTATAAACTCCGCTCCGCCGTCATTCGCGCACCACTCGTCGCCCAAAGCGGACAAAAAAGCAAGCATCTCGTCATCGGCCCAGCTAAAATTTTCAAAATCCATTTTTACCCCGTAAAGTCGTTGTAAATTTAAATTGCGCCGCTGCACATTTTTATAAACTGCGCTGATTTAGCTCAAATTTCGCACCCCAAACTCGCGGCAAAGAATTTTTGAGCAAATTTAAATGTTTTTTATCAAATTTCGCCCTAAGATAGGACGCAAAGTCCATCGACGGGCGAAATTTATAAAATCATTTAAAAGTGCCAAAAAATCAAGCCGCTATTTCAAAGCCTCAAGCCTAACCGCGACCGAACGCCTATGCGCCCCCAGCCCCTCGGCATCGGCTAGCTTCATGCACGCGTTTCCTAGCTCGCTTATGCCTTTTGCATTTAGCGAGATGAGCGAAGTGCGCTTCATAAAATTTTCGACCCCTAGAGGCGAGTAAAACCTCGCGCTACCGCCCGTAGGCAGCGTATGGTTTGGCCCGGCTAGATAGTCGCCCATCGCTTCAGGCGTGAAGTGTCCGATAAATATCGCGCCCGCGTGCCTGATCTGCGCGGCTAGCTCCATCGCGTCGTTTGTCGCGATCTCTAGGTGCTCGGGCGCTAGCTCGTTAGCCAGCCTCACGCACTCATCAAGGTCGCTAGCTACGATGATAGCACCCTTTTTATCGATACTAACCTGTGCGATTGGCTGCCTAGCTAGAGTCTTGATTTCCTCGTTAATATGCCTTTGCACCGCCGCGCCGAAAGCTTGATTTGGCGTGATGAGCACGGCGCTAGCCATCTCGTCGTGCTCGGCCTGCGAGAGCAGATCCACGGCGATGTGGCGAGGGTCGGCGCTCTCGTCGGCGATGACGCAGATCTCGCTAGGACCTGCAATCATATCGATATTTACTTCGCCGTAGACGAGCTTTTTGGCCGTCGCGACGTATATGTTGCCGGGGCCCGTGATGACGTCGGTTTTTTTGATCGTTTGCGTGCCGTAGGCCATCGCCGCTACCGCCGAGGCGCCGCCGACTTTATAGGCCTCCTTGATGCCGCAGATATGCATGGCGGCTAGCAGTAGCGTATTTACCTTGCCCCCAACGGCAGGCGTGCAGACCGCGATCTCCCCAACGCCCGCGACCAGGGCCGGGACGGCATTCATGAGAAGCGAGCTAGGATATGCGGCCTTGCCTCCGGGGATATATAGTCCGGCGCGGTCTAGCGGGGTGTACTTTGCGCCTAGCAAAACGCCATGTTCGTCGTGCTCCATCCAGGTTTTTGGCAGACTTTTTTCGTGGTAGCTTTTTATGCGCTCAAAGGCTAAATTTAACGCGTTTCGCAGGCAGCTATCTATGCCGTCATACGCCTTTTGCATCTCTTCAGTGCCGATTTTTAGGCTATTTGCGTCGGGTTTCCAGCGGTCAAATTTCTCTATCTGCTCAAAGAGTGCCTCGTCGCCTCTAGCGCGCACGTCCTCAAGTATCTGCGAAACGGCGGGCATAACCGCGCTCATATCGCCGTTTGAGCGGTTTACCAAAGCCGCAAAATAGTCCTTAAAATTTTCGTTGCTAGTGAGTAAAAACTTCATCTCGTCTCCTTAAATTTTCTTTCGTATCTTAGTTTTTGACTGATATTTCCGAGCGCGCCGCCTTGGTGGATGTATAAAATCTCGTTTTTAAACGCGCCCAGGTTTGCCATCATCGTTAAAAAGCCGACCGGATCGTAAATGAGCTCAAATTCTATCCCCGTTTGCTCGCATACTTCGCGCCAAATTTGATAAAGCTCCAGCTTTAGATCGCCGAAATGATATTTCTTAGGCGACTGCAAAATGCGCGCCTTCGAGTTTGGCGTCAGCGCCTCGATCTCGCTTTTTAGGTAGTCTGCGTCACCCACGCAAGGACAGGTAAAAACGTCAAATTTGACGTGCTTAGCCAAAAACGCCGCCGACGTGCCGGTACCTGAAGGCAAAAATATATCCACGGTTTTACCCTCCGCCTCAGCCCAGCACTCTATCTGCCTAGCCTGCGAGATAAAGCCCGACTCCGCCTGCGGCTGCCAAACGCCCTCATTTATAAAAAGCGAATCGCCAATGAAGCAATCCTGCGCGGCGGGCAAATTTGAGCTTGTTTGTTCTGCGGATTTTTTTAAATTTGAATTTTTATGGCTTTTGCATTCGCTAAAATTTGTGCTTGCGAGCTTTGCTTGTTCGTCAAATTTGCTCAAATTTAACCCGCCGGCGTTTTTTAAATTTAACCCGCTCTCGCTGCGATTGTCCGTCAAATTTGCAGTCTCGCCGCCGCAAATCTCGCTCTCTTTTAACCCGACAAGCTCATAAGCTAAAGCCCTAGCTCGCGCCCGTCTATCTTTATCTACATATATTTTCATCCCGTTTTCAAGGGCGAATTTAAAATTTCCGATCGGATTTGCCGCTAAATTTGAGTTTAAATTTGAAACGACGTAGTGAAACTCGAGCCCCTTCATTTTCGCAAAAACGCTTAGGCTATACATCGCGTTTGACTGGCTTGAGCCGTAGCTAACGACGCGCTTTATACCGCCTAGACCGGCATGCAAGAAATACTCCAGCTTTCTAGCTTTATTGCCGTTAAATTCGCCGTCCATCAGATCGTCGCGAAGTACGTAAAACTCGAGTCCGTTAAATTTAGTCTTTTGAATACTTTTGATTTTGCCGCTCCAAGAGATCTTGCATCTCTTTTATCGACTCTTTATCCGAGATCGAAAATTTGATCTCGATGCGCCTTGAGGCATCGGGGTCTTCTTTGCCGTTTTTCATCACCAGATCGCTAAAACTACGCCCGCTAGCGATGAGATATCGCTCTAGGCGCTTGTCTTTGTTCCACGAGTAGATAAAATCCAGCACCGAATACGCGCGCTTTTGCGAAAGATCAAGGTTGTACATGTAGCTACCTACGGAGTTCGTATGTCCCTCGATCACGATTCTGTCGATGTGTTTTGCGATCTCTTCGTTATTTAAAATCGCTTCGAAATAAGTCTGCAAAATTTCTTTTAGGCGCGCTTTTGCTTCGTCTCTTAGCTCGTATGAACCCGTGTCAAAAAGTATAGACTCAGGCAGCGATACGACGCCCGTGCTAGGATCTATGCTGACCTTATTTCCTAGCTTGGCGCGTAAATTTGATATGACGTTTGAGCGAAGCGAGCTGATGTCTTTGATCTTGTCTTTTGTTTTGTTAAAATCCTCTTCCAGCGCGGCATATCTTGAGACTTCATCGCCGTATTTTGCGTTTAGTTCATTTAGCGCCTCGTCTTTTTGCGCTAAAATTTGCCCAAGCTGCACCACTCTATCTTGCAAATCAGTGATAGTCTTGTTTGCATCGTTTAGATTTATCTCATAGGTTTGGGTTAGATTCGTGAGTTCGTTTTTCTCTTTTTTAACGCCTTCAAGCATCTCGTTTACAAGCCTATTTATGTCGGCAAGCTCTTTGTTTTCGCTCTTTGCGCGGTCCAAATTTGAAAAAATTTCTTTTATGACGTTTTCTTTACGGACGAGCTCGCTTTGTGATGAGGCGATTTGCTTTTCACGCTCGCTTAAGTCTTTTTGTAGTTTTGCCAGATCGCTTTGGCTAAGGACGTATTTTACGACAACGGCGCCGATGATGAGCATAAAAACAAACATCAGCCCGGCCATCAGGTCCGCATACGATATCCAAAAGGTCTGGTCTCCGCTTTTGTTCTCGTTACGCGTTTTCATCTAGCATACTCGCCTTTTCGATGGTTTGCAAGATATCATTCGCCTCTTTATCAAGCTCGTCGATGTCTTGCTTTAGCCCTTCAATGAGCGCGCTATTATCATCATAAGCCTCGATTGCTTCGTCGTCAAAAGCCTTTTTAAATGCCTGCACCCCATCGATCAAGCTCTCTTTAAAGCCATCCATTGCAAGTTTTTGTTTTTCTAAGATTTCACTACTAAATTTAGAAAGAGACTCACTGAAATTTTTAACATTATACTCTAGTTCGCCCACGCTCTTTTCAAGCCTTGCGATACGCTCGCCGCCCACGTCGTATAACCTGTTGTACTGCTCGGCAAATTTTAACTGCATATCTTTGATGTTGCCGTTAAATTTGTTGATAACGTTTAAGATTTCGGCATGAACCTTGATGAGGTCTTTTTGATCTTTTGAGGATCTTAGCAGCGTATTCATCGTCTCTTTGATGTGTCCGCCGCTTAGTTTAACGGCTTCTTCCTCATTTTTTAAAATATTTGTAAAAGTTTTAAATTTAGCCTCGATAGTTTTGTCGAGTTCCTCGAAAAACTCGGCGTTACTAACGTGCTCAAATATCACTCCGATCTTCTCGAAGTGTCTTAAATTCTCTTGCAAATATCTTCTATCAAGCTCTTCTTTCGTCCAGAAAAAGCCGCTCGTAGCGTTCTTTTGCCTTCGCACCAGCGTTTCAAATTTGCTCGTTCCGTATTTTTCAAAGAATATCCACCAAAGCGCTAGAAAAATACCGTAGATAGAGACGTAAAACGCAGTCGCTACGCCGCTAAGAAGGGTTGAAATTTCGGTTTCAAGTTCGGTTGTATTTGAGGAATTAAACTCCGGCATAGAAACGGCGATACTGATAAACGTTCCTAAGATGCCTAGCATCGGAAAGATACCGGCACCCACGGAAGCAAAATTTTCGTTACGCAAATTTCTGGTGTAATAAGCGACAAATTCATCAAATCCGGCGTTTGATTTCGTATCTTTACCGATAACCAAAAGGTGTTTGATGATGTATTCTTTTAAATTTCGCTTAAAATCAGCTCCGCTTTGCTCGAAATAGCAACAAGCAAGCTCGGCGCTATTTTTAGCAAAGATTAGCGAAATCACCCAGATAATACCCATCATAACGACCGTATGTAGGCCGATTTGAAAATCTATATACCCAAAATATCCAAGAAGCGCCGCCAGATATATCGCCGTCGGCAAAAATATAATTTTCGCATACACGAAAAACGACTGCCTGCCTTTTACTTCAGGCAGCGTCAAATCGGTAAAACTATCGTTCTTTACTTCTTTTTTGGGTTCCATCGTAAGCCTTAATTTCTATTTAAGCAGTTTAAGTCCTCAAACGCCGTTAGTAGGCGCTTTACCATCGACTCCTCGCCGGCGCGCAAAAATTTACGCGGATCGTAGTATTTTTTGTTAGGCTTATCTTCGCCTTCGGGGTTACCGATCTGACCTTGCAAATAAGCGCGATTTTTCGCCTCGTAGCCGCGCACGCCGTCCCAAAACGCCCACTGCGTATCCGTGTCGATATTCATCTTTACCACGCCGTAGCTAACGGCGTTTTTGATATCCTTTAGCTCGCTACCGCTACCGCCGTGAAAGACGAAATTTACGGGTTTATCGGTTAGGGTTTGAAATTTATCCGCAACGTATGCTTGCGAGTTTTTCAAAATTTCCGGTCGAAGCACGACGTTGCCAGGCTTATACACGCCGTGAACATTACCAAAGCTGGCCGCTATGCTAAATCTATCGCTGATTTTACTTAGTCGCTCATATGCCCGTGCGACGTCTTCAGGCTGCGTATAAAGAAGCGCATTATCAACACCCGTGTTATCCACGCCGTCCTCTTCGCCGCCGGTTACGCCAAGCTCGATTTCTAGGCTGATGCCAAGCTCGCTAAGCTCTTTTAGATACTTCTCGCAAGTGCTTAAATTTTCCTCCAAGCTCTCCTCGCTAAGATCAAGCATATGCGAACTAAAAAGCGGCACGCCGTGAGCTTTTTTGTATTCGCGGCTAAATTTAACCAGCTCGTCGATCCAAGGCAGTAGCTTTCTAGCTGCGTGATCGGTGTGTAGGATCACGGGCACGCCGTAAGCCTTAGCTAGCAGGTGCACGTGCTGCGCGCCCGCTACCGCACCTAGTACGTCGGCATTTCCGCAAGCTTTGCCAGCGTAAAAGCCGGCTCCGCCGTTACTAAACTGGATGATAACGGGTGAGTTAGCCGTCTTTGCCGCCTCTAAAACAGCATTTACCGAGTCGCTTCCGACCACGTTTACCGCAGGCAAGGCAAAACCCTGCTCTTTTGCGTATTTATACAGCCTAGTTACGTCATCGCCGCTTAAAACGCCGGCTTTTACTACGTCTAAAACACCCATTTTACCGACCTTATTTATATTCTACTTTAGCTTTAGCGCGAAGCTCGTCGCCTCTTTTTTTGATATCGTTTCTAAATTTCTCCATCTTTATGCTGCCTTCGATCTGAGGTTTTACCTCGTTTAGACCTACGGTACCAGCAGCCTTGCTATCCTCTTTTAGGATTACGTGGTAGCCGAAATTCGATTTAACCGGTTTTTGAGTTACTTCGCCTTTTTTAAGCGCAAATGCAGCGTCTGCAAAAGGTTTTACCATCTGAGATTGACCGAACCAGCCTAGCTCGCCGCCGTTTACGGCCGAACCTTGGTCTGTAGATTTAGATTTAGCTAGCTCTTCGAATTTTTTAACCAGCGCATCGTCTTTTAGCCCTTTTAGCGCGGCTATTACGTCGTTTGCTTCTTTTTCGGTAGCTACTAGGATATGTTTAGCTCTTACTTGCGCAGGTACGGCAAATTCGGCTTTGTTTTTATTGTAAAAGTCGCTGATTTCGCTATCGCTTACTTTTATATTGTCGAAAATTCTCTTCATCCAAAGATCAAGCGCAAGATTGTTTTTTAGCTCTTCAAGAGCGGCTTTGTATTCGTCGGTCTTATCTAGTCCGCTCTTTTTAGCCTCGTCTAGAAGCAGTTTTCTGTTGATTGTTTCGTCGATAACCTTTCTTTGCGTGTCTTTAGGCAGTTGTTCAAGAGTAACGCCAGGCATTGCAGCAAGCGTGAAAGCCACGTCCTTATCGGTTATGCTAGAACCGTTTACGGTGGCGTACTCCGCCGCGTTTAGGCTTAAAGCCGCAGCCAAACTAAGAGATGCGAATAAAATTTTATTCATCTTTGTTCCTTAAATTTAGATTTTTGCGAGGGTAATTATAGCAGGAAAGTCATTAAATATAAGTTATAATTCATCGAAAATTTAAATAAAAACGGCTAAAATCGGCACTATGAGAACAAAAAAAGATATAAACGCTATCAAAAATTTATTTTTAGAAAATTTTAAAGACGCGGGCAGCGAGCTTAGATTTCGCAACCTCTACGAGCTGCTCGTTTGCGTGATGTTAAGCGCGCAGTGCACCGATAAGCGCGTAAACTTAATCACGCCTTCGCTTTTTGAAGCATACCCGGACGTCGCGAGCCTAGCGCATGCAAATCTAGCCAGCGTAAAAGCACTCATCAGCTCCTGTAGCTTTTTTAACAACAAGGCCGAAAATTTGATCAAAATGGCAAAGAGCGTGATGAGCGAATTTGACGGCGAGATACCGACGACCGAAAAAGAACTGATGAGCCTAGCCGGAGTCGGACAAAAGACCGCTCACGTCGTGCTGATCGAGCATTTTGGATCAAATTTGATGGCGGTAGATACGCACGTTTTTCGCGTGGCGCATAGGCTTGGCCTTAGCAGGGGCAAGACGCCCGAAGCAGTCGAGCTTGATCTAACTAAAGCCTTTAAAACCGAGCTAAACACGCTTCATCAAGCAATGGTGCTTTTTGGCCGCTACACCTGTAAGGCGATAAAGCCAAACTGCAAGGAGTGCTTTTTAAACGAGCTGTGCAGCAGTAAGGATAAGAATTTTCCGTAAATTTAAGCCTATAAACGCGGAACTAAATTTTACGGGTTAAATTTGATGTTTTAAAATAGCGAAGCAAAAGAGCTTTTTAACACCGCCTATCACATAAGACGTTAAGGTAACAACATATCTTTGACACAAAGGCAAGCGTCACACACTTAAAATTTTAATAGAGTCAAATTTGCGTTTTCAGGGTACGGGTCTCGGCGAGGAAAATTTGAAGCCGAATTTACAAATTTGGTAAAAGTTGGCCTCAAATTTGGATTAGAAACGACGAGGCGAAGTATCTTGCGATGAATTTAAATGTTGCGACGAAATTTTCGACCGAAGATAGAACATATAGTTCATCGAGGGAGAAAATTTCTAGCTCATTTAAAGGCGTGCAAGAGACAAGCCTTTCCAAACTACTGAAGCCTGGCAATGATATTTCTTACGACTTCCGCCATCATCTCCACCGACGCTATCTCGCAGCGCTCATTCACGGAGTGAGGCGAGTGGATATTCGGGCCTATAGAGCAGGCCTGTAGCTCGGGCTGTTTTGCAACCAGTACGCCGCACTCAAGGCCAGCGTGTACGGCGGCAAATTTAGCCTGCGGCTTAAGTCTCGTCAGCTCCTCAAGCACCAGATGCGCGAAGTCGCTGACGTGCGGCGCCCAGTTCGCCGAGCGGTCGGTTACTTTAACCTCAAAACCCAGCGCGCTAGCTAGCGTAGCGGTTTCAAAGCCTAGATTTTCGAGCCCATCTCGCTTCATTGCGCGTCCGAAAAAGTCAAACTCGATCACGCCCTCTTTTTGCTTAACGGTCGAGAGATTTATGCTTTCATTTACCATGCCAAGCTGCGTGTCGTAGCTGCGCACGCCCTGGGCGAATGAGTTGATAAGCGCCAAAATTTTGCCGCTGTTTACCAGCACGTCCGCTTCACCCTCGCCGAGGCTCTTTACCCACGCGAGGCCACGCTGCGCCGGTTCATGCGCGCACAGCGCCTTGCACACGGCATTTGCGGGGATTGAGTTACTCCTCTCGCCAAAGTCCAGGCTGATTAGCTCGCAGCCCTCCTCGGCTAGAAATTTCGCCAGCAGTTTCGTCGCGTTTGGGATATTTTTGTGTATTTCGTTGCCCGAGTGCCCGCCGCTAAGCCCGGTGACGCCGATCTCGTAAATTTTACCGCTCTTTTTGACGGTTTGCGCGCCGATTTTAGCGCTCACGTTTATGCCGCCGGCACATCCCAGAGTCACGCGGTCGTCCTCTTCGCTGTCTAAATTTAGCAGATTCGGCGATAAAATTTTACCCTTAAAGGCATTTGCACCCACGAGTCCGACCTCTTCGTCGTTGGTAAATAAGCACTCTAAATTTGCAAACTCCCGCATCGCGCCCATCATTATCGCCACGCCGATGCCGTCGTCAGCGCCCAGAGTCGAGTTTTTCGCCCTTAGGATGCCGTCCTCTTCGATGAGCTCTAAATTTGGCGCCGCGCCCACGCAAACCATGTCGTAGTGGCTTTGCAGACAAATTTTAGGCTCGCCCTTTACGGCGTGGATATTGCCCGCCTCATCGACGCTCACGCTAAAGCCCTGGCAGCGCGCAAAATCCGCCAAAAACTCCCTCATCTGCTCCGTTTCGCAGCTGCAGTGAGGTATCTCGCACAGCCTCTTAAAATCGTTCATAACCTCGTTTTTTTGCATGTTTGCTCCTTAAATTTACTTAACTATCTCGCCCGTATAGCCCGTCGTCGCCACGGCGTCTAGCAGCTGCTTCTCACTCACGCCGTCTTTCGTCTCGACGCGGGCGGTTTTGTCGTGCAGACTAGCCTTGGCGCTGATGACGCCGTCTACCTTTAGCAGGGCTTTTCGCACCATCGCCGTACACAGCGGGCAGTGCATTCCCTCGACTTTGATAACAAAATTTTGATTTGCAAACGCCACGCTTGCAAGCAGTAAAATAGATAGAATTTTATTCATAAATTTTTCCTAAAACTTCGGGGTATGATAGCAGAATAATCACAAAAATAGCTAAAAAAACGTAGATGAAGATCCACTTTTTACGGCGATTTGCAAGATCGCAGGATTTTGGCTTTTTGAAAAAATAAAACGCGCTAGCCGCAAAACAGATCGCGGCAAGTGCGGTAAAATAGGGCCTTAGCTCGGTTAGGCTCTCTATGGCTTTCGAGCTAAGCAAGCTAAATGAAGCGCCGAAAATCAAAAATAAAAGCGCGGGCAGACAGCAAAGAGTCGCCGCCAGCGCGCTTACCACCGACGCCAGAGCTAGCCAAAAGCCCTTCATTTGACCTCTTGCGACTTGTAGTCGTAGCTAAATTCTTTTGGCGAATAGTAATTTAGCACGTTATCGTCCACTTCGCCGTAAGGATAGCCGAAGTTATTTAGCGGGAATTCCGCAGGTTTTGGCGATAGCACGAAGTCGCGCGCGTCATTAAAGCCGATCCAGCACATCTCCCAGTTGCCAAACAAAAACTCGCGAACTTTTGCGAGCTTGCTATCGTCGTTGCTTAGCTTCTCGCCTAGGCGCACCTTCGCAACGTCCGCAGGATCTACAGGGATCCAGCCGTGACCTTTGAGATAAAATTCCGCTCTGCAGTGCTGACCGCCAGAGATCGCTGCGAGGCCCTTTTCATCGGCCTTTCCCATCTCGTTTGAAAATCTGCTCTGCCCTACTCTGATACCGAAAATCTCGCGCGCAGGGATGCCTACGGCTCTGCAAAGCCCCACGAACACGGAGTTTATGTCGGTGCATTTGCCCACTAGCTTGCCGCTTTGCAGGATCGCTTTTACGTCGCCCGTGCCGCAGCCTAGGATGCTGTTATCGCGTTGCATGGTGTTTGCCACCCACGTGTAGATCGCCTTTGCTCGCTCCAGATCGCCTTTTACGCCTTTAGTGATCTCCCCCGCTTTTTGCTTTACGATGCCGTCGTTTGGGATGTGCTGAGTAGGTTTTAGATAAAATTCCGTCTCAGGGCTTAGCTTTTCGTTCGGGTTAAATTTAACCTTGCTAAAGTCGGTGTTTCGCTCGAGGGTCTCGACTCTAAATTTAACGCTAAGCGTCGGCTTTGCCACCTCGGTGTAATCCACGTAAAGCGTCGGGATCGCGTCGTAGTTCACCGACGGATTGGCGAAGTTGCCGTCAAATTTGATATCGCTCACGCTCTGATACTCTCTGATGAACGGCAGCGGTATCCACAGCCTAGTTTTCTTGCCCGCCTCTAAAATTTCGTGGTTTAAAGTGAGGTCAAAAACCCTCTTGTTGCCCACAGCCTTGCTCCCTCCAAAAACGGTGCTCGGAGTTGCCATAACGGCGCCTAAAATCGCAGTGTTTCTTAAAAAATCGCGTCTTTGCATGAAATGCCTTGTATAAATAATAGTTGCCCCGCAACTCTTGGGCGGTATTTTACTAACGAAAGGCTAAATTTGGCTTTAAACAGCGGTATTTTCGCGAGTCGTTTGGGCGTGGTCAAATTTGGATAATTTTTTAAATTTTACCGGCCGAGACCTGCATCTTTAAGATGCTAAATTTGGATTAGTTAAATTTGCCTTTGCAAGTTCGGCTTTCTTGCGTAAAAAACAACCATTTGAGGTTGTTTTTTACTTTGTTGTAAAGGAGGCAGGGCTTGAATTACGCTCTGCTTTGCAGTTGCGAGGCAAAGCCGAAGCAAAAGAGCGGGGGGGGCGGTGTGGTTGGGTGGGGGCGCGGGGGGTGGGGGGGGGGGGCCGGTGGGGGGGGGGGGGGGCGCCGGGGGGGG
>CAURQE010000002.1:0-183624 GCA_963527315.1 uncultured Campylobacter sp.
ACGAGGCGCTTTTAAATTTGGCGACGGGAGTTACCTTGTCGGTAATGACCGAGCCGAATTTAAAAGCAACGAAGTATAGAGCAAAAAGACGAGTCGTTATTTAAACGCGACAAACGTCGCAAAATTCGCCCACCTAAATATGCATTCCACGTTTCTAAACCCCGCGCTAAGCGCTAAATTTCTATTTTCCGCTTCGGTGTAAGGGATCAGCACGTTTTCTAGCGCCTCGCGTTTTTGCGCGATCTCGTAGCGCGAGTACCCTTGTTCGAGCTTGTATTTTTCGTAGATTTCGATCATGTTTTTACTCAGCGTCTTATCCTCAAAAATGAGCTTCTCGCTAAAAACGAACACGCCGCCGTCATTTAACGCGCGGTAAATTTTAGCTGCGAAATCCTGGCGCCTGGGCGGGCGGATAAACTGTAGCGTGTAGTTCATCAAAACAGCGCCCTGCGCGTCAAATTCGCACTCTAAAATATCCGCTAGCTCAAGCTCGATCCTAGCGCCGTACGCCTCTATCTTTGCACGCGCGTTTTGCAGCATGGCAGGTGCATTATCTACGCCTTTTAGCGCGAGATCGCTTCTTTTGCGCCAAAGAGCTAGCAGCGTCGAGGCGGTCGAGCAGCCAAGATCCACCGCACTTGCGCCTTGCGGTAAAATTTGAGCCAAAAAATCGGCGATCAGCTTTTGAGAAGCCGCATAATACGGCACCGAACGCCCGATCATATCGTCAAACACCGACGCCACGCTCGCGTCAAATTCAAACTGCTTTTTTATCGGCTCTTTAAAGATTTCGTCCTTCACGGCTCGCTCCTTTTAGCATTTGCGCCGGCGATATAAAGGTCGCACACGCCGACGAACTCCATCGCCTGCTTGATGTCGATGTAAATTTGACGCTTTAGCTCCTCTAGGCTTGCAAATTTACGGTTGTCGCGCAGCCTTTTGATAAAGCAAACCGCGACGTCGCGAGCGTCCGTGATATTTTCGTTTAGTACGTGCGTCTCGACGCTAAAGTTGCCGTCCGTGCTCGAGCGGTTGCCGATAAAGGTAACCGAGCCGTAGGTCTTGTAGCCGATGCGGGTCCTCGTCGCATAGACGCCCTCGCGCGGCAAAAGGTAGCTTTTTACGTCTAAATTTAGCGTAGGGACTAGCTCGCGCGACCCGATGCCTTGCCCCTTTATCACGCGACCTTCAACCGAGTATTCGCGCCCTAGCAAAAGGTTTGCCTTGTAGATCTCGCCTTGCTTGATGTACTCGCGTATGGCCGAGCTGTGCACGCCCATACCCTCAAAGCAAAACTCGTCTACTACCACCACCTCGCCGTCAAAAATGCGCGCTAAATCATACTTATCCCACGCTCTACCGCGACCGAATCTAAAATCAAAACCGACGACGATTTTTTGCAGATTTTTAAAATCCCGCTTCAAAAGCACGATAAACTCCTCGCCGCTAAGGCCCTTTATCTCGTTAAAATCATACAAAAAACACGGATAGCGAGAGTATTCGGCGCGCTTTAGGCCGGGCGTGATGTTGGCCTTGTTTTTATCGATCACAACCAGCCCGCCGTAAACGCCAAGGCGCTTTAAAAGCTCCTTGTGGCCGCGATGCACCCCGTCAAAGTGCCCGATCGCGACGGCCGTGATATTATCTTTTGTTAAAAGCGTAGAAAAATTCGGCATTTCCTTCCTTTCCTTTTACCTCGCATTCGAGCGTTTGGCGCATTATCCAGCCCAAATTTGCCGCCGCAAGCTCAAATTTCGCCCTCGCCTCACGCACGGCTTTTGCGTCCGTTACGACGCCTTTTTTGTTTCGTTTAGCGCTCCTGCCGACCTCAAACTGCGGCTTAAAAAGCAAGATAATGTCGCAGTTTTCGCCCGCTAGCGCATCGATAGAGGGCAAAATTTCTTTAAGCGAGATGAAGCTCACGTCGCAGGTGATGAGATCAAATTTTGGCGCGACGTTTTTGGGGGTGCTGGAGTCAGGCTCGGCGCTTTGGGTTTTCGGCGCTAAATTTACGCAGGACAAATTTGCCTCGCCCGTCTTGGCTTCGGTCCGCCTTAAATTTAATGCAGTAAGGGCAGGCTTGCTCGGCTCGCCCAAAAATCCGTCTTGCTCGGTAAAATTTGATTTGCCGGGATTAAAATTCGGCTCGATTTGGGTTTTTAAATTTTGCTTTGAGCCGTCAAATTTACCGTCTGCGCCCTGGTTTTTAAACTCAGCCGCAAACTCGCGTACGTCGGTATTTTCAGCAACCTTCACGCGCGAATCGGCTCGCAGGCTTTCATCTAACTGAGAGCTGCCCACATCTAGCGCGGTAACGCTTTTTACGCCGTTTTGCAGCAAAATTTGCACGAAACCGCCCGTGCTCGATCCAACGTCTAGGGCGTTTTTGCCCCGTACCTCAAGCGGATAAGCCGCCAAAAAGCTTTTTAGCTTTAGCGCACCGCGTCCGACGTAGATTTCGCCGACGAGTTCGATTTTTGCGCCGCTTGGGTTTAAATTTCGCTCGCCGTTACGAGCTTTTTCGCACGCAGCCTCGGAGTCGTTCGCTAAATTTGTGCCACGTAAATTTTTAGTTTCCGCTACTGTGCCGTTTTTGACGCCGTCATTTTTGCCGTCATTTAAATTTACGCTCGCCGTACCGTCTAAATTTAGCCCGTCCGTGCCGTCAAATTTATCAAATTCGCCCACCTCAAAGCTGGGCTTAGAACAGATTTTGCCGTTTAGCAAAATTTTGCCGCTTTTTATGAGCTCGGCGGCTTTGTTTCGGCTGATATTTAGGCGGCTTGCGACAAATAGATCAAATCTCAATCATCTGCCTTAGCTCGTCCTCGGTTATCGCCTTGACGCCTAGCTCACGCGCTTTATCCAGCTTACTGCCGGCCTCCTCGCCGTAGAGGACGAAGTCCGTTTTCTTACTCACCGAGCCGCTTACTTTCGCGCCGTTTGCTTCCAAAACCCTTTTAAATTCATCCCTGCCCTTACTAAGCGTGCCCGTTATCACAAACGTCTTGCCGCTTATAGCGCTTTGCTTTGTCTCAAAACTCTGTGCTTGCGGGCTAACGAAACGCAAAATCTCATCCAAATTTTGCCTATTTACCTGCATAAACTCCGCGTAACTCTCCGCCATCGCCTCGCCGAAGCCTTCGATCGCGGCGACTTCGCCAAAGCTCAGCTCGCGCCAGTTTTGCGGGTAAATTTGCGCTATCTTTTTGGCCGCTACCTCTCCGATGTGCTCGATGCCAAGGCTTGCTATAAAGCTGTGTAGAGCCGGCGTACGGCTAGCCTCGATGGCGCCGAGCAGATTTGCGATCTTTTTATCTTTAAAGCCCTCGAGCCTCGCCAAATCCTGCGCCGTAAGCTCGTATATGTCGGCGATTTTGGCGACTAAGCCGGCCTCAAAAAGCTGATTTACGATCGCGTCGCCAAGGCCGTCGATATTTAGGCACTTTTTGCTCGCAAAATGTATGAGCGAATTTATCACGCGGGCCTTGCACTCGAGGTTTTGACACTTTACGAAAACGCCCTCGTCTAGCAGCATCGACCCGCATACGGGACACTCGCGCGGCCTCTCTATCGGGGTTTGCGAGCCGTCTCTGCGCTGTTTAAAAACGCCCGTGATCTTTGGTATCACGTCGCCCGAGCGGATAATACTGATAAAATCACCCTTTTGTACGCCTAGGCGCTCGATTTCGTCGAAGTTATGCAGCGTAGCGGACTTTACGATTGCGCCGTCGATATTTACGGGCTCTAGCACGCCCACCGGAGTCACGACGCCGCTGCGCCCGACCTGAAACGCCACGTCAAGCAGTCGCGTGGTCTTTTCGATCGCGGGGAATTTATACGCGACCATAAATTTTGGAAATTTCTCCGTGTAGCCAAGCTCCTCGCTAGCCGCGATGCTCTGCACGCGCACCACGAGGCCGTCCATCATAAAAGGCTTACTATCTCGCTGCGCTACGAGCTGCTTATACGCCTCCTCGATCTGCTCGGCGGTGCGGCAAATTTTAAAAAACTCCTCGCGCTCAAAGCCTTGCGAATAGATAAAATCCATCATCTGCGAGTAGGTTTCAAGGCCCAAATTTTGCTCGCCGTAGCCCCAAGGCTTAAACCTCAGCCTGCGCGACGCCGTCACGGCGCTATCTAGCTGGCGCAGACTGCCGGCGGCCGCATTTCTAGGATTTGATAGCTGAGGCTCGCCCTTTTGCGCGCGGGCGAAATTTATCTCGTCAAAGTCGTTTTTAGCGATCACGACTTCGCCGCGGATCTCGATCCTACCGTTATAGGCGATTTGCAGCGGGATATTTTTGATGACTTTGGCGTTGCTCGTAACGTCCTCGCCCGTTATGCCGTCGCCGCGCGTGATGGCTCGCACGAGAGCGCCGTTTTCGTAGAGTAAATTTAAGCTCGCGCCGTCAAATTTAGGCTGAAGCGCAAACTCTAGCCCCTCCTTGTCGCCGCGCTTTAGCCACGCTAGCAGCTCATCAAAACTAAAAATATCCTCCATCGACCACATTCTAGCGCCGTGGCGAGCCTTTACAAAGCCCTCGCTAACCTCGCCGCCGACGCGCTTTGTCGGGCTAAATATCGAGATTTCGCCGGGATTTGTCTTCTCAAATTCCAGCACTTTATGATAAAGCTCGTCGTACTCCTCGTCGGTGGCTATAGGCGCGTCGTCGGTGTAGTAGGCCTTCGCCCACGCATTTAGCGTATCGACTGCGGTTTCGTACTCTTTTTTCGTCATTTTTTACTCCGAATTTTGCATATTTATTTAAATTTAGCGCTGCGTTAGCTCGCTAGCGTCGCACAAATGCACGTTCTCATAAACCCTAGCTATCTCGTCTCTAACTCTCATCAGCGCAAATCCCAGTAAATTTTGTCCGCGCCACTTTATCGGATTTTGCGCGTTTTGCTCGTTTGCGCTCATGCCTATACCCCAAATTTTATCGTGAGGGCTAGCCTCGACTAAAATTTTATTTTTCGTAGAGAGCAAAAACTCGCGTAAATCCTCGTTTTGGCTAAATTTTAAATAATTTGCGTTTAACACGACGCCAAATTTTATCTCGTCCCAAAAATCAGCATCGAAGTCTCGCACCCGCCTGCCCAGGTCTTTCATCTTCTTTGAGTCTTTTGCGGCTAAAATTTTCTCCAAAATCTCCGTATCGCCGAAACATTCGGCCTTTTTAGCCATCATATATTGCTCGGCGCAAACGTATCTCTCGCTCTCGGTAAACACGGACGGATACCGCTGACTTAGGCAGCTAGGGCCGATCTGGGCTTCTTTTTGATGACCCCAAAATAGCAAAATTTTGTCTGCTTTACCGGCGCCGTATCGCTTTTTGAGCCATTTTAGATCATATCTAGGCTCGCGCTCCCAGATGTTGATCAAAAAATCGTCGCCGTTTGCAATCAGCGCGCTCTCGTCCTCGCCAATCGTGTCGTTCCAGTATCCGCGCCACGTCGCAGGCTCGGGGAAAAGGCGCATATACTCGCGCCGTTTGTCTTCGCTAAGAACCTCAAACCAATCGTTAAATTTAACCTTATAATCCTCGCCGTAGCCCATCCTCCAGCCGATACTAAACGCTGAGATATGCGGAAATTTGATCCATAGCGGGGGCAATAGATTTTTCATTTTACATCCTAGTTTTTGCAAATCGCTCGAATTTCGCCCTTAGAGCGCTTTAGCGCACCACGAGCTTTCTCATCGCGTTTTCCAGCCTAAACATCTGCTCATGCTCGGCCACGTCGTGCGTGCGGATGATCTGCGCGCCGTTTTTAAAGGCCTCCAGATGCAGATAGAGGCTGCCCGGCAAGCGGTCTTTTATCTCGCTGGGGCTATAAAAATTTATGACCGATTTGCGGCTAGCACCGGCTAAAAGCGGTAAACCGAAGCGTAAAAAATGCTCCAAATTTTTTATCAAAATCATATTTTGCTCCGCCGTCTTGCCAAAGCCGATTCCCACGTCCAGCACGATATCGCGGCATCCAAGACCCTGCGCCGCAGCGATCTTAGCCTCAAAAAACGCGTCTATCTCGCCGAGTAAATCCTCGTAATGCGGATTATCCTGCATATTTTCTGGGCTGTTTTGCATATGCATGAGACAGTAGCTCGCGCCGTAGCGCGCCGCTAGAGTGCAAAGGCTAACGTCGCCCGTGATGTCGTTTATCATTTTAAAGCCGTGATTTAGCGCGTATTCTAGGCAGTACGCATCAAAGCTATCTAGGCTAAATATCGCCTTTTCGTGCAAATTTAGGCGGTAAATTTCGGCGACTATCTTTTCAAGCCTCGCAAACTCGACCTCACGCCCGACGTATTTGCTACCGGGTCTGGAGCTAACCGCGCCTACGTCGATATACTCCGCACCCTGCTCGATCATCTCTTCGATGCGAGCTATACCGCTTTTTTCGTTCACGCGGCTTGCAGCGTTAAAGCTATCTTCATTTACGTTTACGACGCCCATTATCTGCGTGCGCTGCGGTTTTTTAAACGAAGATTTTAAAAATTTAGCCAAATTTTTTAGCCCGAAATCCTGAGCGGACTCTTTTTTAGCAAGCGCAAGAACTTGCGCATCGGTAGCCATTAAAAGCGCGGCCGAATTTGCACCGTTTAAAATCACGTCGCGATTAGTCACAAGCTCCGCGCCTACGCTTAGCGCGTCTTGTTTTAGGATATTTGCGGCAGGCGAGCGCAAATCTTTAATCAAAAAAAAGTTGATCGCCGACTTTTTTTTCATCAAATTTCGCCCCTCGTCGCTAGGACGGATAATCTCGCAAATCTCGTTAAAATCAGTTTGCGGATTGATTTTAAAAATTTTCATCTAAGCCCTTTTTCGTAAATCATAAGAAGTATCGGCGTAAGAAGCGCGTGGGTTTTGGTATTTAGCTCGGCTAGGCGCACGGCTTTGAAAAAATACTCAAGCTCTTCGGCGCTAAATTTGACCCCCTGCGCCGTAGCCTCCAAAGCTATGGCGGCGATTAGCTCTTTTAGATCGTTTTTGCCAAGCTTTTCGGAGCGTTCAAAAGCTGATTTTTCATCGATAAACGCGCAAATTTCTTTTAGCTCGAGACGTTTGTAGTCTAGCCCCGTTTTTTCTCGCTGCTTTTTTTCGAGCCTATTTTCGGTAACCAGGCGCGAGCGAACGGTCGGCAGGAGCATATTTTTCGACTCGCAGGCTATGATAAAAAAGATATTTTTAGGCGGCTCTTCGATGATTTTTAGTAGAGAGTTTTGAGCCTCGACGCGGAAATTTTTAGCGCCTAAAACCAGCAGTTTGGGCTCACTCTCGGCGATGTAGGCCTCGGCGGCGAACTCTTTTGCGTTTTCTAGCAAAAAGTCCTCGGCGAAAAAAAATCTAACCGAATTTACGCCGTAAAGCCCTAAAATTTCCTCTTTTAAGGCTTCAAAATCGCTCGTGATTACGATTTTGCTTCGCATAGACTAAAGCGTTACTTTCGCAAATAAAGCAGCGTCTATACTCTTATCAAAGAGCCTAAACAGCGACAAAAGCTTGATATCTAGCGCGCCGTCGGAGGAGCTTAGATAAAAGCTATTTTGCGCCTGCTCGTCAAAAAGCCACATGTAGCTATCGTCCTTGCCTTTGGCGATTTGCGAGCTTTTTTCCGCGCTTTTGCCGACGTAAAAAAACACGTAACCGTTTGGAAAAGCAAGGCTAAGCATGTCTAAAAGCAGCGAGACTTCCTCTTTTGAGCCGATATTTTCAAAAGACGGATAAAGCGCCTTTAGCGAGAAAAAAGGCAACACCGGGCGAGCGTTCGTGGGTTTGTTTATATTTTTTAAAAAATACTCCTCAAACCAGCCGCGCTCGCTATCGGTTATCAAAATAAACGCGCGCCCTTCGAGTAAAAATTTAAGCTTCGAGGCGAGCAAAGGCGTCCACTCGGTGCGCCTCTCCTCCATCCAGCTCATCAGCGATCCCTCCTCGCGGATCGCCTCGAGCGTCCATTTTATAAAATCGCTCATTTATCGAGTTTATAAGCTTCGTGTAGTGCGCGAACGGCTAGCTCGCCGTATTTTTGATCGACGATCATCGAGATTTTTATCTCGCTAGTCGAAATCATTTGGATATTTATACCTTCGTTTGCTAGCGTTTGAAAGGCTAGAGACGCCACTCCGGTGTGGCTTTTCATGCCTACGCCTACGACCGAGACCTTAACTATCTCGTCGTTGTATAAAATTTCCCTCGACGCGCTTAGCTTATCCATGCACTCTTTTGCGACGTGAAGTTCGTTTTGCGGTACGGTAAAGCCAAGATTCGTCGTGCCGTCCTGGCCTACGTTTTGGATTATCATATCTACGTTTATGTTTTTTTCTGCAAGCGCGGTGAAAATTTCAGCCGCGATGCCCGGCTTATCGACCACGCCTCTTAAAGTTACTCTAGCTTGGTTTTTATCTAGCGCGATACCGCTTACTAGCACTGCTTCCATACTCTCTTCCTTTGTTATTAGTGTTCCTTCGTTGTGATTAAAGCTGCTTCTGGTGACTAAATTTACGTTTAGCTTTTTAGCTAGCTCGACTGAGCGGTTTTGCAGCACCTTTGCGCCTAGGCTGGCAAGCTCTAGCATCTCGTCGTAGCTGATTTTATCTAGCTTTTTAGCCTTTGGCTCGATGCGAGGATCGGTGGTATAAACTCCGTCTACGTCGGTATAAATCTCGCAAAGATCGGCATTTAGCGCGCCTGCGATCGCCACTGCGCTAAGATCGCTACCGCCTCGTCCCAGAGTCGTTACGTCGCCCTTTTCGTCTATACCCTGAAAGCCCGCTACGACGACTATCTTGCCCGCCTTTAGCTCCTCTTTCATACGCTTAGTATCTATCGCCTCGATCCTGGCCTTAGTGTGCACGCTATCTGTTATGATGCCCGCTAGCCTACCGCTTAGACCAACTGCGGGATAGCCTAAATTTATCAGCGCTATCGTTAAAAGCGCGCAGGTAACGCGCTCGCCGGAGCTAAGCAGCATATCCATCGCCACGCCGTCGGGAGCCTTCGTATAATGCTCGGCGTACTCCACCAGCTGATTAGTCACGCCGCTCATAGCCGAGACCACGACTACGACGTCAGCACCGCTTTTTTTAGCCTCTATCGCTCTAGCGGCGACGTTTTCTATCCTCTCAAGCGTCCCTACGCTCGTACCGCCGTATTTTTGGACGATTAACATTAGATAAATCCTTTCTCTTTAAAGTAGCCGATAACCTTGCTATAAATCGGCTTTTTGAAGTGGTTTACGTCGCCTAAAACCTCGCTTGAGTTTATAAATTTATACTCGTTAAATTCGGGTTTTTTGGTATTTATATTGATCTTCGCGCTAGGGCGCAACCGCACTAGAAAATACTTTTGCGTCTGCCCGTCGAAATTATAAAATTTCCTACTCGTCGTGCCCTCAGGGAAGTCGTAGCTAAGCCACTGCGGATACTCGCTAAGCACGTCCACGTCGTCCGTGCCTATCTCCTCTTTTAGCTCTCTTTTTAGAGCTTCTTGCGGCGTCTCGCCCTCGTCTATGCCGCCCTGCGGGAACTGCCAGATACCCGTCATATCACACCTTTGCGCGATAAATATCCTGCAATCAAACGGATAAGAAGGCGCGAGTATGACCGCCGCGACATTTGGTCTATATTTTTTTTCCATATTTTTTCCGAGAATTTTTAATTGCGGATTTTAACGAAAAATAGTTAAGATATAGCTAAATATCGAGAGGTTAGCGGAAAAATTTAACGCTTAGGCTTAAAATTTTTATTTAAAATTTAAAATTACGAATTTTACTTTTTGCGGTACATTGTGACGCGGTAAAATTTGCGCATTTTGCCTGACGATCCGCTAAATTTAAGCCGCTATTTTAGCTCCAGTATCGCCCGCACCTCTTCGTCGGTAAACAGACTTGCGCTTTCGTGCTTTTTGCGTTCAAGCGCGGTTTTGGATTCGGCGCGCGGCGTCAAATTTTGCCCAGGCTCGTTAAAATCAAACAACGCAGCCTGCGCAAAATCATCTGAAACGGCCGTTTTTGCAGCTTCGTTTGAGGTAGCCGCTTTGCTAAACGGAGCCGTTTGAGTAGCTCCGCCCGAGGCGCAAGCTTCTTGCTGAGTGGTAGTTTGCACGCTCTCAGTTAAAACCGCGGTTTTTGGCGCTTTACTTAAAGAACCTGTTTGCAAGATAGCCTTTTCCTCGCGGCTTCTCTCTTGATACAGCGCGACAAGTGGCCTATCTTGTAAAATTTGCTCCCGAGCAAAAGCGGTTTTTCGCTCGCTCCTAGCAGCTAAATTTGTCTCAAATTCGGCGTTGCCAATCGCCTGACGCGCATTTTCAAATTTAACGTTTTCGTCAAATTTAACCGCCGTAGCCTCGTCGCTATCATCAAATTTATCGTCCTGCAAAAACAAAGAGCCGTCGGGCAAAATCTCGTCCCGCTCGTCTCGGCGCGAAAAAAGCTCGCTTACGTTGATAGCGTCTGCGTTATCCGCGTCTTTACTCGGCGCCTCCTTGACGCTTTGTCCGAGCTCCTCGATACCTGTTATACGAAGGCCCGGCATAACGGCCTTAAAGCTTTGCAAAATCGGCAAAAAAGAGCCGTCAAATCCATCCAAAATCACTCGCATATTTAGCCTTTTTCAGTTTTTTCGAGCGATTTTATCAAATTTATCTTTTGAGCCGTTTTAAGTTCATCCAAAAACCGCTTATAACGAAAAACAAAACCGACGCCGAAGCTAAACAAAATATAAATTTACCGACCGCGCCTAAAAAATATCCCGAATGCAAGCTCAAAACCGCTTTATGAATCGCAAAAGGTCTAGGCATCGAACTTTTGGCGTCGTCAAACCTCGCATGCCTAGTAATTTGCCCCTTGGCGGCGTTTATCGTCATCGTATTTACCTTATCGTCCTCTTCCAGTCCTTTGTCAAAGTAGAATATCATAAAATTTTCGCCGTCTTCTTGCGTGATGACGTTAAAAAGCTCGTAATCCTTTCTATCTCGTTTAAAAATATCTATCGCGGCCTCTAAATTTGCTATCTTGCCCTCGTCCCCCAGCGAAAATCCCCTCACCTGCGTAAAGCTCTTTTTTCTAAAAATTTCTTTTTCGCCAAGCGCGTTATTTACGAGCTTGGCCGCCCAGTCGTACGACCAGTAAAGCCCCGTAACGCTCATAAAAGCCAAAAATAAGCAAAAATAAACGCCCGCAAATCCGTGCAAGCTGTATAAAAACGCATAGCCTTTGGCCTTGATTTTTAAAGTAAATGCGCGCATAAATTTAGTTTTAAAACTAGGATAATAGATTATCAATCCAGATATAACCAAGATAACCAAAGCGATAGAACAAATCGCGACGATATGCTTGCCTATAAGCCGCAACGTCTCGTTTTTGCTAAGTCCAAGGCCTAAGTTAGTATGCAAATTTAACATTAGTCCGATAAATTTATCGCCGAAATTTTCGCCCGTTATCTCGCCCGTGTATTGATTTATAAAATACGACTTAAACTCGCCTTTAGCATTCGTACCGGATACGCCTATAGCGTGATTTGCGTCAGAGTTAGTCTTGTAGTAGCTAAGCGTAAAATTTGGTTCCCTAGCTTTAAAAATATCTAAAATTTCTCTCGCGCTAAGCTCTTTTTCGCCTCGCTCGACGAAGGTTTTTTGCGAGTTTGCAAGGTCTATAATCTCGTCGTGATAAGATATGGTCGCGCCGCTAAGAGCGACGATAAGTAGCGGCAAAACACAAGCTAGGCTTAAAATCAAATGGACGTTAAACCAAAATTTCTTTTTCTTTAAAAACGGCATCTTTCTCCTTAAATTTAAGCTCAAATTTTAAAAACCGGTAGCAGGGCGGCGATCGCTACGCACCGCCTCGCTTAAATACTGCTAAATTTAAAAATTTACGTTAAATCCGAGCCTATATTTAACCCCGTCGGCGATCAAAATTTCATAGCGTCCGGATTTTGTCGTTACGTATTCGTTAAAGATATTATAAACGCTAAAATTTACGCTCGCATTTTTAGTTAGCTTGTAGCTTGCGCCCGCGTCAAATAGCGTATAATCCCTTATATCCTCGTCTCCCGGCGAGCCGTAAACGGCTCTGGTTTTGCCCAGATAGTTCATCTGCGTCCAGAAATTTAGATCGGGCGTCATATCGTAATCAAGCCCTATTTTTACGGTATGTACTGGTAGATTATTTAGAGATTTACCCTCGTACGCGCCCGATTTTTGCTTTGACCTAGTATAAACGTAGCTTGAGTGCAGGGCTAAATTTGATAGTATCTGCCAGTCTGAGGCGAACTCGACGCCCTTTACTTCGGCTTTGCCGATATTTACGCTCTCCCAGATGCCGCGCCTATAGGTCTTACCGTTATGCACGCAAGGAACGCCAGGGCGCGCGACGCAAACGGGCTTCGTGCCTAGACCGTCTTTTATCCGCGTATAAAACGCCATCGCCGAGACGTTAAGGCTCTCGTCCCCGTACGCGACGCCGGCCTCGTAGTTTAGGCTGGATTCGGGTTTTAGGTCGCTTTTACCCAGCTGCGCTCCCATACCGCCGGCAAAAGGCAGAGCAAGCCCGTCGGTTCGCATCTTGATATCTGGCGTCGAGTAACCTGCCGACACGCCGCCTTTTAGCGATAAATTTTCGCTTAGATGATACACGACATATCCGCGCGGAGATACGTGTCCGCCGTAGTCTTTGTCGTGATTGTATCTTAGGCCGGCAGTTAGCGTGAGCGCGTCGGTTACGTCAAAATCATCCTCGCCGTAGAGCGAAAAATCATATCTCTTTACGTTTGCGGCGTCGGCCGTCGTTGCCTTTTCGTTTAGCTTTTCTCTTTTATATTCAGCCCCAAGGCTCAGCGTGTTATTATCAAAAAAATACGTTCCCTTGGTATTTAGCGTCGTCGTTTTTAGCGTGAGATCTTGTTGTCCACTTTCTTTCATATGATCGTGGGTTAAAAAGCTTTCAAGCAGCAGTTTGTCGTATTTGCCCGTATGCGAGAGCGATGCGGTATATCCGCTCATCTTTTCAAACGCGACGCTCGTATTATCGCCGGTAGTCCTTCTTAGCGTCTTGCCTTCGGTGCGCTCGTATTTATTTACTACGCGGCGCAGATCCAGCGCTATTTCGTCGTTTTCGGTGGCGTTATACATGATTTTCGCGCCGAAATTTACATCCTCGTTTTTGCGGTTCGTAAAGGCTCGCTCATCTTCAAATTTGTGAAAATACCGCCCGTAAAGCGCGATTCCTAGCACATCCGGGATTACTGCGCCGTTTGCGTAAAAGCCGGTTTGGTAGTCATCATTTATCCCGCTTTTGCCCGCAAGCGTGTAGTAGCCGTTTACGTTTCCGCTAAATTCGTTTGAAAAGCCCTTAGTGATGATGTTTATCACGCCTCCCATCGCATCTGAGCCGTATAGCGAACTCATCGGCCCTCGCACGATTTCGATGCGCTCGATCGTGTTTGCCGGCGGGAGGAAATTTTGAGCGCTACCGACCGCGCGAAGCCCTCTATATGCACTATCGCTGGTCGCAGGACGACCGTCTATTAAAATTTTAGTGTATTTTTGACCAAGTCCTCTCATCGTGATACCGCGTCTGCTAGCCGCCCCCAGCGTTGCGCCGAAAACGCCCGGAGCGTCTTTTACGACGCTTTCTATATCTTGGTGGTTGCGCCTGGCTATCTCTTTTTGCGTGATTACCGAAACGGAGGCAGGCGCGTCTTTGATATTTTGTTCAAAACCCGTCGCGCTAGTTACGGTAACTTCGTTTAGTTTTACTTCATCGGTCGCCTGCGCGCAAGATAGTGCTAGGCAAGCTAGCATAGAAATTTTAGGCATACTTTTCACCTTTAGACTCCTTATTTAAATTTAAACCCTATTTTACTATAATCAGATAATTATTATCAATACTTAGGCAAACGGTAGAGGGATTTTTATCAACGCTAAAAGGATAAAAGCAAATGAAAGTCGAATTTAAAGATATTTTACGAGCAAACGAACAAGAAATCGCGCAAAATTCGGTGCGCTACGGACAAAGCGCGTGGCAAGAGCAAGATAGAAAATGTAAAGTCGAGTTTTTTAAAGGCACAAGTGGCGCAAGCTACTGCAGGAGCGAAATAATCTGCAACAAAAGCGTAAAAAGACGGCTTGAAAGAGGCGCTGGCTACTGCTTTTTGCTATTTAACGACGCAAGAGCGGACGCTGGGCTTAAGGCGGGTAAAAAAACTTTTTGCCTAAAGGCCGGAGAGTTTTGGATGGGGCGCGTGGATAGCGGATTTGAGGGCGTTTGCGAGTATCAAAGTAGCAGCTACGCCGGGCGATGCATCGTGCTAAAAAACGAGCTGGCCGGCGAGCTAGCGGCATTTAAAAATCTAGGCGAAGAAAACGAAATCTGCATCCAAACGGCTAAGATAAATTTAGCTCAAAGCCTGATTTTGCGGGAGCTTTTAGCCGCTAGCGAGTTTGAGGGTAAGATGCGCGAAATCTTCATGGAAGCTAAAATTTTAGAGCTGATCTACAAAAGCCTAGGCGCGCCTAAAACGCCCGAAGCCGATGAAAAAAAGCGTGATTTTAGTGACGAATACGTAAAAATTTTAAATAAAGCAAGGCAAATTTTACTAAGCGACGTCCAAAACCCGCCCAGCATAAAAGAGCTAGCCAGAGCGTGCGCGACGAATGAATTTAAGCTAAAAACGGGCTTTAAAAGCTACTTTGGCGATACGATCTACGGGCTGCTAGCGACCGAGCGACTAAACGCGGCGAAAAAACTTTTAGAGAGCGGAGACGTCTGCGTAAGCGAAGCCGCAAAAATCGTCGGATACGCCAGCGCTCCGCACTTTGCAAAGATTTTTAGAGAAAAATTCGGCGTTTTGCCGACGCAAATTTTAAAACAAAAGAAATTTTATACGTAAATTTAACGCTTGCAAAGCTTTGCGGGCGTTAAATTAAAATCAAATTTAAACGTATCGGCGCGACTTTTTAAATTTAACGGGCGGCAAAAACGGCGGTAAATTTTAAAATTTAAAAGCGTCAAATAGCTTACCGGAGTCGGTTTTGCGCCTAAATCCGGCCTAAATTTACCGTAAACCGGCACACAAGCTTGCACAAAAGCAAAATATCAAACGCCGCGCGATAAAGCCGTAAAATCTGCTAAAATACGGCAAAAACAAAGGTCAAAATGCTTCTTTACGTCCATATCCCTTTTTGCGAGAGCAAATGCCCATACTGCGCCTTTGGCTCGGTGGTTGGCAAACGAAATTTAACAAGCGCGTATTTTGACGCGATGATTGCGGATTTTAGGGAGCAAATTTTAAAATTTGACGTAAAAAACGGCGATATCGAGACGGTTTTCATCGGCGGAGGGACGCCAAGCGCCGTAGACGCGGGCTACTACGAGCGGCTATTTGAGGCGGTCGCGCCATATATGGCAAAAGACGCCGAGATCACGACGGAGGCAAATCCAAACTCGGCAAGCCAAAAGTGGCTCTCGCAGATGAAATCATACGGCGTAAATCGCGTGAGCTTCGGCGCTCAGAGCTTTTTTGAAGATAAGCTTAAATTTCTCGGGCGCATCCACGACGCGAGGCAGATCTACGAAGCAGTCGCAAGCGCCAAAACCGCGGGGCTAGAAAATATAAATGTCGATCTCATCTACGGCACGAAGCTAGATACCAAAAAACGCCTCGAGCAAGAGGCACAAAATATCAGAAATTTAGGCGTTTCGCACATATCGGCGTATTCGCTAACGCTTGAAGAAAATACGCCCTTTGCCGGCAAAATAAACTACGCAAAAGATAGCCCGAGGCTAGCTAAATTTATGATAGACCGCATCGAGGAGGCCGGGCTAAAACAATACGAAATCTCAAATTTCGGTCAAATTTGCAGGCATAACCTCGGCTACTGGCAGGGCAAAAATTACCTTGCCCTGGGCGCTTACGCGGTCGGATTTTGGCTGGATCATCGTTTTTATAACGCTTCAAATTTAAATGCCTACGTAAAAAATCCGCACGCTAAAAAAATCGAAAATTTAAGCGCGGACGAGCTAAATTTAGAGCGTATATTTTTAGGCGCTAGAAGCATCGTGGGTATCGATAAAAACAGCCTAAACGCCGAGCAAGAGCAAAGAGCTTTGCTACTAAAAAAGAGCGGGAAATTAAAATTTAAAAACGGGCGATATTACACTAAAAATTTCCTCACCGCGGATGAAATTTCTTTATTTATCGCGGGTTGATTTATGCAAATTTGAGATAAAAAACGCTAAAATGAACGCTTTAAAATAAAATTTAGGATAAAAAATGTTTGGCATGAGCTTACCCGAGATCATCGTCATAGCCGTCATCGCGGTATTATTTTTAGGACCCGATAAGCTTCCTAGCGCGATGGTCGAGATAGCGAAATTTTTTAAAACCGTTAAAAAAACGGTCAATGACGCAAAAAGTAGCTTCGATCAAGAGATAAAAATCCAAGAACTCAAAGAGGACGCAAAAAAATACAAAGAGAGCATCGCAAAAACCACCGAAACGGTGCGAAAAAAGCTCACGTTTGAGGAGCTTGACGAGCTCAAAAAGGGCGTAAACGACGTCGCTAGCGGCATCACGGACGGCCTAAACGACGTAAAAAAGAGCGTCGAAGCGGTCAAAAATCCGGGCGAAGCCGTCAAAAACGCCGTTTTAGGCGATAACGAGAAAAAAGAGGCGTAATGTTTGAAGAGCTAAAACCGCATTTAGTAGAACTTAGAAAAAGGCTTTTCATCAGCGTCATGACCGTGATCGTGATGTTTGTAGTGTGCTTTAGCTTTTGGAATCAAATTTTAGACTTTATCATCGCGCCGCTGCAAAACACTCTGCCCGATAACCAAAAAATGGTCTTTCTCGAAGTGCAAGAGCCCTTTTTCGTAGCGATGAAGGTGGCGTTTTTCACGGGATTTTTGTTTTCGTTGCCCATCATTTTTTGGCAGTTTTGGCTGTTTGTAGCGCCCGGGCTTTACGAAAACGAGAAAAAATACGTCATACCGTTTGTGATCTCGGCGACCTTTATGTTTCTCGTGGGCGCGGCATTTTGCTACTACGTCGTCGTTCCTATCGGCTTTGCATTTCTTATAAATTTCGGCCAACAGCTCTTTTCCGCGATGCTAAATATCGGCGGCTACGTCGGGTTTTTTACGAAACTAGTGATTGCATTCGGTATCGCATTTGAGCTTCCCGTTATCACCTTTTTCCTCGCTAAACTCGGCCTAGTCGATGATAAGATGCTCAAAAACTCCTTCCGCTACGCTATCGTCGTGATTTTTATATTTGCCGCGATCATGACGCCTCCTGATATCCTCAGCCAGTTTTTGATGGCGGTGCCTCTCATCGGTCTTTACGGGCTTTCTATCTTTATAGCCGCCCGCGTAAATCCGGCTAAAAACGAGGAGTCGGAAACCGACGAAGAAAAAGAGGACGAATAATCATGAAATCAAGTAGGCTAGCCAAATGAGTCAAATTTTAAATCCAAACTCGCTTGACGCCTACGACTACGAGCTACCGCCGGAGCTAATCGCAAATTTCCCGACCTTTCCCAAAGAGGACGCGAGATTGCTAGTCTACGAGCGAGCTAGCGAAAAAATCTCTCATCAAAAATTCGGCGATTTGCCCGAAATTTTACCGCCTTGCGATATTATTTTTAACGATACCAAGGTCGTAAAGGCTAGAATTTTCGGCAAAAAAGATAGCGGCGGCGAAACGGAGCTTTTGCTAAACTCTCCGCTTGCGGACGGTAAATTTAGCGTCTATATAAAAGGCAAAGTCCGCGCGGGCAGCATTTTAAATTTCGGCGAAAATTTGACCGCCGAGGTCTGCGAGCTCTTTGAGGACGGCTCTCGCACGGTCAAATTTAGCCAAAACAGCGAACTTTTGGATACGGCTGCGCTTTATAAAATCCTATCTCGCATCGGTCACGTGCCTCTGCCGCCCTACATCAAACGAAGCGACAACAAAGACGACGAGAGCTGGTATCAAAGCGTGTTTGCTAAAAACGAGGGCGCGGTGGCGGCTCCGACGGCTAGCTTGCACTTTAGCGACGAGATGATCGTGCGCCTAGCCAAAGACCGCGAGATAGCCTACCTCACGCTGCATGTGGGCGCGGGGACGTTTAAGGGCGTGGAGATCGAGGATATCACGCAGCACAAGATGCATGCGGAGTTTTACGATATCCCGCAAGATACGCAAAATTTGATAAACTCAAACAGACCGATCCTAGGCGTAGGCACGACGGTGACGCGCTGCGTAGAGGAGTTTGCCAGAAGCGGCAAGTCTAGCGGCGAGTGCAAATTGTTTTTAAATTTAAACAACAAGCCCATCCGCCAAAACTACCTGCTTACGAACTTTCACCTGCCAAAATCAACGCTAATCATGCTCGTTACGAGTTTCGTCGGACTTAGGCAGACTATGCGGATTTACAAAACCGCCGTGGAGCAAAAGTACAAATTTTACTCCTACGGCGACGCGATGCTGGTTATTTAAAGGGGCGACGATGAGCTTTTTAGGCGCATTTTTTATCTCGCTCGCCTTTTACGCCGCGCTATGCGTCGGATATTTTTTATATACTAGGACGCGTAGGCAAAAGCGAAATTTCATCAAATTTGCTCCTTTGCAAAAAACTTACGAACCGCAAAACTCCGATAAAAACCCTTGTAAAATCGATATCGCAGGAGGCTTGGTATTTCTAGTCTCGTCGCTAAACGAAGATGCGGCGAAAAATCGCAACCGAGTGATTTTTGATTACGATATTGCGTATCCGCGCATATTTTATGCGGATATAGACGCCCTAACTAAGCTTATAGACGCGCTAGCGCAGATATTTTTAAAAAGCGTCTCGGACTCGACCGTAACGATAAAATTTTTGCTCTCGAATTACTATAAAGATAACGTCAAATTTACGATCAGCGCGGCGTCCAAGACGAATTTTTTCGTAAATAAAAATCCCTGCGCCATACATATAAATATGTCGAAAAAAAGCCGTAAATTTTACCGACTAGCGCAAGCTCTCGCACGTAAAAACGGCTCTGATATCTGGTTTGAGTTTGGAAACGCTGTTCGCATAAGCACCGAAATATCGCTCAAAATATCAAGCCGAAAACTTGACGCCGTAAAAAATATAAAAATAAAAAATCCCAAAAATTTCATCGCCCTCATAGCTCATCAGGACGCTAGCGCCTTTTACGCATTGAAAAAAGATCTCGATTTTATCGGTATCGACGTCAAACCGTGTCGCGAATGGGACGTCGTAAAACGCCATGTGCGGGATATGATTTTTCGTCCGGATGTCGTTTTTATCGACGAGAGCTTATTGCAAAGCATAGGCGAGTCGCTACAAAACGATATCGCAGAAAAAAATATCGCCCTTATCGTGCTTAAAAATACGAGCACGCAGACAAGCCTAAATCCAAAAATACGCGCCCTGTCGCTGCCACAGCCATATTTGCCGGATATGCTCATACGCGTCTTAAACGAAGCTTACGAATACAAGATGCAAAACGGGGATAAAATTTAGCTTTTTGAAATTTTACTCGCATTTTTAAGGCTCTCTAAACCGCCCTGCTTCGTTTGACAGCGTCAAATTTAATCAAAAACCGCTACCGCTAAAACGAATAAAGCAAACTGCGTCTGCCTAGGCGTGCGAAATATAGAGGCGGACTAGGATTTAAGACGTATTGTAAAGACGACGACCGGCAGCGTGCTTTTAACCCCCAGGACTAAATTTGAGCTCTATCCCCTCCCATTTTTTGTATGCGCCGGCGCGAAATAACGATGAAAATAATCCGCCAGGAAGTAGCGTATTTGGCGGCATCGTGCTAGCCTACAACGTAAACGCGGATAGCGGCATAAAGCTAGCAAAAAGGCGAACGGAGCCATCGTCAAGGAGCCTCAAGATGCGTTTTGGGGCTGATACCGTGCGTATTTTGCCGATCTTAACGGATACTACCGGGAGGCGGCTTGGGGCCCAGTTTTAAATTTAAAGAGAACGGACTGCTCAAATTTTAGAGCAAACTGTGTCAAAGCGCTTTTATTTTAGCCCCTTAACCGCCGCAAAAAGGCAAAATCATGAAAGATATAGCCATATACATACACGGAAAAAACGAAAGCGCGGCAGAAGCGGTCCGCTACCGACGGCTTTTTGCAGATAGCGACGTGCCTAAATTTTGATTACGACTACGCATGCCGCGGAAGACTAAAGAGGAATTTGCGCCGTATTTTGAGTCTATCCTTAAAAACCGCAAATCCGTAACGATCGTCGCAAACAGTATCGGAGCGTTTTTTGCCATGCACGCCTTGCAGGGCATGGGGATAAAAAAGGTGTATTTTATCTCCCCTATAGTAAATACGAAAAATTTGGTCCTAAACATGATGTCGCAGGCAAACGCGAGCGAGCAGGAGCTGCGAGATAAGGGCGAACTGAGCACTAAATTTGGAGAAAAACTATCGCGCAGATATCTTTGCTACGCCAGAGAACATCCTACCTTCTGGACTGTGCCGACGCATATTTTATACGGCGAAAACGACGATCTAACATCTTTTAAAACGATTTGCGAGTTTGCAAACCAAGCCCAAGCAACGCTTACCGTCATAAAAAACGGCGAGCACCGGTTCCACACGACGGAGCAAATGCGTTTTTTAGATGATTGGCTACGGAGCTATAGCTGATAGCGGCTGACTTTTGGATGAAATTTGACTCAATCGTAGCGCGCCCAACCCTCAAGTCAAATTTAACTCGCAAATCAGCCGCTCAAGCCGCTTTTAAATTTTACGCAAAAACCTCGATTAAATTTACCGCGAGGGCGTAAAATTAGCTCAAATTTTACTCGACCTCCGCGCTAGCAACGAATAGCCGAGAAGGCCCTAACGTAACTCTGGCGCAAAAATCAAATTTGCTGCCGTTTTATTGCGCGCCAATTTTTGCAAACCGCTTCAAAGCCCCAGATACCGCTTTAAAATAATCATCGCAGCGATGCTGTCTAGCCGTCCGTCGCGCCTGCCCTCGGCGTAAATTTCGCTCGCCTCAAAGCTGCTCATCGCCTCGTCCTGATAGACCACTTCGCCCTCAAATTCGAGCAGCGACACGAAGTGCGCGATCCGCCTCCGCATCTCGTCCTCGCTAGATCCCCCAAGCGGCACGCCCACGACTAGCTTTTTTGCCCCGTATTCGCGCAAAACGGCGCTAACATCGCGCGCGGCTTGATTGCGATTTTTACGCAGAACGGGCGTTTGCGGCATCACGGTTTGCCCGACGGCTAGCGCCACGCCGATACGCTTTAGCCCCACATCGATGGCCATTATGCTCATTTTCTTCCTTTAGATTTTCTTAAATTTGGCTTTTTGTAAAAGTAAATTTGACGGCAGGCAAGCTTAAATTTGATAGCCTCGCTCCGTCAAATTTACAAAATCAAACATCGCCCGGGCGCGTTTGATGCCGTCAAGCCGCTAAAATTTACTCCACAAACACCGTAAGTCCCGATATTCGCAGCTTGCCTTCCAGTTCGTATTCGTAAATTTTATCGCCGAATTTCGCTAAGGCCGCATCAAGACTCGCGCCGTTTTTGCAAAATTTTATCACCTCATCCTCTTGCGCGGGCGCGGGTTTGCCGCCGAAACGAAGCGCAAATTCGTCAAAATCGTTTATCAAATTTGCCGCGCCGCTAGCGACCAGCTCGTTCGTCCCATCGCTCTCGCCTAGGCGCTGAGGCAGCGTAAATATCGGCACGCCAAGCTCCTTTGCCATGCGCGCGCTTTGCATCGAGCCGCTTTTAGCGTCGGCCTGCGCCACGACTAGAGCCTGCGAAAGCGCGACTACGATACGGTTTCGCTCCAAAAATCTATAAGCAAGCGGCGGTTCATCGGGGGCGTATTCGCTCAGAGCCAGCGCGTTTTGGTAGATTTCTTTGATGATTTTGGCGTTACTTGGCGGGTAGATTTTATTTAGTCCGTTGCCAAAAACGGCGATGGTATGCGGGAAAGCCCCCTTGTGCGCGGCGATATCTACGCCGATGGCCGCTCCACTAACCACGCAAACGCCGCTGTTTGCCAGCGTCCTAGCCAGCGCCTCTACGCACTGCCTGGTATAGGCGCTGGCCTTTCTCGAACCCACGATCGAGACCATCGGGCGCTCAAGCAGGGCCAAATTTCCCTCGAAATAGAGCTTTTGCGGCGGCTTTTTAAGACGCAAAAGGCCGCTAGGAAGCTTGGTTAAAACATTCAAAAAAGATCCTTTAGATAGACGACATCGACTTCTTGCAGGAGTTTTGCGCTTTCTTGCAGGACTTCGATCGTATTTTTGTGCGGATGGCCGATCGCAATGGCGTAGGAGCGCTTTTTAGCTAGCTCGACGGCGTATTTTAGCTGCTTTCGTACCGCCGCCTTTGAGCCGTCGTGATCCAAAAACACGTCGCGCGCTATATAGGGCATCGAGTATTTTTTTGCCGCGCCGTAAACCTTGGTCGGCGAGGTCGTCTTGCTATCGACGAAGATCAAATTTTCGTCCCGCATCGCTCGCATCAGCCTATCCATCGCGGTCGCGTCGCTAGTGAAGCGGCTACCGGTGTGGTTGTTGATGTATTTTAGATTCGGAAAGTCTCGCTTGATGCTTTGCAGTTTTTTAGCGATCTTTTCGTAGTCGTCGTTTACAGTAAGAGTGCCGATCTCAGCGCCCTTAAAACCGCCTAGAGCCTGCATAGGTAGGTGGATCATGTAAAAGCCAAAACGCCGCGCCAAAACAGGCGTCTCGGGGTGGGCGGAAGTTGCCGGGAAAAAAGACGGCGTGAGCTTTAGGTTTACCGATTTTATCGCGTCTACCTGGTGCCTATACGCCACGTCGTCGATGATGATGACTAGACGCGGTTTAGCGCCTAATTTTGAGTAAATTTTAGATTTTTTATCTTCGCTAATTGAGCCTGCGAGCTTTTGCGGCTTTTCGTCCTTTTTGCCGTCAGCTTTGTCCATGTTTTTAGCGCTTTGCGCATCCTCTTTATCCCGCGCGCTTTGGCCGCTCATTTGGATGCTTACTTTAGCCTCTTGTCTGCCCTCTAGGTTTTGCGTTTGCTCGCTTTTGCCTGCGTCCGCGGCATCAGCATTGCCCAGTCCTGATTCGCCCGCGTTTTGCGCGCCGAAATCTATAGTAAATTTAGGACTTTTTAGCGTCTGTTCTAGAGCCTCGCTTTGCGTTTTGTTCGCGCTTTTTGAGGCCTGGATGCCGTCAAATTCGTCGTTTTGTTCGCCGTATGTATCGGGCGAGTTTAGATTTTCATTTCCTCGTCCGTCCTTTTTAGTTAGGCCGTTTTTTACCGCACCCTCAAGCTCGGAAGGATCGCGCGACTCAAGAGAAATTTTATCGCGCGCGATGACGTTTTGACGCTTTACGAATTTTGTTCGCTCGTCTTGATCGTCGTTTAAAAAATCCGAACCAAGCTCGCTTTGCGTATGCGAAGCCTGTAAAAAAGCCGCGCCTGCGCCGTCATCTTTTTTTTCTAAACTCGCCTCATTTACCGAAGCTTGCGCAAAAAGAGCTTTGATATCCGTTAAATTCGCTCTAGAATGCACGCCAGAGTCGCTATTTTGGACTTCATCCGCATCCGCGGCACTGGACTTAAACGACGCCAAATTTGCCGTTTCTTCTTTTTTAGAAACGCTTAGATACTCTTGCGCCCTTGCGATGAGTTTTTCGGCGGCATCCGGCTTAAATTTAACGTCCAAAAAATAAAATGCGCCGACGAGCAAGATACAGGCGATAAAAATAGCGGAAAACAGTAGCTTAAATCCGCCTCGCAAGCGCCCTTTTTTAGGACGCTTTTTGGCGGATCTTTTTCTGGATTTTGGGTTCAATTAATTTTTGCTTTGGTCGATGAGTTTGCCAGAGCTGATCCAAGGCATCATAGAGCGTAGTTTTTTACCTGTTTGATTTAGCAGACTTCTCTCGGCGATGCCGCGCTCTGCGTTCATGCGGACGTATCCGGCCTTGCGTTCTAGAATGAAGTCTTTTGCAAATTTACCGTTTTGGATCTCTTTTAAAATTTCCTTCATCGCTTTTTTGCTGTCTTCGCCGATGACGCGCGGTCCGCTTACGTAGTCGCCGTATTCTGCAGTGTTTGAGATAGAGTAGCGCATATCCGCCATGCCGCCTTGATACATTAGATCCACGATTAGTTTTAGCTCGTGAAGACACTCAAAATACGCCATCTCAGGCTCGTATCCGGCATCGACCAGCGTCTCAAATCCAGCGTTTACCAGCGCGCAAAGTCCGCCGCAAAGCACCGCCTGCTCGCCGAAAAGATCGGTCTCGGTCTCGTCTTTAAAAGTTGTCTCGATGATGCCCGTTCTGCCGCCACCGATCGCGCTAGCGTAGCTTAGAGCTAGCTCTTTAGCCTTTCCGCTCGCGTTTTGCTCTACGGCGATTAGATCAGGGATGCCGCCGCCGCGGACGAATTCGCTTCTTACGGTGTGGCCGGGCGCTTTTGGAGCGATCATGATGACGTCGATGTCCTCTGGAGCTTTGATCTGTCCGAAATGCACGTTAAATCCGTGTCCAAACGCGATCGCCGCGCCGCTTTTAAGGTTAGGTTTAATCTCTCGCTCGAAAATTTCGGCCTGAAGCTCGTCGGGAGTTAAAATCATAACGACGTCGGCGGCCTTTGCGGCTTCTGCTACCGTTTTTACCTCAAAGCCTTTTGCTTCGGCCTTTGCCCAGCTTCTGCCGCCTTTTGCCAGACCCACGATCACCTTTACGCCGCTATCGCGCAAATTTTCGGCGTGCGCGTGTCCTTGCGAGCCAAAACCTATCATCGCGACGGTTTTGCTTCTAATCAAGCTCAAATCGCAATCTTTGTCGTAATAAATATTTACAGCCATTTTGCATTCCTTTGTTTTAAGATAAATTTGCGTGATTATACTATTTGCGCGCTGAAATAAACTTGACTTAGACTCGATTTAAGTTTATTAAAAAGCCTTTTAGTGTAAAATTGCCGATTATAAAAATTTATAGATACAGAGTGTAAAGATTATGAATGATTCAATCTACAAACATATAAAGGCGCTTCCTCCGCTAGACGATACGGTAGTAAAAGTCCAAGCCGTCTGTTCAAATGAAAATAGTTCGCTAGGCGACCTAGCCCAGATAATCGCCAAAGACCCGATGCTAACGGCAAATATTTTACGCTCGGCAAATTCTCCGCTTTACGGATTTAGTCGCGAAATAACGACTATAGAAAAGGCCGTATCGCTTTTTGGTATGGCGACCGTACGCGGTTTCGCGCTCTCAAGCGCCGTTAAAAAGAACTTTAAGATAAATTTAGACCCTTACGGCATTACTAGCCACGACTTTTTAAATATTTCCATAATGCAAAATGCGCTCACATACAACTGGTACTCTAAGATCGACGCAAAAGAACTCGCCGTGTTAAGCCCCGCTTCGTTTATGCTAGAAGTCGGCAAAATCGTGATTTCTCATGAGTTAAACGAAAAAGGCAAGGTGGACGAATTTAGAAAAAGATTAAAAGAAATTTCAAATCCATTTGATCTATCCGATCTAGAAACCGAGATCGTAGGCATCTCAAACGAAACGGTAACGGCTAAAATTTTCGAGCAATGGAACCTAGAAACCGAGCTAGTAGAAGCGATATATTATTCAAACGATCCGGACGATGCGCCCGAGCATATCAAAGACTACTCAAAAGCGCTCAGAGTCGTCAAAAACGCCGTAAATATCTTTAGCCAACTTAGCGACGATGGGCTACAAAATACGCTAATGTGCCTCGACGAATACGGCTTTGCGCAAGATAAATTTTTAGAAGCCGTCGCAAAAGTCAAAGCGAATTTGTGAAAGAATTTTTAACCAAACTACTTGACGGTGCGAGCGAAAAGGAAGTCGCCTCCGCCGATAAAGAAATCCTACGAAATTTACTAAATTTAAACGCCGTAAGCCGCCACAAAGATCGCTACTATCTAAACAACGGCTTTGTCTGCGGCAAACTAGATATAAGCGCAAACGGCACGGGCTTTTTGGCGCCTTACGACAAACGTTTCAAGCAAGATATAATAATAGAAAATAAAAATTTAAACGCTTCGCACTACGGCGACATCGTGCTGGCAAAGCTTTTGCCGCTAAAGAAAAAACGCCAAAGCGCCAAAGTCGTGATGACGCTAAAACTCGCCAACGAAACGAGCGTAGTCTATACCAAGCAAATAGGCTCGGCAATCCTTGGCGTAAACGTAAAAACCGGACTTAGCTCGCCGCTAAAAGCCTCGCAAAAATCTCTAAAAATGCTGCCGCCGGGTACGCTACTAAAAATCGGCAATCTAAATAACGAAATAGTAGAGGTCATCGGCAATATCAACGACCCACTTAGCGACGAAAAAATTTCGCTCGCCGTATTTGACAAAAACGACGAATTTAGCGAGGAGTGCGAAGCTGAAGCTCTAGCGTGGGGCGACGAGGTCGATCCTACAATGTATCCGCAGCGAGCGGATTTGCGGGAGCTACCTTTTTGCACGATAGATCCGGTAGATGCCAAAGACTTTGACGACGCGATATATTTTGACGAGAAAAAGCGCGAAATTTACGTAGCGATCGCCGACGTCAGCGAATACGTCACCCCCTACTCTCCGATAGACGCCGAGGCCAAAACGCGCGGATTTTCGATATATTTTCCGCACAAAGCCGTACCGATGCTGCCGCGAAATTTGAGCGAAAACATCTGCTCTTTAAAGCCAAACGTCGCGCGCCTTGCGTTTTGTTTCAAAATCACGCTAGACGAAGAGGGCGAAGTCGTAAAAGAAGAGCTCCTAGAAGCCCTGATCGCCTCAAAAAGACGCTTTAACTACGACGAAGTCGATCAAATTTTACGCGGCGAACGCGAGGACGAGATCGGCTGGATAAAGCCCCTTTTCGCGCTCACATCGCGCCTACGCAAAAAACGCCTGAAAAACGCATTTGACTTTAGAACGCAGGAGCTTCGCATGAGCCTTGACGCAGACGGCGGGCTAGCCTCTACGAGATTTGAAACCGATACCGACTCGCACAGACTCGTCGAGGACTGCATGCTGTTAGCCAACGTCGCGGCGGCAAAACGCATCGGCAAAGGCGTTTTTAGAAATCACGGCTCGCCGGATCTGCGAAAAATACAAATTTTACTCGAAGACCTCGGCACTCTGGGCTTTGACTTCGTTTACGAAAGCGACATCGCAAATTTGGTCCGCAAAATCCAGGCTCAAGCCGACGCCGTAGGCAACCGTGAGGAGATAGACAAGCTCATCATCAAATCGCAAAAAAAGGCCGAATACGGCGCGCAAAATTTAGGCCACTTCGGACTGGGTTTTGAGCGCTATACGCATTTTACTAGCCCGATCCGCCGCTACTCCGACCTTACGTTGCACCGCCTTTTAAAAGCCAAACTGCGCAACGACGAGAAATTTTTTAACTACTTGCTTTTAAATATCGAAGCGACTTGCTCAAATTTAAGCGAACTCGAGCGCGAGGCCGACAGAGTCGCGTTTGACTTTATGGATAGGAAATTCGCGCGCTGGACAAAAGAGCGCATCGGACATCGATTTAACGCCTATATCAGCGAAAATCAAAACGTCGCGGTCGCCAGGCTTGACGACGAGATAAAGGGCGCTAGGATATTTTTGGGCGCGTACTGCGCAAATTTACTGCAAAAAGTCATCGTCGAAATCATGGACGCAAATATCGCAACGGCTGAAATTTTCGGCAAGGTCGTAAAGAAAATCGATGTATAGAAAAGAGCTTGAAGCCGCGCTAAATTCGGCTAAATTTCCAAATTATTTTTTGCTTTACGGCGCGGACGAATACCAAATCGAGCTTTTTGCGAAGGAAATTTTAGCCAAATTTAAAGATTTTGAAATTTTGAGCCTTTACTACGACGAGTACGATTTCGACGCAGCGCGCGCGCATCTTTGCGAGCCTTCACTATTTGGCGGTAGCCCGCTTTTGCACGTAAAAAGCGATAAAAAAATCCCCGCAAAAGAGCTAAAAATCCTGATAGACGGTTGCAAAAACGGCGGCACATTCGTTTTCGAGCTTTTTGAGTCCGACGCCAAAGCCGTTTTTGATACGCAAAAGGCTTTTGGGGTAAATTTTGCGAGATTTTTTAAACCCGGTTCGCCCGAAGAAGCCGTAAATTTGCTCGGCAGACAAGCTGCAAAAATGAGCCTAAATATTACAAAAAACGCGCTTTTTGAACTCTACCGCATACATAATGAAAATTTATATCTAGCCGCAAGCGAGCTAAACAAACTAGCCTCCCTAAACGAGCCTATAAATGAAAATATCGTAAGAAGCTTGGTCTTTTCTCTATCAAGCGTGAGTTTTGACGATTTTTTCGACAAATTTATATCGCTAAAAGATGTCAGGGCTGATTTTTTCTCATGCGCGGACAATGGAAATTTTAATGAAATTTTGTTTATAAACTCGCTTTATCGCGCGTTTTTTAGACTCTTTAAACTACATGCGGGCATCAAAATAACGGGACAATTTGACATCAAAGAAACACTAGGCTACGCGCCGCCGCCAAACATCGCAAACGAACTAAAAAGGCAGTGTCTGGCGGTAAATTTAAAAGCGTATAAAGAAATATTTACTGCGTTAAATTTGGCGGAATTTGAACTAAAAACAAACTCTGCCCTCGATAAAAAAACTTTCCTACTCTCTTGCGTGCTGGGCCTACAAAATCTTATCAGCAAAAACAGCAAATATTAAGTAAAAAAAAGATAAAATCAGCTCTTGTCGAAAGACTTCCTTGCTCGTTTGCAACCGCGCAAACGAGCTTAATACCCACAAGGAGAATCAATGAAGCATTACGAGCTTTTATTCATTTTGAAGCCTACTTTGACGGAAGAAGAAGTAAGCGCAAAAGTTGATTTCGTTAAAGAAATCCTAACCAAAAACGGCGCAAATATCGCGTCTGTGCAGTCTATGGGCACTAGAAAACTAGCCTATACCGTAAAAAAATACGAGCGCGGAACTTATTTCGTCGTGTATTTCGAGGCTCCGACCCAAGCTATCGCCGAAGTCGAGCGTATCATCAGAATCACCGAAGATATCATCAAATTCTTAACGGTCAAATTTGAAAACAAAAAAGAGATCGCCGCTTGGGAAAAGATGAGCAAGGGCATCAAACTAAACAAAAAAGAACCGAAAGTCAAAGCAGAAGAAGCTCCGGCAGCGCAAGAATAAGGACGAAAAATGTTTAATAGAGTCGTTTTAGTAGGAAATTTGACAAGAGATATCGAGCTTAGATATACGACTGCGGGTGCAGCCATAGGCAACAGCGCCATCGCCGTAACGAGAAAATTTAACGTAAACGGCGAAAAACGCGAAGAAACGTGCTTTATTGACATTACATTTTTTGGAAAACAAGCGGAGATAGCAAACCAATATCTTTCCAAAGGTTCAAAGCTTCTAGTCGAGGGTCGTTTAAAATTCGACCAATGGACGGACAACAACGGACAAAATAGAAGCAAACACACGATCAGCGTGGAAAATATGGAGATGCTAGGCGGACAGCAACAAGGCGGATATAATCAAAATAGTAATCAAGGCTATCAGCAAGGCGGATATCAAAATAACGGCTACAGTGGCGGCTATCAAGGCGGACAGAATCAGCAAAATAGCTACGCTCAAAGCGGTATGCAAAGGCAAAATTTTAATAAACCGCAACAACAAAAGCAACAGCCAAAAGAAGAATACTATGGCGATAACGTCCGAGAAATAGATATAGATGCCGACAAATACGATGACGGCGATGAAACGATACCATTTTAATTAAGGAAAAAACAATGGCTGAAAAAAGAAAATATTCACGCAAATACTGCAAATTTACGGAAGCGAAGATAGAATTTATCGATTATAAGGATACTTCGCTTTTAAAGTACTGCTTATCAGAGAGATTTAAAATCATGCCAAGACGTCTAACCGGAACGTCTAAAAAATACCAAGAGATGGTCGAAAAGGCTATCAAGCGCGCTCGCCAAGCAGCATTGATACCTTACGTAGTCGATCGCGACAACGTGGTGACCAACCCTTTTGAGGGACTATAATTTTTAAGCCCTTTTTAGGGCTTGTCTTTTATTTTCAAATTTTCTAAATTTTATACCTCTTCACTTTTTAAGACCCAATTTCAATGCAAATACTTTTTGCTTGAAATTTTGACCCAAAAACCTCAAAGAAGTTTTTTCTAAAGAAAGAAAGTGCAAGTACAAAAACTATGATTTTATTGATGCTCTTGTGAGTAAAAAGCGTAACGAGGTTAAAAAATAAGTATATAATCTGTTCTAGAATTTCGGAAAAGAAATTTAGAGAAATTCTATGGTATTTTTCATCTGACATAGAAGCGCAAAAATAGCCAAATTTACTACCGTATCAGAAAAAACAATCAACATAATGACTAAAAATATCATAATTTTTGATGTTAAAGAGCGCGAGGTCTTGAAAAGCTACAAGCGTAGCGAAGTAGAGCAAAATATAGACGGCAGAGTTTATACCTGGGTAGTTAAAACTGTTCTATAAATGAACTAGTGTTCATAGCGAAGTTAAGTATAAGAGCTATCTGGATGAGAGCGTAAAATATTTTGATTGCTGGAAAGCTTATGGCGGATTGGTAGATTACGGAGCCGAAAGCTCATTATAGAGTAAAGCATTCTTTAGCTACGCTTGATACTTTACAAGAGGCAAACAGTAAAATCATATTAACGGCATAGAAAACCTTTTAGCTGCGACTTGCTTTGTTACTACCTCCTTAAAAGTTACGGGCGTAGCGAAGTAGAGTTTAGATATGATACTACAACCATACAGGAAAACTTATAGTCGTCTAAAATTCACGCAAGAGAAGATATCGTCGGCGGGTTTTTCGCGCCTAGCGATATTGCCGTCGCAGCAAGAGCCGGGCCATCTATCCGTAAACGGCCCGCACGCCGCAAATTTAACCGTTTTTGGCAAAATTTGCAACGAAGCTAACGCCGAAATTTCCGCCTCCAAATCGCTAAATTTTAAAATTTTCTATCTCGTTAAAATTTAGATACCGATAAATTTGCGCCTCTTTGCCTGCAAGCTTTTGGGGTACTATATTCATGTATTCAGAGACGCTAGGTAGCCTGCCCATCACGGCGCAAACGGCCGCCAGCTCGGCGCTACCTAGATAGACGCGCGCGCCCATGCCCATTCGGTTATCGAAATTTCTCGTCGAAGTCGAAAACACCGTCGCGCCGTCGTTCACGCGGGCTTGATTACCCATACAAAGCGAGCAGCCGGGCACCTCCGTGCGAGCGCCTACCGTGCGAAAGATATCGTAGTAACCCTCCTTTTCTAGCAGCGCCTGATCCATCTTTGTAGGCGGCGCGATCCAAAGGCGAGTGGGCAGCGTCCCAAGCCCCCGCAGAGCCTCGCCGAGTGCTCGGTAGTGGCCGATATTGGTCATACAGCTACCCACAAACACCTCGTCTATCTTATGCGGGCGCGAGCTACTAGCCAAAATTTCGCTCAGAGTCGCGACGTCGTCTGGGTCGTTCGGGCAGGCTAGGATGGGCTCGGTTATCTCATCTAAATTTATCTCGATCACCTCGGCGTAGCGCGCGTTTTTGTCGGCTCGCAGCAAGCTAGGCGCCGCTAGCCACTCGCGCATTTTTGCCGCACGGCGCTCTAGGCTAGCCCTGCTTTCGTAGCCCGCTTCTATCATCGCCTCGATGAGAGCGACGTTTGAGCGGACGTATTCGGCAACGCTCTGCTCGCTCAAATTTACAGCACAGGCCGCCGCAGAGCGCTCGGCAGAAGCGTCGCTTAGCTCAAAGGCCTGCTCGACTTTTAGATTTTCCAACCCCTCGATTTCTAAAATTTTACCCGCAAATACGTTTTTCTTACCTTTCTTTTCGACCGTGAGCAGCCCGCGCTTGATCGCGTAGTATGGGATCGCATTTACCAGATCGCGTAGCGTCACGCCCTTTTGTAGCCGCCCGCTAAATCGCACGAGCACGGACTCAGGCATATTTAGCGGCATCGCTCCGGATACCGCCGCAAACGCCACTAGCCCGCTACCCGCAGGAAAGCTTACGCCGATAGGAAACCGCGTATGAGAGTCTCCGCCCGTGCCCACGGTATCAGGTAGCACCATGCGGTTTAGCCACGAGTGAATGACGCCGTCGCCCGGCCTTAGGCTCACTCCGCCGCGCGAGCTCATAAATTTGGGTAGCGTTCTTTGCGTCTCAAGGTCGCTAGGCTTTGGATACGCCGCCGTATGACAAAAGCTCTGCAGCACGAAATCAGCTGAAAATCCAAGACTAGCCAGCTCCTTGATCTCGTCGCGCGTCATCGGCCCTGTGGTGTCCTGCGAGCCAACGGTGAGAGTCGCGGGTTCGCAGTACTGCCCGGCTCTAACGCCCGGCACGCCGCAGGCCTTGCCGACGATCTTTTGAGCTAGCGTGTATCCCTCGCTCTCATCCGTTTGCGGCTGCGCGGGCTTTGCGAATATATCCTCCGCGCCTAAATTTAGCGCCGCCCTAGCCTTACCGCAAAGCGAGCGGCCGATGATGAGCGGTATGCGCCCGCCCGCTCTGATCTCGTCAAATATCGTGTTTGGCGAAAGCGTAAAACGAGCGACCGGCTCGCCTTCGGGCCTAGCATTTTCGTTTAAATTTTCAAATTTAGCTTCGCCGTAAATTGAAACTGCGTCAAATTTGCCCTCGGCGCTCAAATTTACCCGCCCGACGCGTAATATCTCGCCCGCGTACGGATAGATATCCACGACATCGCCCGTCTCTAGCGCGCTTACGTCGGCTACTATGGGCAGCGCGCCGCTATCCTCGGCGGTGTTAAAAAATATCGGCGCGATAGCCGTGCCTATCACGATGCCGCCCGTTTTTTTATTCGGCACGCCCTCTATCTCGCGCCCGAGGTGCCACTGGATGGAGTTTATGCCGCTCTTTCGGCTACTGCCCGTGCCCACGACGTCGCCCGCGTAGACGACTTCTAGCCCGCTTTTTTTAAGCTCATTGATCATTTCTAGGCTGCCCGGCTGACGCTTAACCAGCATCGCGTTTGCGTGCAGCGGGATATCGGAGCGCGTATAGGCCTCGCTAGCCGGGCTTAGATCGTCGGTGTTGGTCTCGCCGGCGACCTTAAATATGGCCGCCCTGATACGCCTAGGCAGGCTCTCGCGCGCCTTAAACCACTCGGCTTCCGCCCACGAGCGCAAGACTTCAAGCGCAAATTTATTGGTTTTTGCAAGCTCTGCCACGTCGTTAAAATAATCATGCACGAAAATCGTCTCTTTTAGCACGTTACAGGCAGCCTGCGCCACGGCCTCGTCGGCGTTTTTTAGGCTTTCAATCAGTACGATGACGCTGTATCCGCCAAGCATCGGCCGCAGTAAATTTACGGCAGCGATTTTATCAAGGCCGCTTATCTCAAGCCCGTGATTTATAATCTCGTTTAAGAACTCCGCCTTTACCTTCGCCGCATCGTCTACGCCCGGATTTACGCGATTTGCGAGTAAATTTATAAGCTCGCTCCGCCTATCTCCGCCTTGTTTTACAAGCTCGCAGACTTCCCTCGTCTGCTCCTCGTTTAGCGGTAGCGGCGGCACGCCTAGAGCCTCGCGCTCTTTTACGTGTTTTTCGTACTGCGTGAAAAAGTCCATCGTTTATCCTTATTAAAATTTACGTAATTTTAGCAAAACAAAGCGAAATTTGGCTAAATTTAAGCACTTGATTTTAAGGAATTACTATGCAAAAAGCGTATTTTGACTCGCCTATCGGCGTTTTGGAGATTTGCGGCGACGAGAGCGGGGTTTGCGAGCTAAATTTTGTGCGAGAATTCGTCCGCGCGGACGTAACGGACGCAAATTTAAAGCTCTGTTTAAGCGAGCTTGAAAGCTATTTTAAAGGCGAGCTTAAAACCTTTAAAACGCGGCTAAATATCGGCGGCACGGCGTTTCAAAGATGCGTTTACGAAAATCTGCAAAAGATCCCATATGGCGAGCGAGTTACGTACGCCAAGCTCGCAGCCATGGCTAGGCGACCGAGGGCGTTTCGCGCGGCAGGCTCGGCAAACGCAAAAAACAAAATCCCAATCATCGTGCCTTGCCACAGAGTAGTCGCCTCAAATGGCCTCGGCGGATACAGCGGCGGCGAAGGGTTAGCGACTAAAATTTGGCTTTTGGAGCATGAAGCAAAATTTAAAGATAAAGCTTAACGTCTTTAAAATTTGACGATGTAAATTCGTCCAAACAAGCGCAAATTTGGTCGCTTAGTTTTAGTTAAGCTCAAGCCTGACTACACAAAGCGCAGCACCGTTTTTAATCGGCAAAACGCGAGGTAAATTTGCCGATTAAACCGAGCAAATTTACCAAAATCTAAATCTAGCAAGCAAATAAACTCAGCCCGTTTCAAAACTCAAATTTAAACACAAAGTTGCCGGTAAATTTACGGCGAAAATCTATCCGCAAAAAGGTAAAAACAAATTTAAACCGCAAACAAAAATGCAAATTTGACTCAAAACCACGCCGTCTTGCCGGGCAGCAAAAATTTTAAAAATGGCAAAATTTATCGTCCAAAACCCACTCAAAAAACAACAGCCAAAAACATCTCTTAAGACAGTGCATACTGCTAAATTTTATTATTTTTACCCTTGGCTTGCGCGAGATCTCTACGATTTAAAAACCACACTATAAACAGAAAAAAGGCAGCTATTTTTAAGCATGCGTAGATCGAATCCATGCGTCTCTGTGGCGTTTGCAGTTCATATTCGTAGCTATATTTGACGTAAACCTTGCCCGCATCGTCTTCTAGTTGCAAAATTCTATTTCCTAGTGGCACTACCTTGCTATATATAACCGCCCTCTTTTTTATGAGTGGTCTATACGACTCGTCATCTCTGCTATCTATGTAGTATGACACCGCCGAGCCGTCATCCAGCCTTAGTTTTAGCTTCCCGTCGCCTTTTAGACCGTAGTTTGCAGACTCCACCGTCCCTACGTTTTTCGTTAGTTCGTTTAGCGGTTTAAAATCGCTATAAAAAATCATATCCTTGATAGTAAACAGGATCAAAGTAAGACACAAACCGACCAAAACCATCAAAAATGCCGAAAAGATACTTCTTAAGGCAGAGCCGTTACCGTAAATCCCCTTTTTATAAAAACTACATACAAATACGAGTTTTTGATTTTTTCTTTAAATTTCTCCAAATTTAACTCCCGTTACTTGATACTATTTATCCGCAAAAACCAGCGTAAACACACCGCTAGCAATCAGCGCGATACCGATCCACTCTCGCGCGCTCGGGCGCTCGCCTAAAAACATAACCGCAAAAACAACGACCAAAACGACGCTAAGCTTATCTACGGGCGCTACCTGCGACGCAGAGCCCATCTGAAGCGCCTTAAAATACGCCAGCCACGACGCGCCGGTCGCAAGTCCACTAAGCGTTAAAAACAGCCAGTTTCGCGCGCTTAACTCGCCAAGCGGCTGCCACTTTTTAGCATACGTGAGAAACAAAATCAGCGCCGCAGCGATAACGAGCGTCCTGATAAAGGTCGCGAAATCTGAGTCTATACCATCAAGCCCGACCTTGGCGAAAATCGCCGTAAGCGCGGCAAAAACCGCCGAAGCTAGCGCCCACAAAGCCCACTCTTGCATGATTTATCCTTTTTTTGCGATTATAGTCTGATTTGGATAAATTTAGGGCAGGCATCGAGGCGGTAGAATCAAAAATAGCTTAAATCAAGCTAAATCATGTGGCCGTTTTTAGCGTGCGATTTAGCCGCGTGCTATTTACAAGGTCGCAAGTACCGTCAAATTTAAAGCTAAAAATCGCAGCAAACTTAAATCTACTTGCAGCGCGCCGAGTAAAATCAAATACCAAAAACGCGATACCGAGTAAATTTTAGTCCTAAAATTTACGCAAGCGGCGCAAAACGCAACTTGAAATATCAAAAAGCCGAATCAAATTTGACGGCTTACTGGCGGTTTTAAATTTAGTATTCCGCGTAAAGTCGCTAAAACTCGTCAAATCTAGGGACATATCAAGCAATCCAAACAGGCTAAATTTAAGGCTCTTATAAAACAAAAATACGAGATTTAAGGGCTTGAAATTAGCGTTAAATCGCTTTTTACCCAAGCCCCGCCCTATCTTTGGCCGCCTGCGTGATTTCCTCTTCGTAGTCGTAGTATTCAAACGTCGCGCCGTGCTGAAACGCGCCGTTTAGGATGTCGCCGCTTTGGCGATTTTTGAGGTCTATCTCGGCGATCTTAAAGCCGTCCAGCGTCTCGCAAAACTCCCTCAGGCGCGACGGCGGATTTTTGAGCTTTGTAAACAAAAAGCAAAATCCGCTCCCGCCGTTTCGCCCTACTCGTCCACGCAGCTGATGCAGGCTCGCTAGACCAAGCCTCTCCGCGCCTACTATCACGATCGTGCTAAGTCTGGGCAGCGAGATGCCGACCTCGACCACCGTCGTCGAGAGCAGCACGTCGCCGCGCTCGCGAAATTCACGTAGCACTTGCTCTTTTTCTTTGTCCTTGCCGTGCGTGACGTAGACGTTTGCAAAATTTGCCCGCCAAAACCCCTGCGCTTCCTCCAGCCCCTGATAGTTCGAGCTTTCGCTACCCTCCACGAGCGGATATATCACGGCGACTTGCTTGCCTTTAGCGATTTGTGCCTTGATATGCGCTAGCAGCTCGCCAAAGTCCGCACTTTGCAAAATTTGCGTATGGATATGCTTTTCAAAAGGCATCTGCTTTAGGAAACTAAACTCCGCGAAGCTGCTTTGTATCATGCTTAGCGTGCGAGGTATCGGTGTTGCCGAAAACTGTACGACGTGAGCCTTGGTCTCATCCGCAGTTTTTGCTTGCCGTTTTTGGGGCGAGATTTCAGTCAAATTTGACCGCTCACCGCCCTCAAATTTAACCTCAAATTCGCCGTCTGCCTCGTCAAGTTGCGTCTCTCGCCCAAGCCCTCCGCTAGCTAGAGCGTTGATTTTCTCGCGCTGATTCGAGCCGAAACGGTGCTGCTCGTCTATCATCACCAAAGGCGCTGCGGGCAAGCTTTGATATAGCAAAACATGCGTGCCGATGATGAGATTTACGCCGTCAAATTCAGGCTTGTCGCCGCTTTTAACAAGCAAAACACGCATAAAATCTGGCAGCAAGCGTGCCGCCTCTGCGTAAATTTGCTCGGCCAGTATCGACGTGGGCGCCATAATGAGCGCAGTACGTGGATATACGCTAAGCGCGGCGGCTAGCATAACAAGCGTCTTGCCGCTGCCCACATCGCCCATCACGACGCGTCGCACCGCCTCCTCGCCGCTAAAGTCTGCGCGCAAATCGGCGATAGCGTTTAGCTGATCAGTTGTCGGCGCAAACGGTAAATTTTTAAGCCACGAAGAGATATCAAAAAGATTGATTTTGGGCGCCTTAAAGCGAGTTTTTTTGGCGTTTAGCTTTTTTAGGTAGTTGTAAATTTCGACGAATTTTAGCACCTCTTCGCCCGTTTTTTCTCGTACGAGAGCTTCTAGTGTCGCGACGCTTTTTTCGTCTCCTCTGTGCAGATCTAGCAAAAACCTAGCCTCCTTAGGCGCGAGTCCAGCCTCAAGCAAATTGGGCAAATTTACGTATTTTTGGATCAAATTTTTAAACGAATCGTCTCTGAGAGAGAGTTTGTATTTGGGTATGATTTCGTTTATTTTCGTGACGATTTTGGGATTGGTTAGCTGCCACGAGCCGTAGGCGTAGGCGCATTTGCCGCTCACGAACACGCTTTTGCCGACCTTAAATGCGCCGTTATGCCAAGGCTTGGCGTTAAAAATCACGATTTTGACGTTTTGCTCCCACGCCTCGCACCAGCATACGGCGTGTAGCATTCCGCCTTGGCGATACGCGCTTTTTATCTCTACGGCGACGCTCACGTGTCCGTCTTTTGGTGCGGCGGCCAGGCTCGTATCTTCAAAGCTTTTAGGAAGCTTTAGCACTAGATCGAGCAGAGTGGTTACGCCGATTTTTTTTAGATTTGTTCTATCTTTTTCATCAAATTTCATTGTAAAGCACGGCAAAACTGAGTTTTTCTATTTCTGCATGCTCCGCTATAAACGCGTTTAGCTCGGCAAGCTTTAGCTTTGATATTTTTTCTAGCTCGTCTTTAAAATTTCCTAGTTTAAAGCCGTTATAAAACTCGCTCTGAGCGATGTTTAGGCGGTTAAAAAGCGTTTCTTGTCGTAGCGGCTGCGAGCCTAGCAAAAATCTTTTAGCCTGCGCTAGTTCGCCTGCCTTTACGCCGTTTTTGACAAATTTTGCAAATTCGTCTTTCACGACCGCGACCGCCTCGCTCCTGCTTTCGTTTTTGGTTTGCAGATAGCCCCAAATTTGCGAGTGGCTCAGCGCAAATTCGCTCCTAGCGTACGCCGAATACGCTAGTCCCCGCTTCACGCGGATCTCCTCCATCAGCCTACTGCCAAAGCCGCCTTCGCCCAAAATAAATGTCGCGACCTTGGCTTTATAGCGCTCTTCACGGGAAACGTCAAAAGGCGCGCCAAAGTAGATATAGGCTTGCTCGCTAGGCTTGATTATGGACTTTTGGCCGCATTTTTCATCGGTTTTAAGAAGCTTTAGCTCGCGCGGCTCGCCTGTCTTTAGCGAGCTTAAAATCTCGTCTAAATTTAGCTCCCCAGGCGCCACTTCACCGCCCAGCACTACGAATAAATTTGCTAGATCAAGCTTGCTAGCGATAAAATTTTTAACGTCCTCTAGCGTGATGCTCTCCACGCTTTGCTTTGTGCCGATGCTTGGGTGCGCTAGATTCGTACCGGGATACAGCAGCCCGTTTAGCGCGACTCTAGCTAGATAGTCGTAGTCGCTCTCGTTGCTAGATATCTCGCCCAGAGTCAGAGTTCGCACCTTCTCAAAGCTTTTTTTGCTTAAATTTGGCTCCTCTAAAAGCTCTTTTAGCTTGGCAAGCGCAAAAGAAAAGTGCTCCTTTAGACAGTTTAGCTCAAACGCAAAGGTCTCAAATCCCGCGCTCGCGTAAAGACTAATCGCGCGCGTTTCAAGCTCTTTGGCAAAGCCCGCCACACCCTTGCTTAGCGTTCCTTCGTCAAAAATTTTAGCGACGAATTTAGCAAGCCCCGCTTTTTCCTCCGCGCAAGTTCCGGCGACCTTAAAAATAAGCTTTAGGCTCACCGCGGGCAAGGTTTTGCTAGCCTCGTAAACGGCCGGGATTTGTAAATTTGCGGCTTTTAAATTTATGATTTTCATCAATAAAACCTTTCTAAAATATCGTAATTGGTATTGCGTTTGGCGGGTTTTTCGCCGATGTCTTTGATGAGGCGTATCATCTCGTCTTGATTCATACGGTAGCTAGCGCCCGCGGCCTTGACGACGTTTTCCTCCATCATCGTGCTGCCTAGGTCGTTTGCGCCGAACAGCAACGCCAGCTGCCCGATGTAGCTGCCCTGCGTGACCCAGCTGCTTTGGATGTTGGGTACGTTGTCTAAAAACAGCCTAGAGACCGCAAGCAAGCGCAAATAGCGATTCGAGCTTTGCTTTTTGATCTCGGGACGTTCGGCGGCTAGGCGCGTGTTTAGCCCCTGAAAGCTCCACAAGATAAACGCTCTAAAGCCGCCCGTAACGTCTTGCAAGCTCCTGATATGCTCCCAGTGCTCCACGATCTCGCGCGTGGTTTCCACGGTACCAAACATCATCGTTGCCGTCGTCTTTAGCCCCTCCTCGTGCGCCTCGCGGTGGATGCGTAGCCATGTCTCTACGTCGCATTTTTTAGGCGCGATCACGTCGCGGACGCGGTCGCTAAGTATCTCGGCTCCGGCTCCGGGCATCGAGTAGAGACCCTTTTCTCGCAGACGGCGTAGCGCTTCCCTAGTGCTTATGCGCGAGATCCTCGCGATATAGTCGATCTCGACCGCGGAAAATCCATGAATCGTGATGTTTGGGTATTTTTTGGCTATAAACTCCACGAGATCCTCGTACCACTCGATTTTTAGCTTCGGATGTACGCCGCCTTGAAACAAAATTTGCGTCCCGCCGATAGCGATGAGCTCCTCGATCTTTTGCCCGATCTCGTCAAAGCTAAGAACGTAGGCGTCCTCGTCCTTATGATCGCGGTAAAACGCGCAAAATTTACAGTCCACCCAGCACGCGTTCGTGTAGTTGATGTTTCTATCCACGATAAAGGTCGTGACGCCGTCTGGATGCAGCTCGCGCTTACGCGCTAGAGCCATCGCTCCAAGCTCGTTTAGCTCGGCGTTTTCTATCAAATTTACCGCCTCGTCCACGCTTAGTCTAGTCAAATTTTTCCTTTAAATTTTTTACGCGAGTTTAGCGAAAAACGCTTTTATCTTTGATAAATTCACGTTTTTTGACGTCTTGCGGATATCGTTTCGCGCCTCAACGTAAAGGAAAAGAAATGATTTTAAAATCCGTAAAAAATGCGGCCAAGCTAAGAAATTTAGCCCTTTTGGCGCTAGACGGGGCGTTGAGTCTAGTTGCGCCATAAGAAGCTCGCTCGCAAAGACAACTGCGACGAGCCTAGACGTCATCAAGGCGGGCGTGACGGTCTGTACTGCCGCAGATAGACGCTCTCCCGCATAAACTGTGGCGTCAAATTTGCCGCGACTTTTTAAATTTGCCGTCCGCTCAAATTTAACCCGATTTATAAAGCTTAAATTTGATAAAATCCCGAGACATTTTGTCAAAGGAGAAAAGATGAAAAATTTAGTTTTGGCTACGATTTTGGCGCTATTTTTTGCAGGTTGCGCGGCAAACAAACCGGCTCCTGCAGAGCAAAACGCGCAGGAGTATCGCCACGCTACGCAGATAAAAGACGCTAGCTGCCCGTATCACGGCATGGCAAACGCTAGCTGCGCACAGGCTCACGCAGCGATGAAAGAGTGCCCTCATCACGGAAATCACGGAGCGGACAAAAGCCTGGGCTGTAGCGGCGAGAGCGACAAATCAAAGCCATGCCCAAAATGCGACGCAAAAGCGCAAGGCTGCGCGCAGCATAAAGAGTGCGCTCATCACGACAAAAGCTGCGCAAGCGACGAAGCGCACGCCTGTCCTCATCACAAACACTAAAATTTAAATGCGGTCAAGGTCAAATTTGATCGCTTTCTCCATCAAATTTAAGCCTGCAAAAGCACGCAGAGGATCAAATTTTAATTTATTTATAGTTAATTTAGATATTTAAAATTTGAGTTTTTAATTCCTTTATTAATTCAAAGAAGAAAAAATGATCAAATACTGGGTTCTTATAGGCATAAGTATCACAACTAGTGGCGGCTGCAACTTCGCTTTTAAAGCTAAGCGGCAGCTTTGCAAAGCCCTTATACGCCGTTGGTTCGCTTGTTTTATTCGGGATTTTATTCTACCTGCTTGCGATATTTAGACACATTCCCATGGGTATCGCTTACGCGATACGGTCCGAGGCGGGCATAGTTCTCATCTCGGCGATAGCTTATTTTTTATGTGGCAAAAGCTTGATTTGCCCGCAATCATCGCCATAGACATGATAGTAGCCGGAGTGGTTGTTATAAATTTATTTTAAATGAGCGTTAGTGACTAAACGTATATTAAATTAAGCTAGCCGTTTCTTTAAATTTGGCTAGATTTTAAGTTTACGAAGAGAAACCAACTTTTTTGATTTTAAATTTTAAACGAGAATTTTATAAAAGTTGTAAAAACGGCGACCGTATTTTAAACTGCACCGTTAAAGGTTAATTTTATTGCAGGCAAACGCGCAAATCCAGTCGCAGTCGTTTGCCTTTTTGAATTTTATTAATAGTTACCCAAGCCGGTTAACCTTAGCTTGCCCAGTTCGTTTACTCGCCTAAAAGCCGCCCAAAACCAGATACGAATTTCGTCGGCGAAAACTCGGTAATTTCATACTTTGCGATACCGTTTTTAAAAAACGGATCTTGTCCGATAATCTCGTCAAGCTCCGAGCGATCCTTGGCGTTTGCCAAGATGATGCCGCCGCTACGCGGGATTTTACGCCCCGAGCAAATAAATTTATTTTCTGCGTAAAATTTATCCAAAAATGCATTGTGTTCGCTTATGAAGCTATCTACTTCGCTTAACTCTTTAACATAAGTTAAATTTACGATAAACATTTTGACTCCTTGAAAAATTTAAAAGCGTTTTTATACCGCAATAATAAAAATTTAATCTCGCTGTAAAACGACTTTGTTGCCTTTCGTGCCAAGCACGCGTACCTTCGAGCCCTCGGATAAATCACCGTCGTAGCGCCACAAAGTACCTTTAAAATAAACCATACCCTCTCTGATCTCGCCCTCGCCGCTCTCGTTTAAAAAATCATCCTTAACTTCGCTTTCGTGCTGGTTAAATTTGGCCTTTAGCGGCTTTCTGAGCGCAAAAAGCAGAACTAGAGAGATGATAGCGATGAGTAAAATTTGATACTCCCAAGCGATATCTACAAAAAATCCCAAAACTCCGACTGCTAAAAATCCAATCCCGAAAAATAGCACGAAAAAGCTGCCCAGCATAAACTCGAGCATGACTAATCCGACGCCCGCGGCCAGCATCAAGTACGCGGGTATCATTTCGCCGCCCTAGCGCCCAAAAAGTCCTTTAAGACGCTTAAAGAGCCGATGAGCTCGGTCGCTTCGTAAGGGACTAAAATTTTATCTTTCGAGCCGTTTTTGGCTAGCTCGTTAAAGGCTCCTACGCGGTCGCGCGCGAGCAGGAACTCGGCGGCTTTTGCGTTTTGCGCCATGCTTTCGTTTATCATGTCCATCGCCTCTTTTTGAGCCGTGGCTAGCGCGATTTGCTCGTATTTTTTAGCATCGGCCATACGCTCTATAGCCTCGGCTTGCAGGACTTTTTCTTGCTTTAGCGCCTCGGCGTTGCGGATAAGCGCCTCTTTTTCAGCCTGCGCTTTTAGCTCGATCGCGCGTTTTTCGCGCTCGGCTTTCATTTGTAGATTCATCGCCTCTTCGATGCCGTGCGGGACGGAGATCTCGGAGATCTCGACGCGCATGATCTTTACGCCCCAGTTATCGGCGGCGTCTCCGAGCGCTCTTTGCAATGCGGAGTTTAGGCGGTCGCGCGAGCTAAGCGTGTCATCAAGGTTCATCGCGCCGATCTCGCCGCGCAGCGTCGTCATGGCTAAATTTGCGATCGCGCGCTTGTAGCTATCGACGTTATACAGAGCCATTTTGCCGTCCACGACCTTTAAAAACACTATGCCGTCGACGCTTATGTTTACGTTATCTTTGGTGATGACTTGCTGCTTTGTGATATCTACTAGCTGCTCGCGCACGGTGATCACGGCGCGGATCTGATCTACAAACGGGATGATGATGTGAAAACCGCCGTCAAGCACCTTATGAAATTTACCCAAACGCTCGACGATGTAGATATCAGACTGCGAGATAATCTTGATACCGGCTTTTAAAAACAAAACCGCAAAGGCCAGCACGACCACGGCAAATACGATAAACGGGATGCTCTCTTCCATGACTACTCCTTAAAATATTTTTCATAATTTTAGCCGCTTTTTGCTAAAATTTCGCCATTTTAGCGGAAAATTTTTAGTATAATTAGCCAAAATTTTAAGGATAAATCATGAAAAATATTTTATTTTTAGCCGCAGCTGCGATGATATTTGCTGGCTGTGCGACGAGCGGAAGCGCCGTAAATAACAAAAAATGCGGCGGTACTGAGGTTTTTGAAACGTGCGGCACCGAAGTAGATAAGGAAAATTTGATCGGCGTTTACGAGGCTAAGGTGTTTTGCGACGGATGTAGCGAAAACTCAAAAAGCACGCTAACGCTCAACGCGGACGGTACGTTTAAAATCGACACCGTTTATCAAAAAAAGATCGCGCAAAGAGAGCTGCAAAATGGCAAATACGAGATAGAGGGCAACACCCTAAGAGTGACAAATCAATACCGCGAAAAGCTAAATTTCGAGATTAACGGCGATACGCTGCGCCAGATAAGCAACCAAAACAGCTTTATCAAAGAAAATTTCGTCCAGGAGCGCATTTACAAAAAGCTAGAAGCCAACTAAGCGGCAAATTTAGCGCCAAATTTAACCTGAAGCCAAAATGAATAAATTTATCGACCTACTAAAAACGCAACCCGTTTTCGCGCGCCTCTCGCTCATACAACTGATTTGTTATTTTGGCGTTTGGTTCTCGCACACGGGCATTTTCACGCTACTTATCGAGCTTGACGCGCCCGTTTGGGCTATCACGGCGGCGGCTGCGCTAGCTTTCGTGCCAGGCGTGCTGCTATCGCCTTTTAGCGGTATCGTGGTGGATAAATTTAGTCCTAAACCTATGCTAATAGCGCTCACGGTCGTAGAGATGGTGACTGTTTTTATGCTCGTTTTTATCGACAAGCTTTCATTGATGTGGTTGCTTTTTACGATCATATTTATCAGAGTCGGGGCCGGCGGAACGTATTTTCAAGTCGAGATGAGCCTTTTTCCCAAAATTTTAAACAAAGACGAGCTAAAAACCGCAAACGAGATCCACTCGCTTATTTGGGCGTTTTCATACACCGCGGGCATGGGGCTAGCGGGCATTTATATCCATTTTTTCGGGATAAAAAGCGCCTTTTTGCTAGACTGCGCTCTTTACGGCGTGGCGCTTATCGTCCTGCTTAAAACAGATATCGCCGTGCGAGCCAAAAAAGGCGGCGAAAGAGTCCGCGAGATGCTAAAAAACGGCCTAAAATACGTAAAACAAAATCCGCTCATCGCACATCTCATCATGCTACACGCCGTAGTTGGCGTGACCAGCTACGATGCGCTAGTGGCTCTGCTAGCCGACTATCCGTACGCTGGCCTGCTCTCGGCATCTCTCATCATAGGCTACATAAACGCCTGCCGCGCAGTCGCTCTCATCGTCGGTCCGCTCGCGCTTAGCAAATTCGTCTCAAACTCCAACCTAGTCTATATCTACGTCGGGCATGGGCTTGGCGTCATCGCATGGAGCGCATTGCAGTTTAACTTTTATATCGGATTTATCGGGATTTTTTGCGCGGGATTTTTCACCTCGACGCTTTGGAGCTACACCTATACGCTCATCCAGCAAAAGTGCGATCCGGCGTATTACGGTCGTATCATCGCCTATAACGATATGGTTTATCTAGGCGTCGCGGCGGTGATTTCTAGCGGTATAGGGCTGCTTTTTGAGCTTGGGCTTAGCCTCTCGCTAATCACGGCGCTAATAGGCTGTATCTTTTTTGCCGGAGCGATTTACTGGCTATTCGTGCGTAAAATTTACAAAGACGAACTAGCGTAAATTTGCTCTACAGCGCGGGTTTAGCAAGACAAATTTAAACGCACAAATTTACCGTCCGTGTCAAAAACGCAGCCGTCCGCTCGCGTCAAATTTAAGCAAATTTTAGCCGAATTTGACCCAAATTTACCCCGCTCAGGCTTTAGCGTAATAAGTCGTTCCGTTTGAAATATGCTTTTTATAAAGCGTCGTAAACGGCACCAGATCGGCGTGTCCTACGTAGAGTCTGCCCTGATCGCTCAAAATTTTATGAAAGCGCTCGACCGTTTTTAGCTTAAATTCCTCGTTAAAATAAATCATCATATTTCGCGAAAAAATGATGTCGAATTTGCCGAGCTTAAAGATCGCGTCGTCAAAGATATTTGCCACACTAAACTCGCATCTAGGCAGCATCTCGCGCTTGATTTCGTACTTGCCGTCGCGTTTTGTGAAGTAGATATTTTTTTGATTGTCGTTTAGGCGGTGCAAGGAGCGCTCGTTATAAACGCCTTTTTTACAGCTATCGATAGCCTCAGAGTTTATGTCGATACCAACGATACTGACGCGGTTTACGTCAAGCAAATTTGAGTGCGCGAGCATACCTAGCGAGTAAGCCTCGTCGCCAGTCGAGCACGGCGCGCACAGTATCCGCACGCTATCAAGCTCCTCTCTGGCGTAGTATATCGCGGCTTGTAGCTGCGGCAACTCTCTGTAAAAATAAGTCTCGTTCGTGGTGATCAAATTTACGATTTCTTGCCTCATAAAGCGGTCCACGAGGACTTTTGAGCTTAACGCTTCAAAGCTTGGAATGCCGTTTGCTTGGCAGAAATTTATTAGGCGCTGCTTTATCATGTCCTTTTTGGACTCCAGGTCCACGCCGCACATATTTTTGATGACTTCGACGAATTTATTCAGCCCCGCCGCATCGCTAGGAGCGGGCGTCAAATTTGCATTTTCAAGCATGTAAAAACCTTTCCAGTTCCGCTCTTATACCGCCGATGGGTAGCGACCTTAAATTTGCGTTGATTTCTTTCGCGCGCTTTGGCATGCCGTAGACGATCGCGCTCTCCTCGTTTTCGGCGATGCATTTAGCGCCCGCTTTATATAGCTCGTTTAGCCCGCGCGCGCCGTCGTCGCCGATGCCAGTTAGCAGGATCGCCATGACGTCGGCAAACTTACAAACCTGCACGCCCGAGTGAAAAAGCACGTCCACGTTGGGGTTATACGTGGTCTCTTTCATTGGCGAACACATGCCAGCCGTTAGGGGGCTAGAAGAGATTATCTCGGAGTTTTTTTCGCAGATATATATCGCGCTTTTTAGCTGCACGGGCGCGCCTAGCATAACCACCTCCGCCGTGCACTCCTTGTCAAACTGCGAGATAAAACTAGGGATAAAAGCCAGGCTCATATGCTGCGCGATAACGACGCTAGCTCCGTTTAGATCAAGCCCTTTAAAAAGCCTTTTTAAATGTCCCGGACCGCCTGTCGAGGCGCCGACTAAGACCAGTTTTTGTTTCAAATTTATTCCGTTTTTTGAGTTAATTTTACGGCTATTTTATCTTTATTCGTATTAAATTTAGCTATAAGGCAAAATACATAAAATAATACAAATAATTTTACGACAACTGGGTGCTGCGGCAAATTTTGGACGAGATTTTTGCGTTTGCAGTAGCGGCGGAATAGTCGTCAAATTTTACTTGATAGCGGGCGGTTTTATCTTCTTTGGATGAGGCTCTTTTTATCATGCGTTACCGCTTTTTCTAGCGCGTGTTTTGGGTAGTTTGCGCCTTTTGAGCCGTTACCGCTAGCAAAAACTAGAGCCGAAAATAAGATCAACAAAGGCAAGGCTAAAATCGCTATTATCCCAACCGTCTTTTTTGTTTAAATTTCCTAGTTCGCGCTCAAATTTGCACTTGCAATAAGCCTGCCCTCGCTTCTACTTTGCCGCAAGCGCCCTATTTTTTATTTGTCATTTGATACAAAAAGTTAAAGATTTCGGCGACTGCTTTGTAGAGATTTGGCGGGACTTCCTCGTTTAGATCAACCTTGCTTAGAACCTCGACCAGATCGGCGTCCTCTTTGATCGGGATGTCGTGAGATTTGGCTAGATTTATGATATTTTTCGCCACTTCGCCAGAACCCGTAGCTAGCACCCTAGGGGCGTTATCTTTTTGGCGATTGTAGCCAAGAGCCACAGCTTTTTTAGTTTTTTGTACTTTTGCCAAATTTACGCCTTTTTATCAAAGCCCATATCAAGCTTATCCAGACCGCCGTAAACGCCGCTAAAACGCAGTTTAGGCATAGTTTTTAGGCTAAAATTCGACACTATCAAGCCCTGCTCGCCGATAACCCTTTTTAGCTCCTTCGCACCGCTTAAAATGAGCTCCTTAAACTCCTCTTTTTGCGTCGCGATCGCAAGGTCGATGTATTTGTTTTCGCTAAGCGCCACCATGATATTGATTTGCCCGAAATTTTGAAAATTTAGGTCGATTTGCGCGTAGTGTTTTTGCTTTTTGCCTTGCTTAAACCTGATATTTCCGCCATCTACGCCCTCCCAGACGTATGGCAGATAGGTCTGCACGCCGCCCGTTACCGCGGAGGCTAGCTGATGCATCTCGATTTGAGCAAGCAGCTTTGAGGCGGCGTCTTTTACGGGGCTAGCGTCGGGAGACTTTGACTGCATGTTTAAAAGCGCGCTTTTTACGTCGTTTTGCAAGACTTTTGCCGTCTCTTCGGTGCTTTTTGGCGTCACTGCGCCAAGCTCGCCACGAGCGATATTTTGCTGCTTGATTAGCTTGCCAACTTCATCTAAGTTGTTTTTTGCTTCAAAGCCCGCTTTATCGGCGATTTGCAGGGCGAAATTTAGCTTTCTAGCCGCATTTTGCAGCTTATCTTGCAGCGTCGCGCCCTCGCTTCCTTCCGCGACGTCTCGGACGATTTTTTGCGCGAAATCGTTAAATTTATCCTGCGAGGCCGCAAGCGCGCTAAGCTCGTCAGTTAGATCTTTTATCGCGTTTTTTAGCTCGGCAAAATTTAAAGCAAAGCCTCTGTTTTGACTTAGCTTTTCGCTGTTTAAATTTTGCATTTTTTCGCCCGCGTTTGCTAGTAGCTGCGAGATTTTGTTTAGCTCGGCGTTTAGCGTTTTTTCGTTTAGGCTTAGCCCGCTGCCGCTCATGGCGTTTGCTTGCTTATCCATAAATTTAGCCGAGTTTTCGAGCTTATCGGCGATTTCAAAAAGCTGTTTAAAAGGCGAGTTCGCTAGCGTATCTTTGGCCGCAGTTTTAGCGTTTTGTAAAATTTGATCAAGCCTCGTAAAGCTCTCGTTCGTGCTTAGGCTGTCATCCTTAGCTAAGGCTGAAATTTGCTCCAAAAGCTGCTGATTTGAGAGATTTTTTATATCGCCGAACAGCTTATTTATCGCGCTAGGTAGGTTAAATTTGCCGTTTAGCGCGTCCTTTAAATTTGCCTCCAACATGATGCCCGAGCTTTTTATCTGCTCGTTTAGCGGCGCGTTTTTTAGATCGGCGACAGGCTTTAAAAACTCTTTTAGCTTGAGTGCAAATTCCTTTAGATCGGGCTCGTTTTCGGCAAGAGCCGCGAGGCTTTTCATATCTTTTGCGAGATTTGGCGAGAGCTGGAGATTTTTAGCCTGCGCGGCCAGCTCTTTGGCCTGCGTAGGGCTTGATTTTAGCTCGTCTAAAAGCTTATTTACGAGCTTGTCTAAATCCTTTACGGCGTTATCCGCAGCCTCGGAGTCCAAATTTTGCGAGGGCGCGGGCTGATTTTTAAAAAGATTTTTGGTTTCGCCCGCCTGTCCCGTCTGTCCGGCGTTTGCGCCGCCTACGCCGCCTGTTTTGGGTAGCGCGCCGCCGACTGCAGCCTGAGTCGCGATTTGCGAGCTTATAGCGTTATTTACTGATTCCATACGGCTATATCGTCAAATTTGAGATTTTCATTAGCTATTGGCCATCGTGCCGGGGCTATGCTCAAAGCCTCGCCTGCTTTCAAGCGGAACGGTCTTTTGCGTGAGGCAAAACGCGATGAGAAACGCAAGCAGCGCCGCATAAACCCACATAAAGCCGTCAAAGCCTAAAATTTTCATACTAGCGCCCATTATCACGGACGAAAGAAGCGAGCCGAAAGAGTAACTAAAAAGCACGGCGCGCCCTACTTCGATGCCTTGATTTTTATGTTTTAAAACGTCGTTGGCGCGAGCAAGCGATAACGCATATAGGCAAAAAGCGCCGGAACCCAAAAAAAACGACAAAACGTACTGCGCGTAGATAGAGGGCTTAAGCGCCAAAAAACAAATAGCCGCAAATAGCGACACGCCCGCGCAGCACATTATCGCAGGACGGCGGCCGAATTTATCGGAAAAACCGCCGATGAGAGAGTGGGCGATAAAGCCGCCCGCCATCGCGACGGTCATAAAAAACGAAACCTCCCTCGCGCCGTATCCTTGCAGCAGGATATAAACGCTAGCCATCGCAAAAAAGCCGTTTATGAGGATGCCCGCTACGATGCTGGTAATGAGCGCCAAAGGCACGAGCGCAAAGACCTTCGGGATCGATACGCTCTTTTTTTCGGGGATCGGCGGCTCTTTGATGCGGATTAAATTTAAAGGAATACTCGAAAACAAAATAAACGCCGCGCTAAGCAAAAGCACGTGAGAAGTGGATAAATTTAGAGATAGCACGAGGATGCCCAGCCCAAAACATACGTAAAACGTGATCTCGTAAAATGCCAGTACCCGCGAGCGCACTTCGTTTCTAGCGCGCGCGTTGAGCCAGCTTTCGATTATCATCAAGATCGAGTAGTAGCAAAATCCCAAACACCCGCGCAAAAACGCCCAAAAGTAGAGATTTTGGCTAAGGTCGTGAAACATCGCCGCGATACCAAAAAGCGACGCAAATATCCCAAAGCTCCTGATGTGGCCGACTTTTGAGACGATTTTATGCGAAAATATCGTAGCTATCATAGCTCCAACGAAAAATACCGCGATGACAAATCCCGTCTCTAGCTCGTCCGCGCCCATTTTTTTTAGCTCGACGCCCGCAGAGCTGATGATGAGGCCGTTTCCTACAAACAAAAACGCCATCCCAACAAATAGTGCAAACATCGATCTGATCGTTATTATCGAGCTATTTCTCATTGCTTTTTACTCCATATATCAAAGCGCCCGCGGGCATCGCCGCAAGCGCGATCAAAAACGCGGCGATATCAAGATTGTCTTGTCTTTTTAGCGCCAAAAATCCGACGACCAAAACCGCATACGCGATCAGCCGAAAAGGCACGAAAGCGGTAAAGTAGTTGGGCGAATTTTGCTTTAAATTACGCGCGAAATTTTGCTTTTTAGGCGGTTTAGCTTCGCTATTTTGATTTAATTCGTTTAAATTTGACTCGTTTGCCCGGCTTAAATTTGACTCGCTATTTTGATCTGCGCCGCTTAAATTTGGATCGTCAAATTTGCCCTGCACGGCTTCGTTTTGTTCTGTTGCCGCGTCAAATTTAGCCCGCTCGTTTTCGTCGTTTAAATTTAGCTGCGCGTCCGTTTTTGCGTAGTCCTCTAAATTTAACGCGTCCAAGCGCTTAGCATCTTCGCGGTGCGGGTCATGTCCGTCAAATTTAGCCTCCGCGGGGCGGTCCGGAAACTCCTCGTGATTTTCGCCCCATTCGTCTATGTCGTCATCCGCAAAGGCGTCATAGTCTCGCACGCCGTTTTGCACGCGCTTTTTGTATGCTCTAAAGGTTGCGGCTAACACCAAAAGCGAGCCCCAAAAAGCAACCTGGGAGCTGTAAAACCACGCGCGGCCAAATACTGCAGAGCCCAGCAACAATAAAGTCTCAAACGCACCGTAAACGGCAAGGAGCTTAAAATTCACTCATCGTCCTCGTCGTCGTCTTTCACGGGTTTAAATTTACCTTCATCTTTTAGCTGCTCAAGGCTTTTTATCTGTGCGTCGTAGGCCTTTTTGACATTTAGCGCGGCCGCGGCGATACCGACGGCTATGCCCACAAACAGCGTCCACGTCCAGCCCGTTTCCTTCATGATCCAATACCCCGCGCCCGAGCCGATAATAATCGCTACGACGATAGAGATGCCAAGGCTTAGCTGCTCGGCGCCTTTTACGACCTCGCCTAAATTTATCCTAGCCATCAGACAAATCCCCAACTGTTTTTTATCTGCTCTTTTATCTTTTCTCGCTCTAGTTTTGCCTCTTTTAGCCGCTCCTCCAGCTCGGCAATCCTGGCTTTTACGCCTTGCATCCTCTCGTGCTCGTCGTGCATCTCGTCTGCAATCTCGTCAAAGCTCTCGTCTGCGGCCCTAACGGCAAAAACTATATCCTCGTCGCTCATCGCCTTGCAAACAAAGCCCGTCTCAAACTGGCTAGGCGCTAGATAAACGCCGCGTTTTAGCATATTTGCGTGAAATTTAGCGTATAAATTTACGTCACTTTTTAGCGCGTCGTCGTAGTTTTTGACCTCGTTTTGATTAAAGAAAAACCCGAACATCGAGCCTCGCACCGTCGTTTGTAACGCGATGCCGTGCTTTTTAGCGGCCTCGGCAAAGCCTCTCATTAGCAAATTAGCCTTTTTACTTAGCTCGGCGTATAAACCGTCGTCGGCAAAAATTTTACTTAGGCTCGCGATGCCAGCAGCCATAGCCACGGGATTGCCGCTTAGCGTGCCTGCCTGGTACACTGCGCCTAGCGGACTTAGGCAGTCCATGATGGCTGCCCGTCCGCCAAACGCCGCCGCCGGGCAGCCTCCGCCGATAACCTTGCCAAACGTCACCAAATCGGCCTTTATGCCGTTAAATTCAAACGATCCGCGCCTGCTCGCGCGAAATCCGCTCATGACCTCGTCAAATATCAACACCGCGCCGTTTTCGTCGCATAGTCGCCTAAGCCCGCTTAAAAACTCGTTGCTAGCAGGCACCAGCCCCATATTTCCAGCAATAGGCTCGATGATGAGAGCTCCTATTTTGCCTCTATTTGCCTCAAATATCGCCCGTACGCTTTCTAAGTCGTTGTAGCGCGCTAGATACGTGTTTTTTACCACATCGGCAGGCACGCCGCCGCTTGAAGCGTTGCCGTAGGTGGTCGCGCCGCTGCCCGCTTTTACCAAAAGTGCGTCGCTATGCCCGTGATAGCAACCTTCAAATTTTATCAGTCCGTCCTTGCCGCTAAAGCCGCGCGCCACGCGTATAGCGCTCATAGTGGCCTCGGTGCCGGAGCTTACGAAGCGCACCTTTTCTACGTTTATAAACTCGTCGCAGATTAGTTTAGCTAGCCTTGTTTCTAAATTTGACGGAGCGCCAAAGCTAAGCCCCTTTTTAGCCGTCGCTATCACCGCATTCTCGATATCCGGGTCGCAGTGTCCAAAGATGAGCGGCCCCCAGCTCTGGATGAAGTCCAGATAGCGGTTGCCCTCGATATCGACTAGATACGCGCCCTCGCCGCGGTCCACCACAAAAGGCTCGCCGCCGACGCTGCCAAACGCGCGAACGGGCGAATCCACGCCGCCCGGAATATAAATTTTGGCTAGCTCAAAAGCTTCTTTGTTCGTCATTTTTTATCCTTGTTGAAATTTATCACGTATTCGTAAAGTAAATTTATCTCTTCGTCGGTTAAAAAGTAGCTAGGCATCATGCTCCTTGCGCCAAGTACGCCTTTTTTAAACGTCTCTAAATCAAGATTATTTATCCTAGGGGCTACCAGCTCCTTTTCCTCTTTTACTTTGGTTTTTTTATTTTCTTCTTTGTATTTTGCGATCACGCTGCCCTCGCCGCCGCTGCCGTGACACTTATCGCAGCCGATGCCGCGCGGGTTTTGATAGAGCATCTTCGCGTATTCGTTTTTCGTGATAAAATCGCTCGCAAACGCCGCGCCGCAAAGTAGCGCTGAAATCAGCCAAATTTTCATAAATTCTTTCGCTTTTTCGTAAATTTAATCTAAAATTAGCTATCATACAATCTTTGCGATTAAAAAGTAATAAAGGACGAAAATGACGATATTAGACGGAAAAAACGTAAGCGCACATGTAAAAGAAAGAGTAAAAAACGAAGCGCTAAATTTGAAAAATCAAGGCATAGAGCCTGCGCTTGCGGTGATACTGGTAGGCGAGGATAAAGCCAGCCAAACCTACGTCGCGGCAAAAGAAAAAGCCTGCATAGCCTGCGAGATAAAAAGCGTAATGCACCGCTTGCCCGAATCCACGACGCAAAACGAGCTAATCGCGCTAATAGACGTGCTAAATTTAGACGACGGTATCGACGGTATCCTGGTTCAGCTGCCGCTACCAAAGCATATAGATACGAATAAAATTTTAGAAACCATAAGCCCCGAAAAAGACGTGGACGGCTTTGCCGCGATAAACGTCGGCAAACTAGCTAGCGGGCTAGACGGATTCGTACCGTGCACGCCGCTAGGCATAATGGAAATTTTTAAAGCATACGATATAAATTTAGAGGGCAAAAATGCCGTCGTGATCGGACGCAGCAACATCGTGGGCAAACCGATGGCAAATCTACTGCTAAACGCCAACGCGACCGTAACCGTGACGCATAGCAAAACGCGAAATTTAAAAGAAATTTGCGCGGATGCCGACATCCTAGTAGCAGCTATCGGTAGGGCTGATTTCGTGACGGCCGATATGGTAAAAGACGGCGCAGTAGTAATCGACGTAGGCATAAACCGCATGGACGACGGCAAGCTAAAAGGCGACGTCAAATTTGACGAGGTAGCTCCAAAATGCTCGTTTATAACGCCAGTTCCCGGAGGCGTAGGACCGATGACTATCGCGATGCTGCTATCTAACACCATAAAATCAGCCAAAAACCGCGCGAAAAAGGCATAAATTTTGAAAAAAGCGTTTAATAAATTTTTAGATTTTTCAAACAGCTGGACGGGCACGGTTATCATCGTCTTGCTCGTGATTTTCTTTGTCGCGCAGGCCTTCGTGATACCGTCTGGTTCGATGAAGGACACGCTTTTAGTCGGCGATCATCTTTTTGTTAAAAAATTTAGCTACGGCATCTCGACTCCGCGCATTCCGTGGATCGAGGTCAAGGTTTTGCCCGATTTTAACGGTAACGGTCATCTCATCGAGGGAGCAAAGCCGCAGCGCGGCGATATCGTGGTTTTTCGCTATCCTCACGATGAAAAGATCCACTACGTCAAGCGAAATTTCGCAGTCGGCGGCGATGAAGTGATATTTACGGAAAAGGCGCTATTTTTACACCCGCACGAGGGCGAGGAGTTTATAAAGGCGAATTTTGACGAAAAAGATATCGTTAAACTAGGCGGCAAACTTTTCGTCAAAGAGCCTTATAAATTCGGCGGCATCCACTACGACGAGAAGGTAAATTTATTTGATCTAGCCGTAAACTACCTAAACGCGAGTAAATTCGCCATGCAACCGGTTATCGTAAACGAACTACCCAGCGTAGGCAACTATCCGTTTAACGCATTTTATTTTCAGGTCCCTGAAGGCGAGTTTTTCATGATCGGCGATAACCGCGACCACTCAAACGACAGCCGTTTTTGGGGCCCCGTGGCATACAAAAATATCGTCGGCAAGCCGTGGTTTGTATATTTTAGCTGGGACGACGAATACAAAATCAGATGGAACAGAGTCGGCAAGAGCGTGGACTTTATACAAAACTCGCCCGAGCTGCTAGATGCCGCCAGAGCAGAAGCTAAAAACGACGGAAATAAGATCGAATGAACCTTGACAATATCGACTTCGCTCAGGTAGCGATCCTAGTCGCCGTGCTCGTTATCTCCGTGGTCGGACACGAGATCGCGCACGGATATGCGGCGTTTAAATTCGGCGACATAACCGCCAAAAATTTGGGGCGGCTCAGCATAAATCCCATAAAACACGTCGATCCGCTAGGCACTATCGTCGTGCCGGCACTCATGTATCTTAGCACCGGAGTGACGTTTGGCTGGGCTAAACCCGTACCCATAAATTTACGCACGGTGCTCTATAACGGCGGCTACAAAGCAGCTATCATCGTCGCGCTTGCGGGCATCGCATACAACCTTGCTCTTTTTGCGCTAGCGTTTTGCCTATTTAAATTTATAGGCTTCGAGGGATTTTTTGACGGCGCGATAGCGGAGTTTGTTTTCATGCTAGCAGCCGTAAATTTAGTCCTAGCCCTCTTTAACCTCTACCCCATCCCGCCTCTTGACGGCTCAAAGGCGCTCGAGTATCTTTTACGCATTTTCGGGCTTCACGGCGCGGCAAACCGGCTAAACGGCATGCAAAGATACGGCTTTATAGCGCTAGTTATCATCGTGATCTCACCGCTAAAGGATTATTTTTTCGAGCCGATACGATATGCCGTTGCTATCATGAGGATGTTTTTATAGGCGGCGAATTTAAAATTTAGCCCAAATTTCGCTCCTAAAGGCTCGCGGCAAAATTTTACTTTAATGCTTTTTTGCTATAATTAAGCATTTTTTAGCTTATGGAAATTTCATGAAAATAGACAAAATTTTTATCGCGAGCGACCACGCGGGTTTTGATTTTAAGGCGCAAATTTGCGAGCTTTTAAAAAGCGAAGGTTTTAGCGTATGCGACCTAGGAACGCATAGCAAAGATAGCGTCGATTATCCCGATTTTGCCGAGTTTCTAGCGCAAAATTTACGAGGCGATAACGAATACGGCGTGCTAATCTGCGGCACGGGTATCGGTATCAGCATCGCAGCCAACCGCCATGCGCACGTTCGTTGCGCGCTTTGTCACGACGTCACCACGGCAAAATTAGCCCGCGAGCATAACGACGCAAACGTGCTAGCCATGGGCGCTAGAACCATTGGCGACGCGGTCGCGGCAGATATGATAAAGGCCTTTTTCGCTACCGAATTTGCCGGCGGCAGGCACGAAAGACGCGTGAAAAAGTTAGGAGGCGAGAAATGACCGATTGGCTCGTACTTACAGTTTTGATCTGCATTTGTATCTATCTCACCGTTATGGTGTTTTACTTTAAAACCTTGCTTAAAAAAGAGCGCACGACGCGCGATTTTATGAAAAATAATCTCCAAGATACCGAAGTCGTAATTCGCAAGTTACAAATCCAGCTCCAGCGCGGCCTTGGCAACATCGACATACTCACCGACGAACTAAACAAGGTAAAAAACGACGCCAACGCCCTTCGCACCAGAAACTCGCAGTACCGCCTGGAAAACGACAAACTTCGCCAGCGCATCCGCGAGCTAGAGGGCAAAATCGAAGCGCTACTATAAATCAAATTTAAAGGCAAAAAATGAAAGAACTAGACAAGGCGGGGAAGGAATTTTTATTAAATTCCATCCGCTGCATAAACGATTTTCCAAAACCGGGCATAGTATTTCGCGATATCACGACGCTGCTAAACAACAAAGAGGCGTTTAATTTTTTAATGGATCATCTAGTTGCCAGATACGAGGGTGCCGATATCGATTTCATCGCAGGCATCGAGTCGCGCGGATTTATATTCGCAGCGGCTTTGGCGGCTAGGCTGCGGCTGCCTTTCGTACCGATTAGAAAGCCTAAAAAACTGCCATACATCACGATCTCGCAAAAATACAGCCTAGAATACGGCGTGGACGAAGTGCAAATTCACGTCGACGCATTCGGCGAAAAAGCGGGCGCAAAAGTGCTTTTAATAGACGATCTAATCGCTACGGGGGGCACGGCTAAGGCTAGCGTCGAGCTAATCAATCAAACAAACGCCGTTTGCGTAGAGGCCTGCTTTTTGATCGATTTAAAGGATCTTGGCGGTAGCGCAAATTTACGCCCGCTAACTAAAATTTACAGCATTTTGGAGCTATGATGGAAGAATTTTTTACGAAACTACTCATCGAGTACGGCTACATCATACTTTTCGTCTGGTGCATAATGGAAGGCGAAATGGCGCTCATAATGGCTGGAATCCTCTCTCATCAAACGCATATGCATATCGCGCCGGCCATCTTCGTAGCAGGTCTGGGCGGCTTTGTCGGCGATCAAATTTACTTTTATCTAGGCCGCTATAACAAAAAATATATCGCCAAGAAGCTTCATACCCAGCGCCGCAAATTCGCCATCGCGCACATAATGCTGAAAAAATACGGCTGGCCGATCATCTTTATCCAGCGCTATATGTACGGCTTTCGCGTCATCATACCGATGACCATAGGCTTAACCGGATACAGCGCAAAAAAATACGCGTTTATAAACCTAATAAGCGCATGGTGCTGGGCTGCGATAACGATAATCCCCGCGTGGGTTTTGGGCGAGCACATACTTGAAATTTTACACAAAGCAAAAGAGCACTGGTACGTCGCCGTGCCGGTAGTAGCGATATTTTTAGGCGCTTTGCTCTATGGCTTTAAGCGTATAGAAAATAAAATTTTAAACGAAAGGAAACATAGAGGTGCAATTTCAAATAGTAAATAAAAATTTAGACGAAATCAAAGCCGATTTGGAGCTGATTTTCGTCGTAGATAAAAACCTAAAACATAAATTTATAAAAGACGAAAAGGCGTTTAAATTTGCCAACTACAAGGGCGAAAGCGTCTTGCTTTTGCTAGAAAGCGGCAGGATCTACGTACCGCTAAATAAGCTTGGCTACGACGAGCTTCGCATAGGTGCGGCAAAAGCCTATAACGCCGTAAAATCGCTAAACGTCAAAAGCCTAAAACTAGCCTCATACGTCGCAGGATGCCAAAAAATGAGCTTTCAAGCTCTAACCGAGGGCTTTTTGCTGGGAGCTTATGAATTTAACAAATACAAAGAAAAAAAAGAAAAATACGCGCTAAAAGATATTATTTTTAGCAGCGAGGAATTTAGCGGCGAGGTCGTCCGCGAAAACGACGCAAAGGACGGCTTTGCTCACGGCGAGATAATCGCTACGGCAACGAATTTTACCAAAGACGTCGTAAACGAAATACCTGAAATTTACACCCCGCAAAAAATGGCCGAGGACGCGCAAAATTTAGCCGAGTCTAGCCCAAATTTAAGCTGCAAAATTTACGACGAAAAATTCCTCGAAAAAGAAAAGATGAACGCATTTTTAGCCGTAAACAAAGCCAGCGTCCATCCGCCTCGCCTCATCCACCTCGTCTATAAACCAAAAGGCGCAAAAAAACGCGTAATCTTCGTCGGCAAGGGGCTAACCTACGATAGCGGCGGACTTAGCTTAAAGCCTGCTGATTATATGCTAACGATGAAAGCTGACAAAAGCGGCGCGGCAGCGGCGATGGGTATAATTAAAGGCGCGGCAGAGCTAAATTTGCCGTTTGAAATTCACGCTATTTTGGGCGCGACGGAAAATATGATCGGCGGCAACGCCTATAAACCAGACGACGTGCTGATCTCTCGCAGCGGCGTTAGCATCGAGGTGCGAAACACCGACGCCGAGGGCCGTTTAGTACTTGCCGACTGCCTTAGCTACGCGCAGGATTTTAAGCCCGATATCCTCATCGACATGGCGACGCTAACGGGCGCTTGCGTGGTAGGCCTTGGCGAATACACAAGCGGCATAATGGGCAACAACGAGGAGCTAAAAGCCGAATTTAAAGCAAAAGCGGCAAAAAGCGGCGAGCTAAATACGATTTTAGAGTTTAACCCTCATTTGCGCGAACTGATCAAAAGCCAGATCGCAGACATCAGCAACACGGCGTCTAGTCGCTACGGCGGAGCGATCACGGCAGGGCTATTCCTAGATAAATTTATAAAAGACGAGTTTAAAGACAAGTGGATGCACCAAGATATCGCAGGCCCCGCATACACCGAAAAAGCTTGGGGATATAATCAGGCGGGCGCGACGGGAGCGGGCGTGCGAATGAATCTTTATTATCTATGCGCTATGGCAAAGGAGCTGTAATGGGACTAGCAGTAGGTATCGTAGGTTTGCCAAACGTAGGCAAATCAACCACGTTTAACGCGCTAACCAAAGCGCAAAACGCCGAGAGCGCGAACTATCCGTTCTGCACGATCGAGCCCAATAAAGCCGTCGTGCCGGTGCCAGATAAGCGCCTAGGCGAGCTAGCCAAAATCGTAAATCCAAACAAAATACAATACTCCACGATCGAATTCGTCGATATCGCGGGGCTCGTAAAGGGCGCAAGCGCGGGCGAAGGTCTGGGAAATAAATTTCTCTCAAACATCCGCGAAACCGAAGTGATACTGCACATCGTGCGCTGCTTTGAGGACGAAAACATCACGCACGTAGAGGGCGGCGTCGATCCCGTCAGGGACGTCGAGATCATAGAAACCGAGCTCATCCTCGCCGACATCGAGCAGCTAAACAAAAAAATCGAGCGCCTAACCCGCGAAGCCAAAGCAAACGCAAAAGGTGCAAAAGAAGCGCTAGAAACGGCAAACGCACTGCTAGCTCACCTAAATGGCGGTAAAAGCGCAAGCAGCTTCGGCGGCAAGGACGAAGAAGCGTTTATAAATTTAAACAAAGAGCTAAGACTACTCAGCGCAAAAGAGGTCGTCTACGGCGCAAATGTGGGTGAGGACGGCATCTCGGAGGATAATAAATACGTACAGGCGCTTCGCGAATTTGCCGCGCGCTCGGGGCACGAGGTCATCAAGCTCTGCGCTAAGATCGAAGAGGAGCTAGTAGGCCTTAGCGACGAAGAGGCGCATGAGTTTTTAAGCTCGCTGGGCACGAACGAAAGCGGCCTGGAAAAGATCATCAAAACGGCGTTTGCGAAGCTAAATTTGATCAGCTACTTTACCGCGGGCGTCGTAGAGGTGCGCGCATGGACGATCGTAAAAGGCTGGAAAGCGCCAAAAGCCGCCAGCGTCATCCACAACGACTTTGAGCGAGGATTTATCAGAGCCGAGGTTATCGGCTACGAGGACTACATCGCGTGCGGCGGCGAAAACCCGGCCAAAGAGGCGGGAAAAATGCGCCTAGAAGGCAAGGACTATGTCGTTCAAGACGGCGACGTGATGCATTTTAGATTTAACGTTTAAGCGCAAGTCGGTCAAATTTGGCTTTATAGCCGAGCGGTTTTTGGCTAAATTTGACCGCCTCTGTTTTATGCCGCGCGGCTTACGAGCCAAATGCGGGCAAAATAAATTTTTACGTCGGCATTTTAGCTACTCTAATAACCGCGCCATAAAATTTTAGTCTTTAAAAACGCGGTTAAATTTAGCTCGGCGCGGGCTTTCTAGCCCAAATTTGACTCGCGCTAAATTTAAGGAAAAAATTGAAAAAGATCATAGCCGTTTGCGTAACCGCATTAAATTTACTCCATACTCAAATAATTTTCAAGGACACCAAGATTGCGTAGTTTTAGCGCATCGTCGCACTAATTAGGCAGTGCGTCCAGATGTTACGACCTATCGACAGCAGTATGCAAACTCTACAAAGAAGCAAAATTAGGTTAAATTTGAGAAAAATAAAGCTAGTAAAATTTAACAAAGGAGCGCGATGATAAAACAGCTCTTACTACTGCTTTTTGCGTTAAATTTCGCCCTTGCAAATTTGACGGACGAAGGCCAAACGGCCTACGACGCTGGCGATGAGCAAAGGGCGGCTAAAATTTGGCAAAAAGCGTGCGAATCAGGCGAAGCACGCGGCTGCGTAAGGCTTGGGTTTTTACATCAAAGTGGCAAAGGCGTAGAACAAGATGACGCAAAGGCTAGCAAATTTTACGAAAAAGCCTGCGACGCGGGCGAGCTATCAGGCTGCGATAGGCTAGCCTCGCTCTACCAAAACAGCGGCGAACACGCCAAAGCCGCCACGATTTTTGAGCGAGCCTGCGAAAAAGGATTTGGTTTAAGCTGCTATAATCTAGCTAAAATTTACGAAGCGGGCGTCGGCGTCGCACCAGATGAAAGTAAGGCGCTAGACCTCTACGTAAAAGCCTGCGAGCGCGGTTACGCGGTAGTTTGCTACTATCTAGGCGGCATGTACGCGGACAGCGCAATGGGCAAAAACAACGAAGCTGTGAAAAATGCCAAAAACGCGCTCAAATTTTACTCGCTTGCCTGCGAGAGTAAAATTTACGAAGCGTGCGAGGCTTTGGGTAGACTTTACGAGGACGGCGAGGCGGGTTTTGCGCAGGATATCAAGGCCGCTAGATCCTACTACGACAAGGCCTGCGCCGTAAATGCCTACAAATGCGAGGGTAGCCAGCGTCTGGACGAGCTACAGGGCGGCTGGGCACAGTATCAAAGCGGGCAGTTTGAGGCGGCCTACGAGCTAGGCAAAGAGTCGTGCGGCAGAGGCGTAGCAAACGGCTGCGCGGCGCTAGGAGAACTCTACGCAAAGGGGCTCGGCGGAGCGCGGCAAGATAGCAAGCAGGCGGTAAAATTTCACGAGAAAGCCTGCGAAGGCGGATTTGGAGCTTCTTGCGCCGAGCTTGGCGAGATGCTATTTCATGGACGCAGCGCAAAAAAGGACGTTCCGCGCGCGCTGGAGCTTTTTGAAAAAGCTTGCCTGCTTTGGCGGCTGGATGCTTGCGAGAGCCTAGCAGATGCGTATTTTGATGGATCAGACGCGCCGCAAGATATAGCAAAAGCCTTTAACTTTTACGGGATCGCCTGCCACAACGGGCTAAAAGCGGCCTGCACGAACCTGGGCGTTATCTACGTAAGAGGCATAGGCGAAGCTATAAAAGCGGACGAAAGCGAAGCTGCGAGCCTTTTTAGCGAGGCTTGCGAAGCCGGCGATGCGCGCGGGTGCCTAAATCTAGCGCGCCGTCTTGAGCGCAGCGACAAAAAACAAGCCGCCGCGCTACGCCAAAAGGCGCAAAAACTGCACGAAAAAGAGTGCGAGGCTGGGCTAGCTAAAAAGTGCATGGAGTTTAAAAAATCAACCAATAAAGGAGAAAAACATGAATTTTAAAAAAGTTTCGCTTGCCGCCGTTGCGGCCGTTTGTCTGTTTTTGGGCGGCTGCACCCAGCCTAGAACCGTGCAGATAGAGCTACCAAAAAGCGGGCTAGATAGCGTAAATCTACCAAACGAAGTGGCCATAGACGGCGAAAAATTCGTCTTAAAGCAAAAAAACGCAAGAACGGCGGAATTTTATCTACCAAATGAAAAAGTGGGCTTTAAATGGACCAAGCTAGTAAGCGTCACCGTCGATGAAAACGCCGATATCAACGAATACCAAAGAGCCTTTATAACCGCGCTAAAAAGCGGGCAGTTCGGCAAAGCGGAGTATGATTTCAAGTCTATAAACGATAAAGAGTATCAAGCTTACACAATCTACTATCCGATCGCGGGCAATCCCGATTTTGACAACTACGAGATTAATCTAATCCACGTCAAGAGCCTTAACTGCGGGCTTAGAGTCACGCACTACGCGCTAAAATTTCTAAATATCGCCGATAGAAGCAAATTTCACGCGCTAATCAAGCAAAAAATGCCGATATTTTTAGCGCAGATGCCGCAAGTCGAGTGCAAATAGTTTTACTTTCGGGCGTTATTTTAGCCGCCGCTAAATTTAGCGCCCTCTTTTTGGGTCGATATTTAAATTTGACCCAAAAAACCGCGACAAATTTGACGCTTTGCTTGCGCCGATGGTTAAATTTGACGAGCGTAACGGCTGCAAATTTAACGCCGCTTGGTTTTAGGCGGTAAATTTACGCTTCGCGCCTGCTTAAACGTTAGATAAAACCACCCAAAGGAAAAATATGGAAAACGGCGGATTGGCTGTGTATTTCGGAGAAAATTTAGCGCAAATTTTATCGCAAAAGATAAAGGCGGTTTATCCTAAATTTGACGCGCATAGCTACTGCGGGCAAATCGCGGCGACCACGCCAAATTTCGGCTATTCGCAAAGGATTTTGGCGCATGCAAACGCGCTAAATGAACTTTTGCCGCCGGATTTTAGGCGCGCGGCGGAGATTTTGGTCGCGATTTTAGGCGAGGAAAATCCGAACGAAACGGGCATGTTTAAGCACTTTTACTGGACTTTGCCGCTGGCAAAATACGTCGAAATCTACGGCGTAGACGACTTTGAGACCTCGATGGGCGCGATTGAGGAAATCACGAAGCGCGGCACTGGCGAGTACGCGGTGCGCGCCTTTATCAAAAAATATCCGCAAGACTCGCTCAAAACCATAACACAGTGGGCGCGCTCGTCAAATTTTCACCTGCGTAGACTGGCGTCAGAGGGCCTGCGACCAAAGCTGCCGTGGGCTAGCAAGCTGGAGCTTTTTATCAGCGATCCGCGCCCGGTTTTTGCGGTGCTGGAGATACTCAAAGAGGACGATGTGCGCTTCGTGCAGCGCTCGGTCGCAAACAATGTCGCGGACTATCTAAAAGTAAATTTCGCCGCCGCAAAGGAGCTGCTCGCGCGCTGGCAAAGCTCGCAAAACAAAAACACGCAGCAAATCATCCGTCATGCGACGAGGAAGATCAAAATTTAGCTTTTTGCACAGATACGCAAGCCGACGGCTAAATTTGGGCTACAAATTTTATAAACTTATAACGCATTTTATAAACAAAAAAGCGGTTCAATCCGCCGAATAAAAAGTTGAGGCGAGCTTGATGGTAGCAGTGCAAGATAAAAGATCAAATTTACAGCCGCAGCCCGAAATCAAATTTGAGCCAAGCACGCAACAACAAGCAAATTTTAAAAGCCGCCGTGCTCAAATTTAAAGCAAAATACCCAAGCAAATCCAAAAATCAAAGCGTCAAATTTAAGCTCTCACGTCCAAGCCGCAAGCAGTCGTGCGATTAACAAGTCAAATTTGCCCAGGCAAAAACCGAGCAAAATAAACTCCCGGCGCGCAAGCGTACCAAGCGGCCGAGCCCAAAACCAAATCTATCCCGCAAAAATTCTAAACGCCGCCCAGATGCAAAGAGCGCCGACCAAAACGCCGCCCGCAAAGGCCGAAGCGACGTAGAGTTTTTGCTTTTTTCTGATCTGCTCAAATTTCTTTTCGTGATGCTTTTTAACGCCCTCAAAGGTCAAATTTAAGATCTTTTCGTTAGTTTGATTCAGCGCATCGGCAAAGCTCTTTATCTGCTCGTCGTTGATGTAGCGCATGGTCTTGCGCGTCGCGCTAGCCAGGCGCTCGTAGTCCTCGCTGTTTTCCCAGAGTTCGACCACCGTGTTGTTTTCGATGCGCTCTTTTAGTTCTAGCGTTTCTTTTAGCTCGTTTTGTTCGACTAGTTGCGTTCCCATTGCGCCTCCTTAGTTGATAGTTCCTATTTTGTCGCCGTATTTTAGCTTTTGCTCGGCTGTGAGATCAAATTTGACCGCGCCCTGCTCGCTAAGGATGAGGATCGTAGAGCCCAGCTCAAACATCCCCAGCTGCTCGCCCTTTTTCGCGCTTAAATTTTCGTATTCGTAGAGCGCGACATTGCCGGCACAGGCGTTAGTCTGTATGCGCGCGTCAAAGTCGAATTTCATCTTGCCCACGTTTAGCGCACCGACGAAGACCAGCCACATCTTTTTGCCGCTTGCAAGCTCGCATTTTAGCACCACGCGCTCGTTTTTGGCGTATAGATTTGGCACCTTTAGCAGCGCGCTAACGGCCACGCTATATAGCTCGCCAGGCACGTAGAGTGCGGACAAGATCCTCATATCGCAAGGCGCGTGGTAGCGGTGGTAGTCGCGCGGGCTGAGATAAATATTCACGTACTCTAGCTCGGCGTCTCGCTCCCCGCGCTCCATACTATCGCCCAGAAGCTCTGCTATACCGTACTCGTGGCCCTTGACGCTGATCGCTTTTAGCTCCTTGCTAACTCCGCGCTCCAGGCACGTGCCGTCGCTAGGACTGATGAAAGCCTGCGGCGAAACGTCGAAATTTCGCGGACGCTGAAGCTCGCGGGTAAAAAGCGCTGTGAGGCTCTCGTACTCACTTGGCTGCTTAAACTCGCTCATGTCGATTTTAAAGCCGCTTACGTATTTTTCGTTGATAAATGTTTGCAAAAATCTCGGAAATTTAACCGCCGCCACAAACCCGAATATCCTAGAAATAGGTCCCCTCATACAACTCCTTTTAATCTTAATAACGAAATCTCGCTAGGCGCCATCACGCGCACCGGCGGCCCCCAAAATCCAGCACCGCGGCTAACGTAAATTTGCGTATTTTCATTTGCGCGGTATAGCCCGGCGACGTATTTTTGATCTAGCCTTACCAGCAGTGAAAACGGAAAAATCTGCCCGCCGTGCGTGTGTCCGCTCACCACTAGATCCACGGGCGCGCTTTCGTCCATGTATTTTAAAAATTTAGGCTGATGCGCAAGCAAAACGGTGGGCAAATTTACGTCGCGACCATCCAGAGCCGCGACCAGATCAGGCTCGTACGCTTTAAACCTTAAACCGATGATATCATAAACGCCGGCTAAATTTACCCAGCCCACTCGCGCGTTTTCGTTGCCTAAAATTTTAAAATTCGTCGTCTCGCGGATAACTTTTATCGTGCCGTCGATGCCGTTATAGTACTCGTGGTTGCCCGGCACGTAAAAGGTGCCGTATTTGCTTTTTAGCTCGTTAAACGGCGCGATAAACTCGGCCAAACGGTGCGGCGGCAGATCCGCGATGTCGCCTACGATCGCGACCGCGGCGGCATCCAGCTCGTTTACGCGCCCGGTTACCGCCCGCGCAAAGTCCGCCCCTAAAAAATCGCCTAGATGGATATCCGTTAAAACCGCGATCTTTAGCTCGCCCTTTAACCCCTTTAGCTCGATATCCTGCACTTTTACTTCGGGTAATTTTACGGCGTTAAAGATGCCTTTAAAAAAGTAGCTAAACGCCAAAATAAGTATCGTGACGTCGAGGTAAAGACGCAAAAATTTACGCCTACTCTCGCTAAACGCGCGCTTGGTTACGGGACGAACCGCGAGCGCGACGATGTTCGTAAAAAGCACGAACGAAAAGATGATAAACGTCAGCGCCAACATCAGCGAACAGGCGATGCGAAGGCTAGGTCCCAAAAAGTTAAACCGCAGCGAAAAAGCTAGTGCGACGCCGCCCATGGCAAGCGTCAGGAAAAACAACCCAAGCGCCCTTTTGTGCACGGCAAGCGGCCTGAGCGCGGCATCCGCAAAAAGCCCGCGATAAGAAACGTAATTCATAAAAATAATGATTAAAGACGATAAAACATAAAACATTTCGTAAATTTAGCCAAAATTATTAAATATCTAACCACTGCGCGCGGCAAATTTGAGGAAATTTAAATGCGGAGACAAAGTGTGCGCTAGAAACGTCTTTTTTACGAGGCGATACTCGTGCAAGCGGAGTGTAAATTTGATAGCTTGTCTGGATAAATTTAGTACCTAACGCCGCATTGATTTACGGCACCGAAATGTAAATTTGATTTTACGGGCCGCTTAAAACGCATTTTAGCAGGCAAGAACTAATCCAAATTTTATTGCCGCGCTTATTTTTGCGCTCGGTATAACCCGCGCCTTTACGAAGCTACCGAGATTTTGCCTATTCTTCGCCCGCATCCTCCGTTCGAACGATGAGGCTCTTTGGCAGGCTAAATTTCTCGATCACCTCGCACTCCTTTGCCCTCATCTCGCCCGCGTCGTTTTCGTGATCGTAGCCTAGCACGTGAAGTAGCCCGTGCGTAAAAAGCAGCGCCGTCTCGTCATCCTCGCCGTGACCCAGCTCGGCGGCTTTGGCGGCGACTAGCTCGGTGTTTATCACGATACAGCCAAGCGGCGCGTGCAGCTGCATCTCAAGCGGGAAACTCAGCACGTCCGTAGTCTCGTAGATGCCGCGCTGGCGGACGTTTATCTCCTTCATCTCCTCGGCGTCAACAAAGCTTAGCTCCACCTCGCCCGCAGTCAAATAGTCGCAAATTTGATCCAAAATCCTCGGATAATCATCCTCGCAAAGTATCATTTTTGGCTTTCCTTTAGTAAAATTTGAGTATGATTTTAGCGAAAATTTCGGTCGAATTTAATAAAGCCAAATTTGTAACAAACGATATCGGTGTCAAATTTTAGTTTTTCTATTTCTTTGGAGGCGGAAGGGGGTTTCTACTTACGAAGCGTCGCCCCTTCCGCCCCCAAGCCCCCACCTACCCCACTGCACATTCAAGGTGGCGACATAGCTTTGCTCTACGAGCAAAGCGTCGCGGGTTTTTAGTTAAATTTGAGCATAACGAATTTACATTTTCAAGGTGCGGGTCTCGGTAAGTCAAATTTGAGGTTGAAATTTATAAATTTGAACGTAAGACGATAAGGCGGAGTATCGTGAGATGATTTTTCGAGTTTTGAAGCAAAATTGAGCGTGCGCTAGGCATATAGCCTGCGGAGCGAAAATTTTGCGAAATCTCGGAAAAACGCTCGCGAGACAAGCCGACTAAAAAGGAGAAAGAGTGAAAAAAGCGGTTTGCATAATGAGCGGCGGCATGGACAGCACCCTCTGCGCCGTCCTAGCTAAACGCGCAGGCTACGAGATCATCGCGCTGCATTTTGACTACGGACAGCGCACGATGAAGCGCGAAAAACTAGCCTTTGAGCAGATCTGCGAGCGCATCGGCGCGCTAAAAAAAGTAAATTTAGACGCTAGTTTCATAGCAAGCATCGGCGGCAACGCGCTAACGGACGAGAGCCTGTCCATCCGTAAAGACGGCGCCAAAGCAGACACTCCTAGCACCTATGTGCCGTTTCGCAACGGCATCTTTATCTCTATCGCCGCCGCGCTAGCCGAAAAAGAGGGCGCGCAGGCGCTATATATCGGTATCGTCGAGGAGGACGGATCGGGCTACCCCGACTGCACGGCGGACTTCATCGCCAAGATAGAAAGCGCAGTAAATGCCGGCACCTCAAAGGACTTTAGCCTGCAAATCGTCACGCCGCTGGTAAATTTAAGCAAGGCTGACATCGTGCGCGAGTCGCTGGAAGCTGGCTCGCCGCTAGAGCTAACGTGGAGCTGCTACGAGCGCGAGGATGAGGCCTGCGGCGAATGCGATAGCTGCCGCCTAAGACTACGAGGATTTGAGCTTGCAGGCGAAAAAGATAGGATAAAATACGTAAATTTGAAGTAAAATTTGGCCGAGTGCGGTTCTGCCCGCAAATTTGGCTCAAAATAAAAATTATCCGTCAAAATGCTACGACCGCCCTACCGCCGTTTTTGTTCGATAAATTTGATCGCGGCGGCTGGTTTACGGATTTTAGACGTAAGGTGTTTTTGGCAATATCCGCTTTTAAGGACAGAAAATAAAGTGCCTACTTTAAATTTCTCTCGCATCTGTGCCGATACTCCAGCCGCCTATGCAAAGCGACCGCGGTATGCCTCAACGGGGACTCTACTTATTTAGACTCGTAGGGTAAGCTTTTTTGATTTACGCATTTTTCTGTCAAATTTATCGGCAAATTTGCGGTTAGAAAGCAGATGGCTATAAAAAACAGATCAAATTTGTAGCAGATAAAGGCGAAAATACGCGCTAAATTTGAAATTATTATAAAATTTCGCCGAACAAATCAGGCTCGGGCGCGGCCAAATTTAGCATCGCTTCAAGCTCCTCTTTTTGGCATTTAACGAGCGCGTAGTGAAAATTTGAAAGATTTTTCAGCTCGGCAAGCTCCTTAAATCTCATCGTAGCAGCTGCACTTCCAGCAAAGTCCTTAGGCACGCATATCTCGATACCGCCGCTAAAATTTCGCGCTAAAAACGCCGCCTCCATATCAAAAAGCTCGTCGTCGCTCTCGGTGATAAAGGCCTGAGAACTAGCGCCAAAAGGCACGACGCGAAAATTTTTATTTATAAAAACGGGCTCAAAGTGCCCCAAATTTCGCGTATCGCCGAGCTTAAAAGAAAAGCCCGCGCGAATCAGATACCTCAAAAGTCCGCAAAGATAGTGCGTGAAAACTTTAGGGAAATTTAAGTTTGGATAATAAACGCCCTCGCAAACGACGCTAGAGGCAAACAGCGAGCCGCCCTGCGCGCAAACCGCATCTAAGCCGCTAAAGACGGTATCGTAAAGCGGCGCAATCTTGGATAAAATTTTAAGATCGTCTGTGAAAAACAGATCGCCATCTCCCGCTTTCATTATCTTTATAAAAAGCCGCGTCGCATCCTCAGGCAGCAAGCTAGCTGCGTTGCCTTCGGCGCTTTTGCCCAGGCTCATACGAGCGAGCAAAGCCTTTTGCACGGGATTAACGAAGCAAAATTTGAGATTTTTGTAGCTCGCCTCAAAGCGCATCAGTCGCATCAGCGCGGCGCTCAGGCTATCGACCTTGATAAAAGCGACTTCAGGATCGATAACCTCGCATCTTTGCTCGACTAGCACGGCATAGGCGCCGTTTGCGACGGCTGCGGCTATCTCGTCCGCGCCCGCGCCAAGCCCGATGTAGGCGTAGCCTTGGCGCACGTTTTTACTCTCAAACGCAAAGCCCTCCACGGCGCTGACGCTCGGTTTATTTAGTGCTTCGCCGTTGATGAGGCGCCTTAGGTTTTCGATATTCACGCCGTTTTAGCCTACTTCCGATCCGTTTTTGACTGCAGCCATCGGCGCGATGAGGCACAGCGATCCGTCCTCTGCGCTAAGGATCATGCCCTCTGATATATGCCCGAAAATTTTAGCCGGTTTTAGGTTTGCTAGCACGCAGACCTGCTTGCCGACGAGATCCGCCGGAGCGTAAAATTTAGCAATGCCCGATAAAATTTGACGCGGCTGCTCTTCGCCAAGATCGATCTTAAATTTAAGCAGCTTCTCGCTGCCTTCGATATTTGAGCACTCAAGCACGGTGCCTACCTTTATGACGCATTTTTTAAAGTCGTCGATTTTTATTTTCGCGTCCGATTTTTCTTGCGGCGCGGCGGCGGTTTTGGCTGGTTCGCTTACGCTCGGCACCGCGGTGGCCATCAGTTCTTTTTCGATTTTTGGGAAAAGCGGCTGCGTTTTTTGCGCTTTAAAGTCTAAAATTTCGTTGTTTAGGATGATTTTTTTATAGGTGGCGGTCGAGATCTCAAAGCCAAGCGTCTGCGCGATCTTTTCGCAGGTTCTTGGCATCGCTGGGCTTAGTAGCACGGCCACGCGAGCTAGCAGGTTTGCGCACAGCGACACGAGCGCGTTTGCTTCGTCTTTTTTGCCGTTTTTGATTAGATTCCACGGCTCAAATTTAGCTATGCTCGCGTTTGCAAGCGTTAGCGCCTTAAAAAGCTCCTCAAGATAGCGGTTCGTAGCAAAACTCTCTAAATTTTTGATAGCGTTTTGCAGGTATTCGTTGCCGCTATCTAAAACCTCGCCGTAAAATTTGCGTAAATTTTGGCCCTTTATCTCAAAGTCCGAGTACTTTTCGCTCATGCCGACTATACGGCTTAAAAGATTGCCAAGATCGTTGCTAAGCTCGGAGTTTATGCGCTCGATCATCGCTTTTTGTGAGAAGTCTCCGTCCTGTCCAAACGGCACTTCGCGCAGCATAAAGTAACGGAAATTTTCCAGTCCGTACGCGTCTGCGACCTCGCTTGGGTTGATGACGTTGCCCTTGCTTTTACTCATCTTTTCGCCGTCTCTCGTCCACCAGCCGTGAGCTGCGATGCAGCGAGGAAGCGGCAGATCAAGGCTCATCAAAAACGCTGGCCAGTACACCGCGTGAAAGCGCAAAATGTCCTTGCCTACGACATGCGTAGCGCCCTTCCAGTAGCGCATCTTATCGTCTCCGCGCGTGTAACCAAGCGTGCTAAGGTAGTTTATGAGCGCATCCAGCCAGACATACATCACGTGTTTTGGCTCGTTTAGGCTTGCAGGCAGCTTGATACCCCACTCAAAGCTCGTGCGCGTGATCGATAAGTCGCGCAGGCCGCCTTTTACGAAGCTTACGACCTCGTTTTTCTTGCCGCGCGGCACGATACAGTCCTCGTTCTCCTCGTACCATTTTAGCAGCGCGTCTTGGTATTTTGAAAGTTTGAAAAAATAGCTCTCCTCTTTCACCAAATTCGTCGGTCTACCGCAGTCAGGACACCTCTCATCCTCCAAAAGCTGCGTCTGCGTAAAAAAGCTCTCGCAGCTAACGCAGTAGTACCCCTCATACTCGCCCTTGTAGATATCGCCTTTTTGATACATTTTAAGAAATGCGTTTTGCGCCGTGAGCTTGTGATAGTTGTCGGTCGTGCGGATAAAATGGTCGTAGCTGATCTCAAATTTATCCCACAGCTCCCTAAATTTCGCGCTTATCTCATCGGCGTAGGCTTGCGGCGTGTAGCCCTTTTTCGCGGCTGCTTGTTCGATCTTTTGCCCGTGCTCGTCGGTGCCGGTCATAAAGTACGTATCATCGCCCTTTAGCCTCGCAAATCTTGCTATGGTATCTGCTATCACGGTCGTGTAGGCGTGTCCGATGTGCGGCACGTCGTTTACGTAATAAATCGGAGTCGTAATATAAGTCGTGTTCATATCTTTCCTTTTTAAATTTAAAAATCAAATCCGCCGCCGTCGCCTTTGGACATCGAGCTATATACGGCATCTACATAGTTTTTGCGGGTTTTGCACTCAAACATCGCCTCGCAGATAAAGCACGAGTTTAGCCCCTTTTCGCGCTGACAAGCTTGTAAAATTTCTCTTTGGCGATCAAGCTCCAGCTCAAATTCGTCCTTCTGAGCTACGTCATGCTCCACGACATGCTCGCTCATTTCGCGCTTCCGTAAAATTTATGCAGCAAATTTATCTCGTCTTTAGAGCCGAAAAAGCAAGGCGTGGTTTGATGGATTTTTTCCACTTTCATATCAAAAAGCGTTGCCGAGTATCCGTCGCTAGTCGCACCGCCCGCGCGCTCGTAGATGAAGGCAAACGGCAGCACCTCAAACAGCGCTCTTAGCTTACCATTCGGCGCGTCGGTCGTGGCAGGATAGCTAAAAAGCCCGCCGCCTTTTAGCAAAATTTGATGCAGATCGCTCACCATGGCGCCCGAGTATCTAAGGCGATACCCCTGTAAAAACAGCTCGCGGATAAATTTAGCGTGAGTCTCGCTCCAGCCTTTTTGCGTAGCGCCGGTGGCGTTTAGCTTGCCTTTTTGAGCTAGAGCGAGGTATCTGATAAACCTAAACTCGCCGTCTTTATCCAAGCGAAAAAACGCCGGCGCGGTTCTATCCGTGCAAAGCACGAGCTCTAGGCGCGGGCCATACACGACGTAGGCGGCGGCTTTTAGATTTTGCGGAGTTAGCTCGTTTTCGTAAATGCCAAAAATCGAGCCGATAGAAAAATTTACGTCCACTAGGCTGGAGCCGTCTAGCGGATCGTAGGCGACGATAAATTTCGCGTCCTCGTTTAGAGACAGTATATCCTCTTTTTCTTCGCTAACGAGCGCTTTTACGCAGGCTAAATTTGCAAACTCAGCCGTAATGATCTCGTCGCTTTTAACGTCTAGTTTTAGCTGCGTGTCGCCCGTGGCGTTGGCATGATCGGTGTATCCTAGATCGGCGTATTTTATCTCTTCGCCGATTTTTACGGCGATCTTTTTAATTGTTTCAAAAATTTCGTTCATTTTAAAACCTTTGCGTTTTTTAGTATCCACTCGCAGATAGCCTGCGTGTCGTCTAGATCGAAGTTTGGCTTATCGATCTCGTAGTCTTTTTTATAGCTTGCGATCGCGTTTGAAAAGCTAAGATAATCCTCGTTTATCTCGTCCTTAAATACGCTGATGCGCGGTAGCGGCAGGGTCTTTAGTCCCTCGACTAGTAGCAAATCAAACTCGCCTGCCATCGCTACGACGTCCTCTACGCTCTTGCTCTCCTGCGAGAAAAAGGTCGTGCGCGTCGGACTCATAACCGCTACCTCGGCGCCTATTTGGCTAAATTTATAGCTATCCTTGCCCTCGACGTCAAATCTAGCTTTATCGCCCGGGTCGTGCTTGATGATCACGACTTTCAGCCCGTCATCGATAAATTTTTTAGCAACCTTTAAAATAAGCGTAGTTTTGCCGCTATTTGAAGGCCCCGAAAAAGCCATTGCCGCTTTCTTCATTTTTCTCCGAATTTTCAAAATTTACGCCGATTATAGCAAATTTAGGCTTTTTAAAAGCAAAATTTATCTAAAATAGCGCCAAATTTAAAGAGGTTTTAAAATGAAAAAGAGCGTATTTTTCTTAAGTTTTATTTTGGCGTTAGTCGGTTGCGCGGACAAAAAATATATCCACGAACCGCTAAAAAACGAGCTTTTAGCTTATACGAGCAAGTCTGAGATCATAGATGAAAAGACTAACATCCTAATCGTCGCGACTTATCTAAATCCGATCTATAGCGAGCTTGCGGGCGAGCAAAAAAGAGAGAAATTCGTCGTGGCCGTACATCCCAAAGAGGTTAAAATTTTAGAGGAGAGCTTTGCCGCAAACGGCTCGCAGCAAGGCATCGTGGTTAGACGCCTAGCCGCAAACGATCCGCTTTTGCAAAAAGTTAGCTTTGAGGTTCCGTGGGCGCAGTATTTCGAAGTTAGCACCCCGGAGATCAAAAGCGATAAAATCAACCTTACTTTCGAAATTTATCCGTCAAAGAAGGCGTCTTTAAGCTTTCAAAAAGTGTCGAAATCGATGTACTGGAACGGAGAAGCCTTAGGTAAATAACGTAGTTTGCGAGTACCTTTTTGCCGTAGTCGCGACTCTCGGCAAAGGGTACGAGCTCCATGGATAAAAACGGCTCATACTCGCCTTCGTTAAAAAGGTCGCCTCGCTGAAGCATCTTCTTAGTAAAGCCTATACCGCCGTTATACGCGTAAGCGACGAAAAGCGGATGGTAGAGATATTTCTCCAAATAATTTAAATGATGATCCGCAAATTTTAGCGCAAGGCGCGGGTTAAACATATCGTCCTGATCGAAATTCGGGATTTGCAGCTCTTTTTTGCCAATATGGTTAGCCAAAAACGGCATAAACTGCATCATACCAAGCGCGTAAGAGGTCGAGATAACGGCCGGGATAAAGCGACTCTCTTGTCTGCCGATCGCGTAAAGAAGTGCTTTTCTAGTCGCGTTTACATCCTCTAGCTCGTCAACAAACGGCATGACGAAGTAGCTATCCTTGTAGCCGCTTGCCTTTTCCATCAGATAGGCGTACTGACCTAACGTCTCTTTGGTGTTAAAGGTCTCAGAGTGCTTTGCTGCGTCCTCGGCGCTCATCTCTTTTATCATTTTAAACGTCTTTTGCCACAAAAACGGATCTTTTATATCGTAGTCAGCTACCTTTTCTTTCGTAGGTGTCGGAGAGACGATGTTTGCGGCCGGACTTGCACCCGTTAGTTCGTTTGCATAAAGCGTATAGATATTTACGTCACGGCTTTGATTTAACTTATCAAGATAAATTGTATTTTTACTTAATAGATACAGCCAAAACACTGCGTTATCCTTGCGGTCCTGCCTCTCAAAGGCCGCCTCGGCTCTAGCAAAAAACCTCATCGCGTCTTTTGGCGAATTTAACAAAACCGCATTAACGCCGAGCATAAAGGCATCCTTGCCCGCAAGCTCCGCTTCTTTTATCGCTAGAAAATTTTGTCTAAATTTAGCCGATTTTTTATCTATTATCAGGTTGTTGGCTAGGGTGTGAAAGTCTTTTTTAGCCGCAAGCAAATTTATAAAATTTGCGTCAAATATCTTGTCAAATTTATCCTTATGCGAGGACTGGTTAAAATAAACCAAAAATGCGTCAGTGTCGTTAAATTTGGCAAATTCGTCCTCTGGATGCTTTTCGTTTAGCGAGCTCAAGCGGCGGTAAAGAAGAGGATCGGAGTCTTTAAATTTATCCGCCAGCTTTTGTCTCGTCTCCTTCTTTAGCTTCATCATAAAAGGCACTCGCAGACGCTGTTTTTGGCAGGTTACATTTGCGTCAAGGATATTTTTCACGCTTACGCTGTCGCAGTTTCCTTTGGTCTTTTTGGAGGGCAAAATCTCAGCCAGTTTCTTTGCTAGTACGCCCGCTCGGCGAAAGACGTCTTTATTTAAAATTTGCGCTTGCTCCTTGGTGTAGTCGCCTTCGGTTAAAAGACGGTAAAAGTAGTAATCCTTAGCAAGCCCCTTAGGCTCGTCTTTTATCTCCTCAAAACTCTTAACTCCGCCAAACGCCGCCGCCGCAAAAATCGCGGGCAGGATAAATTTAAGCAGCGTACGCAAACATGAGCCTTACGAAAAATCTATCTATAAACTGAAGTGACAAAAGCACGATAATAGGCGCTATATCTATACCGCCAAAAACCGTCGGTATCACGCGGCGGATGGCGGCATAGACGGGCTCGGTGAGGCGGTAGAGTAGCTGCACGATAGGATTATAGGGATCGGGGCGCACCCAGCTTATGATCGCTGCGCCTATGATGATCCACGTGTAGGCGCTGATAACGATATGCAGGATACTGCCGACTGCTTCTAAAAATACCGAAAATATCATCGTAAAATTTCCTTTAGATACGGTTTGATGAGCGGATATAGCTCGCTAAGCTCGGGGCCGTGTTCGGCGCCCGTGAGCAAAATCCTAAGCGGCATAAAAAAGCCTTTGCCCTTTAGTCCGGTCGCGTCCATGAGGGCTTTTTTTAGCTCGTTAAATTCATCAAATTCGCTCAAATTTAACTGCTCAGTCGTGACCTTTATCGCCTCGCAACCCGCCTTAAACTCATCCGGTATAAATTTGGTTGCAAAAATCGCATCAACCTTGGCTTTTATCTCGGTTAGTAGGCTGCTTTCTTGCGTGTAAAATCTAGCTATAGCGGCAAATTCCGGTTTTATACCAATTAGCGCGGCCAGCCTTGCATCGCTTGCTCTTTTGATGTGTTCGCGGTTGATGTGCTCAAGCTGCTTGACGTCAAATTTAGCCGGAGACGCCGAAACCTTCGAGATATCAAACCACTGCGCGGCTTCTTCTATCGTAAAGATCTCAACCGGCGCCTTGTAGCCCAGAGAAACAATGTAGTTTGCGATGGCTTCAGGCATAAAGCCTTGCGATAGTAGCCATTTTACGCTGCTTTCGTTCTCGCGTTTGCTCATTTTTTTGCCCTCGACGTTTAGGATGATAGGCAGGTGGGCGTAGTTTATCTTTTGCGTATAGCCTAGTCCTTCGCGGATGAGGTCTTGCTTTGGCGTGTTGCTGACGTGATCCTCGCCGCGGATGACGAAGGTTACGCCCTCCAGCATATCATCGACCGCGCAGGCGAAGTTATAAGTCGGCGTAAAATCAGCTCGCATAATCACAAAGCTATCGACGTTTTCAGGCTCGAAGCTGATTTCGCCCTTTATAGCGTCTTTAAATTTCATCGTGCCTAGCGGTTTTTTCATACGCACGACGAAAGGCTTTTGGTTATTTAGCACTTCATTGTCGCTTAGATGCTCGCACGTCCCGTCGTAGCGGTAGGCTTCACCTCTAGCCTTTGCGGCTTCTTTTTTGGCTTCAAGCTCGCTTTCGGTGCAAAAGCACGAAAACGCCTTTTTATCTATCAAAAGCTTTGCCGCAAATTCGCGGTGAAATTTCAAATTTTTACTTTGATAATAAAGCGTGTCCCATTTGATCCCGAAAAGCTCCAAAATTTCTAAAATTTCCTTATCTTTTCCGGGGATATTACGCTCCTTGTCGGTATCCTCGATGCGGATGATAAAGCCGCTTTTATCCTGAAGCGAGCAGACGTAGTTTAGGATCGCGACCCTTAAATTTCCCAGATGCATATCGCCTGTAGGCGACGGCGCAAAACGATACATTTTTATTTCCTTATTGATTTTTGGGGCGATTATAGCATTTTTGGCATTTAACCTCGCTTTTTTATCTTTTGTGAAGCTAAAATAAATATAATTGATATCTAATTTTAAAATTTAAAGGAAAAAGATGAGTTTCATCAAGGAATTTAAAGAATTCGCGATGCGCGGCAACGTCATCGACATGGCCGTGGGCGTCGTGATCGGAGGCGCCTTCGGCAAGATTGTTAGCTCGCTAGTGGGCGACGTAATCATGCCTATCGTGGGCGTACTAACGGGCGGCGTGAATTTTACGGATTTAAAATTTACGCTAAAAGACGCAGTCGGCGATACGGCTGCCATAACCGTAAATTACGGCTCGTTTATACAAACGATGGTCGATTTTACGATTATCGCGTTTTGTATTTTCTGCGTCGTTAAGGCTATAAATTCGCTCAAAAAACCAAAAGCCGAGGAGCAAAAATCCGAAGAGCCTGCGCCGATACCTGAGGACGTCGCGCTTCTAACCGAGATCAGAGATCTTTTAAAAAATAAATAAGAACGGTAAATGCTAGAGCAAATCCCGTTTTTTCAGGGGCTAAACGAGGCCGAACTAAAAAGGTTAGAAGATATCAGTATCCTAAAAAAGTATAAAAAGGGCGAGTTTTTATTTATGGAGGGCGAGGAGTCAAAGTGGCTCCACCTCCTCATAAAAGGCTCTCTCAAGCTCTATAAAATCGGCCCTAAGGGCAAAGAGATTTTTATGCATCAATTTAACGGGATTAGCTTCGTAGCCGAGCTTGCCAACTTTGAAAATATCAAATTTCCGGCGACTGCGATATTTTTAACGGGCGGCGAGGTGCTAAAAATCGACTACGATAAATTTTGCGCCGAGTTTTTATCCAACCCGCGCGTATCACTACAAATCATAAAATCGCTCTCGCAAAAGCTAAAAATCGCAAGCGAGCTGATACATCAAGAGCTCGTGCTAAACTCTGAGGCCAAGGTTGCGAGCTTTCTCGTTAATCACGCCGATCTTTTTGATGAGCTAAAACACATCAAAATCGCCTCCATCCTAAACATCACGCCAGAGACGTTTTCTAGGATTTTAGCTAAATTTAAAACCCAAAATTTGATCGAACTAGACGCAAATAATAAAATCGTAAATATCGCTACAAGCGAGCTTTCGGAAATGTTTGAGGGATAAATTCGGCCGCTTGCCGGTTTTGTAAATTTAACTCAAATTTTACTTCGCGACTAATCCGCCGGAATTTTAGAAATTGATCAAATTTAACGTCATTTAACGACGAATTTAAACGCGGAATTTTAATTTTTCTTCTTTTGTGCAGCCTCGGTATCTGCTAGCGAAGTGATTTCGTATTTTTGATCGATGTAGCCCATTTCTAGTAGCTTATTAAAGATTTTAGCCGTGAGAGGTCCGGCGGCCAGACCGCCGTGTCCGCCGTGCTCGATAATAACGGTAACGGCATAACGAGGCTCCTCATAAGGTCCATAAGTCGTGACCCATGCGTGCGAGCGGCGCAGGTACTCCATGTCCTCTTCTTTCATGCGCTTTTTTTCGGCCTGCGAAATGCCCACGACCTGCGCGGTACCCGTTTTCGCCGCTAGCGTGAGTTTTGCCTCTTTAAAATATTTATGCGCGGTACCTTTTTTATGATTTACGACCTCATACATCGCCTTTTGGACATACGGCAACTGCTTTTTCTCAAACGGTGTGAGGATATCATCGGTAGGCTCAAATTTAACCTCCTCGCCGTTTACGCTACGTAAAAAATGCGGGACGATATTTTTCCCCGTCGCCAGGATACCCGTATAGCGCACCACCTGCATCGGCGTCACGAGGAAGTTGCCCTGTCCGATCGAGGTGATCAGCGTCTCGCCCTGATACCACGGCTGGGCATACTTTTGCATTTTCCACTCGCGTCCTGGCACGATACCGACAAATTCGTTAGGCAAATCCACTCCGCTTTTTTGCCCGAAACCCAGCCGCTCTAAAACCGGGGTTATAGCGTCGATACCGACCTTTAAGCTGCCTTTATAAAAATAATCGTCGCAGCTCTCGCGGATGGCCGAGTTCATATCCATAAAACCGTGTCCGTAGACGTTCCAGCAGCGGAAATTTCGCCCTCCAAGCTCAAATGAGCCAGAGCAAAAATACCCATCGGAGCGGCTCATCTTACCGGTGTCTAAAAACGCCATCGCCACGCCCATTTTTATAACAGAGCCCGGCGGATAAAGGCCGTTTACGAGTTTATTTGTAAAAGGATGATCGATGCTTTTAACAAGCTCGTCCCACTTAGCTTGCGAAAGACCAGTAACAAACGGGTTTAGATCATACTCGGGGAAGCTGCCCGCAGCCAGTATCGAGCCGTCTCTCACGTCCATAACGATGATGACGCCCGCGTTATCGCCGAAAATTTCTTCAATGTATTTTTGCATCTCAAGATCGATCGTGAGCGATATATCCGAGCTTTGCGGGTAGCTCACAGATATCTCCTCGACCTCCTGATTTAGCGCATTTACTTTTACCTTTCGTACGCCCTCTTGCCCCTGCAAGACGGAGTTATAAAAGCGCTCCGTGCCGCTTCTGCCCGTGTGATTGGTTAGCTTTGCGACGGGATCGGACTCTACGTCTTGCTGGTTTGCGCGGCCGACGTAGCCGATGATGTGCGAAGCTAGGTTATTATAGGGATAGTGGCGCTTGGATGCCGGCTTGACCTCTAAATTTTCTCGTAGCGAGAGCTCGGCTATACGCGGTATCATCTTGTCGTAATCCATAAAATCGATAATCTGAATGAAATCTTGGTTATAAGGGGAGTCGGCCTTGACGTATTCCCGCTTTAGTTTCGTGACGTTTAAGTCCTCAAATAAATTTTGTAAATTTGCAAGCTCGGCGTCTAAAATCTCCGCCCTCTTGCCGCTTAGGTGCGGCTTTAGCGCGACGGAAAAGCCGAGGCGATTTACCGCCATCGGACGTCCTTTGGCGTCTAAAATCAGACCTCTAACAGGAGCTAGATACTGCGTTTTTACCGCATTTTGCTCGGCGATCTCCTCGTAAAAGTCGTTTGATTTGACGCTAAGATAATAAACTCTCACCAGCAAAAGCACCCAGACGCTAAATATGATGCCAAACACTATACGCATCCTCATAAGCGCCCCCTAAACAAAATCACCGCTAAAACAGACTCTACACCGACGTAGATCAGGTATTCGTAGTCAAATTTTAGCATCGGCAAATTTGCCGCGTAAGAGATAAAAGAGCTAGTAGCACAAGTCCAAACATAACCGCTAGCGACGAATCCTGCCGCCAAAAGCTCTCTTGATTTTAGCGTAACGATGAGCCAGTCGGACATAAAATGATAAAAAAGCATAAACGCAATCACCGCCGAAAATAGCGCAAATCCATGCGCCTGCTCGGCAAAAGTGAGGTAAAACAGACAAAAATACCACTCCTTGCCAAACTCTTTGAGCGTCTTTTGTTTTTGCAAGGTTAGCATAATCATGTAGGTAAAAAATATCCCCATAAGAGGCGGCAGATATGTAAATATAGTCGTTAGGCTCTGATAAACGATGAGAAAAGCCACCCAAGCAAGCTGTTTTAAAAATCGCTTCTCTGCGCCCAGTCTTCGCATCGCCGCACTCGTTTGCATGGTTATAAATTTATAGCTAAATTTATAAACTTAGCTTTTTGGCTGCTTAAATTTGTAAATTTGGCTAGAAAATTTGATGGTAAAAATGCCAAAATTTGCCTGCGGCTTTTTGATTTCATTACAGCCCCAGCGCGTTTAGATATATAAGCTCATTTGCCTTTTCTACGCCCGTTTTTTTAAGCGCCGAAACGAAATGCGCGCCCGGATAGACCTTTAAAACCGCGCTTTTTTGGCTTTGATTTAGCTTGTCTGATTTTGTGAGGAAGTTTAAAATTTTTTGATCGGGGCGCAGGAAGCTTTGCAGATAATCATTCACGTCCCTATCGATTTGCATATCAAACTGGCGCGAATCGATGAGATGCACGAAAAGCTTTATGTTGGCTCTAAATTTTAGATATTCGTCGAGGTTTTTTCTCCACTGCGCGTGCATGCTTTTAGCCACTTTGGCGTATCCAAAGCCCGGCAGATCGACGAATGTCAAATTTGCCCTCTCCTCGCTTAGCTCGCCTTGCTCGTTTTTGATACCGCGCGCGTACTCAACCTCGAAAAAATTTATGAGGCGCGTTTTGCCCGGCGTCGAGCTGCTTTTGGCTAGTCCTTTTTGATTAACCAGGGCGTTTATGAGGCTGCTTTTACCGACGTTTGAACGCCCAAGAAAAGCCACTTCGCTAGAGTTTGCAGGCGGGGCTAGCGAGATGTCGGGTGCAGAGATAAGAAATTTTGCGTTTAAAACGCGGATCACTTTTTATCCTCAACCTGGAATATAAATTTAACCGGCTCTTTTTTGCCGCTGTTTACGTTATACATACCGCTATTTTGATTGACCGTGATCTTTTCGCCGTAGACTTTTTTATCGGTTTCTATCTCGTGCAAAAAGCCGTTGCCGTTTATCGTATATAAATTCGGCGTTGGCTCGTAAATAAGCTCGCTACCGCTACCGTCGTATGTTTTATTTTTGATAAATACCCTAAATTTAGCGTTACCGGAAGCGACGTATTTTAGCGGATTGCGATTTTTATCAAAATGTATAACGACGAGATTAGCAGTTAGCGTATCTTTACCTTTTTTAATATTTACGTTACCTTTAAATTCGCTTATTTGCTTGCCTTCGTCGGCGTAAAACTCATCTGCGGTGATCTCTACTTGCTCTGCTAAAAGAGGCAAAACGCCAAGCGTCAAAACCAAAACCGTCTTTTTAATCAAATCTATCTTCGTCATTTTTCGTCCCGTTTCTTTCTATCTTGTTCTATCAGGGCAAACGCTTTTTTGATATAAGCCTTTTTTAGCTCAAAATCGTAAACCAAAGCCTTGCCGACTACCTTATCCTCGTCGCGCGTCATCGTAAAAGGCGTCTCGGTCGCGGCTACTTTCGTCGCCGTACTATAAACGACCTCGTCCGAGAAAAACGTCAATTTTTCGCTATTAGCATATTTAGCGTTACCTTTAAATTTAATGCGACCTCCGTTATAAAATGCCTTATCTGCGCTAACGTTATGCTCCTTATTGTCCTTAAAGATTTCTGCCCTAAAATTTATAAATTCGTCAAATTCGGCGTATCTATTCCACGTATCGGCTTCGTATCTAGCATTTACAGTCGTGGCGTTTATCTCATAGTCGGTAACCGCGTTCATCTGCATATCCGCGCTAACTTCGCCGCCCTTTAAAAGCTCGCTATAATAAGGCTCCTCAATCGCCAAATAAACCATCGCCACGCTAAAAACGCTAACAACGATATAAAATATCCTTATAACCAACGTTTAGCCCACTCTTGCCTTAAGCCTTCGCTGTCTATAAGCATCTCTATCATCTCGCGCACCGCACCGTTACCGCCTTTGTAATTAAGCTTCGTTTTTGCTTCAAGCTCTTTTATCGCATTTTTTGGTTTAAAGCTCCATCCGACGCTTTTTAGCAGCTTGTAGTCGTTATAATCATCGCCTATAGCCGCAGCGTTTTCAAACTCGAGTCCCTCAAATTTAAGTATCTGTTTTGCGGTTTCAAATTTATCGCTAACGCCTTGATAGACGTGCGTTATCTTTAGATCCTGCGCCCTTTTTTCGACGATAGGCGAGCTTCTGCCGGTTATGATTGCGACTTTTTTGCCAAGCTTTAGCCAGCTCTCGATGGCGTATCCGTCCTTGACGTCAAAAAATTTAAGCTCGTCGCCGTTAGGACTATAAACGATCTTGCCGTCGGTTAGGCAACCGTCTACGTCTAAAAATATAATCTCTATCATAGCACGCCTTTCGTGCTAGGCACGCCGACTCTGGAGTTTTTAGCCAAAGCCCTTCTTAGCGCGACGGCGCAGGCCTTAAAGCTAGCCTCCAAGATATGATGAGAGTTTCGTCCGCGAATTTTAGCGATATGTAGCGTAATTGCAGCATTAAACGCTAGGGCTTGGAAAAATTCGTTCGCCAGCTCTACGTCAAATTCGCCTACTTTGCCTTCGTTTATACTCTCATAGACTAAAAACGGGCGATTTGAAAGATCAAGCGCGCAGTTTACCGCAGCCTCGTCCATAACTACCGTCGCCTCGCCAAATCTTTCAACTCCGCTAAGCGGATAAATTTTCTCTCTTAAAGCTTGTCCGATAACGATACCTACGTCCTCCACGCTGTGATGAAAATCTACATGCAAATCGCCCTTGCAGACAAGCTTCATATCAAAAAGCGCATGTTTGCAAAAAGCCTCAAGCATATGATCGAAAAATCCTATACCGGTACATATCTGGGCTTCACCGCTACCGTAAATCTCAAGCTCTAATCTAATATCGGTTTCTTTAGTTTTTCTTTGCATTTTATTCTCTCACGAAAAACGCGCCCACGATATGACCGGCATTTATAAAGTCTTTAGCCTCATCCTCGCTTCTAAAGCCGGCTATAAACACTCTATATACCTTGCCTCCGTCAAGCTCGTAAGACTTTATAACCGTATCGTACGCTCCATTGCCGTATTTGCCTGCGTATTGCTGTCTTTGCGCATTTGCGCCGCTTAAATTTTTAAACGCGCCGATTTGCACCATAAAGACTCCGCCGACAAAACTTTGCTGCTGGGTTTTAGCTATGCCCGAACTTTGCGTGCTAGGTTTATTTTTGGCCTGAGGCGCCTGAGCGGTAGTTTTGTCACTAACATTACCGTTAAAGCCTACGACTTCAAGCAAAACCGGAGCCGTGCCGGCGTTAAATACGTCAAGCTTTACCGCGCCGGTTTTTGAAAGGTCGATTACGCGCCCGGCCACGAAAGGACCTCTGTCGTTGATACGCACGACGATACTTTTGCCGTTTTTTATATTCGTCACGCGCACCATCGTATTCATCGGTAGCGTCTTATGCGCCGCCGTCATAGCGTGCATATCGTATATTTCCCCGTTTGACGTCCTTTTACCGTGGAAATCAGGTCCGTACCAGCTAGCTACTCCGCTAGCTCTGTCGCCGACTTTTACGACCGTAGGATAGTACGTTTTACCGTTTATGGTATACGGACGCATAGTGGCTTCGTGCATGCCTTTAGATGAGTTTATTTTACCGCTTCCGCCCTTTTTAGAACCGCCGCCCGTTATGCCGCCCATAGGCGAGGTCAAAAACGAACAACCGCTCATAAAAAAAACTAAAAATAGGCTAAAAAATATAAATTTAACTCTACTCGGTTGCGGCAAGTTTAGCTCCTATAGAACCGTTTGAGCTCATTAGCGTATTAGCCTCTTTTAGATCTTCAAGCGCGACATCGAATTTTTGCGACACTTCACCTAGCGTCTCTCCGCTTTTTACCATGTATTCCGCCAAATAATTTACATTTTGTTCGCTAGGTATGACTAGTTTTTGATCAGGCTTAATTTCATTTGAAGCAAGGCCGTTGTACTCTTTTATAATTTTATGATTTACGCCCGTTTTTTCGGCTATGGTTAGCAACGTATCGTTTTCTTTGACGGTATAAATTTCAAATTTTCTATTTTTTGCAGCCTCGAAATTATCGTTAAACATTTTCTTTTTATTAGACGGTATATATAGATAATACGGCTTTTGCGTCGGAGGAGTGTAGACGAATTTTAAATGCATATTGTTTTCTTTCATCTTTTTTAGACTAAGCCCTATGCTGTCGCCGACCTCCATTAGCGTAGTACCGCCCGGGACGCTTACCTTAGATAGTTCGGCATTTTTGACGGCATCTTGGGTCTTGGTTTTAGCCACCAGGCTTTCTTGTTCCTTGGCTATATGCGCGATAGTTAAAATTTTCTTTACAAATCTTTTCGTCTCTTTGGGAATATAGCTTTTTTTATCGTCGAGTAAAACGGCTAGATCGTCGGTACCGGCCTTTTTTATTCCCTCTCTTAGCCTTGCGTCGCCGCAGTTATAGGCCATCATCGCAAGATACCACTTGCCAAAGTCGTTTTTTAAGCTTTGTAAGTATTTAGTGGCCGCAGCGGTAGCCGCCATAGGGTCTTTTCGCTCGTCGGCATATTTATCGACTCTAAGGCCGTAAAGCCTAGCCGTAGACTCCATAAATTGCCAAATTCCGATGGCTTTCTTGCTAGATACTATATGGTTTGAAAAACCGGACTCCGTCATAGCAAGATATAAAAACGACTCCGGGATACCGGAATCTTCTATGATCTTTTGAAGCATCGGGATATGCTTATGACCGTTTCTTATAGTATCGGCAAACTCTTTTCTTTTGCTATCTTTGATAGATTTTTTTATATCGTTATAATGAGAACTCTTCATAAATTTAGCGTCTATGTCGAATTCTTTTAAGATCATCTTTTGGGTTTGCTCTGAGTCGCTACCGGTTGCGGACGCAAAAAGCCATCCCGCACAGGCTAGACACAGCATTATTACTCTAAAGATTTTCATTTTTCTCCTTGATTACGTGTTAAATTTCGTAAAAATTTTCTTCGCGTTTTTCGTAGTTATTTGCATTACCTCTTCTTCTTTTAAATTTAAAATCTCAGCCATCTTTGCCGCAACCAACCGCGTAAAAGCAGGCTCGTTTCTTTTGCCTCTAAAGGGCTCGGGCGTCAGATACGGCGCATCGGTTTCAAGTAGCAGCCTATCTAGCGGAATTTGGGGCAAAATTTGAATCAAATTCTTTGCGTTTTTAAACGTCAAAACTCCGCCGATGCCAAAATAAAATTTGCCCATTTTAGCAAGCTCTAAAAGCAACGGCGAAGCGTTATAGCAGTGTAAAACCGCAGCAACTAGACTGCTTGCATACTCTTTTAAGATATTAAAACTATCTTCGTTTGCGTCTCTTATATGCAAGATAACGGGCAAATTTAACTCTACGGCCATATCAAGCTGTGCTCTAAATACGCGCTTTTGTTCGGCTTTTTCCGCTTCTTTTTCGTTCTCATCCTTGGGCAAGCGGAAATAATCAAGCCCACACTCGCCCACGGCTATACACTTTTCGTCTCGCGCAAATTTACGCAGCGCCTCTTCGTCAAATCCCGCCTTCTCATACGGATGAACTCCGACGGCAAAAAATATATTTTCAAATTCGCGGGTTATTTTAGCCGCTTTTGGTAAATCATTAATATCAGCCCCAGGTATCAGTACTCCGTCGATACCGTTTTTACGGGCGTCTTTGATAACTTGCGCAAGGTCGCCGTCAAAGCTTTTATCATCCAGATGACAATGCGTGTCTATTATCATCAGGCTATTTCCACCCTATTTCGACCGTTTTGTTTAGCTCTGTAAAGAGCCTCATCGGCAAGCTCCAAAATCTCGTCGACGTTATAATCGCTTTTACCGAAAGTAACGCCTATGGAAACCGAAATTTTAACCGATTCGTTTTTTATATTTACCGGATTGGATGCTATTGCAGCTCTTAATCCGACGAAAAATTTAACCGCGTCTTCTTGCGATACGTTTTTTAATAAAACGCAAAATTCTCCGCCACCGAATCTAGCCGCTATATCGCTGCTTTTGGTGTCGTCGATTAATTTTTTAGCCAGTAGTTTTAAAATTTTATCGCCGCTATCTTGTCCGTATTTATCGTTGATATTTTTAAGCCCGTCTACATCGATCACGGCTACGGCGTAAGGCATAGGATTTTCTTCCAAACTAGCCAAGTACCCTTGCATATCGTCGTAAAAATACCTTCTATTAAATAATCCAGTTAGAAAATCTTTATTGGCGAAATTTGCGATTTTATTGATATTTTCCATATTTTCTATAGTATTATTTACGCGGCAAATAAGCTCTTCTTTTAAAAACGGCTTAGCGATAAAATCATTAGCTCCGTTTTTCAAAAATACCGCGCCGCTAACGTTTTCGTTCGCGCTAGTCATCATTATAACGCCTAGTTCGTTTTTATCTTTTTGTTCCCTTAGCTCTTTTAAAACCTCCGAACCGTCTTTTACCGGCATATCGTAATCAGAAACCACGAGTTTTATATCGGGATTATCGGCAAAATAATTCATCGCTTCTTCGCCGTGAGCCGCCGTAAATACTTGAAACTGCAAATTCTGCAATATTTTTTTTACGTCGTTTCTAGTCTGCATTACGTCTTCTACTACCATGACTTTATACTGCTTGTTGTTTTTTAGTCTATCTATCATATGAAATATATAATTTACGTCGCTCATATTTCCCTTATAGACGTAGTCCACGATGTCCTTGTCCATAAAAGTCTCTCTAGTCTTATCGTCCATACTGCCCGTTAAAACTATAATCGGTAAGCCCTTAGACGCTACGAAATCGACCACTTCGCCGTTTGGAGCATCGGGCAAATTTAAATCGAGCAAAGTTATAAAATAATCCTTAGCCTTCGTAAGAAACGCCTGCGCTTCGGCTAAGCTGTGAGCGACGTCCACTTGCATTTCAGTATTATCTTCCATCTTTTTAGCGATTAGTTTTGCCAAGGCTTTGTTGTCTTCGACTATTAAAATTTTGCTTTTTTCCATAAACACCCATTTAAAAATTTTCGAGAATATACCATTACTTTTCTTTTTTCAACCTAAATTTTAAGCCAAACTTAAACAACCAAAAGCTGACGGGCGAAATTTAACGCTTCATCGGTAATGCGTTCGCCGCTTATCATTCTGGCTAGTTCGCTCACGCGCTCCTCGTTTTTTAGCTCCCTTACGTTCGAGATTTCGCCGCGCTTTTCGACTAGAAAATGCGAATCGGCCTTAGAGCTTAGCTGCGGCTGATGCGAGATAGCGAAAATTTGATAAAATTTGGCCAAATTTAGCAGCACGTTTGCGATACTCATCGCCTCTTTTCCGCTTAGATTCGCGTCTATTTCATCTAGGATTATGACGCCCTCGCCACCTCCGGTGATCTTGCTTTCGCTCGCGATAAAAGCTAGCCTTAAGCGGTTTAGCTCGCCCGAGCTTAGATTTTTTAGCGCCGTCTCGTTTAGACTCAAATTTACCTCGTCCCTGCCGGCGGCGTCCAGGGTTTTGCTATTTATCTTTAATGAAATCTCACTCATATAAAGCTCTTTTAGAAACGAATTTATGAGCGACTCAAGCTCTTTTAAATTTGCCGCGCGAGCTTGGCTGATTTTGTCCGCCAGCGCGTTTACCGCAGTTTCGTTTTGCTTAAATTTACGCTCCAGCTCGCTCTTTTCAAAGCTTATATTTTCGTATCTTGCAAGCTCCGCCTTGCGCGTTCTTAGCGTCTGCAAAGCCTCCTCCTCGCCGCCATAGCGACGCACGAGCGAGTTTATCGCCTCGATGCGGTCTAGCACGCCCTCGATATCCACGTCTTCTAGCTCGTCCATGTTTAAATTTTCGCGCGCTACTCGTAGCTCGTTCATCGCCTCCTCAAAAAAGCTGCTATCGACGTCGCTGATGTTTAGCGCGTCTACTACGGATTGCTCGAAATTAAAAATTTGCTCCGCCCTATTCCACGCTTCTAAAATTTTATCCTTTTTGCTTAGGCGCTTTTTTAGCTCCATTAGCTCGTCAAATTCGCCGATCTTCGGGCTCACGCTTTCTATTTTGTTGATTTCAAAGGAGGCAAATTCCTTTAGCTCCTCCACTCTTTTTTCTTCGTCGATTATTTTTTTCAGCTCGCGTGAAATTTGGCTAAATTCCTCAAATTTGAGCCTAAATTCGCTCAAAATTTCGTTAAATTTAGCGTCTTTTTTCGTATGCAAGCTATCTAGCAAATTTAAAAATCTATCGTTTTCAAATTCGTTTATTTCCTTTGCGGATAGGTATTTTACATGCTCTTTGGCGATGCTGGCTAGATTTTTTTTAGAAACGGCTTGCGAGTTTATAAAGTAGCGCGTCGTTTTGTCGCGAAAGAGTTTAAAGGTATTTATCTCCTCGCTCTCAAGACCAAATTCCTCGAGGTTAAATTTATGCGAGACGTCGGCCTCGATCAGCTTTGCTTCGCTATCTTTTAGCCCCAAAACCGCCATTATCGAGCCCATCAGGACCGATTTGCCAGCGCCGCTCACGCCCGTAAATACGCTAAGTCCGCGTCCGAAATTTAACTCAACGTTTTCAAAACTCAAATTTTGCTTTATCAAAATCCGCTCAATCATTATAACCCCAATGCAGCTTTTCTTTTAAAATTTGAAAATAATCTCTCCCGACGTGGCGGATTAGCCGCGCCGTATTCGCGCTTAGCGTCATGCTCACGCCTTCAAGCTCGCTCATCTTATACCTATCCTGTCCGTCGATAACCAGCACCGCCGCGCTTGCGGTTTTAAATTTGATCTCAAATCCGCGCGGAAGCACGACCGGACGCTGCGTGAGCGAGTGCGAGCAAACGGGCGTAACCAAAAACACCTCGCTCAAAGGATAGGTTATCGCCCCTCCCGCGCTCATGTTGTATCCGGTAGAGCCCACGGGCGTAGAGACGATGACGCCGTCGCCAAAATACGCGTTAAAGTATTTTTCGTTCCAAAAAGCCTCCACGTGCGTCATGGAGCCAACCTTTTCGCCAACGATTACCGCGTCGTTAAATGCGATTTTATGTAAAATTTCCCCGCTTTTTTTGTGCAAAAAAACGTCAAGCATAAAAGGGGTCTCGACCTCAAATTTGCCCTCGAAAAACTCGGCGAAAAACTTCTCGCATTCATTCATCGTGATATCTGTTAAAAATCCTAGCCTGCCCGCGTGTATGCCAAGCACGAAGGGCGAAATCTCGGCTGCGTTTCTACAAAGCGAGATGATCGTGCCGTCGCCTCCGAGCGAAATCAAAAAATCGCACTCCGTAGCCAGCTCGCGCACCTCAAATCCTTGCAAATTTGAGCCCTCTTTTAAATTTAGATGTTTAGCGAGCACGTTTTCAAACAAAATTTGAACGCCGTACCTAGCTAAAATCTCACGCAGGATTCGCGCGTTTTTTACCAAATTTCCATTGATTTTCGCGACCAGACCGACTTTTTTTACCTTAGCCGGAAGTAATAAATTCTCTTTTTTCATAGAGCGGATTTTATCACATTTTGTTTTAAAAAAGCTGGGAGCAAGCAAATTTCTAGTATAATGGGCGCGTTAAAAACAGCAAAAGGAGTGAAAATGCGTAGCCATTACTGCACTGATTTAAGCAGTGCCGACATAGGCAAAGAAGTTACGCTTTGCGGCTGGGTAAATACCTACCGCGACCACGGCGGCGTTATATTTTTGGACCTGCGCGATCGCACGGGACTGATCCAGATCGTCTGCGATCCGGCAGATAGCAAGAGCTCTCATGAGGCCGCGTCGCACGTTCGCGACGAGTACGTTCTAAAGATAAAAGGCAAGGTCCGCGCTCGCGGCGAAGGCCTAGTAAATCCGCGCCTAAAAACGGGCGAGATCGAAGTAGTCGCAAACGAAGTGATAGTAGAAAACCCGAGCGAGCCGCTGCCTTTCGTCATCGGCGACGAGAGCGTAAACGAGGACATCAGACTAAAATATAGATTTTTAGACCTTAGAAACGAGAAACTTCAAAATATCTTTAAAATGCGCTCAAAAGCGGCGATCGCAGCTAGAAACAGCCTAGATAAAATGGGCTTTATCGAGTTTGAAACGCCGATTTTAACCCGCGCGACGCCGGAGGGCGCCAGAGACTATCTAGTGCCTAGCCGCGTATATCCGGGCCAGTTTTACGCCCTGCCGCAAAGCCCGCAGCTTTTTAAACAGCTTTTGATGTGCTCAGGCTTTGATAAATATTTCCAGATCGCAAAATGCTTCCGCGACGAGGACTTGCGCGCGGATAGACAGCCCGAATTTACGCAGATAGATATCGAGATGAGCTTCATCGAGCAAGAAGACATCCTAAATATGGCCGAAACCATGCTAAAAGACGTCTTTGCCGCCTGCGGATACGATATCCAAATACCTTTCCGCCGAATGAGCTATAAAGAAGCGACTGAGAGCTACGGCAGCGATAAGCCCGATCTGCGCTATGATCTAAAAATGATCGACGTAATCGACATTTTCGCGCGCTCTAGCAACGAAATCTTTAGCAAGATCGCAAGTGAGCCTAAGAAAAACCGCGTCAAAGCGCTAAAAGTGCCAAACGGCGATAATATCTTTAGTAAGCGCGAGATGAACCGCTTTGAGGAATTCGTTCGCAAATTCGGGGCACAAGGCCTTGGCTACTTCCAGATGAAAGAGGATGGACTAAAAGGACCGCTTTGCAAATTTTTCGAGCAAAGCGACCTTGACGAGATCATAGAGCGCTGCGAGCTAAAAGTCGGCGACGTCGTATTTTTCGGCGCCGGCAAGAAAAAAGTCGTACTTGACTACATGGGTCGATTTAGGATTTTTCTCGCCGAGCAAATGGGCATCATCGACCAAAACAAAATGGAGTTTTTATGGGTGCTTGACTTCCCGATGTTTGAACAAAACGACGACGGCAGCTACTCAGCGATGCACCATCCGTTTACCATGCCTAAAAACATCGACGAGCCGGATCTCGAGGACATCCTATCGGTCGCTCACGACGTCGTGCTTAACGGCTATGAGCTTGGCGGCGGTAGCGTGAGGATACACAAAAACGACGTTCAGCAAAAGGTATTTAAGCTACTTGGCATCGAGGAGGCCGAGCAACGCGAGAAATTCGGCTTCTTGCTCGACGCTTTAAGCTTCGGTGCGCCTCCGCACGGCGGTATCGCGATCGGCTTTGACAGGCTAAATATGCTAGTAAATAAAACTAGCTCGATCCGCGACGTCATCGCCTTCCCTAAAACCCAGCGCGCTCAGTGCCCGCTAACTAAAGCGCCGAGCGAAGCTAGCGGTGAGCAGTTGAGAGAATTAGGGTTAAGGCTACGAGAAAAAGAAAAATAAGCTTGAAAGCGTCGTCTCGCCGCGCTATACGTCGTTGGTTTTAAAATTTGTCGCTCCGCAGGCTATACGCCTAGCGCACGCTTAAATTTTAAAACCGCCTTGTCTAGCTTGGCGATACTTCCGCTTCAAATTTAGTTGATTTTATTTTTTATTGAAAGAAAAAGCAAAGCATTAAAATCGTCGTAAGATATTTCTGCTTTAACTTTTTATAACAAAAATGAAGGTGAAGTATTTTTCGCTTAGACGAGGCGGATTTTAATTTTTAAGCGTAGATAGAACATATAGTTCATCGAGCTTAAAAATTAAAATTCAACGAAGTATAAGTAGAAAAAGGCAAGCCGTTTTAAAGGAAATTTTATGAAAAAACTATTTTTAATCATCGGCGCTCCGGGTTCGGGCAAAACCACCGACGCATCGCTAATTGCACAAGAGGACGCCAAATTTGCGCACTTCTCGACCGGAGATCTACTCCGCACAGAGGTTGCTAGCGGCTCAGAGCTTGGCAAACTAATCGACGGCTTTATCTCAAAGGGCAATCTAGTCCCGCTTGACGTCGTCGTAAACGCGATCGTCTCAGCGATCAAAAGCACGGACAAATCAAACGTCATCATCGACGGCTACCCGCGCAGCGTCGAGCAGATGACCGAGCTAGACAAAGTGCTAGCCGCGCAAAACGAGATCGCGTTAAAAGGCGTGATCGAAGTGGACGTTAGCGAAGCCGTTGCACGCGAGAGAGTACTCGGACGAGCACGCGGAGCCGACGACAACAACGAGGTTTTCAACAACCGCATGAAGGTTTATTTAGAGCCGATCGAGGTGATACGTAAATTTTACAAAGAAAAAGGCCTGCTCCACGTCATAAACGGCGAGCGCACGATCGAGCCTATCGTATCCGACGTCAAAGCTCTCGTAAATAGCCTATAAACGTTATTTAGAGCCTCAAGCTAGGCTCTAAATTTAAGCTTTCCATAAATCCAAATTAACAAAAAATTCACGAAATATCATTAAAATCCGCTCTATGATTTCATGAAAATCACATCAAATTTAAAGGATACGTAATGTTTAAAAAGATAGTTTTATCAGCGGCTCTTGCAAGCGCTATGTTTGCTGCGGGCGGATTTACGGGCGCTAGCTCAAATGCGCAAGGCGCGACAAATCAAGGCGGCTTCGTCGGCAAAGGCGCCATGAGCGCAAGCACCGTAAAACAAGCCCTAGCGCTACCCGATGACGCTCGCGTCGTGCTTGAGGGCAAGATCGTCTCCGAGTTTCGCCCTGAGCACTACCAGTTCGTCGATAAAAACGGCGACACCATCGAAGTCGAGATCGATCACAAGGACTGGAGAGGCGTAACCGTCGATGAAAATACGCCCGTGCGCATCTACGGTGAGGTTGATAAGGACTTTATGAAAACCTCTATCGACGTAAAAAGTATCGAAATAATCAAATAATTTTAGGGCGGTTTGCCGCCTTAAATTTCCTCTAATTTTAAGCTTTCCAACCTACCTTGCCGATAAGCGAATTTTGCGTTCTAACTTCAAATTTGCCGCAGTAAGACTCGTCAAAATTTAGCTAGCAAAAATTCTCGTTTTACTCCAAATTTAGCCGAGATTTTATATAATCGCTTACTTAAATTTCAAGGCAATTATCTCAAAATCTTTTGGCGAGATAGGAGCTTTACAAAGGATTAAAATGAACGTTTCAAAAATCAAAGCAGGTTCAAACCCGGACAAAATCAACGCCGTGATCGAGATACCGTACGGCTCGAACATCAAATACGAAATCGACAAAGATAGCGGCGCGGTCGTGGTTGATCGCGTACTCTACTCGGCGATGTTCTACCCGGCAAACTACGGCTTCGTGCCAAACACGCTCGCAGCAGACGGCGATCCTGCCGATATCTTGGTGCTAAACGAATATCCGCTACAAGCAGGTAGCGTGATCCCGTGCCGCCTAATCGGCGTACTCGTGATGGAGGACGAAGCAGGTATGGACGAGAAGCTACTAGCCGTACCGGTTACCAAGATCGACCCGAGATTTGACGGGATCAAGAGCTACAAAGACCTGCCTGAGGCTACTTTAAATAAGATCAAAAACTTCTTTGAAACTTATAAAATTTTAGAGCCTAACAAATGGGTCAAGGTTAAAGAATTTAAAGATGCAAACGCCGCGAAAGAGATCCTGGACGCGGCAATCAAAAATTATAAATAAGCCACTTAGGCTTGTCGGCCGCCGTCTCGTTAAACCCAAACAAGCGGCGGCAAATTTTAATCAAAAAGGATAAAAATGGATATACTAAAGCTACTTTTGAGCAACTCTGGCGGTATGATAGACGCGATGTCGCAAAAAAGCGGACTGGCGGCAAACGACGTAGAGGCCGTAGTTTCTAAGATTGCGCCGATTTTCATGCAAAGAGCCAACGAAAATTTTAAATCAGACGCCGATTCGTCAAATTTCCTCGAGATGATCCGCCGCTCAAACCTTGGCGAGATGACTGACGGCCCGCAAAACATCAGCGTCGCCGAAGGCAACGAGCTGCTTGGCGTACTAACTGGCTCAAAAGAAAACAGCAGGGCTCTAGCTAGCGACGTAGGCTCGCAGCTAGGCATCAGCGCGGACTCTATCAAAACCTTGCTACCGATGATCGCGCCTATGATCGCGGGCATGCTAAACAATCAGCTAAAAGCATCAAATTTGCAAGACTCCGCAGACAGCGGCTCCATGATGTCGATGCTCACGCAGTTTTTGGATCAGAACAAAGACGGCTCGATTGTGGACGATATTTTTAGGATCGCAGACAACTTTTTCGGTAAAAAATAGACTTTAACTCCTTAAGGCCTTTGCTAAAATAATAAAGCAGCAAAGGCCTTGATTAAATCTTATTCGCAAATCTAAATTTTTCTTGCATAAATTTAATCCCCATCCGTACAAAACCCATTTGCTACCGCCGATTATCCGCCTTATTTATGCCGATGATTTATTTTGGAAGATAAGCCTCAAAAACCGTAACAGCCTACGGCCTGCGCGAGCTACGGCTCAGCATAAAATCAAAGCTCGTCACTACGCTTTAAACCCCGCAAAATTTGTTTTTTACGATTTTTATGAGAAAAATTTCTCTTTTTTGCTGATTTACCTTTAAAATGCGTCTTAGCGGGCTTAAATTTAGTTCTAAAATCTTAAATTTGATTTGCTTTATTATAATGTAAATCTAGTTTGATTATTTAAGTATTATTTCATTAAAGTCAAATTTAAATCTGAAATTTGTTTCTATTTTACACATTATAAAAGCAAAAAATGCCTACGTTCCACGGCGTATCCATGACGCCGTAAAGAGTAACCAAGCGAAACAACGATAAATTTTTAACCGAAAAGCGCTGTTTAAAGCTCAAATTTTCTTTATTTAAAACATTAGACGATAACTTTTATCGCTTAAAAAGAGGCGATGAGAGATAATTACTCCGATTTAAATTTCTCACAAAGGATAAAAAATGAAAGACTTAACTTTGATGACCAACATCGAAGACCTAAGGCAAGTATGCTACCGCAACGTGCCTAAAATGTTTTATGAGTACGTAGACACGGGATCTTGGACGCAGACCACGTACCGCGAAAACCGCACGGACTTCGAGCCGATAAAATTTAAACAAAAAATCCTAGTAGATATGGCAAATCGCAGCCTAGAGACCCAGCTGCTAGGCAAAAAGGTAAAATTTCCGGCTATGACCGCGCCGGTGGGTTTTATGGGTATGATGTGGGCGGACGGCGAGATACATATGGCGCGCGCCGCTCAAAAATTCGGCATACCTTTTACGCTCTCTACTATGTCGATCTGCTCGATCGAAGACCTAGTCGAGGCCGGAATCGAACCGTTTTGGTTTCAGCTTTACGTTATGCGCGATAGAGAGTTTATGAAAGACCTAATCCGCAGGGCAAAAGCCGCAAAATGCTCCGCTCTCGTCGTCACGGTCGATCTGCAAGTGCTGGGAAATCGCCACCGCGATATCAAAAACGGTCTATCTACACCACCTAAATTTACGATACCAAATCTCATAAATCTAAGCACGAAAATCCCGTGGGGACTAAGGTATCTAAAAAACAGACGCTGGACGTTTAGAAATATCGCCGGCCACGCAAAAAACGTAAGCGATCTAAGCTCTCTAAGCTCATGGACTAAAGAGCAGTTTGATCCGAGCTTGCAGTGGAGCGACATCGAGGAGATCAAAAATCTCTGGGGCGGTAAGATAATTTTAAAAGGCATTATGTTGCCCGAAGACGCGCAGCTAGCCGTCAAGCACGGCGCAGACGCCATCATAGTATCAAACCACGGCGGACGTCAGATGGACGGCACCCTCTCCTCGATCAAGGCGCTACCTGATATCGTCGCAGCCGTCGGCGATAAAACCGAGGTGTGGATAGATAGCGGATTTTACACCGGTCAAGATATGCTAAAAGCGTGGGCTATGGGCGCAAAAGGCGTAATGCTCGGACGCGCGCCTGTTTACGGGCTTGGCGCATACGGCGAGGAAGGCGTTACGCGAGCGCTACAAATTTTATACGACGAGATGGATACGACGATGGCTTTTGCCGGACATAGGGATATCAAGGACGTAACAAGCGATATTTTAATCCCCGGCACCTATCCTACGCCAAGCGTTTAGGCGAGTTAGGCGGATTAGTCGGCATGTGGCTGTGCTAATCCGCCTTTATCTTATTTTAAACTTAAATTTAGGCGCTTGGTTAAATTTATACCAAATTTACCGAGCGCCCTGCCTAGAGCAAATTTAACGCAGGCTCGCCGCATAAACCAAAGGCGGCGCAAAATCTTAAATTTATCCTGCCGCCCGCAAGCTACGTCGCCTTTTTGCTTAACGTAAAATCTCTTAAAATATTGTAGCGACTAGCTTGACCCATCTTGTTTTAAAATCCCAAATAACGGCATTTTTGGATTTTGCCTCTATAAAATTTACGAAACAAAACAAAATTCGCCGACTCAAAAGATGATTTTACCCGCTTCTCTAGTTTTTGCCTTAAATTTAATCCGTCAGGTCTTGACAAAAGCTAACGCGATTTAAGCTGCTTTAAAAAAATCTCTCGTTAAATCACGCAGTCAGGCTTTGTCGGTTTTTGATTTATACCAGCAAGGCATGGGGGCTAAAGCCGAGTTTACGGGCGTATTTTGCCGTTTTGCAGATATATCTTTAGCCTTGGCGCCTAAACTTTAAGCTTTAGCCGCTAAATTTAGCACAGTCCGCAAAAAGGCCGTTTCGCTCGCGCTCTTGGGCGAGCTTTTTGATTGCGCCAAATTTGATGCGCCGTTTTACAAAGCAAGGCTGTTTGCTAAATTTAAGTTGCCGCAACGTCAAATTTATAAGCGACCGAGGCAATAATCTAAATTAAAATCTTGACGCGCCAAAACAGCTTATTTTAGCCCTTTTTTAAGCTTCCTAACGAGAAATCTCGCCAAATGCAGCTCGTCAAAAAGCGATTTTTCGATGCAAAGCGGACGGTCAAAAATAAGATCGCAGATAAGCTCTGCGCCAAGCACGGCCGTACAAAGCCCGCGCGAGCCGTGAGCGGTGCTTGCGTATACGTTTGGCACGTATTTTGGATGCGGATTGGACTTGCCTTTCGTCCAAAGCAGCGATTTGTAGGTATCTTTATAAAAATGCTCATCATAAAGTCGCCCGATGAGCGCAAATCGGTCGCCGCTATAGCTGCGGTAGCCTACTTTTGAGCCGATTATTCGGATGTTTTGCGGTATTTTAGCCGCGATGTTTGAGCTGTTTTCAGGCACGGTCAAATTTGACGCATCTCGCGCCTGTGTGGGATTGCCCGCTGTTTTGGCGCGCAAATCCGTATTTTTACTCAAATTCATATCGTTCCTACTCGCTTTTAAACGATTTAAATTTTCAGCGTCGCCGTCCTGGTCGGTAGTCAAATTTAAATTCTGCGCGCCACTTAAATTTACCCGTTCGCTTTTGGCAAATTTACCGTCCAAAAACTCGGCGACGTCGGCTAAATTTTTCTCATCGTCGCTAGAGCGCGACTTGTCTAAAAAAAGATTTCTATCATAAGTCGCGCCGATCACCTGCACGCCATCTGCAGGCGGACAAACGTAGCCTTTGGCGCTAAAAGGCGCAGACGTCCAAACGGCGGGCTTGATATGCGTGACCTGGCCGCGCACGGAGCTAAGCCTGATGTCGTAGTCCGCAAAGAGCTCCATACTCTCGCTGCCGACAGCAAGCACGAGCACGTCGGCGTCGATGCTTCGTCCGTCCTTAAAGTGTGTCCTAACCGCGCCGCCCTCAAGCGTCTCAAAGCCCGTAAATTCGCAGTTTAAAAGCGTTTTTATGCCTGCAATTGCAGCCTTGCACATCTTTCTGGGGCGAGCTTTTGCGCCGCTAAAGATAAACGCGCTAGCGTAGGGCTCGCTATCGAATTTTAGCTCAAAAACGCCGTTATCCGCGTCAAATTCGTGCCACTCGTAAAAGCGCTCCAGCGTCTTTTGCTCGTACGCGTAGTCCGTCGCGCCGCAAAACTCTATCTCATCAGCGCCGAGGTTTTGGCCGTAAAAGCGCGCCGCCTGCAAAAACGCGTTCATATGCATGCGGCCTAAATTTACGGTTGGTTTCGTGATAAGCGGCATCAAGATCCCGCAGTGATTTCCGGAGCCGTTTAGTGCGATGTCGCTGCACTTTTCGGCGATCGTGACGTCTAGGCCGCGCTGGCGCAACTTAAACGCGCAAACGCAGCCCGCCACGCCACCGCCGATCACTAGCGCCGTCCTTGGAGTGATCGTGGCAGCGGGGTCAAATCTACTAAACCAAATCTCGCTTCTATCTTTCCGCTCGCCCGCAAATTTGGCGCGTAGCATCTCGCGCTTTTTGCCGTAGCCCTTTAGTAAATTTACCTCAAAACCGCTATTTTGCAGGGCTCTTTTTAGCGCGCCCGAAGCCGAGTACGTACAAACGCTAGCACTCAAAGCGCATAAATTTGCGATTTTACCGCAAACCCGCTCGCTCCACATAGCTTCGTTTTTAGCGGGAGCAAAACCGTCCATGAAAACGGCGTCCGCGCTAAAGCTAAGCTCGTCCAAAACCGTATCCACATCGCCAAAGCATAAAGTAAGCGTGACGTTTGGAGCTAAATTTAATCTATGAAATCCGCGAATAAGAGGCGGGTAGGCACCCAAAAGCTCGCCCGAAACGTCCGCTAGCTCGCTAAAATTCGCGTAAATTTTAGCTAGATCGTCTCTAGCGATAGGTGTTTTTTCGATACTGACGAAATTTAAAAATTTATCCGAGTTTTTAAATCTTTTAAAAGCGCAGAGGAAATTTAACCCCGCGCCAAATCCCGTCTCAAGCACGTTAAATTCGCTTTTTTTGTCCCAAATTTCATCAAAAACGGAGTTAAAAACGTACTCGCTCTGGCCTATGGGATCATCTGCGTTAAAGTAAATGTCGTCAAAATCGGGACTAAACGGGACGGCGCCTCTAAAAACAACTCGCGCGCTTTTCATCGCTGATTTGAAAAATAGACGTCTACGCCGTCTGCAAGCCCCTTGGCTAGGGCGTCTTGGTATTTTGAGTTGTTTATTAGCTCGCCCTCGCTAGGATGCGTGATATAGCCGACCTCAACTAGGACCGCTGGCATCAGCGCGCCTACTAGTACCCAAAACGGAGCCTCGCGCACGCCGCCGTCGGCGGTCTTTGGTATCACGGTTTTAGCCTGCGCCAAAACTTCACGCTGAACGTCGATAGCTAGCTTATTTGAGGCGATGATTTTCTCGCGATTAAGGAAATTTAAAAATGTCTGCTTAGAAAAATAGTTCATCTCGTCGACGTCTGATTTATTTTCGAGCGCGGCGGCGTTTTTGCTACGCTCGGAGCGAGCCGGCGAGAGGAAAAAGGTCTCGATACCTCGCATAGATGCGGTCTTTGCCTTGGTTGGCGCGGCGTTTGCGTGGATAGATATGAAAAGATCCGCAGCCTTGTCGTTTGCATACTTCGTGCGGTCGCGAAGGTTGATAAATTTATCCTTGCTGCGCGTGTAATAAACCTTGTAGCCGCGTCCTTGCAGCTCTTTGCCCGCCTTTTGCGCGATACTTAGCACGATATTTTTTTCTTTGAGCTGGCCGTTTACGGCGCCGGGATCGTCGCCGCCGTGCCCTGCGTCAAGGACGATAACTTTGCCTTTAGCGCTTGTGATTTTTTTAGTACTTGCGGTTTTTGCCAAAGGAACGGGCGTCTCCTCCTCGGGCTTAGGTTTTGGAGCGATTTTTTGGTCGTTTTGGGCGGATTTAGCGGCTTGCTCAGCTTTGCTTTGCTGATTTTTAGGCTGAATTTTTTCGTTTTGTTTCGGTTCTATTTGAGCTTTTTGAGCCGCTTTTTGAGGCTCTTTTAAATTTTCATTGCTTTTGATTTCCAGCGTTTTAACGCTTAAAGAGTCCGAATTTTGAGCGGTTGCTTTTGAAAATATAACGGATTGATTTTGGACGCGTAGCTTTAAATTATGCTTAAATTTATCGATGAACACCACCCTAACGGTATTTGCGTCAAACTGGCTAATGCGAATCTCGTCGACTAGATAATTTTTGATCCTCTGCGGTTTACCCCCGCTCCAAATGCCCTTAAATTCATATATGCTTTTATATGAACCTTTTTGATTTAGATCGGTCTTTTTTACGTCGCCACCGTCTAAAGGACGGCTAAATTTTAGCTCCAGCTTACCGCCGGTATCTGCCGCCTCTAGCAGATATAGAGTCTGCGTCTTTACGTTTTGCGCGTTTTTGCTAGATAGCGGAGCGGATGAAAGCTGTTTTAACTTAACCGGTTCTTTTTGCTCCGGTTCTTTTGCTTTGGTTTCTTTTACGGGTTTGGACTCTTGTTTAGGGCTAGCGCTCTTTGGCTGCGGTATACCGGCTAGCTCTTTTTCGTACGACTTGCTATCAAGCCCTAACGTTTTGGAGCTTTTTATTAGCCTTTTTAGGCTTTCGGCTCTTAAATTTACGTTATTTTCCATTATGGATTTTACGTAAAGCGTCCTTAGTTCTTGGTGCATGGCGATTTTATCTTTATTGCTTGCGCTAGCGAAATTTTTATCGAATTTATCTAGACTCGATAAAGCGCTAGCATAAACCGCACCGGTAAGAAAGAATAAAAATATTAAAAATACTTTAACTATCTTCGCCATTTATCAGTTTTTCAAATAGCTCTTTTACGCTTATGATCTCGTTTAGCCTGTATCCGTTGGCGCCGGTGAAAAACAGTCCCGTGTCCTTTCGTCCCGCAAATGCGTCGTAAAGACGGTCTGCGATACAGTAGCCGACTTCTTTAGCTTCCTTGCCGCGCTGGCACGGGCTTACGCAGTTGCTTACGCAGCTGATTTTGGGCCCTTGACGTTTATCCACCAAATTTAGCAAATTCGTCCTGACGCCGCGAGCCGGGTAGCCTACGGGGCTTTTGATTAGCTCGATGTCCTCTTTTTTGCAGTTTAAAAGTACTTGCTTAAATTCCTCCGAGGCGTCGCACTCGTGAGTGCCGATAAAGCGAGTGCCCATTTGTACGCCGTTTGCGCCTAGGCTAATCGCCCTATCGATGTCGCTTTTATCCCAGATGCCGCCTGCGGCAAAGAGCGGGATATCCCCCCACTCTTTGATCTCGGCCGCTACTTGCGGGATTAAATTTTCTAAGCTATACGCGGGATCTAGGCATTGCTCGTAGGTAAAGCCCTGATGACCGCCGCTAAGAGGCCCTTCAAGCACCACCGCGTCAGGAAGCCTGCCGTAGCGCCCCTGCCAGCGTTTGCAGATGATTTTTAGCGCCTTTGCCGACGATACGATGGGTACCAAAGCGACATCTGGGAAACCGACCGTAAATTCGGGCAAATTCGTAGGCAAGCCAGCACCCGTGATGATCACGTTTATGCCGTGGTCGCAGGCGTCTTTTACGATGCGATCGTAGTCGTTGCTAGCATATAGGATATTTACCCCAAGAGGCTTGTCGCCGCAAATTCTACGCGCATTATCGATAACGGCTTTTAGCCCCGCGCGCGAGTAAAAATTTCCGCTACCGTATGGCTTGGCGTTTAGCTCTTTGGTGATGTATTTTCGCCCTTCGTAGTAGCCCGTTCCCACAGAGCTTATAACGCCTAGACCGCCTTCTAGGCTGACGTTTCCGGCGAGCCTATCCCAGCTGATGCCAAGCCCCATTCCGCCTTGGATTATGGGGTGAGCTATCTCGTATTTTCCGATTTTTACCGACATCACGTTACCTTTAATTTCGCAAATTTTCGCTTGCCTACCTGCAAGATATATTCGCCCGCTTCTAGCTTTAACTGTTCGTCGCTTAGCTTTTTTTGATTTATGCTGACGGCGTTTGCGGCGATATCGCGGCGGGCCTGCGAGTTTGAGCTAGCTAGCCCGCACGCCGTTAGAGCTTCTACCACCCAAACGCCCGCTTTTAGCTCGAATTCGGCTATTTCGGTAGGGATTTGATTTTGCGAGTGCACGCGGTCAAATTCGGCCTTTGCCTCTTTTGCCGCCGCTTCGCCGTTATATCTAGCCGTGATTTCTAGCGCTAGGGCTTCTTTCACGGCTTTTGGGTGAGCTTTGCCGCTAGCTACGTCTGATTTTAAATTTGCGATTTCCTCGGTACTTTTTTCGCTTAAAAGCTCGTACCAACGCCACATCAGCTCATCGCTGATACTTAGCGTTTTAGCAAACATATCGTTTGGCGCGTCGGTTACGCCGATATAGTTTCCTAGGCTCTTGCTCATTTTATTTACGCCGTCAAGCCCCTCTAAAAGCGGCATCATGATGACGGCTTGTTCTTTACCGACGTTATAAATTCGCTGCAAGGTTCGCCCCATCAGAAGGTTAAATTTCTGATCCGTGCCGCCCATTTCGATATCGCATTTCATCGCGACGCTATCGTAACCCTGCAAAAGCGGATACAAAAACTCGCTGATAGATATCGGACTGCCCGCGTTTAGACGCTTTTCAAAGTCGTCGCGCTCAAGCATCCTAGCCACGGGAAAGGTGCTAGTTAGCTCCACGATACCCGCAGCCCCCAGCTCGTTACACCATTTTGAGTTAAACATTATGCGCGTTTTGCTCGGATCTAAAATTTTAAACACCTGCTCCTCGTAGGTTTTGGCGTTTTTCTTAACGGTGTTTGCATCAAGCTTTTTTCTAGTCGCCGATTTGCCGCTAGGATCGCCGATTTGCCCGGTAAAGTCGCCTATTAAAAACTGCACTATCGCGCCGTGCTTTTGTAAAAATGCCATCTTTTGAAGCACCACGGAGTGTCCTAGGTGCAAATCCGGAGCCGTAGGGTCAAAGCCTGCTTTAACGTAGAAATTTTCGCCTTTTTCGTAGTAGTTTTTTACTAAATTTTCTATGCGTTCCTCGTCTATCATCTCGGCGACGCCTTTTTTTATCTCGCTCATTATTTTGCTCAAATTTTCGCCCATTTTCTCTCCTAAATTTATTAATGTCCGTATGCGTCGTCAAGCGACACGAAGTCGATGATCTTGTAGCGATCTTTTAGCCGCTCTTTTATTTCGTTCACATTTAAATTTTCGCCAAGCTCGATCGTTAGCTCGAAAAGATCGGCCGTAGCTTCTCTGGTTTCAGTAAGGCTGATCGTTACTAGGTCGATTTGCATTTTTGCCATAAAAGTTAAAAACTCGGCTAGCGACCCGCGCCTGTTTTCAAGGCTCAAAATAATCTTAAATCTATGCGGAGCGATCTTCGTCCATTTGACGAAAATCATCTCGTTTTTCTCCTCTGCCAGCTTCATAAACCGTTCGCAAAGCTTGTGATGAACGGTAACGTGATGGTAGTTTCTAAAGCCCACGATATCGTCGCCGCGCTTTGGGTTGCAACAATAATCAAACTCTACGCTATTTATTTTGTGGTTCGAGTAGATCACGATATTTTCAAATTTTTGCTTTTTTACGTTATATTTATCCGTTAGCGCGATGGCAAACGGACGGTCTTTTTTTACGTATTTTTTTAGCGCGTTTACGATGTCTTGTAAGTAAACCGAGTCAAATGCGGCCTTAAAAATTTTCTTGGTTAAATTTTCGCTATCCACCCACTGCGATATAGTTTCGGAAGGAACGCCGAAAATCCCGCTTAAAATCTCAAGCGCAACCATGTTATTTATATCTCTTATCTTTTGCTTGCAGTATGAGCGTATCGTAGCTCTAGCCTTGCCCGTTTTTACGCTGCTTAGCCACGAACAACGGTATTTTGGCTCATCGCCCGTTACGATGCTCACTATGTCGCCGTTTCTTAGCTCCGTTAGTAGCGGCACTCGCATACGGTTTACATAGGCCTCTTTTGCATATAGTCCTACTTGCGTATGTATCTCGTAAGCATAATCAAGCGCGGTCGCGCCGCGAGGAAGCGTAAATATATCTCCCTTTGGCGAATAAACCGCGACGTCTTCTACGTAGAGGCTATCTTTTGCGTATTCGTAGAGCTCCTCCGGATTTTCGTTTGCCTCTTCTATGCCGTTTTCTATACCGCTGATGTCGCTCAGCCAGTCTAGTTTTGGGTTTAAAAAGCCGCCGCTTTTATATTTCCAGTGCGCCGCGACGCCGTACTCTGCGGTTTTATGCATATCAAAGGTACGAATTTGCACCTCAAAGATGCTTTTGTTATCAAATATCGTCGTGTGTATGGTTTGGTAACCGTTTTGCTTAGGAAGCGCGATATAGTCTTTAAAACGCGAGATTAGAGGATTAAAATTTATATGTAAATTTCCAAGCACCAAATAGCAATCCTGCGGCTCTTTAACCAGCACGCGAGCGGCTAGCAGATCCAGCACCTCCTCTATAGAGATACCTTTTCGCTGCATTTTTAGATAGATAGAGTAGTGGTGCTTGACGCGCTTTTGTATCTCAAAGTCTGTTTCGCTAAAACCGTTTTCAAGCAAAATTTGAAAAATTTTATCGGTAAACGCATTCAGCTTTAGTACGAGCTGCTGCTTATGCTCGTTTAGATAGTCGTCTATTTTTTTGTATTCTTCCGGTAAAGCGTATTTAAAGCTAAGATCGTCAAGTACGTTTTTTATGGACGAGATACCTAATCTATGCGCGATAGGGGCATAAACCATCAACGTCTCTTCGGCGATTCGCTTTTGCTTTTCGGGGCGCAATGCCTCTAGCGTTAGCATATTATGCAGTCTATCGCAAAGCTTCACCACGAGCACCCTCACGTCCTCGATCGATATTAGCAGCATCTTACGAAATGTCATAGCTGACGCCGCCAGGCGCTCGTTTGACTCCGAGCTTGCCAGCTTATCCTCTCTGATAGCTACGATTTTTGTTAGTCCTTCGACTAGCTTTGCGACCTCTTCGCCAAAGTCCTCACGTACGCTTTCTATCGATCTATCCGTATCCTCGACCACGTCGTGCAGCAAGGCGGCGATAATCATATCCTCATCCCCGCCCATATGCGCTACGATGCAGGCTACTAAGATTGGGTGTATCGCGTAGGGTTCGCCGCTTTTTCTAAACTGTCCGGCATGAGAGATGACGCAGCACTCGACGGCGCGCTCTAAATTCGGAGTAAAGCACACTAGCGAGCTAAGTAGCACACGCGCCTGCGATACGTCTTTGCATGCAAGCACGTCGTCTATTAGCTGCTCTAGTAAAAATCCGCTATTTGGCTGCTTCAACTATACCCTCTAAAGCTATTTTGCCCTCGGCTATCTCGCGCAATGCGATATCGGCAAATTTCATCTTGCTAACGTCGATATCAAGCAGGCTTTTTGCTCCGCCGGCTAGCGCCTCGGCTCTTTTGGCTACGACTAGAGCAAGCTTATATCTATCGTCTCCGACGAGTTTTAAAGCCCTTGCCGCTACTTCTTCAGATCTCATTTATTCTCCTTAAATTTAATTTCTTACGATAGAGCAAAACGCGCTCTCGTCGCCTTGTATGATTTTAAGCAAATTCCCGTCTTTAAACATATTACAGACTAAGATCGGTAGCGAGTTGTCTTTAGCTAGCGCTATGGCCGTATCGTCCATCACTTTGATATCGTCGCTCATAGCAAGCTCGTAGTTTAGCTCTTTTAGCAGCGTCGCATCGTCGAATTTATTCGGATCTTTATCGTAAACGCCGTCTACTTTCGTAGCTTTGATTATCATATCCGAATCAATCTCGATAGCGCGCAAAGTCGCAGCCGTATCGGTAGTAAAAAACGGATTTCCCGTGCCTGCGGCAAATATCACGACGCGGCCTTTTTCAAGGTGTCTGTTTGCGCGTCCTACGATAAAGGTTTCGCAGATAGCCTCCATCTTTATCGCGCTTTGTACGCGTACGTCTAGGCCTACGCTCTCTAGCGCTTCTCTCATCGCGATAGAGTTTATCACGGTAGCTAGCATACCCATGTGATCGCCGCTAGTGCGCTTTATGATGCCGTCTCTAGCCGCGCTAACTCCGCGTATGATGTTGCCTCCGCCGATAACGATACCTACTTGGATACCGTTTTCTACTAGCTCTTTTATCTGTTTTGCGATAAATTTAAGCACCGCGTTATCTATGCCAAAACCGCTGTCGCCGGCTAACGCCTCGCCTGAAAATTTAACTAAAATTCGCTTCTTTTTCTCCATTTTTCATCTCCTTAAAATTTTGCGATTTTAACTAAATTTGCTTTAAATTTTGCTAATCCGCCCGAAAAACGGCTATTTTAAGCCGATTATCTCAAGCGGATCTATATGATAGTTTTTTTGCGTAACTTCAAAGGTGAGATCTCGCTGAACGCGACCGATGACGTAGCCTTTTTGCACTTTAGCGCCCACTTTTACGGTAGGGGCTATCTGGCTAAGGTGCGCGTAGATAGTGTGGATGCCGTTTGGATTTTCGATAATTACGACTTTATCTAGCATTGCGGTTTCTTTAGCAAAGACCACTTTACCGTTAAATACGCTTTTTACCTTCGCGTCCGGCGAATTTGCGCTTAGCACGACCGATTCGTTAAAAATTTTGATGTTATAGATGGGATCTACGTAGTTGCCGAATTTTTGCTTAACGGTAAAGCTCTCAAGCGGCGCGATCGTTTTTTCGCCGCTATATTTTTTCACGAGGCTAGTTTGATAGCTCGAGCCAAACTGCTTCACGTCGCCATCAGACGCGCTCACGCCGGCCTCGCCTTTTTTATTGTTCTTGTTTTTTTGAGCTTTGGCTTCGGCCGCTTTTTGCGCGGCTAGAGCTTTTTTAGCCTCTTCGCTCTCTCTTTTTGCGACGATTTTTAGCTCTTCTAGCGTCTTTCTGATCTCGTCTTGTTGGGCTTGCAGGCGCGAGAGTTGCTTTTGATAAATTTCTTTATCTCGCTTTAAATTTGCCAGCGTTTTCATCTGCTTATCCTGCAGTGAAACGAGTTCGGCTTGCTTGAATTTAAAATTTTTTAAATTTGATTTTATGCCCTCTATCTTATCGTTTTGCGTTTTTATCAAATTTTGCGTACTTTCATACTGCTTGGCAAGTGCGTTAAAGTCGTCTTTTAGTACCGAATTTAACTTACTTAGTATCTCTGTAGCGATGATGCTATCTTCGCCCTCGGCGTATTCTTTAGGCATTATGAGATCAAACGAAAACTCGTCTGATATGATACGCACGATACTTTTTTGGATATCTTTTTGACTTTGGGTTAAATTTTTATTTTGATTTACCAGCTCATCAAGCTCATTGCCCGCGCTTTTAGCGCTATTTTCAAGCTGCGCTATTTGCATGATGAGCTCTTTCATCTTATCATCGGTTTGTTTAACGCTTTTTTCGCCGCCTATGATGTCGCCGGCTAGGTCGTCTAATTTTTTATTCAGCTGTTTTTCAAGGTCTTTTGAGGACTCAAGATAAGTTGTTTGGTTTCTGATTTTTTCGTTAGTATTAGCCAAAAGCGCGCAAAAAGCCGCTAGCAAAAGCAAGGCGACTCTCATATACCCGTTCTACTCTTTCGCATAACGGTATAAACGGCTAGAAAACTAAGCGTCAAAGAGACTAAAAGCAGCATCGCTCCGTCATAAAACGCATCGATTGCGGGGAAATTTATATTTAAACCGCTCGCAGCGTCTTTTACGGGCTGAAAATCAGGTAAAAACGCGTAAAAAACAACCGTAAAAACGGTTGCTATAAACGAATCAAATAGCGCTGTTTTGTATAGCGCGCCAGATTTTAGCCACGAAGGAGCGCCAAGTAGCGTCATGATCTCGATACGCTCCTTATGCTCGTAAAGCCAAATTCGCATCTGCTTTAAGATAAGCATAAGGCCGATGAGTCCGATGAGGCACGAAAATATCGCCGAAATATTTTTAACGAGCTGTAAAATTTTATAGACCTTATCGTGTGTTTTAGAAAACGTCTCTACCCTGCTCACGCCCGCGATTTTCGCGATTTTATCTTTGATTTCGCTCATGTATTGCGTACTTGGGAAGGCATTTAGCCTAAGCGAGTAAAATTTAGGCAAAGCCTCTTGCAAAACGGCGATATTTTTAGCCGAGATATCCTTTGATAGCTTTTCTAATACTGATTTTGAGCTAAGAGGCTCAAGCGACTCAAACGTATAAACAAGCGGCTTTACGTCGGTAGCGTTTAGTTCGTTTTGACTCACGATGATGATGGTATAGTCTTTGTTCATCATATTTTCGTATTCGCTAAGGGCGCGATTTGCCGACAAGATAAACTCTATACCCGCAAGCAAGGCTACGAGCGGGATGATAACGCTAAGGTGATTTTTAAAGGATTTCATATATGCGTCCGTTTTCTATAACCAGATGTCTATAAGGCACTCTTAGCGAGACCGGTATATGGTGCGTAACTACGACGATACAAGTGCCAAGATACTCTTTTGCCGAGCGCAAAAGTCCCCAAATAACGTCGCTTGAGTATTCATCTAGGCTACCAGTCGGCTCGTCGCAAAGCAGTAAATTCGGATTGTGCGCCAAAGCCCTAGCCATCGCTGCTCGCTGCTGTTCTCCGCCGCTTAGCTCGTTTGGAAATTTATCGGCTCTATGGAGCAAATTTACATGCTTTAAAAGCTTGGTCGCCTGATTTTTACAGACGCTTGCGCTTAGCCCTTTTATCATCAACGGCAACATCACGTTTTTTTCGATATTCCACTCGCTTATCAAGCGATAATTTTGAAAAACCACGCCGATTCGTTGCCTTAGTTTGTCTAAATTTTGCTGAGTTATATCCGTCATATCCGTCAAACAAACGCTCAAAGAACCCGCGCTTGGCTTCATTTGGCCGTAAAAAGACTTTAAAAGCGTGGATTTACCGCTACCGCTTTGCCCCGTGATAAAAACGAAATCATCGGAATAAATGTCAAATTTAGCGTCCGTTATTAGATTTTGCTCGTTCTCGTACCCTAGGCACAGTCCGCTTGCGCTAATTATTTTTTGCATCCGCTAAATACTCCTTAAACGCAAGATGCGCCTTTAAATTTTCAGCTGTAACGAGCGGCTTTTTTATAAAATATTCCGCGCCTTTTTCGCCGAGCAAGACGTAGCAATGCTCGGGCGCGTTAAATGCGCCAAACGCCGCGCGAACTAAAATTTCGCCGCCCTCTTTTTCGTACTTTTCCTCCAAATGCAAGAAAAAATCATCCTCTTTTATCGTTTGGTTGCTAAATTTAGCCGCGATCTTACTCGTGTCGTAGCCGTTTTCAAATTTTAGCTCGCCCTGATCTGCTCTAGGCTCGCTTTGCTTTTCGCAGGTAAAGATAACGTCGTAAATATCTTTTTGATGCCTTTTCCAGCGGTCTTCGTATTTGCTGCTTACTTTTAGGTCGCGGTTTTTGTAAATTTGCACGTCGGCGTCGCTTAGATCTAAAATTTGCGCCAAAGTAAAGTCCGCATACTCGCGGCTATCGGTTCTTAGCTCAAATTTACCGCCAGCTTTTAGCGTTCGTTCGCACTCTAGGGCAAATTTCGCCGAGGCCACGCGCCTATGAGGAGCGTCGTCCCAAGGTACGGGAAAATGAAGGAAAATCTTATCTATAAAATTTGACTCCACAAGCGACAAAAGCAGTCTCGCGTCGCAGTTTACGAGCATGACGTTGTTTAGATTTTTAGCTTTAGCTAGCTTTGCGACCTGCTCGAGCGAGGGTTTATACACCTCGATGCCAACGACTAGGGTATTTGGATTATTTTCCGCCTGAAATAGCAAGTGCCTGCCCGAACCAAATCCGATCTCAATAAATTTGCTCTCAAATTCGCTCTGATTTAAATTCTCAAGCAGCTCGCCCACGCTAAAGATCGCCGAGTCTTTTTGCGTGAGGCGCGTATTTTTTACCGCGATGGCTTCGCTTAAAATTTGATCGCAGTAAAGCTCTTTAAATTTAACCAAAGCATTTTGCAAAAGCCCTATTTTAGCAGGTTTTGTTAGCTTTTCGCCTTTTACTACCCAATCATTTTCGCGCTTTTTTAGCGTGATAAAAAACTCCTCGCTAGAGCTTTTTGTATAAACGAGGCTAACGCCTTGCCTGCCGCGAGCCTCCCACAAAAAGCTTATCTCGCCGCAATCTTTTGGAGTAAAATTTACGTTTTTAGCTATAAAATTGGGCATTATTCGACGGTTATCTCGGCTTTTGCAGAAGCGTCGGAGCTTATGCCGTATTCATCTACGGCGATCACTTTATAGCTGTATTTTTGCCCGTAAGCAACGCCGTTATCGACAAATTCGTTGCCCGTTATATTTGTAAATTTTTGCTCGCTTCCGCCGCCGTCTCTTATAACGGTAAAGCTTCTAGCCTTATCAGAGGCGTTCCACGTGAGCTTAACCGCCGTGCTGTCGGCCACGATAGATGATACGACCGGCGCGTCGATAGCTCCCAGCGTCATACCGATGATAGGCTCGCTAGGCTTTTTAGACTCTAGGCCGTCTTTATCGACGATGGTGATTTTATAGTATCTGGTCGCGCCGTTTTCGTTTATAAGATCCTCGTAGCTATTTGACGTGGTTTTAACGAGATAAGTGTAGGGCATAAATTTGCTTGATGCGCTGTAAATTTTATAGTAGGCAAAGTCGTCGCTAGCCACGCTATCCCAGGTCAAAATAATCTTTTTAGGCGCGTTTTGAGTAGCTTGGGCATTTACGACCTCATTTGGTAGCTGCTTCGTCGTAGAGTCCACGATCTCGCTAGGTTTTGAGATCGTGCCGCTAGTAGTTTTTACGAAAACTCTATATTTATAGCTTTTGCCAGACTTTACGTCGTCATCGATATACTCGGCGTTTAGTCTGCCTTTTACCTCGGCGATTTGCCTCCAGTTTTCTTTATTTATATCTGCTTTTTCGATGACGTAAGACGCCGTGCGAAGATCAGGATGCGGTCTCCAGATGAGCTTCACGCGCTCGGGTAAATTCGTAAGCGCTCTAACGAAAGGCACAGAGTCCATAAGAGGCTTGGTCGTCGCGCTAACGACGATGCCTTGATTTGAGACTTGTTTGCTCTCGTTATACGTCCTCATTTCGTACGAGTATGTCGTCTCTGGGGCTAAATTTGCGTCCACATAGTGGCTGGCAAAGCGGTCTTTTATGTCGGCTACGACCTTCATTTTGCCGTTATTTTCGTTTGGATTTGAGCGGTATAGATAGTAGCCCGCGACGTTTGAAGTCGGAGTCGGCGTCCACTCAAAGCCCACTTCGGTCATATCGCTGATGGTTTTTAGGCTCTGGACGGTCGGTAAATTCGCATTTACTTGCGCGGGACCGCTAGATGATACGCATCCACTCATCACAATGGCTAAAGAGCTCGCTAAGCCCCATAAAATCAATCTTTTCATCTATATTCTCCTTGCTAAATTTGCTAAGTAAAATTTCACTAAAATCATCCCAAATAGGCGCGACAAAGCTCATTTGCCCGCCCGTGCGCGGATGCGTGAAATATAGCCCGTAGGCGTGAAGCATTACTCGGCCGATTTTATCCTTTTCGCTCTTAAAACCGTATAAAGCATCGCCCAAAATATGGCGGTTTAGGCTAGCCAGATGCACTCTTATCTGATGAGTCCTGCCTGTAAAAAGCTTTGCCGCGATCAAATTTACGCCCGCGTTTTTGCCCTGCGCGGAGCCGTCAAATTCGCTAAAAAGCAAATTCGCAAAGGCGCTCTTTGCCGCGCGGCCGCTTGAAACTATCGCCTTTTTTAGGCGGTTAGCGGGATTTCGTCCGATAGCTCGCTCGACGATGCAGTTTTGCTTGAGCGGCAGATCGGTTAGCGCTAGATAAATGCGCCCCATGCTTTTGTCGCTTAGCTGGCTTGAAAGCGCGGCGTGAGCGGCGTTATTTTTAGCTACGACGATAGCTCCGCTAGTGCCTTTATCTAGCCTATGCACGATGCCTGCCCTGCTTTGTCCGCTTAAATTTGATAGCAAAAATCCCTTTGCTCCCAGCCAGTCCACAAGCGTGGGTTCCTTGACGCTGGGAGCTGGATGGACGACTAAATTTGCCGGTTTATTTAGCACGAGCAAATCCTCGTCCTCGTAAATGATCGACACTTCAAATTCCGCTTCAAAATTAGCCGTATTAGGCTCGCTTTGCTCAAATTTGATCCTCAAAACGTCGCCTAAATTTAGCTTAGCCGATGGCTTAGTTAGCGGCTTGCCGTTTAGGCTAACCAGCCCGCTTTTTATCAAATTTAGCGCTTGGTTTCTAGCGACGTTTAGCTCGGCCGCCAAAAACGCGTCCACCCTCGCCTGCGCATCCTCTAAAATTTTGATCTCTTTTTCCGTCATTTTTAGATTTGTTTCCTTTAAAATGCTATAATCGCTCAAAAAAGGCAAATTTTTGATAAGACTCGATAGGCGAATTTTAACCCATTTTGACTTCGTTCAGCCGTTTTTGATACTTCCTATTATTATTTTATCATACATTTTGGTTTCTGAGGCAAATTCTATCCTAGCCGGCAAACAGCTTGTATATTTCGGCGTCGGTCTAGCTGCGTTTTTATTTTTCTTTTTGCTCCCCATTCGCAAGATCGCCTGGCTCATACCGCTATTTTACTGGATTTGCGTCGTGCTGCTTATTTGCGTCGATCTTTTTGGCGCAAGCAAACTGGGCGCAAAAAGATGGCTTGAGTTTCCTTTTATCCACTTTACGCTTCAGCCATCAGAGATCATGAAACCGGCGCTTCTTTTGATGCTAGGCTACCTCATAAAACAGCACCCGCCCGGCGAAGAGGGATACGGACTTAAAGACTTTGGACGACTTAGCCTTTATATCCTTTTGCCTTTCGTGCTGATTTTAAAAGAGCCTGATTTAGGCACCGCTTTGATACTACTCATCGTGGGCTACGCCGTGCTTTTTATCATCGGTGTAAATAAAAAAATCTGGTTTGCGATATTTGCGGGAGTTTTGCTCGCCGCCCCCTTGATTTACGAAAATTTGCACGATTATCAAAAAAAGCGCATTACCGATTTTTTAAGCGAGGAGTCTAACTACCACGTACGCCAAAGCATCATCGCTATCGGAAGCGGCGGCCTAAAAGGCAAACCAAAAGACGAAGCTACGCAGACGCATTTTAAATTTTTACCGATTTCTACTAGCGATTTTATCTTCGCGTATACGATCGAGCGATACGGATTTTACGGCGGGCTTGCGCTACTTAGCTTTTACGGCGCGCTGATAGCTCATCTGCTCAGCCTAAACTACGGGCTAAAAGATGATTATTTCACCCAGACCATGACGTCTGGGATCGGGATACTCTTGTTTATCTACGTTAGCGTAAATATCATGATGACGATAGGATTTGCGCCGGTGGTGGGCATCCCGCTGCCGTTTTACAGCTACGGCGGCAGTAGCTTCGTTACTTTTATGTGCCTTTTTGGGATTTTGCAAAATTTGCTCGCATTTCGCTTTGATCCGACCTATAGGCTGGTTAAATTTAAAATTTAACCGACGTATTTTATCTTTGCGGCGCGGCGGCCTTAAGCGCCGTGCAAACGCTCTAGGGTGAGTTTCATTAGGCAAATTTAATCCGCGGACTCTTGCCTACGAGGCGACTTACAAAAGCATAGCCGCAGCCTTGACGCTCTAATAAATTTTACTAGCCTCGGTTTTAGTCAAATTTAGCATTTTTATCGCTTGCGGTTTTAGCTGACGCTAACGCCGAATTTTGTCCGTGCCCTTTGCAGATCATCCTCGCAGTCGATACCGATGCTGTCGCTTTGCACTTCGAGCATGAGGATTTTCTCGCCGTTTGATAGAGCGCGCAGTTGCTCGAGCTTTTCGGTATTTTCGAGAGTCGATGGCGCAAACGAGCAAAATCTTTTTAAATTTGCCGCGCCGTAGCCGTAGATGCCCAGATGCGCTTTGTACGCGTCAAACGGCGCGCGGTCAAACGGGATACGCGAGCGAGAAAAATAAAGCGCGTAGCCCGCGTCGTCGGTCACGACCTTGACTAGGTTTTTATCATCCGCTAGCTCGCTACCGACAAATTTAAAACACGAAAACATAAATGCTCTCTCCGCGTTTTTCTCGCAAAACTCTCTAAATTTGACGATATTTTCAGGCTCAATAAATGGCTCATCGGCCTGCACGTTTATGATAATTTCGCTATCTTTGACGCCAAGTATGCCCGCAGCTTCGTTGATGCGGTCGGTTCCGCTTTGATGCGCCTGGCTCGTCATCACGGCTTTAAAGCCAAATTTTTGCGCGATCTGCACCACGCCCTCATCGTCTGCAGCGATCACGACTTCGTCAGCCGCGCTCACCCTGCGCGCCGTAGCGACAAACATCGGCATGCCGTTTATTTCGCGTAAAATTTTATTAGGCATTCGCGTCGAGGCGAGCCTTGCCGGGATGATAATCATCGCTTTATCCAAGCTAAAATTTTAGCCTCTATGTCGCTTTTTGCGGCGATTTCGTTATGCACGGCGGCTTTTGCAAATAGCGATCTTATCGCGCCTGGCACTTCGTCGTTAAACTCCGCCGCCAAAGCCTCAAGCCCGCTTTTTTCGTCTTTTAGCGTTTCGTTTTTTAGCGCTTTAAACATACTCGGAGCAAATTTAACCCAGTGTGCGGTCGACGTTATCACGCACGGGCGCGTTAAATTTGCCGCCGCCTTAAAGCAAGTAGCCGTATGCGGATCGACTACGACGCCTTTTGCCGCCCACTCTTTTATAAATTTCTCACACTCCGCGTCGCTACAAAAATCAGCGTCAAAGTCCTCTTTTAGCGCGCCAAGCTCGCTGCTTGAAAGCTCGTAAAAGCCCTCGCTAGCAAGACTATCCATCAGCTCTTTGGTTCGCACGGCGCCAAATTTATCAAAAAGCAGCCTCTCAACGTTTGAAGAAACGAGGATATCCATCGCGGGACTGATCGTCTTAACTAGGCTTTTGCCGCGCAGATCGTATCGTCCCTGCGTGAAAAACTCGGTCAGGATGTTGTTTGCGTTTGAGACGATTTTGATTTTGCCGATTTTCGCGCCCATTTTTTTGGCGTAGTATGCGCCTAAGGCGTTGCCGAAGTTACCGCTAGGCACGACGATGTCAAACTCGCCCTTTAGCTCGCCCGTTTTTAGCAGATAGACATGAGCGTAAACGTGATAGATGATCTGAAATAAAATTCGGCCGAAATTTACCGAATTCGCCGCCGAGAGCGAGAGTCCGGCAGCGCTTAGACGCTCTTTAAATTTATCGCTAGCCAGCAGACTTTTTAGCGCGCGCTGCGCATCGTCGAAGTTGCCCTCGATGCCGATTACTTTGAGGTTTGCAGCATCTGCGTTGATCATTTGTAGGCGCTGCACCTCGCTCGTGCCGTCTTTTGGGTAGAGGCAAACGACTTTGACGCCGGGCGCGTCCGCAAAGGTCTCTAGCGTCGCAGGTCCCGTGTCGCCGCTAGTCGCGCACATTATGAGGTATTTTTCTCCTCTTTTTGCGGCTAGCTCGCTAAGTAGCGCGCCAAACGGCTGCAGCGCCATATCCTTAAACGCGCGCGTAGGCCCGTGATAAAGCTCGTTTACGTAGAGGTTTTCGCCGATTTTTCGCACTTGCACGGGATTTTGCGGATCGTCAAATCTCTCGTATCGCTTCACCGCCCTCTCAAACATCGCCGCATCAGCGTCAAATCCAAATTTCTCTATGATTTTTAGCGCGATTTGCGCATAGTCTAAATCTACCGCCTCCGCAAAAAATTTATCATCCAGTCGCGGCAACTCCGTCGGTGCGTAAAGCCCGCCGTGAGCGGAACTGGGGCTCAGTAGCGCCTGGCTAAATTCTACGCTTTTTAGGCTCTCGCCCGCATTCGCTCTAGTTTGAAATAGCTTCATTTACTTTCCTTTTTTATCCATTTTTTGTATTTTTTGCTAGCTTTGTCCGCCTTAAAAGCCACAATCTCAGGCAGCTCGTAGTCGTGATGTTTCGCGATAAATTTAGCGACTTTTTTAAATTTAACCGCGGTTTTTATGAGCAAGACCCGCTCCTTTTCATCCTTTATCTCGCCGTCCCAAAAATAAACGCTATTTGCCTTAAAAACGCTGACGCAAGCGGCAAATTTAGCTTTTACGAGCTTTTTGGCTAGAGTTTTAGCCGAGGCCTTGTCGGCGCAAGAAGTTAGTACGAATTTCATTAAAGCGTCCCAAAATTTTTAGCAGATTATAGAATTTTCTCTTTGATAATTCGTTTAAATTTATCCGCCAGCGTCGTTTTTAGCGCGATGACGGAGAGAGGCAGACCAAATTCATCCATCTTTACGGCATCTTTTCGCGTAACCAAAAGCGAGGTCGCGCCGTAGCGCTCTAGGATCCCCGCTAGCTCGTCCCGCGAAAATGCGTAGTGATCGGGGTAAATCTCGCGCCCGATGCAAAGACTAAAATAAGGCTCCAGGCGCTGCGGATTTGCGATAGCGGTGACCAAAACCATCTTTGGCGTCGGGTTTAAAATTTCGCTTGTGCGAGTAAAATCCTCGCCCTCTTTTACGACGTAGTCAGCTTTGGCGTAAAATTTGCTCGGGTAGCGATACGCGCCGCTAGGTAGGACGAAATCAAAATAAGGCTTTGCGGATGGGCGGATTAGGACGTTAAATTTTTTGATGTGAAATTTACCGAAACCGTCATCTAACAACACGTACTTTGCGCCTAAATTTAGGGCTTCTTTTATCGCGACGTCGCGGTTTTCGCTCACGATGACGTTTGCGTTTTTCACGCTTTTTGCGTACTCCATCGCCTCGTCGCCGCTAGCCGTGACGCCCACTAAAATTTCGCCAGAGATAGCGACTTTTATGAGTCCTTTTGAAGCTCTGCCGTAGCCTCGCAAAATGACGACGCCGCCCTCAAATTCGTTTAAGATAGCAATACCAAGCGGCGTCTTTCCGCTGCCGCCTAGAGTTAAATTTCCGATGCTGACAATCGGCAAGCCAAAATCCTCGGCTTGGCTAAATTTAGCCTTTAAAATCACGCCCGCGCAGTAAAGCGCACTCAAGGGCAAAAGCGCTACAGCTAGGCACTTTTGCCACAAATTCGGAGCGTAAAAATACTCCTGCGCAAAGGCGTAAATTTGGCGCTTAAGCACGAGTTCTAGCTATCTCTAGCATAGTCTCGCACACGCGGTGCGCCTCCTCGTCGCTAAGCGCGTTATAAACCGGAAGCGAAAGCACCTGCTGATACGTCCTTAACGCGTTAGGAAAAGAATTTACCTTAAGCGAATATTTACTTTTATAGTAGCTCAAAAGATGCATAGGCTTATAGTGAAGCGCCGTGTGAATGCCGCGCTCTAGCAGCTCTTTGGCAAACCCGTCTCGATTTTTGTCGATTTTGATGATGTACTGGATATATATGTGATCGCGTTTTTTGATCGGAAGCGAGACGTGCGGGCAGTCTGCTAGCGCCTCGTCGTATAGCGCGGCGATAGCGCGGCGACGCTGGATAAATTTATCGTTTTTTTCAAACTGAGCCATCGAGTATGCGGCGCAAAGTCCGGTTAGATCATACTTCACGCCGATATCCACGACGTCGTAGATATAGCCTAGGTTGCCGTCTTTATCTATGCCGCCTTTTACGATGGCATAGTTGCGTAGCAGCCTAGCGCGCTCGGCGATGGCATCGTCGTTAGTGAGCATAAATCCCGCCGTCGCGATTGGATTAGTCATTTGCGAATGCATATTAAAGCAAGAGACCAGCGAGCGCTTATCAGAGCCGATTTTGACGCCGTTATACGTTAGTCCTATAGATTTTCCCGCATCGCTTAGCACTTTTATTTCGTATTCGTTAGCGATGTCGTATATCTCGTCCATATCGGCAGCCTGCCCGCCTATATGATTTACGAAGATTCCTTTTAGCTTTTTGTGATTGTGGATTTTTAGCGTATTTCTTAGAGACTCGGCGTTCATATTAAAGTCGTCTTCGTTTATATCGACAAATATCGGCTCGGCGTCAAAATGCCTAATCGCCTGCGCGACGCTAGGGGTAGAATTTACCGAGCAGATGATCTTATCGCCGCGCTTTAGATCCATCGAACAAAGCGCCAGATGATGCGCCGCGCTGTTGTTATTCGTCGTTATGGCGTGCTTGACGCCAAAATACTCCTGTAGCTCGCTCTCAAATCTTCCCACGATCGCCGAGCCGTGGTCTTTTAGCGCCTCTTTGATGAGATTTATCTCCGTATCGTCGATAGACGGTCTAAAAAACGCTATTTCTTCCATTTTGACCTCCTTATTTTTATTTTTTACCTTTTCTTGTTTTTAATATCGACCGACTTTAGCGCGAGATTTTATGATTTTACGCTCGTTTAAATCAGTCATTTATGTTTTTCCGCTCGCATCAAACAACGCGTCCAAACCGCCAAACTAGCTCTTACCGCCGCGAGCCGGCATTTTCTCGTTTTAGGGCGATTTACCGTTTATATAGCAAAAAGTCTCAGCTAAATTTACGCGCCAAAACGGTAAATTTAGCTCAAATTTCACTCGTCCTCTAGGCTAGCAATTGGCGGCAACGAGAGCTTAAATTTATTTGCTCTCATTCTTGAAAACACCGTAGAGACGAGCTTTTGATCAAATTCTCGCGCCAGTTCAGCCTCGCTTTTACTCTGCGCCAAACGCAAAACTTCATCCAACCGCTCATAGCTATAGCCTATGTCGGCTTCGTCGCTTTGTCCTTCCCAAAGGTCGGCAGACGGGGCTTTTGCGATGATTTTTTCATCGATGCCAAGCTCGCGCGCCAGCTCGTAAATTTCAGTCTTAAAAAGCTCGCCGATCGGATTTAGCGCGCACGCCGTATCGCCGTAAATCGTGCCGTATCCAAGAAGGCGCTCGCTTTTGTTGCTAGTGCCCACGACTAGCGCGTTTACCTTTGCCGAATAATCATAAAGCAGGCACATCCTGGCCCTTGCGCTTAGATTTCCCATGCGCAAATTTGACGGCTGCTCGCCGATTTGAGCGGTAAAACTGTCCAAAATCGGCTGGATTTCGATGATTTTATGCGTTATTTTTAGATCTTCGCAAAGCTTTAGCGCGTCGCTTAAATTTCGCTCGTTTGAGTACTTCGTCGGCATCAAAAGCGCATGCGTTTCAATGCCCGTGCGCGCGCAAAGAGCGGCTACGACGGCAGAGTCTATGCCGCCGCTAACGCCCAGGACAAATCCTTTTGCGCCGCTTTTTTTAAGGTAGCTCGTCAAAAATTCTACGATTTTCTCACTAATCTTCACCCAATCTCTCATCGTCTCCGCCGTCAAATTTAACTTTTTTCTTAATTATACATTTATAATTATAAATTTAACTTTTAAGCTTAAAAAATATACAATCTATTTTAATTAAAATTGACAAAAGGACTGGCTTGAAAATTTTATCAAAACCATGCGGTGATTATCAAACTAATTGCTACGTAATATCCAAAAATGGGCGTGAAATCATCATTGATGCGGGACAAAATTCGTTTAATTACGTTTGCGAAATTTCACACGCTCCACTCACGATACTAAACACGCACGGACACTTTGACCATATTTTTGACTGCGCCCGCTTAAAAAATTTTTTTAATATTTCTACGCACATTCATAATAACGACGCCTTTATGCTGAAAGACGACGTTTGGGGCGCAGGATACGAGACGACCGACGAGGCGATCTGCGTAGGCGGAGCGAAATTTGAGGACGCTAAATTTAACATAGAAGACTTTGAGATCGAGTTTATGCATTTTCCGGGACATACGCCGGGATGCTGTATGGTGCGCGTGGACGACGTTATTTTTAGCGGAGATTTTTTATTTAAAGGCTCGATCGGGCGCTATGATTTTTTGTTTTCAAACGCCGAGGATATGCGCCAAAGCTTGCTAAAATGCAAAAAAATGCAGGGGGATTTTACGCTTTATCCCGGACACGGCGAAAAAACGACGCTAAAAGCCGAGCAGGCAAATTTGGACTTTTGGTTAAAGCGGCTAGACGGACGGTTTTAGATTTTTATCAAAATACTCGCCGCGCTAAGGCGGCTTTTGCGGCTCGGCCAAATTTAGCCGCTAAAATCGCGCCTCAAATCCTAGCGATTGTTTTAGTCGCCGCGCAAACGAGCATGCACCGAATTTACCGTAGACGGCGCTTTACTAAATCAAGAAAATACGGCAACTTTAACGAGAAAACAGAGGTTTTAAAGCGTACTGCATCTATGCGGGTAAATTTTGCGAATTTTCTAAAATTACGGCGCGTTTGCCGGGCCGGCTTTTTTACGCAACAAGACGCAAAATAATCCTAGCTATGCAAAAGCAGATCGCAACGGCTAGGTTGAATTAACCAAAACGGCCAAGAGTAAATTTTGGCGACGCGGTAAAAAGGGCTTAAATTTCTAAAATACTCACTTAAGCATAGCTTTAGATTTTCGCCCTCGCCCGGCTTATGTGCCTTAAATTTGGCGCGCTTAAATTTATCGCGGACGGGATACGAAATATCCAAGGCTCTAGGCAGATTTGCTCTGCTTTGCGGCCTAAATTTAATGCCTCATCTCAAAAAATATCCGATAAAATCATAAAAATTTTGCCGTCAAAAAATAAAACCCAAAGACGGTGCTTTTAAAACGGCTTCGGCGGCGTTTGCGTCGCCCGTGCAGACCTGCTCGTAGCTAGGATGCGGCACCTTTTGGTTTTCGTAGCCCGCACAAGCGCCAACCGCCTACTCGTAAGATAAACGTTTTGCCAAGCATTTTTGCTTCTTGCGGCTTAAATTTTTGATTAAATTTGATTCGGGCAAATTTGACTGCAAATTTGATGGTTTTGCATTTTATGCACCGAGACCCGCATCTTGAAAATGCCAAATTTGGTTTGGTCAAATTTAGCATTGCGAGCTTGGTTTCCTCGAGTAGAAAACAACCATTTGAGGCTGTTTTCTACTTTATATAAAGGGGGCGGGGTTTAAATTGCGCTCTGTATTGCAGTTGCGAGCGCTAGCGAAGCAAAAGAGTTCCCCTCCCCCTACGACGCTTTTAAGGTGGCGACATAGCTTTGCTTGCGCAAAGCGTCGCAGGTTTAAATTTGCATTTTCAAGATGCGGGTCTCGGCGACTCAAATTTGTAAATTTAACTAAAATTTGACTGCAAAAAAATCAAGGCGAAGTATCGCGAGATGATTTTTCGAGTTTTGAAGCAAAATTGAGCGTGCGCTAGGCATATAGCCTGCGGAGCGAAAATTTTGCGTTCTGCTTGCAGTTGCGAGTGCAACGAAGCAAAAATCTCGGAAAAGCGCTCGCGAGACAAGCCGTTATCCCCAAAATCATAGAGGCAAGGCGTAAAATTTAAACCCCTCTTGCTCAAACGCGCTTGCAAATACCTGAAATTCCTCAAATTCGGCGCTGTTAAACTCCGCTCGCCAGATCGCACCCTCCTCGTTAAATTCGCGCTCAAAGCTTAGATTTCGCTTTTCAAAATAGTGTTCAAATCGCGAACCCAGCGCGTATGGCGTAAAAAACAGGCAAAGCGATTTTATCTCAAATTTAGCCAGCGCGCCGCAGGCCGAGGCCTCCTCTATCGCCGCATTTACCGCTGCGCCGTAAGCTCGCACGAGTCCGCCCGTGCCTAGCTTTATTCCGCCGAAATACCGAACGATGAGCGCGCCCGCGTTTACGAGCTGGGCGCCTCTAAGCGCGTTTAGCGAGGGTTGGCCGCTCGTGCCCTTTGGCTCTCCGTCGTCGCTTTGATTTTCCACTATCTGACCGTAGCCGTTTCGTTCGCGCAGCGCCCACACGACGTGCGCGGCCTTTGGATGCTCGGCCTTTAGGCGCTCGTGCAAGGCTTTAAACTCGCAAATCGGGCACAAAAAGCATAAAAACGTCGATTTTTTGGCTTCAGTTTTGGTCGATACGACCTGCAAAACCGTTTGCAAATTTCTCCTTTAAATAAAGCCCGATTTTAGCGAAATTTTAAAAATATTCTTATAAAATGGCGGCTAAAATGAAATAAGCTCTCAAAAAAGAATGAAAATGTTTAAAAAAATCTCAAAAAAAACGCTTTGGCAAATCATCGCCATGATCGTTTCCAGCGCCGTTTTTAGCGGCTCTGGGATCCTAATACTAGCCTTTATAAACAAATACCTCTTAAATTTAAAAGAACAAGACGCTCAAATTTTGCTCGCGTTTTTCGCGCTTTTGATTTTGTTTTTGGGCTTTTCGGTGCTCTCGCGCATCGCTCTTAGCGTGATCGGCAACGACTTTGTCTATGAACTGCGCACCAAAACGATAAAAAGGATTTTAGATACCGCAAATCAAAAAATCGTAGCCGCTGGCAAGTCAAATTTGATCGCCTCGCTCTCAAGCGACGTGCGCAGCCTAACCGACGGCTTTATGCAAGTGCCAAGCATCATCCAGGGCGTGCTTATAATCGCGGCGACTGGAGCTTACGTGCTTTATATCTCGGCCGAGATTTTCGTGTTTTTGGTGCTTTGGACGAGCGCGGCGACGTGGATCTGCAAGCGCTCGATCAAAAATATCCACAAATACTTCGAGCAATACCGCAAGTGCGAGGACGCGCTATACCGCGACTATCAGACCTGTATCGAGGGGCATAGGGAGCTTAGCTTAAATTTAGCCCGCGCGAAGCGGCTTTTTTGGGACCGCTTTATCCCAAACGCAAAAAGCCTGCGCGAAAATATCGTAAAAGCCGAGATCCATCAATCCTTTATGAGCAACTGGCTAAACACCGTGATGCTAGGCGCCGTGGGCATCGAGATATATTTTTGCCTAGCCTACGACGCCGCGAGCCTGCAAGACGCGATCACGGTGGCCTTGGCGATACTTTTTTTGCGAGCGCCTCTCATGATGCTGCTTTACTCGGTGCCTGCCGCCTTTCGCGCGCGTATCGCCTACGAGCGGCTAAAAAAGCTAAACCTGGCGCCCTTTGAGCCGGAGTTTAAGCTAGGCGAGACGGCTCCGCAAATTTGGCAAAAACTACGCCTAAAAGATATAAATTTCGCCTACGACGAGGGGAGCGAATTTGCGCTAAAGGATATAAATTTAGAGATTGGGCGCGGCGAGACGGTGTTTTTGATCGGCAAAAACGGCAGCGGCAAAAGCACGCTATTTATGATTTTAGCGGGGCTTTTAGCGCCAAAAAGCGGCGAGATGTCTGCAGATGACGTCAAAATCACCGAGGCAAATTTAAAAAGCTACGCAAATACGATCAGCGCGGTGTTTAGCGACTTTTATCTCTTTGACGAAGTAATGAGCGACGATCTGGCGCTAACAAACGAGCTGCTAAAAAAGATGTCGATAGAAAATAAAGTAAGCGTCAAGGACGGAAATTTTAGCACGCTAAATCTCTCTCAAGGCCAGAAAAAGCGCCTCGCTATGGTTGCGGCGCTGCTTGAAAAGCGTAAGTTTTTGATCCTTGACGAGTGGGCGGCCGATCAAGACCCAGAGTTTAGGCGGCATTTTTACACTGAGTTTTTACCGGGGCTTAAGGCGCAAGGCTACACGATTTTTGCGATCAGCCACGACGATGCGTATTTTGACGCGGCAGATAAAATTTACGAGATAAAAAACGGGCGAATCGCGCTTGTTAAGGGCTAAAATTCAGCTAAAAACGGTTAAAATAACAAATATCATTTTTAACTAAGGAGATAATATGAAGCTGGATGAAGAAGCAAGAGAAGCCAAAGAGATGGCGCTAGGAATGATGAACGATAACTTCATCGGCCTTACAGAGGATATGTGCGCGAGATTTGGCGGCTTTAAAAACCCGCAAAACGTCAAAATGACCGATATCACCGAGGACGGCATGCATATCGCCTGCGACGAGGGCGAGGTGTTCGTGCCGTTTGAGAAAAAAGCCGAACTAACGGTCGAGAGTCTGCGCGACGAAGTCATAAATATAGTAAATAGCATGGAAAACTAGCGGCGGCGCGAAATGTTTAAAACCAGACAAAAGGGACACGCAGGGCCGACGCGTCCTAAAAAGATAAAGATGGCGACTAACGCCGAGGTGGAGAAATTTTTAACCGAGGAGCTGCCGACGCAAAAAGACGGCGTGATATACATCCACGTGCCATTTTGCGATAATATCTGCTCGTTTTGCTCGATGAACCGCACGAAGCTAGAGGACGAGCTAGATAGCTACACGCAGTATCTACTGGGCGAGACCAGGAAATACGGTAAATTTCCGTATCTGCAAGCTAAAAATATCCGCAGCGTATATTTTGGCGGCGGAACTCCGACGATACTAAAAGAAAAGCACCTTGAGCCGATCATCATGGCTCTGCGATCAAATTTTAATATCTCGGACGACTGCGAATTTAGCCTAGAAACCACGCTGCATAATCTAAATTTAAGCAAAGTGCGCCTACTAGAAAGTCTAGGCGTAAACCGCTTTAGCATCGGTGTGCAGACATTTTCGGACAAAGGCCGCAAACTGCTAAACCGTGTCCACGACAAAAAAGGCGCGATAGAGCATCTAAAAATGATCAGGCAAAATTTTAGCGGCATGGTTTGCACGGACGTTATCTTTAACTACCCTGAGCAAACGATAGACGAAGTGCTAGAAGACGCCCGCCTAGTCGATGAACTAAAGATCGACAGCACGAGCTTTTATTCGCTTCAGCTTTTTGAGAAATCGCAGCTCGCAAAGACGGTCTCGCAGGATTATTACGACGTAAATTACGAGCATAAGCTGCACAACGCTTTCTTTGAAAAGCTGCTAGGTACGGGCAACTACGAGGTGCTCGAGCATACTAAATTTAACCGCGTCGGCCGCGACCGCTATCAATATATCCGCCTAAGCCACGAGGGCACCGATATACTGCCGCTAGGAAGAGGCTCTGGCGGAAGGCTAGGCTACTACGACATCTATAACGCTAAAGAAAAAATGCGTATGATAAACAAAGTAGACGATAAACAGCGTGCCGAGGGACGGCTAAAAAGCCTCTTTATGTACCCGAAAATCGACCTCGCGCAGGTAAAAAGCCTGGTTAGCGATGAAACGTTTGACGCGCTAATGGAGTTTTTCAAAAAATGCGAAAGCAAAGGCTATATGCGCATAGAAAACGGCTTTTTAAACTACACGACGGACGGCGTATTTTGGGGTATGTCGATCGGCACCGAAGTAGCAAATATCTCACAAAAGGACTTTGAATGAAAAAAATAGTTATCTACACGAGCGCGACGGGAAATACCGAGAAAGTCGGTCTTGCCATCGCAAACGAGCTTGGCTGCGAGGCGGTCAAATTTAGCGAGGATCTGCATCTGGATTTAGATCGCTACGACTTTATCGCGCTTGGATTTTACGTCGATAAGGGCGATGCCGAGCCTAAATTTAAACGCTTTTTGCGCGAGATAAAGGGCAAAAAAACGGGCGTTTTCATGACGCTTGGCATGGATCCAGAGCACGAGCACGCGATGAACTGCCTAGAAAAGGCAAAAGTCGTGCTACGCGAGGGCGAAAATGAAATTTTACGCGAGTTTTACTGTCAAGGCGCGATCGATCCAAAAGTCATCGAGCAGCTACGCAAAATGGGCGAAGCAGCTCCTAACGACCCGCGCTACGCCGTGACTCCTGAGCGCGAAGCCAGATGGGCTAGAGCCGCAACCCACCCTGACGCAAACGACCTAGAAAACGCGAAGGCGGCGTTTAGAGGGATATAAATTTGCCGCCGCCCGGCAGTCAAATTTGCCCTAGCGGCGTAAATTTATGCGTTAAATTTAGAGTATTTATCTTTTAAATTCGCAAATTCACGTTTTATTTTTAGCTTTTATTTAAATTTATCGAGATTAAAATTTTGATAAATTTTACACACCGAAACTCTAGTCTTGAAAACGCGAAATTTAAATTGGTTAAATTTGATACTATCGTGCAGTGTATTTTTAAATTTAATTATTAAAATATGCGACGCTTTGCGCGAGCAAAGCAGTGTCGCCACCTTAAACGTGCAGTGGGGTTAGAGAGGGCTTGGGAGAGGAAGGGGCGACGCTTCGTAAGTAGAACCCCCTTCCTCTCCCAATAAAAGAGGAAAGCTTTAATTTTTTAGAAGCTACAAATACGTAAAGTTAAATTTGACGAAAATAAAATTAGCGCCATAAAGATGCAAATCTCGGCAAGTAAAATTTACAATTTTAACTTCAAATTTGAACGTCAATAATTAAGGCAACGTATCGTGAGATGACTTTTAATGATTTCACTTCGTTGCCCTTGCAAGGCAAGCCGCAAATTTATCGCCAAATCCTCCTTAATACATTAAATAAGCCAAAACTCGCTATAATCTCCTAAAAAATCAAAAGGAAAATCATGATACAGACTTGTTTATTTCCCGCTGCGGGCTACGGCACGAGATTTTTGCCTGCGACCAAATCGCTGCCAAAAGAGATGCTGCCGATCCTCACAAAACCGCTGATCCACTACGGCGTGGACGAGGCGCTGGAGGCCGGCATGAAAAACATGGCGTTTATCACCGGCCGCGGCAAACGCGCGCTGGAGGACTATTTTGATATCAGCTACGAGCTCGAGCATCAGATCTCGGGCACGAACAAAGAGCACCTGCTAACCGAGATCAGAGAGCTGATGGCGCGCTGCACGTTTTCATTCACGCGCCAAGAGAGCATGAGAGGCCTAGGAAACGCCATCCACACGGGTAAAGTCCTCGTGCGAGACGAGCCGTTTGGCGTAGTGCTGGCCGATGACCTATGCATCAATGAAGATGGCGAAGGCGTGCTATCTCAAATGGTAAAAATTTACGAAAAGTACCGCTGCAGCATCGTTGCTGTAATGGAAGTGCCGATCGAGCAGAGCAAAAACTACGGCATCGTCACGGGCCGCGCGATCGAGGACGATCTGCTGATGGTTAGCGACATGGTCGAAAAACCAGACCCCAAAGAAGCTCCGAGCAACCTAGCCGTCATCGGCCGCTATATCCTGACGCCTGATATTTTCACGATCCTAGAGCGCACCAAACCCGGCAAGAACGGCGAAGTACAAATCACCGACGCATTAAAAGAGCAAGCCAAAGACGGCATGGTGCTGGCGTATAAATTTAAGGGCAAGCGCTTTGACTGCGGTAGCGTCGAGGGCTTCGTGCAGGCGACAAATTTCTTCTACGAGCTAGGCAAAAATGCTAAAAAATGAGTTATTTTTCGAAAAAACGCCGCTAAGCGCGATCGGCTCCTACGCCAAACGCATGAACGACGAGTTAAAAGGCGGCGAGATCGGCTACTATCACCTGCCCGAAATCGGCGCAAACTTACTAAGCGAAATCGCCGAGTATGAGGCGACGCTCACGCACGTAAAAAGCGTCGTGCTAGTAGGCATTGGCGGTAGCAGTCTGGGCGTAAAGGCGCTAAAAACGATGCTATCAGGCGCTAAAAGGAGCCGCGAGCGAGAGCTTTATTTTCTCGATAACGTCGACGCCTTTAGCTTTGAGAGCGTTTGCGAGAGCATCAAATTTGACGAGACGCTTTTTATCATCTCGTCAAAATCAGGCACCACGATCGAGACGATCACACTATTTAAGTGTATTTTGGAGCGCTTTAAGCCGTCAAATTTGAGCCAAAATTTCATCGTCATCACCGATCCAGCCTCGCCGCTAGAGGCCTACGCGAAGCAAAACGGCGTCAAATTTTTTAATATCCCAAAAAACGTCGGCGGTAGATTTAGCGTGCTTAGCGCGATCGGTCTGGTACCGCTGATGCTATGCGGATACGACGCGGCGGCGCTGCTAGAGGGCGCGCGGGCGTGCAAAAAGCGTTTTTTAGAAGACGGCGACGATACGCTACTGCAAAAAGCCTACCACTACGCGACGCACAAAAACGCCAAAATCAACGTAATTTTTAGCTACGGCGATAGGTTTTTGGAGTTTAACGACTGGTACGTGCAGCTGTGGGCGGAGAGCTTGGGTAAGAAAAAGGGCTACAAACGCTACGGACTCACGCCGGTCGGACTCATCGGCTCGCGCGATCAGCACAGCTTTTTACAGCTAATCATGGACGGCGTGAAGGACAAAACGGTAAGCTTCATCAAGGTAGCCGCCGCGGATGCAAACACTGCGATACCGAGCATTAGCCTAAACGGCCTTGAGGGCTGCGACTTCGTAAACGGGCTAAATTTGGGCGAGCTAATCAACGCCCAGTGTAGCGCCACCATGCATGCGCTCGTGCAAGAAGGCATCAGCGTAGACGTCATCGAGCTTGAGCGGTTAGACGAGGCGAGCGCGGGATTTTTGATTTATTATTTTGAGCTTCTCACGTCAGCTACGGGCATAATGCTAGGCATAAACACCTACGATCAGCCCGGCGTCGAAGTAGGCAAGCGCATACTAAAGACGATGCTAACGGCCGGAAAATAGCTCTCTAATCCCGGCTAAAACGGCTTTTGGCCGGGATTATAAATTTATCCGGGTCAGTTCTTGCGTTTAGATACCGAATTTACGGTAAATTTAAAAAGTAAACCCAAAAACCGATCCTTAAAAAGCCGAATTTACCAAACGACGAATACAAATCATCCGTACCTTTCGCACGCTTCAAACGATACGTACCGCACGGCAAAATAAAACAAAAATCAAAGCGGCGCAAGCTAAAAGCGTATGTTTGTTAAGCCGCTAATCCGTCGCCGTAAGCCAAATCCCTATCCCGCCGGTATTTACGCGTATCATCGGCGCTAGAACGCACGCGACTTTAGCTCTCTCGCCGCACCCAAGCTCAATTTATCGTAAAATGCGAGCCATAAACTAAACTACGAATTTTTTGAGCTAAATTTAAGCAAGTATTAACCCTACGGTTTAAATTTACGCGTAGCGGCGCAAGCTAAAATAAATCAGGCCCATATAAACGTAGCTTGCAAGCACGGCTTATAACTCTCTAAAATTTTAAGCGAGTTAGCTTTAAATTTAGCGCACGAACGACGCGCGCACCGTTTAAGGGCGCTCGCCTAAATTTAGCCTTCGCAAAAACCGCTTAAGAAAAGCGAATTTAGTTTTTTTAATTTTTAAATTTTAGCCCAAAATTACGCACCTACGGCGCTGGCTAAATTTATGCAAGAAGACCGGGTATAAATTTACCGGCCTATTTTGCCGCGCGGGCAGCCTTTAAAACACGCAAAACGGCAAAAGTAAAGCTAGCGGCTTTTTCCAAGCTCCGCCTGCGCAAATAAAACTAACAAAAAAACTAAACCTCCTCAAGCCCCATCAAAAGCCTAATAGCAAGGTTTGCCTCGTGATTTGCGCAGATCGCCACGCGCGCAGCCATTAGCCCCTGCCCTACGCCAGCAGCGTTTTGCAGGTCGCCGCACAGATAGACGTTTCTGGCAAATTTGACCGTTTTTATGAGGTTTGAGCTAAAGTACCCAGCCATGCCCGACGCGCCGACGATCTTTTTGTCCCGCAGGCTCGCTCCGGCTTCGTTTACCATCATCGCCTTGCCCGCGACGTTGTCAAAGGCCTCGCAGATGACGCTACACGGCGCGAAAATCTCGGCGACGTTGCTCGCATCTAGCGTCACGTCGTGCGTCACCACCTCGACGAATGGATTTACCTCGGCGATGAGCTCTTTTAGCGCGTCCGTCTTTTTCATGCCGATGTGGCGGACGAAGTACTGCTGGCGGTTTAGGTTGCTAGGCTCCACGGCGTCAAAGTCGGCCAGCACGAGCTTGGCGACCCCTGTACGGGCCAGGCTTAGCGCGATATTTGAGCCAAGCCCGCCAAGTCCCGCCACGCCCACGCAACCGCTAGCTAGCGCCGAGTTTAGCTCGGGGCTGTTTCTGGAGGCGATCATAGCTTTTAGCACTTCTCGCCCAGGCATCGCGCCACGCCTGATAAATACGACGTTTGAGCCGTCTTTTAGCTCTAAATTTTCCTTCGTCGCAAAGCCGTCTAGGATAAAGATATCAGGCTCGCTCGCGTTAAATTCGGCTAGAAATTTATAAATCTTGCCGTTTTTATCGCCCAGAGCCTCGTTTTTTAGCTCATCCATCGTATTTGCCGCGACTTTAAATTTCGCTCCGTTTAGCGTTATCTCTTTCATTTTTCTCCTTTAAATTTACAAAATCATAGCGCAAATTTATAAAATATTTCGTTAAAAAGTCGGCGTAGTCGCGTTTTTAAATATTTGCGTAATCTACCGTACGCAAAATACGGGCGCTAGCTTTATCTTAAATTTTAGGTTTTGCCGTTTGCTTTTTATATAATATAAACGTAACTACTAGTGGCATAAAAAACAAGATAAACACCACAATAAACTCTAGCAAACTTGCACGGTTTGACGCAAGCGCCATCGCGCCGGCAAAAGCCAAAAATCCGCTGATCCCAAAAGCGATGCCGAAAATTATTTTTTTAAACGGCGACATAACGGCCTTATTGCGCTCGCTTTTGATATCCTCATAGCTTTTTTGGCGTTTTTGAGCTATGGTTTGTAAGATGGCTTCATTAGGATTCGTTTCGGCGCAGGCTTTGCCTAATATATCGCTAATTTCAAACGCCAAATCAGTCAGCCGTTCGCGCCTTTTAGTAGATAGCGCTCCTGAGAAATTTATCTTTTGGATTTCGGTGCCTATTTCTTTTTGTATCTCTACGAGCCTATCAAACGACGCGCTATTTTCGCTTATTTTGAAAAAATCGGAACTATTTAATCCAAAATCGCTACTTGCGACGTATGTTACCGTTTTTACGTCGTATCCGCACCTTTGCAAAAAATCACCTAGGCAAAATTGGGAGACTTGAGCTACGTTTTTTAAAAATTGTTCCTTTTTAGCTGCGGCTATCTGCGCCTGCGTCATCTTTTTTGCCCCAAAGCTTTGACTCAAATAAATCCTAAATCCCCCCCCGCCGCCAAGACTTTTACTAAAACTCGATCGTATATAAATCTCCTCGTTTTATAAGATGCCGCGCGTAATCAAAATTTTGAAACGAATTTTATAAACTCCGCTCAAATTTATACCACCCGTAAACATCGCCGTCAAGCTCGCCGTGAAATAGCGGTTTGAGTTTTAAATTTAGCCTTACCGCGGGCGCGTCCAAAAGTTCGCTCGAGCGGTAGAGCAACAGCCATTTTACGCGTTCGTCTAGGGCTTTTAGTGCGTTTTCGCCGCCTTCAAACATCGTTAAACGCGGCGCAAATGCTTCATTTATATCGCTTGTTACGCGCACGCTCCTACCAGCTACGCCAAAAAGCGGTATAGACGCGTCAAACTCGCGCTCGCGCGAGTAGATCATTACGTTTGGGTTTTTGCCGCCCTCTATCAGCCTGGCGTCAAGCCTCGGGCGGTCGGCGCGGACGGTGGCGCCTCCGATAACCAGCAGCTCGGCTGCACTGCGCAGGCGGTGAGAGTGGGTGCGGCTGGCTAGATTTGAGATGATTTTGCTCTGCGCGGTGCCCGCTGCGACGCCGTTTGCGCTAAGGGCGAGCTTGAAAAAGCTAAAATTCCCCTTCTGCCACGATAAAAACGGCTCTATTAGCTCGTCCGCCCTCTGCCTTAGTACGTCAAATTTGACCGCTACGCCGCCGCTTTGCAAGATGTGCGCACCGCCGCTAGCCACGGCGTTTTCGTCGCCTCTAGCGATAACAACCTCGGCAAATTTTAGCTGCCTTAAAAGCTCGGCGCATGGCGGAGTTTTGCCGCGGTGAGCGCAGGGCTCAAGCGTCACGTAGGCCTTGGCGCCTTTTAGCAGATCGCCGTGATTTTGTAGGATGTATTCATACGTGAAATTTGGCTCCAAGTCCGCATTTTCAAGCTCTGCGGCGCTTTCAAATTTGACGCCCAAGGCCGCATGATACTCGCGCAAAAAATCACTCAAAAACGCCTCGCACTTTTGGCAGAGCGCCAATAAAATCGCGCTTGGCTCGGCGTGCAAAAAGCCTGCCTTTTTATGCGCGGCGACCGAGAGTAGCATGCCGCCGGCATCCAAAACCGCGCAACCGACGGCGGGATTTGGGTAGGTTAAAATTTGAAACTCCCAAGCCTTTTTTATGGCTAGAGACATGTAAAATTCGTCGTTTATCATCGCTTTTGCCTAGTTAAATTTGAGGTATTATACTAAAATTTGGCCCGTAGCTTATGGGCGAGTTTGATTAAATTTATGGAGGTACTTTAGTCGCTTTGCTCGGAGTTAAGGGTATTTGACGCATGAATGTCATGTAGACTAAAATAAATGGTAGAAGCGAGGTTATTCGATATTTGGCTTTAAATATAGTGTTTGTCGCACTTCTCTAAAAAATAAAGCCCATTTTTACACACTTAAAAACACATTCACGGCACTTTATGAGGCTACTAAAAAGTTTAAGCTAATCGGCGGTAAAAAATCGGTAATGAAGAGTTTAGTTTTCAATACAAAAACGCAGATATGCCCTAAAATAGGCACTTCGTGATTTAAGCATTCGCCGTTTTTAAGTTTCAAACGCTTAAACGGCTAAATTTTCTTAAGAATTGAGATGTTTCACGGCTTTTTTGGCTCGAAACTTAATTAAGGTTAAAATGTGAAACAAAAGCCGTTTTTATTCGTTTCACGCTTGCCACTCGTTTGAGCCGTAAATCCCCAAAACATAAATAACGTCATCCTCTATCGCAAACGGTATCACGTAGCTTTTAAAAATAAGGTCTCTAACGCGATCATCGTCAAAGCTTGCGGACTTGCGATACATAAGAGGGCTGTCGCTTATCGTTTGTAGTTTTGCGATTAGTCTATCTCTAAAACCCTGCGCTCTGCTCGGGCTATCTTTTGCGATAAAATCAAATACAGCCCTTAGCTCGCGGTTAAAGCGTGCCGTACGCTTAATTACCATTTTTCCATCTCGGCTTTTAACGTCTCTAGCGGATACGTCTCAAGCTCACCGCGCCTGATCGCTTCAATGTCGGCTTTGTATCCGGCTATTCTTTGCTCCATCGTCTTGCCGTCGTCGTAGATCGGATAATCCTCGTCGATAATCAACTTTTGATTAGTCGTATCCGCCAACGCTTTACTTATTGCCACTATTTGGCTTATCAGCGTTTCGTCTGCTCGTATGGTTAGAGTTTGCATATCCTAGCCTTTGTTTTAAAATCCACCACTATTTTAACCGCTTGGGGCTTAGGGTTTGTTAAAGCGGTCATTATCGCGGTCATTTCCGTAGCCGTTAAACCGTTTTGCGCTGATGGTAGCGATATTTACTTATCGGCTAAGCGGTCATTTTTTGCGCTCAAAAATGCGCTCAATTTTTCCGCCTAGTTTGGGGCTACTTTGATAAAATCGGGTTTTATTCGTCCACCCCGCGCTCATTTTTCGCCGTTAAATTTTAGGTTTCATTGTCGCGGGTTAATCTCGCCATTAACGACGATTAGGGTTTTACTTATCTTGTCGCTTGACTTACCGTTTATCACTTATCCAATCTATCGCTTAACATATCTTTTTTATCAAAAATACGGCGCGCAAAAAATGAAATGCACCCGTCCGATGTTTCGCCGTCTCGGTCGTAGAGATTTGACCTGCCCCTACGGCTTGACTACTTTACAAACTTAGGATAAAATTGCGACTGGTCGCAAAACATTCCAAAGCCTGCAAAAATATTTAAAACCTGACAATAGTAAAGAAAATGCGGCTACGCCGACCCCCACATCCTAGCCTTATTACAAAGAACCTAAACAAAACCGCTTCAATAAAAAAATGGAGACGAAATAATTTCACCGCGACAAGTCGTTACGGTGCGTTCTGGTTGTATGACGTGCCGCGGACAAATAGGGGGGGGGCGTCCTGTTCTAGCTTCATAAAATTACTGTGCCTTAGCGTTCATTTTAGCGTTCGTTTTGTTTTTGCCGTATCGTCTTGGGCTTGACATTGTCGCGCTTTGCTTTGCTTATGACTGTTCGTTTTAGCGTTCATTTCATCGGCACATTTTGAGCGGATAAAATAGACTTATTCAAGAGGACTATTAAGCCCCCTTTGATAAACCTACGCGCCTTTTAGATCGCTATGCCACGTGTAGCTACCTTTAGCTCGTCTTTGGCTTGCAAGGCGTCTATTTGCTCGTAAAGATACTTTACGCGCTCCTCTAGCTTTTCGCACTCGCTAGCATAATAATTAAAAAGGCGGTATGCTTGTAAGCCCGTTTCAAATAATGCGTCCGCCATTCCTTTTGCTTCTCTTTTTGCCACCTCTGCTTGAAACGCCTCGCGCGCCTTGTCCTCTTGCTCGCTCTAGCTCAATGCCTCGCTTATGCAAGCTGGTCCATAACCTAAAAGCGAAATCTTTTAACTGAGAGTAGCTGGGCGCGTCTACGCCCTTAGCTAAATATCTCAAAGCTTGGTTAAAGTCTCTTTTGTTCATTGTTCGCTCCTTTGGGTTAGTTCCTCTTTTTGTTCGGATATTTTCTTATCTGCATAATCTCGCACCGCTTGGGCTACGTCGTCGATCGCGCCCGCTAAAAAGTAGCTTGCGCTCATAACGGTAACGTCGTTAATACCTGCGTGCTTTTTAAAATACGGCAAAGCTAGCACTAAAGCACTAATAGCGTTTAGCGCGCTTGGTATCTCGTTGGTTAAGTCTAGCTCGTCGGCTATGTCGAATGTTAATTGCATTGGGTCTCCTTTCTAAAAACTCGGTCTTGCTTTTATTAATAGCTCTTTTTTGCTTAGCCTATCTATGCCGTAAAGCCTAATCGCTCTTTGCAAATCCTCGCGTTTCTCTTGTTCGACTTTGTATTTAGCCTCTAGTATCTTATGATTTTTTGCTAACGCCTCTAAAGCGCAGAATAAATCATAAGCGCAGTCAAGCACCTTGTAGCTCACTTCCTCATCGGTATCGTTTAGCTTAAATTGGTAGCTGGATAGATACTCCGTAAACTTCTGCTTGGTTGGTTGCATTGGGTCTCCTTTGAAAGTGATAAACAAATAAATTATTTGTTATTTAGTCTAATTGTAACATTTTTAATTTATTTTGTCAATATCTTAATAAATAATTTATTTGGTATTTGCTAGAATACACACATAAAACATTTATGCAAGGGATTAAGAATATGCGTTACGAAACTTTTGAGGCTCTTTTAAGCTCTGTTGAGTTGTCAAAAAAAGAATTTGCGGGGTTGGTTAAGATGAATTATACAAGTGTCACAAATTGGAAACAATCGGACAGTGTTCCCGAGTGGGTCGATAGCTGGATACAAAACTACAAATTTAAAAACTTCTATGACGTCGTAAAAACGGAATTTGATAAACAAAAGGATATTTGATGTTTTACTTCCCGCAAAACGCTAGCGTATTTGTTTTTTTGTTCGTTATGTTTGTAGCTTATAGAATTTACAAAAATATGGCAAAAAATAGTGCTTTGCACGATGCCGAGCTTAAAAGCGTAAAAGAAATGTATCAAAGAGGCTATGAAATACGCCTTAGCGATCTTAAACACGTTACGGCGAAAGAGCTTAATGCGCTTCGTATAAAGTTTATACCTTGACTTTTCTCACTTCTAAATGACTATCTAGCTTAAACGGGTCAAATATTCGGCCGGTTGGGTTTCCCTTTTTTTGCGGATAACCCTTTTTTCAGGATTTTTTGAATAAGTCCGTTTTCATTTTTTTGAGAAATCCAAAGGATATGAGTTTAATGCCACCCCCTTTAAACTCAGGGCGGGGGGGGGTCGGTAGCGGCTACGCCCTTTTGCTTTGCGCCTATGGACTAAATTAGATTTAGGGCATAAGTTTGCCTATGACGTCGGCTACTGCTACCTCATTGCTTTGGTTATTCGTTCTCCATTTTTGGCGAATGACGCTTTTTAAGGGCTCGGCTCGTTGCCTTATTGTTAAGGAGACGGACAAATCGCGTATTTAAGGGCATTGCTACGTAAGCCGAAAATTAAGCGCACGCGCTAGGCTAAAAAGCTTTTGATCGCGTCAAGTTATCCGCCTCCGCCCTTTGAGGGGCGGGGCGTATGCTCTTCACCTCATCGCATTTTCTCTTTTTTTAACATATCGCCTTTTATTTGTTAAAAAATACGCCAAAAATTAACAATATGTATTTAGCCGCAAATAAAGCCCGCTATTTGATTTTAACTCTTTTTGATGTCTTTGTATGTTCTGGAGGCTCTTTTTAAAACGTAGCCCCCTTATTTTTGTTCTATGGGCTATTATGTTAATTTACTCTCTTTGCTATTAGATTATCGCTCGCTTGTTTCACTTGCTCGCTATTTTAAGGAAAGGAGGCTAGATTTATCAAAAAGGCGGGATTTTTGAGGGATGAAAGGTAAATGATACCCTACCTACTAAGGGGGTCTGAAACTTAAATTGCGTTTTTTCTCCGCCTGCGTGAGTGCAAGCTAGCCCCGTGCGCGTGCTAGTTTATGCTTTATCGAGGTGTCAAAATCCGTTTATTTTTCGTTATTGGAGTTGATAACGAGTGACAACGAAAAGCGATACACGTTTTAGAGTTTCTTAAAGTAAATGAAGCGGACAAAAAATGGCTTAAGGTTCAGGTGGTTTTTGTGTTAAAAATAGGCGGAATAATATACGATGAGGTTACGGGCGCGTTACAATGTAACGTTACGGTGATTTTTGTCTTTAGGCTCTTTGATATTCGGCGGGTATTTTGACAATCTCGCCGTTAAAATTTACCTCGTTTGGGAGTAATGCGCGCCTTATGTGTTTGGCTTTTATTTCTAGGCTCGCGGTCGCATTTTGCTTTAGCTCGTGGGAGTATTTGGCTCTATTCGGCAGTGTTAATAAGATTATACTTTTGTGTGGGTATGTTTGGCGTATAGTTTTAATTGTGGATACTAGGTCGGTATCCGCAGTTACTAAAAAGGCTTTGTCGAAATCGTCATTAAAGGCGTCTTGTAAAAGCTTAATGGCTATGTTAATGTCTGTCTGTTTTTCCTCGTGTGTAACATATTGTGCTCCACACACGTGGCATTTAGCAAATTTCTTTTTAAAGCTTCCAAATATCGCTTTAACACCTGCGCTTTGCAATACCTTAGTGTAAGCTTCGTATCTTTGCATTTTGGTTGGCAAATGTGTTGGAGGGGCTGAAAAATAATAAACCTCATTTAGTTCGTCACCCTCTTTTAAAAATAACTCACAAAGCTTGCGCAAATTTAGCCATTTAAGTGTATTATCTTTTAAGGCATCGATTGAGTGATAAAGATTAAAGCCGTCTATATAAGCGTTGATTTTCAAAGTCCGAGACCTCCCTAAAAAATAGGGAGCTCGGTTAGGGTGTTCCCTAAGTGGATAAACGTATTTTATCCATTTTGGGTTTAAAGCTCGCTTTATTTGACGCTCAAGAATTATCATAAGCTATCATTTAAGATTATTTTTGCTTGACTTGCCTAAAATTAGGGTGTATAATTACGGCGAAATTCGAGGGCGCACTTAGCGCCCACTTCACTTACACAAAGAAATTCACTGGGGGGGGTGCTTTAAAGCTCTCCTTGTAAATATTCCCTTATCTCAACTATCCAAACAATCTAAAACATCATCAATAAAGGTTATCAGTGGTTATCACGCCCTTAGCTCTCTTTTGTTATTCTTTGCCTTGTATGCTAACTTTGCCGGCTGCGCTTCGGTTGCAGTGTCGATTATTTGCGAGAAATCGCGCACGGCTTGGCGTAGTTGTAGCTCTAGACGTTCGGCTCTAGGTAGTAACGCGGACTTGTTTAAATCAATGATCGGAGCGGTAGCTTCTGCGCGATACAGCGGTAAATTTAGATTATTCTTTTTGGCTTTGTCGTAAAAATAGACGCGCTCTAACGCCGTAAGCTCGGTTTTTAAATACGTCGTATCGCCTATTTGGGCTTTGTCGAATACGTCCAGGTTAAACGGCTCGGGGCGGTCGAAACATAAATCGACGCTCGAGACGTTATTAACCGCGCTTAAAAGCTCCGCTACGAGGTCAAAGGGCGGGGCGGGCTTATGATATTGCTTTAACCCGTAAAACTCAATCACGGCGCGCTGCCTGCACTCATTAGGGGCTTTTGTCGTGGCGTAAAATATGCTTAGATTTTCGAGTTCGTAAAGCTCGGTTATCTTTAGCCCTCGAAACTCGTAACGATTGGATATTTTTATCTCTTTTGTATCTTGCATTTTACGCCATTTCAGCCCGTGCGCTTTGGCTATGCTTTTAAGTAGCTCTATTTTGGTGTAGTGCTTGCGCGTTATTCTATTTTTTAGGAAACTCGCGCGTATGGTGTCTATGGCTATGCTAGGCGTTTCAGCTAGTATTTGGGTAATTTGAGGTAATATTTCCACGTTTTAATATCCAAAGGGCGGTTAAACTTCGCTTGGCTTGACCGCCCTAAAATTCTTTGATTTACGCTACTTTAACGCCTCGCGCTTTTAGCCACTCAATAGCCTTTTTTCTTTGCTCGTCGTCTTTAAAATAGGCTATTTTGTAGCCTTGCCCGTCGTGCCATTTACGGCTAATAATACCTGCGCGCTCTAGCTGTATCAAATAAACGTTTTGGTTACTAGCCGTGATATTGCACGCCCTTATCGGTTCATCTCTTGCTATCATCTTTTGTAAAATTTGCTTTTTTACCGTCTGCGCTCTCATCGGTCGTTCTCCTCTCTTATGCCCGCTTTTATCTCTAGCTCTTTTATGCTCTTACTCTGCGTCTGCACGATATGAAACAAATCATAAGCGCAATCTAGCAAAGGTTGGGCGACGCCGTCTAAGCTCGCCACCTTGTAAGCGTGCAAATGCTTTTTAAAAGCCTTTAGCATAACCTCATCGTCCGCGCTAAAGCAAAGTTTGCTAGGCGTAAATACTAGCTTACTCATTGTTTGCGCTCCTTTGAAAAAATCGCTCTCTTAGCCGTTGATTTTCGGTGTGGAGTGCGTTTAGCTCTCTCGCCTGCTCGGTCAAGGCGCAAAACAAATCAAAGGCTACGGGCTTAAAATTTGCCGTATCGTCTCCGCTTTGCTCGTCTTGTAAATGTTTGAGATAAATATCGGGGTAGCACTCTTTTAGCATTTTTACGTAAAGTTCGGGCGCGCTTTTTATCTCTTTGCACTCTCGCGCTATTTGGCTGATACTCTTTTGATTTAGCTCCGTTTCGCGCTCCTCGAATAAATCAAAGGCTACGCAAAGAGCTTTAATCACGCCTTTTTGTAGGTCGCTTTGCTCCTGCTCGTCCGTCTGCGCGTAAATCGCCTTAATCTCGGGGTATTTGGATAAACGGGCATAAAAACGCCCGTATAGCCTAGCCTCGTTATCGTCTTTAAATGCTTTCATCTTACGCGCTCCTATCTTGTAAATACGCGTCTAGGTCGCTTTTTAAAAAGCGGATAGTGCGCTCGGTTAGGCGTTTAGGCTTCGGGAAATCGTCGCGTTTCATAAAACGCCATAACGTAGCGGTCGAGATGCCTAAATACTGGGCCGTTTCTTTCGGGCTTAGCGTGTTGTTCTTTACGATTAATGGGTTCATAATAAAAACTCCTTACGAGTGATATTATTTATCCACGTGCGCACTTGAATAAATATGAGTGGAATTATGTCGCAGGAATTTGAATTTGTTATTGCAGTTTTTAAAGCTAACTATTTTAAAAACTGCAAATTTTATTTTTAGTTTAAAAAACTATCTACTGAATTTTTGAGGGCTGGTAAAAAATATTTTTTAATAGATGTTTTTGCTAAGCAGTATTTTTCGCAAAAATTAAATAAGTTTAATTGATAATATTTTGTGATTATATTTATGTCTTGGTGCTCTATCATAACTTTTGATGAGGCAATGCTTCTATCAAGCTGAATTTGTATTAAAGAACTGACAAGTTCAAGTTCGTGTGTCAAACAATCTATGTTAAGTTTATTATACTTTTCTGTAAATTTTTGTGTATTGTCTATTTGGAAAAATAAGGATATTCTCTCGTCTTTTAAATATTCTATCAAATCAAGAATTTGTTTTTGTCTATTGGATAATTCTTTTATTTCATCTTTTAACATATTTCTAAAATTTGTTTTTGCATCAAAATAGCCATCAAGGAAACTTTCAATTATTCTCCTTATTTCGTAAAGTGCTTCATAATGCTTTTCTTGTGGTATTTTGTTTAAAAAAGTTGTTAATTCGCAATATTTACTATTATTAATAAAAATATCTGTTATCTCTGATATGTAGCCTACTTTTGTAAGTCTTGGAAAACTATCAATGCCTAGCCTTGATGTATCTAATGTTACTCGCTCTCCAATTTTATAGTCTTCTATTTTCTCGGATTCTAAAAGATGAAACAATTTAATGTTAAAATCCAACTTTACCCTTTTACTTCGTCCAGATAATCGCTCCACCACTGCATAAGCTCGGCGCGCTCGTCCAGTCTTTGGCTTCTATCGTAGATTGATTTTATTTTATTGCGCTCTCTGTGGTCTAAACAAAGCTCGATTATTTCCGCGTCTTTGCCGTGCCGTTTGATATTCTTGTTTAGTAGCGTCGAGGCGGTCGCCCTTAGCCCGTGAAATACCGTTTCGCCGCCAAAGCCTAGCCTTTTAAGCGCGTAGTTGAGCGTATTCTCGCTTAGCGGTTTTAGGCTCGTGATGTCGCTAGGAAATACGAAATCGCCCCGCCTTATCTCGTATTGAGCCTTTAAAAGCTCTTTTACTTGCCTGCTGAGCGGGACGGCGAAGTCTGCACCCATTTTCATATCGCTAGCGGGGAATACGATGAGGTTTTTATCAAAGCTAACGTATTGCCATTTTAGCCCCCTGACGTTCGCGCTACGTAAAAAGGTATGCGCGCCGAATACTAACGCCTGCTTGGTGCTGTTTGAGCCTCTAAAGCCATCAATCGCCCTTAAAAGCTCGCCTAGCCTTTCGGGGTCTGTTATCGCTCTGAAGTTCTCGCATTTTGAGACTTTAAAGGTATCGGCGAAAATAATATCTCTCGTCGGGTTATGTTCGATGTAGCCCTTATTGACGGCTAAATCTAAAATCTTACGAAGTAGCCTAAACGTGCGTTTGCTCGTGTCGTGGCTTATGCCTTTTTTTGTCTCGGTCTCTTGTATGCGCTCTATCGTCTGCGCGTAATCCCTGCGCGTTAGCGTGCGAATATCTCCGTTTTTGAGATAGGGCATAAGGTAGTTATTTATCCGCCCCGCCTCTCTGCTGAGCGATGAGGTATTTTTAGCCCGCTCTTTTTCTATCCACTCGCGCGCCGCGTCCGCAAATTTAACCACCTTTTGAGCTATCACGGCTTTTTTGATGTCCTCGCCCCTCTCTTTTAGCCTTTTTAGCTCGGTCGCTTTAGCTCTTGCTTCGGCTAGCGTGATACTCGGATATTTGCCTATGATGATTTGATTGGTTTTGCGATCGGCGTCGGCGTATCTAAAAATAAACGTCTTAGTTAGGCTCTTTTTGCCCTGCACCGCATAAACGTAGAGGTATGGAGTAGAAATATCTTTTATCCACTCTCTAGCCTTGCCGTCTTTCAGCGTATAGTTTTTTAGTTGGCTATCTTTCGCAAATGTCGCCATTTTTTCGCCTTTTTGTATGTGCGTAAGTGTGCTTTTGGGTGTGTTATTTTAATTCGCTCGTTTTTAGACACACTCAAAATCTAGTTTTTGCGTTTATGATTTTACGCAAAGCCCGTTCTTGTCGGTTATCCTTTTTTTGAGTGTGTAAAAATTTAGCGTTTTAGTCGCGCACACTCAAAAACACACTTATTTTCTTGAAAATGTATGATAATCAATGAAATCTTATGAAATGCTAAAAGGGGTTTAAAGCTCGTATTTTAGGGGCTTTTGAAAGCTTTTGAAATCTCGTGAAAATGATAATTGGTGGAAGCGAGGGGGATCGAACCCCTGTCCAAAAACAAACCGATCACAGCCTCTACACGCTTAGCAAAAGTGAAAATTTCATCTAAAAAGGCTCACTTTCCAAAACCTTATTTTAGACTAAGACAAGATTTCGGTTAGCAGCTTGTCAGGCCGCCAACCTACGCTAGCTGGGGTTACTCGCCGTTATCTTAGCTAGTATCGGACTAGGCGAGGCTCAACTGAACTTACGCAGCTTTAGCGTAAGCAGGAGCGTAATTAACGTTGTTTGCGTTTAAATTTATTTGAGCTTTTTACGCTTTGCTCAAAGCGACGTGCCACCGTGACCGCTCTGCTCCTGTCGAAGCCAAGTCGCTCCCGTAAGAACATGCTAAATTTAGCCTTGTTTTAAAGGTTGCAGATTATATTATTTTTTATATTTTTTGTCAAACGCATAGTTTTTCCGGGATTTTTACGATATTTCCGTCTAGCGGGCTAAAAAACTCGGCATCGATCTCAATGTCATTCCTGTATCTATCAAACTGATCGCTAGCTATCAGCAGCCAGTCGACGAACTCGTCGCTAGCAGGCCCGCTCATTGCTCTAGCCTCTTCGCAAATTTCCTCGGCTAGCGTCGTTAATTTTAGTATCGGGTCTAGTCTCATAAAGTCGGCGGCAGACTTGATATTATGAAAAATTCTAAAAAGTTCGTTGATGCTACCTGTGTATCTATCAGGTCTGCTTAGGCTTATTATGAGCGGCTCCATCAGATCGCACATCAAGGCGTAGTGCGACAAAAACTCCTCCGCGATATCGTAGGAATAGTCGATTTCAAGGCTTTTTAGCAATCCCATTTGCCGTCCTTTAACGTAATTGCTTTCATTGTAACATTTTTTTGATAAAATTAAAAATAAAATACCGAAATTTAAGGAAAAATTTATGCTAGAAAATAATAAAAAAGTTACAATTTATGACATAATTAACAAAAAAAGCGTTCGGCCTATCGTGATGATAACCGCCTACGATGCGCTTTTTGCGCGGCTTTTTGACGATTATGCGGACATTATCTTGGTGGGCGATAGCCTAAATATGAGCTTTAACGGCAAAAAAGACACCCTTAGCCTTAAGATGAACGACGCGCTTTATCACGTTAAGGCCGTTTTGCAGGGCGCAAAGCGCGCTTTCGTCGTGGCGGATATGCCCTTTGGTAGCTATCAGGATGAAAAATCCGCGTTAAAAAACGCGACTAAATTTATCAAAGCCGGCGCGGACGCGGTCAAATTTGAAGGCGGTCTAAAGGCCGCTCCTATCGTAAAAAGGCTAGTGGGCGAAGGCATAAACGTGATGGCTCACATCGGGCTCATGCCACAGTTTGTGCGAAACGAAGGCGGCTACAGGATAAAAGGGTGCAGCGAGGCTGACGAGGCGCGCTTGATCGATGAGGCGAAGGCGCTTGAGCGCACTGGAGCGTTTTCGGCCGTGGTCGAGGGCACGCTAAGTCCGGTTGCGGCAAAGGTCGCAAAGAGCGTGCAGATGCCTATCATCGGTATCGGCGCTGGCGCCGACGTGGACGGGCAGGTGCTCGTGTGGAGCGATATGCTCGGCTTTTTTGACGAGTTTAAGCCTAAATTTGTCAAGCGCTATCTTGACGGCGCAAATTTGGTGCGAACGGCGGTAGAAGCCTATGCTCGCGAAGTTAGAGAAAAGACCTTCCCCTGCGAGGAGTTCGAGTATAAAATTTAGCTTGTTTTAGGCAAGTCTAGTCGGCGGGGCAAATTTGATCATCAGGCAACCGGTGGCAAATTTGAGCCTTAGGCGTTAAATTTGACGAACAGAGTTTGAGTTAAATTTGAACGCTTGCATTTGCCCGCCCCTCGTCAAATTTGACGGGTAAATTTGGCTATCAAAACAAGGCTAGATTAAAAATAAGGAGCGAGTTTTGAAAATTTTATTGATTTTAGCGACGCTTTTGGGCTCACTAATGGCCTCAAATCCGAATTTTGGGCTAGGCATCGATAGTCTTGGCGAGCAAAACGAGCAAGCACAGAACGAGAAGCGATTTTCTAAGCGCGAGGAGGCCGCGAGACAGGCGATCGAAAATACCGACTATGACGCTGCTTTTAAGATTTTATCGCCGCTTTGCCATGAGGGCGACGCGATGAGCTGCGCGGCGCTAGGTAGTATGCATTTTAGCGGGCTAGGAGCTCATAAAAGCAACGAAAAAGCCGAGCTTTTCTTTGAAAAATCTTGCGAGCTAGGAAACGGCACGGGGTGCTTTGATTTGGCGCTTTTAAACGTCAAGGAAGTTTTTGGCACCAAGGATGAAAATAAGATATTTCGTCTCTACGAAAAAGGCTGCGAACTAGGCTCTGGAAGCAGCTTGCAATAACCTAGGCCTCATCTACGAATCGCAAAACGATCTCAAAAAATCCATAAATTTATACGCCAAGGCGTGCAGAAAATTTGACGGCGCGGGCTGCTACAACTACGGCAGGATGATGCACGAGGGGCTAGGCTCAGAGCGCGATCTAGCAAGCGCGCACAAGGCCTTTGACACCTCGTGCTATATGAAAAACGCGCTTGGCTGCTATGCTCTGGGTTATGTTTACGAGCACGCGCAGGGCGTGGAGTTTGCGATTTATGACGCGTATGATAGATATTTGCGCGTTTGCAGGCTCGGCAACGACGACGGCTGCAGGGCGCTCGATTTTAAAAACTACGAAAAAAATATCGAAATTTACGAAAAATTCGAATCCATCGCGGAGGGTTGTAAATTCGGCAACAATAGCGACTGCAAGCTTTTAAAGGCAAGGGTAGCGGAGTTTTAAGCTCGGGCTGGGCTGATTTTCTCGTCAAATTTAAGCTGATTTTTGAGATTTATCCGCTTCGGCGAGGCGGATAAATTTGAGCTTTGTTCGGTTTTAAGACCCTAGCCTTTACGGTGTCAAATTTGACGCTACCGCCTTAAATTTGCCGTTTTTATTCAAATTTAATCACTTCATCTCCTAAATTTACCGCTGAATGCCGAGTCAAATTTGAACAAAGGCGAAAGCCAAAACTTACCCAAAATTTTGTAAAATGCGGCAAATTTACGAAAAACAGAGCCGAAAAAATGGATAGAATAGTCGAAATAGAAAAAATAAGCTTTGAAAACGATTTTGAGGTGTCGCTGCGCCCCACACGCTTTGAGGATTACATCGGGCAGGAAAAAATCAAGCAAAATTTAGGCGTATTTATAAAGGCCGCTAAAAAGCGCGGCGAGTGCCTGGACCACGTGCTTTTCTATGGGCCGCCGGGCCTTGGTAAAACGACGCTGGCGCACATCATCGCAAACGAAATGGGTGTGAGCATCAAGATGACAGCTGCTCCCATGATAGAAAAAAGCGGCGATCTGGCGGCGGTGCTAACGAATCTCCAAGAGGGCGACGTGCTGTTTATCGACGAGATACATCGCCTAAGCCCCGCGATCGAGGAGGTGCTCTATCCCGCGATGGAGGACTTTCGCCTAGATATCATCATCGGCTCCGGGCCTGCGGCGCAGACTATCAAAATCGACCTGCCTAAATTTACGCTGATCGGCGCTACGACGCGCGCGGGTATGATTTCAGCGCCCCTGCGGGATCGCTTCGGGATGGATTTTAGGCTGCAGTTCTACACCCGTGAGGAGCTGGCTCGTATCGTGCAGATCGCCTCGGTAAAGCTCGGAAAAGAGTGCGAAAAGGCCGCAGCTCTCGAGGTCGCCGCTCGCTCGCGCGCCACGCCTAGGATCGCGCTGCGGCTGTTAAAGCGCATAAGAGACTTTGCCGAGGTAAACGACGAAGCCATCATCTCGCAACCTCGCGCCAAAGAGGCTCTAGATGCGCTTGGCGTAAACGACATAGGCTTTGACGAGATGGATATCAAGTATCTAGAGATCCTGCTCGCCGCCAAACGCCGTCCGATGGGGCTAAGCACGATCGCAGCGGCTCTAAGCGAGGACGAGGGTACGGTCGAGGACGTGATCGAGCCCTATCTGCTCGCTAACGGCTACATCGAGCGCACGGCAAAAGGCAGGCTAGCTAGCGCAAAAGCCTACGAGGTGTTTAAGCTTAAATTTGACGTGGATACGCAAAAGGGACTGTTTGAGGAGTGAGGCCAAAGACGGCTTTAAATTTAGATAAAAGCGGTAAAATCGCGATGCGGCGGACGCAAAATTTGATATCGCTTTACCGACGTTAGCATAAATTTGGTTAGGATGGACATTTACCGCCGAATTGAGAATGGCGGCGGTAAATTTCGGCGCGAGAGCAAAAACCCAAAGCGCCAAAATTTTAAAGTTTTATCTAAAACTAAACGACCAAGTGCCTTTATTTGTCTCAATCTGCGTTTCTAGGGGATCGCAGTTTACGCTAATCCCCTCCTTATCTCCAAAATTAAGCTCAAGCGCATTATCCTTGCCGTATTTATCGTAAAAATCCGGTATAGCTAGAGTTTCGATCGTTTCTATTTTTTCATTGTCAAATACACCCACGCTGTATTTATCCTTACTAGCAGTAAAGCTAAAATAATATTTCTTATCTTTAGATTTTTTACCCCAATGTACAGGACAGTTTCCCCTGTTTACAATCAGGCCATATATCCTAAGTCCGTCTTCTAGCGAGGTTATGATAACCGCTCCTACTCTGGCCTGCACCTCAAGAGGCGCCTTATCCGCCGCCTTTGCTCCTTCGCTGCCGCAGCCTATGAGTATCGCCGCAGCTAACGCTAAACTTAGCTTCGTCATTTGTCTTCTCCTTTTAGTTTTTTGATAGCTTCTTTTCTTTGCCCGTCTTTGGGCTCACCAAGGCTAGGTAAAGTTTCTAAAAGCCCTGCAGCAAGCTCCTCGGAAATCAAAAAATAGCAAGGCTCGCCGCCTCTGGTAACGGGATAGCCGTTTTTGCCCTCCATGGAGCTTTTCCACCTCATACCTACGCGCCAGCCGCCCATACTACCGCTAAAACCGTAAACGACCTCAAAGTCGCCCTTTTCGTAAAACGTTTCGGGCTTAACGTCAAACGGATAAAAACCGCTCATAAATCTCCTTTAAATGAAATGCAAAGGCAGTCCCCCCCCCCCCCCCTTAAAAATCACTTAATCCTGAACTCAAATTTACCTCCTAGTTTTTCCATTAAGCTTGCGGTATTTGCCCAAAAATAGCGTTAAATTTGCCGTATGCGCTTAGATGGCCGCTGCTGTTCCGCGAGCATCTAAATTTACGCCTGATTTATCCAGTCGCGCTAAAGCCGCCGCACACCTGCCCGTCTGCAAAACCCCGCAAAATCTGATATAATAAGCCCTTAAAGGATAAAAATGAAAAACAACCGCATATTTTTCGGGCTTTTGATGCTGTGCGCGCTAGGATTGGTGGGCTATCTTTTTAAGCCGTTTTTGCTAAATATCTTTATCGCCGCCTTGCTAGCCGTCGCCACCTCAAACGTCAACGTCAAATTTTTACAGCTAACCAAGGGCAAAAAGACGCTCTCGGCGGCTCTTACGACGCTTGCGCTGTTTTCGCTATTTATCGCGCCGCTTTTGTACGCCGTGATCGAGCTGGCTAAACACGCGGCAAGCTTTAACACCGGCTACATAACAAACACGCTAGATTATTTTCAAAGCGGCAAATTTCAGCTACCAGAACCGATCAAATTTCTAGAACCAAAAATCAAAGAGATAGTCGCCGATATCGACGTCAAGGCCATCTCGGCAAATCTCATCGCAAATTTAGCCGGTATCGGAAAATCAAGCGTAAATTTTCTAGTAGACGTGATTTTTATCCTCGTATTTTTCTTTTTCGCCCTACTTTACGGCAGCGAGCTTGTTGGCTACCTAAAAAACGCGCTTCCGATGAAGGAGAGCGAGAGCGAGTTTATCCTCAGCGAAGTGGCCAACGTCATGAGCGTCGTGCTTTACTCTATCGTGATAAACGCGATTTTGCAGGGTTGCCTCTTTGCTATCATCACGATTTCCTACGGCTACAACGGCTTTTTGATGGGCATACTCTTTGCCTTTACTTCGCTCGTGCCAGTCGTTGGCGGCTTGCTCGCGTGGGGGCCTATTAGCCTTTACGAGTTTGCTAACGGCAACACAGCGGCCGCGATCGTCATCGCCGTCTATACCATCGTCGTGATTTCTATCGTTGCAGATACGTTTTTAAAGCCGATCGTGATTAAATTTATTAACGACAAGCTCGTAAAAATCCCGACAAAGATCAACGAGCTGTTGCTGTTTTTCTCGATGATAGCGGGCATCTCGACGTTTGGCTTTTGGGGGCTTATCTTGGGGCCTGCGATCGTGACGTTTTTTATCTCGACGATCAAGCTTTATACATTGCTTAAAGAGCGCTCGGTCGTCTAAATTTGCCTAAATTTGGCGATATTTTTAGCAAATATCACAAATCTAACGCGAATTTTATTATTTTCTGTGCTATAATCCTTAAATAAAAAAATTAATGTTCCGCATTAAATTTTCGGAACGTAAATTTGCTAAATTTAACCAAGGAGTTTGTATGAAACTAGCAGAACTAAGTTTAGCCGCCGTTTTGGCGCTTAGCTTTTTGGGCGCCACAAACGCAGCCGATACCTTTGGAGAGGCGTTTACCAAAGGAAAACTAGCGGGTAAGATCCAAGCCACGTACGCGGATCAAAAAGACGAACGCGCGCCGATACACGACGAGCAGCTGACGTCCATACAGCTTGAGCTTGGATACGTTACCGATCCGTTTTACGGCTTTAGGCTGGGCGTTACGGGACAGGGCAACTTCTTGCCGTTTAACAGCATGAGAAAAAGCGGCACTCTATACGACAAAGAGTGGAGAACGCAAGGCGCGGTAATGTCCGAAGCGTATCTGGGCTACGGTATAGGGCAGACCGATATAAAATTCGGCCGTCAATACGTAAATACTCCGCTAGTAGCGGGCAATCCGACGCGCGCGTTTAAAGAGGCGTTTGAGGGTCTAACGATCGTAAATAAAGACATACCAAACACTACCTTGATCGGCGGCTGGTATTATAAATTCCAAGGTAGAAGCGCCGTCGTAACGGGCGGTAAAGAGGGGCGCGCTCCGCACTTTAAAGATAGAGTCATCGTCGGCGGCATGGGACCAGTGGCGTATGAGTTTGACAATATCTTTACCGGCGCGGTCATAAATCAAAGCATCCCGAATCTAAAACTAACCGGCGCGTACGCTAGAGTGACCGATCTTAGGCGCGGCGCGCTGCAAGGCGACATCAACTTTTACCTAGCCGAGGCTAACTATAAAGTACCCGTCGGCGACTTTAAGCTCGGTTTTGACGCGATGTACAAGGGCTCTCGCACTACAAGAGGCCTAGAAGACCTAAACTACGACGGAAATATGATCGGCCTAAGGGCTGGGATTTATGATTTTGTTGGCTTTAGCGCGTCTTATGCCTATACGACCGTCGGTGACAACGACGCTTTGGCGTTTGGTCTAGGTAACGGTCCTGGCTCATACACGCTGCTTCCTATCCGCGGACCTTTCGTATTTACGGGCTATGCGGGCATGAATACGCATAAGCTTTTGTTTGAATACGACTTTAAAGACGCGGGCGCCGAGGGTCTAAAAGCAAAACTACATCTAGTAAAAGGCAAACAAGACGCCCCTCACCGCAACGCCGGTCCGACCGCGGCTAACACGCACATGAACGTCCAAGGCTGGGCGGCGCAGGCTAGCTACGATATGCCGTGGGTCAAAGGGCTAAGCGCAAGCGTCACCTACACGGCTCTTGAGAGAAAGAACTTTGATACCAGAGGAGCCGTTAGAAAGACCGATAACAACGAGCTTTGGCTACAACTCGGATATAAATTTAACCTTCTAAACTAGCTTTTAGCCACGCGGACGCAAATTTGACGCGTCCGCTACCCTTTTATCTGATTTTTGCGTTTGGGGCGTAAATTTAGCCTCGTAAACCCGCATAAATTTGACGTAAGCCATAAATTTAATTTTGGAGTTTAAAACGCCTTTTCGCAGCGCTAAAACGCGTGCGCCCGCTGTTTGTCCGCCGAAAATAAACTTAAATAGGACGCGACGCAAAGTTTTTGCTTCCGTTTAGTATTTTTGGGAGTATTTTTGAATGTATTTTAAATTTGTTCGTTTAATTTTATAAATTTATCTCGAGCTATTTTTAGTTGCCGCGAGTTTTGTTTAGAGCGTGGATTTATTCGACGTTTAAATTTGCGAAAAACCGGAAATCTACCGAGCCATTTTTTGATACGGTTTTAAGGCGTTTCGCAAGCTACGCACCGCAAACCGCTTCTTGTCCGTGCGTTTTGTCGCATTAAATTTAAACAAACGCGAGCGCAAATCGATTCAAATTTAACCCTCGCGCTGTATTTACGGGTTTAATTTTTGCGTTTTTCGGCGCGGATTTAGACTTAAAAGATCCGCGCAAATTTAACGCGAGCGGCGAATTTACGTTTTGTTTTTCGGCGCTTAGGCTGCGAGTTTCGAGCAAATCTACCGTGCTCTTGCGACTATGGCTAAATTTGCTTTAAAGCTCGCCTGCGGTTTAAATTTATGTGCCCGGTTTAATCCGCTTGCGACGCTTATGGATTAAATTTATGCAAAACACGCGGTAAATTTAATATACGAATTCGCCCCATTTAGCTACGCTAAATTTATCGCTTAAAATTGATACAAAATCAAATTTACGCCGCAAATGCAGCAATCAAAATCCGCCCGCGCCCGCATAAATTTAATCCGTTTGCAAACGCGCGAAATTCGGTCTAAATTTAACTAAAGTCGCAAACTAATTTTCCAAACTTTTCTTATGTTTTCTTATCTTTTTTATCGCCCAGTCGTAGTGTGATGAGGTACTGCCGGTGACGTAGGCGGCAAGGTTTAGGTTGCCCGTGAAGTTAAAATATCCGCGCGCAAAAAGCTCCTCGTCGCTAAAATTTGCCGTAAGCGCCGTTACCTTTTCGTGAGTTTGCGCCAGCAGAGTTTTAGCCTCGTAAAGCGGCGTATCTTGGTGCTTGCGCCAAATTTGCACGTTCATCTGCGGGTAGGTTTTCCAGTTGTACGGTTGCGGCAAAAACGAAGCCCGCTCGCAGCTTAGGTTTTTTTGGATAAAATTTATCAAAAGCAAGTGCCACTCGTAAAGGTGCGCAAGTACGTCTCGGACGCATTTATCTCTATCCTCGAAGTCAAATTTGGCCTCTTGCTGCGCCTCATTCATGCTCTCAACTAGCGACAAAAGTTTTTTAAAATTTGCCTCCGAAGCGTTTAGCAGGTCTATTTTATTGGTCGGTCGCGGCATGTTTTTCCTTTAAATTTGCTTTACGTAACTACGGCAAATTAGCTAAATTTTACTCCGAGTTTTTTAAATTTGCCCTTAAAGACGCGGTGGTTGGCGAGCAAATTCGGCTCCGTTTTTCGGCGTTAAACTTGCGCTAACTAAAGCGGTGCGCGCTTTGTTAAATTCTTACCCGGCTCACGCTACCGACGGCGTTCATGCATACCTCGCGAAAAACCGCTTTGCGCTAGAAACGGCAGCAAAAAATGCGTAAATTTCTCTCTAGGTGCTAAAATTTAGCCGAAATTTAAGCTTTGGCTAGAACTCGCAATCGCCGCATTTATCGCTAGCCGCAATGCAAACAAACCTTAGCGCTTCTCCTCGATTTTTAGGTTTCCATCCTCTATCGCGCCCAAAATTTCTCGCGCAAATTTGTCGTTTGGATAAAAATCTAAGTATTTTTGTAGGTAAGACTTGGCGCAAATCTCGTCTTTTTGCATCAGACAAATCATAGCAAGTCCCATATTTGAGCGCTTTTGTCCTAGTTTTAAAGCGGTTTCAAACTCGCTTTTAGCCTCGCTTAGCCGCCCGCTATTTGCTAAAAAATCGCCGAATTCGGCATGTATCTCGCCGTCGTTTGGACGATGCGCCAATAAATTTTTATACGCCGCATCCGCCTTTTGCGCCGCGCCCGCGACGTCAAAGTTATGCTCCATCGTAAAAATCCTAGCCTGCGAAAGCTCAAAATACGCCCGTGCGTCCTCGCCTAAATTTGCCGCTAGGCCCTGCTCTTTTAAAAACGCAAAGGCCTTATCTAGCGTCTGCAAATCGCTAGATGCGCGCTCCTGGTCGCTTTGCGAATCAAAAGCTAGCGGATACTGACGCGCATGCGGCCACAGCTCGTCCACCGCGCTAAAAATACCGCCGATGTCGATGCTTTGCTTGCCGCTAGCGTCCTTTTTTAGTATCGCCGCATGATCGTAAGGTTTATAAGGCGCGGCGAAACTCACGCTAGAAATGAGCGCCAGCGCGCAGATAAATTTAAAAATCATTTTATTTCCTTTAAGTCAAAATCAGGTATAGATTTTACGGTAAAAATGCTTAAATTTTAGTTGCTTGCGCCTGCTCGGGTGGTTTTTGCAAAGGCTAGGCGCCGTAATTTAGCCGCCTATCGCCAAGCCGGCAAACGAGTAAAATTTATATGCCAGCTTACTAAAACCGCGCCAAGATGCAACATTTACTAACCGCTCATTTTTGGTTTCATTTTCTAGCGGCGTTTTGATTTCTGCGCGCCAAATAGGTGCCGCGATCTCAAATCCACTAGACGGTTCCTTGCGAGCGAGCATGGATAGCCGCAGTTAATCTGCCGCGTTTCGTTCCGATTTACTCTCAGCAGTGCTGATACACGGCAAATGGCAAGGCATTGTCGCTCATAGCTAGCGATAATGCAGCGACTAGTCGCGCCGCAGATTCGCTTTTGTCCGTAATTAGGTTTGTATAGCGCAAGCATGCAGCTTTGTTTAGGCAAAATCTTTTTTAAACGCGAGCGAAGACTTCTAATAGCAACGCGGTTTTGATTTTTGGGCATTAGCGCTTGCGTCAGCGCATTTTTTGGCAAGCAAGCGCGCCGGCCACGGATTTAGCGCTATTAGAAACGGTAGCGCATAGATACGACGGAGCGCAAATTTAAGCCCTCGCTTAATCTTAGCAAGCCTACCTCAAATACCTTAATCCAAACAAAGCAGCCTACGAATAGGCAAAATTTATGCGACGATTTTATAAATTTAATGCCAAGTCGCGGCCTGCATGATATTTTGTGGGTTCGTTACGGCGGCTTAAATTTTATCAAAACGCCGTTTTGCCGCACGAGCAGTGCCGCTAAACTGATGAAGCTAACCCAAAAGCCGTAATTTTTAAAAATTAATTTTGCCTAAATTCAAACAAATAGGGTTTATTTAAAATTTAACGCCGTTTAATGAAAAAAGATGGCAATGCGGCATAAGCCTCGGCAGTAATCGCAAAGTCGTAAATTTAAAAAGCGGATAAACCTTGAATATTAAGTCTAAAAGCTAAAAAAGAGAAATTTAGGGGTCTTACGACCCCTTGGCTACTTTACCGCAGCCATCTTTCTGCGCATATACGCGATCCTGCTTTGTAGCGGGAGGTGTTTAGGGCAGTTATCCTCACAGCCTAGCAAAGTCATACAGCCAAACACGCCGTCATCGTCGCCGATAAGTTCGTAAAAGTCCTCGTCGGTTCGTTTATCGAGCGCGTCGATTTTAAATCTAGCTACGCGGTTAAGTCCGACTGCACCGATAAAATCAGGCCTCATGATAGCCGTGCCGCACGCAGCCACGCAGATACCGCACTCGATGCAGCGGTCAAGCTCAAATACTTCCTGCGCTACTTCAGGCTCAACCTTTTCCTCAAGCTTAGAGATATCGGTCTCGTGGTCGGTGTGTATCCAGCTCTCCACGCGCTTACTCATTGCGTTCATCCAGTTACCCGTGTCTACGCTTAGGTCTTTTAAAAGCTTAAATACCGGCAAAGGCATAAGCTCAATCACGCCGTTTGGATAGTCTTTGGTTAGCGTACGGCAAGCAAGCTTTGGCGTACCGTTAACTAGCATACCGCAGCTACCGCATATACCGGCGCGGCAAACGAAGTCAAAGCTAAGATCCGGGTCAAATTTCTCGCGAATTTGATTTAACGCTATAAAAAGCGTCATGCCGTCGGTTTCTTCTAGCTCGTAGGTCGCGAAATGCGGCTTTGAAATTTTGCTTAACGGATTATATTTAAATGCTTTTATGGTGATTTTTCTACTCATATCCTATTCCTGCTCTTTCGTTTGGTGCTTTATATTTAGGCTGAAGATCATAGTGCATTAGCGCTTCTTGGATCTCGTATCTGCCTTTGCCTTCGGCTTCCATTTTGGCGCGGATCTCATCGACCTGCGCTTGGCGTACGGCACTGTCCGGGTGCTCGATGATGTTACCCTTAGCTCCGTATCCGCGGAATGCCGGCGGAATTTCCATTTTCATAATATCAAGCGGCTCATACACGATAGTCGGTAACGTATCACCCTCTTTCCAGCTAGTTAGAGTTCTGTTTAGCCAGTTTAGGTCGTCGCGTTTCGGATAGTCCTCGCGGCAGTGCGCTCCGCGGCTCTCGGTGCGATCAAGCGCGCCTTTTGCGATACAAAGGGCTAGTTTTAGCATCTTTGGTACGCGGTAGGCTTCCTCAAGCTCAGGGTTGCCAAATAGCGCCTTGTTTGTAACTTTGACGTCTAAAGATTGTTTATAAAGCTCTTCTAGCTCTTTTACCGCTACAGCTAGACCTTCGCCCGTTCTAAAGATCGCTACGTGCTCCCACATGATGTCTTTCATCTTGTTTTTGATCTCAAATACGTTAAATTTGCCCTCTTTTTCGACCAGGCTCTTTAGATAGTCTTCCTCTTTTTTAACGAATTTTTCGATGTCGTTAGTGTTTATCTCGATCTCGTGCTTGCCGCAGTAGTCGGCAAAATAATCACCCACGATCATGCCTGCGACGACCGTTTCTGAAACGGAGTTGCCGCCTAGGCGGTTAAATCCGTGCATATCCCAGCACGCAGCCTCGCCGGCGCTAAATAGACCCGCTAACGTCGGGCTCTCGCCTGTAGGCTTAGTTTTTATGCCGCCCATAGAGTAGTGTTGCATAGGAAGGATCGGCGCCCAGCCCTTGCCGCGCTGTCGTCCGTTTTCGTCGGTATATACTTCTGTATCGGCAGGATCGATGCCGTTAAAGATTTCGCAAATTTCTTGAACGTCGCGTAAGTTTTTCTCTATATGCTCGCGTCCAAGAATCGAGATATCTAGCCAAACGTGATATCCGTATGGACTAGGCACGCCTTTACCCGCGCGGATATGCTCCATTATGCGGCGGCTTACTACGTCGCGGCTAGCTAGTTCTTTTTTCTCAGGCTCGTAGTCAGGCATAAAGCGATATCCGTCCACGTCGCGCAAAATTCCGCCGTCGCCGCGGCAACCTTCCGTTAGCAAGATACCGCTTGGAACGATCGGAGTCGGGTGAAACTGCACAGCTTCCATATTTCCAAGCTGAGCAATGCCGGTCTCAAGAGCGATGGCAGCGCCGATACCTTCGCAAACTACGGCATTTGTAGTATGTTTATAAACCCTTCCGTAGCCGCCCGTAGCTATTAGCGTGCCTTTTGCGACGTATGCAGTGATCTCGCCGTTAACTAGGTCGCGAACGATCGCGCCGTAACAGCGGTTATTTGCGTGGATTAGCGCGATAGCTTCTTTTCTATCGTGGATTTCGACGTTATGTTTTAGAGCTTCGTTTGCTACGGCAAAAAGCATAGTGTGACCGGTGGCGTCTGCCGTAAAGCATGTTCTCCATTTTTTAGTTCCGCCAAAGTCGCGAGAGTGGATGAGTCCGTGAACCTCTTCTTTTTCTACGATAGTGGTTTTTTGAGCGTTAATAATAGCGCTTCTCTCGCCTTTTGTTATACGAGTCCAAGGCACGCCCCAAGCCGCTAGCTCGCGAATCGCTTTAGGCGCTGTTTGACAAAACATACGCGCAACTTGCTGATCGCAGCCCCAGTCGCTACCTTTTACCGTATCGGCAAAGTGTACGTCCTCATTATCGCCTTCGCTCATTTTTGAATTTCCCAAAGAGGCTTGCATGCCGCCTTGTGCAGCCGCAGAGTGCGAGCGTTTAACGGGAATTAGGCTTAAAACTACCGTACTTAGCCCCTTTTCTCCAGCGGCAACGGCAGCGCGAAGCCCCGCTAGACCGCCTCCGATAACTAATGCATCATAATATTTTACGTTCATTTTTTAAAGCTCCTTTTCCTAAAGACTGATCCACACGAAATCGGCGATCAGCGCGATGACCGCGAGCACTCCAAAAACCGCAAATATCGCAGTTTTGGCTTTATTTCTTTTTGCGAACATCTCTTGTTTGTTTACTCCGTCGATGCTTATCCATTTTACGTATAGGCGGTACATTCCCACGCTAGCGTGAACGACCATAAAAACAAGTAGCGCGAAGTAAAAAATTTCTAATTGATGAAATGCAGCCGCTGATTTATCGGCAGTGATGTGTCCGCCAAATATTATATCGACTAGGTGCGCGCTGGCTGCGAAAAATAGAGCAAAACCGGTTAAAAACTGAAACCACCAAAGCGTAGTATCAAGGTGTTTCATACGGTCTTTATGACCTTTAAACATAATGTATTGTCTGTAGTTTGCAGGGAATTTCCTCATCGCTAAAAACGCGTGAGCGATAAAAACGGCAAATATTATCGCAGCTATGACGTTAGTGATCCACCACGTGGCCTCGCCGAATAAAAATTTAGCCTCTGCAAACCCTACGACAGCGTTAAACGCGCCTTTACCAAACAAGATGGTAGAGGTAAAAATCATATGACATAAAATAAAACAGGCCAAAATTAGTCCCGTTATACTTTGCCATCTGTCCCAAACGGCAGGAGTACGACTTTTTTTCGTATCCGCTTGCCTACCCAAGAAACCCTCGATTAGCCCACTCATGAGCCCTCCTAAATTTGAAATGCGTTATCATAACTTAAAAATAATTTAAACCATGATACTAAAAAAACGATCTAATAGTAGCGTAAATTACTTTAAAAACTTTTTAAAAATTTGTATATTTTTTATTTAAGATTACATAAAGTAAAATACCGCAGGCAAGCATTAAAAGAGATAAAATTTGTCCCATTGATAAATTTAAAAATACGAAACCCAACCCGAAATCAGGCTCTCTAAAGAACTCGCAGATAAATCTAGCCAAAGTATAAAGCACGGCATAAAGCGCTATAAGCTCGCCGTCAAATTTCTTAAATCGTCTATAAATAAAAAGAATAGCAAAAACGACAAGACCCTCTAAAACGGCTTCGTAAATTTGCGAGGGATGGCGCATCCGCCCCGCGACGTTAATCGCCCATGAGACGTCCGTGATACGACCGAATAGTTCTTGATTTAAAAAATTTCCGATGCGACCGAAAAAATATCCAAGCGGGATGCTAAGCGCGACGAGGTCCAAAAGCTGCCACAAATTTTGCTTAAATTTACGGCAAAAAGCCCACGTCGCTATCAAAAATCCGACCACCGCACCGTGATAGCTCATGCCTCGGATACCGACGAATTCGCCGTTGTGAAAGGGGTTAAAAATCTGCCAAGGATGAGTGAGATAATAAGCGGTATTTGGATCGTAAATGACGATATAGCCCAGTCTAGCGCCCAGTATCACGCCGATTTCTACCCAGAAAAAGTAATTATCGAGTATGGAGTTTGAGATAGCGATTTTATCGTGCTTGACGATAAATTTAGCCATGCCGAGCGCCACGAGTAGCGCCAGGACGTACATTATCCCGTACCAGTGCACCTTGATGCCAAACAGCTCAAACGCGACCGGATCAAAATTTATATAAAAGTCGTTCCACCAACTCATCTAGGTACGACTTTGACTTTTAGCGTATTTTCGATGCCGCTCGCAAAATCCTCGAAAAGATACCCCATCGCGCTGTAAAATTTACTTTTCGCTTCGTTTTGCAGGACTGGAGCTAGCTTTTTGGCGTAGGGTAGCAGATACGAGCTTAGCAAAACGCCTAAAATTTCCTTCGTTAGCTCGTCTTGTTTTAGCTCGACAATCCACGAAAAAAACGAAAGCTCGTTTGTTGCGCTATCAAGCGCGCTGACGTTTAAATTCGGGCTAAATTTGCACTTTTTATAAAAGCCCTCGAGCCGCGCCTTATCGCCTTCAAAAAAGAACTCCGCGTTAAAATATTTTTTCAAATTCGCAAAGTCTTTTGCGATATCTTCGATGCTTTCAGTTTTTACCGACTCCTCGTATAGTTCGCGTCCTTTGGCGTTTGCTTCGCTATCGTTTGTTATTATCCATTTTGGATTTTTATTTAGCTCGCTAAAAAGCTTCGCACTCGGCGGCAGAGCGAAATTTAGCGCAAATATCCTTGCGATCACGACGTAAAATTTACCCAAATTCATCGTTTTCCTTTGTGTTTTTTGCGGGATTTTACAAAATTTAGGCTAAATTTTAGATTTGCTTAAATCGTAATCTGATCGAATTTAACACGACAGTAACCGAGCTAAAGCACATCGCCGCAGCACCGTAAACAGGCGTTAGCATGAGTCCTAACGGCGCTAAAACTCCCGCCGCGACGGGAATGCAAACGGCGTTATAAACAAACGCCCAAAACAAATTTTGTTTTACCGTTTTCATCGTCTCGTTGGCCAAATTTATCGTAGATACCGCGCTTTTTAGATCGTTTTTTACTAGCACTACGTCGCCGGCTTCTTTTGCGATATCCGCGCCGCTACTCATCGCAATGCCCGCATTTGCTTGCTTTAACGGGGCGGCATCGTTGATACCATCGCCCACAAACAGCACCGCACCCTCTTCTTGCAGGCGTTTTATGGTTTCAAATTTTTCATTAGGCAACATACCGGCAAAGACCTTCTCTACGCCTAGCTTGCCAGCCACGTTTTTAGCGGTGAAGGCGTTGTCTCCCGTTAGCATCACGGGCGTTATACCGGCATCTTTTAGGCTTTGGATAGCCTGCACGGCGTCATCCTTTACCCTGTCGCTAAGCGCGATAAATCCTACGTAAATTTTATCCACGGCCGCGAGTATTACGCCGTTTCCTTCGTTTTGCGCTTTGGCGATTTGCTCCTTGGCCTGCTCACTTATCTCCACGCCAAGCTCGCTTAAAAAGGCCTCGTTGCCCGCTATTACGCTGCCGTCCTCGCTCTTTACGCCGCGCCCCGCGATATTTTCAAAGCCCTTTTCGTCGCCTAAAATTTTAAGCCCTAGCTCGTTTGCGTATCTAACGATAGCAGCAGATATCGGATGCGAGCTTTTGGCCTCTAGCGCGGCGATTTTGGCTAAATTTTCATCGTTTATATCGGTAAAATTTACCGAAATTTCGCCCTTGGTTAGCGTTCCAGTTTTGTCAAATACCGCGTATTTTACGCCGCCAAGAATCTCTAAAACCTCGGGATTTTTGATTAGGATTCCGTTTTTAGCACCTAGAGATAGCGAGGAGACGATAGCTATCGGGGTAGCTAACCCCAGCGCGCAAGGACACGAGATAATTAGCACGCAAACCGCGCTTAGCACGCCTTGCAGCGCATTTCCCGTAAGCGCAAACCACGCAAAAAACGTAACGACGGCGATAGCTATCACGATAGGCACGAAGATATTTGCCACGCGGTCGGCAAAGCGGCTAATAGTCATCTTTTTGCTCGACGCATCGCTTAAAAGCTCTAAAATTTGCGACAAAAGCGTTTGATTAGCAAGCTTTGTAACCTTTACGTTGATGTAGCCGTTTAAATTTATCGTTCCGGCATTGACCTCGTCGCCTTGTTTCTTGTAGACAGGGAGGCTCTCGCCCGTTAGCATCGAGGTATCGATCTCTGCGCCGCCGTTTATCACGACTCCGTCGCAAGGCACCGCGTAGCCACTCTTTACGACCGCGACGTCGCCTATTTTTAGGCTCACGGCATCCACTTCCAGCGCGCTACCGTCTTTTTGTAGTACGAGAGCAGTCTTTGGCGACATATTCATGAGAGATTTTATATAATCGCCTGCGCGAGCTTTTGAGCGCTCTTCTAAAAATTTACCCAGCAGCACGAAAGCCGTTATCATGGCTGCGCCAGAAACGTAGAGGTGGCGCATGTTTTCGGGTAGGTGCTCGCCCGCGATAAAAACTCCCAGCGAATACGCAAACGCCGTGCTTGTTCCCAGTGCTACGAGTACGTTCATGTCGAAATTTTTATTTTTTAGCGCGCCGTAAGCATGGATGAAAAAATCCCGCCCGCACGTAGCTATCGTAATAAAGGCAAGCGCCAGCATAATAGCTGATTTTGCCACACTTGGCTGCTCGCTCATCTCAAGCGCCATGATCACCGCGCTAAAAGCTGCAGCGGCTAGGAAATTTCGGCGTAAATTTAAGATATGTTTCTCGCGTTTGGCTTCAAATTCCGCCAAATCTTTGGCCACGCCGTAGCCTAGTTTTTTTATTTTTTCCTCTATCGCGGCTTGTACTTCGGCGCTTTCTATGATAAATTCACCCGAGCCGTTTGCAAAGCTGACCTTCGCATCTATCACGCCCGAGATCTTTTTAGTTACGCGCTCGATGGCGTTTGAGCAGTTTACGCAGGTCATGCCCGCGATGTTTAGTTTGATATTTTGCATCAAATTTTCCCTATGACGCTAAATCCCAAATCATCCAGCTCCTCTTTAAATTTCGCCTCGTCCTTACCGTCTAAATTTACGCTCACGACCCTTGGTTCTACGCCAAGATCGACCTTTATCTCGCCGTATTCATCACCAAGAGCGTTTTTTATGGTGTTTGCGCAGTTTTCGCAGTGGATATTAGCAACCTTAAATTTAGTCATTTTATCTCCTTTATCATATGGTAGTATTTGTGAGAATTTATGATCATTTCGCAGTCGGTCTCAAAGCCCAAACGCTCGTAAAAAGCCATAGTTTTAGGCTTTTTTTCATCGACGATGAGAGCTACTTTTTTGATATTTCGTTTTGGTGCCAGGGTAAAGATAAATTTGATCAGCTCTTTTGCGATACCTCGTCCGCGAAATCTCTCATCCACGGCAAGGCTATCTATGTATAGCTCGTCTGCAAAGCACTCCGTCTGCGGAAATTTATTTAAACCAAGCTCTCGCAAATGCGTCCTGATGGGCCCATCTAGCGCATCGATCTCGCCTCCGTCGTAAGCGCAAATCACACCCGCGATCTCGCCGTCAAATTTGAAAACAAAAACGTTGTTATAGCTTAGGCGGTTTATCTCGCTTCTAAAAAATTTATGCAAAATTTCATCGCTCTTAACGGGGTCGCTCACGCCGCTAAGCGTAAAAGCGATATCCTCCATGGCTAAATTTAACAGCTCTATGCAGCGCGCGGCGTCGTCTTTTTGGGCATTTAAAATCATACGAGGATTATAAGACTTAAAGCTAAATTTTTTGCTAATACGCTCAAAACCTCGTATTTTTAAAAAAATGCAAAATTTTTTTAGATATAATTGGGCAAAAATTTTTAAAGGAACGAAATGGGACGAGCGTTTGAATATAGGCGCGCCGCGAAGGAAGCGCGCTGGGACAAGATGAGTAAGGTTTTTCCAAAACTCGCAAAAGCCATAACCGTGGCGGCTAAAGAGGGCGGCACCGAACCTGATATGAACCCGAAACTTCGCGCCGCGATAGCAGCGGCCAAGGCGCAAAATATGCCAAAAGATAACATCGACGCAGCGATAAAACGCGCCAGCGGCAAAGATAGCGCGGATATCAAGACTATCTTTTACGACGGCAAGGGCGCTCACGGCGTGCAAATCATCGTCGAGTGCGCTACTGATAACCCGACTCGAACGGTCGCAAACGTCAAGGCGATATTTAGCAAAAATGGCGGCGAAATTTTGCCTAGCGGAAGCTTAAATTTCATGTTTACGAGAAAGAGCGTTTTCGAGCTTGATATGCCCGCAAAAGAGCTTGACGAGATCGAGCTAGAGCTTATCGACTTCGGTCTAACCGAGATCGAGGAGGAAGACGGCGTGCTTTATATCTATGGCGATTACGCAAGCTTCGGCACGCTAAGCGAAGGTATCGAAAAACTAGGCCTCGAGGCTAAAAAAGCCAGCCTGCAATACATCGCAAATTCGCCGGTAAGCCTAGACGAAGAGCAAATGAACGAACTAGAAAAGCTACTCGATAAGCTTGAAGACGACGACGACGTGCAAGCTGTTTATACAAATATCGAATAAATTTAAGGAACAAAATGAGAAACGACGAACTAAAAATCTACGACATCGACGCGGCCGAGCTTGCTAAGCTCAAATTTGCCGTTATCCACACCGAAAAAGGCGATATGAAGCTCGAGCTTTACGGCGACGAAGCGCCGCAAGCGGTGACGAATTTCGCCCAACTAGCTAAAAGCGGCTTTTACGACGGGTTAAATTTCCACCGCGTGATCCCAAATTTCGTGATCCAGGGCGGCTGCCCGCACGGTACGGGCACCGGAGGGCCGGGCTGGCGCATCAAATGCGAGTGCGTAGGCCAAAAACACAAGCACAAACGCGGAGCGCTATCTATGGCGCACGCCGGACGCGATACGGGCGGCAGTCAATTTTTCGTCTGCCACAGCGCACAGCCGCACCTTGACGGCGTGCATACGGTGTTTGGACAGATCGTGGACGAAGCGAGCCTAAAGACTCTAGATAGCATCAAGCAAGGCGACAAGATAAACTCGATCGAAATTTTAGAGAGTTTGTAAATTTAATAAAAATCGGGCGGCAGTTTGAGCTCTGATAATCCGCGCGATTTCGTTATTATGAGATTTATTAAAATTGTAAAGGATATTTCTTGAATCAAAACGCTTCAATCGCGGCAAAACCGCAAAAGCCTTTTATAGTTAGACTATTTACCAATCTCGCGTTTTGGGTGATTTTCGGTATCGTCGCAGGTATCGCCGTGGGCGTATTTTTCCCGGATTTAGGCATACAGAGCAAGCCCGGTATCGATTACTTTATCAAAGCCCTAAAAGCGCTCATCGGTCCTATCATCTTTTTAACGATAGTCTCGGGCATCATAGGGCTTGAGAGCATGAAAGATCTAGGCTCTATCGGGCTTAAAGGATTTATTTACTTTGAGGTCGTAAGCACTATCGCGCTAGCCGTAGGCATAATCTTTGGCGAAACGCTAAAACCGGGGCATGATATGCACCTTGACTATACGCAGCTTGACGCCTCTAGCGTGGAAAAATTTACGAGCCAAGCCTCAAGCATAGACGCAAACAGCGGACTCATAGCTCATACGCTTCATATTTTGCGCGGTGCGGTGCCGGTAGACGGCATCTTCCCTTACGTACATCTACTTGATCCGTTTATCAAGTCAAATACGCTGCAAGTGCTATTTATGGCGATCGTAACGGCGGTTATTATATCTTTTTTAAAACACGATCATAAAAGTAAAATCCTAAAACCGCTTGAGATAATTCAGCACTGGGTGCTAAAACTACTTACGATTTTGATGCTATTTAGCCCGGTCGCGGCATTTTCTGCTATGGCGTATTTGATCGGCAAATTCGGCATCGGTTCGCTAATAGGCATGCTTGAGCTGCTTTTCGTTATGGCGCTTGCGAGCTGCTTTTTTATCTTCGTGGTTCTTGGCGCGATTTGCTATTTTGCGAAGGTCAATATCTTTAAATTTATGCGCTTCATCGCAAAGGAAGTCTTGATCGTATTTGCGACGAGTTCCTCCGAGACCGCGCTAGCCCCGCTCATGCAAAAGCTAGAAGCCGCGGGCATCCACAAAGGCGCGGTCGGGCTCATCATACCGACGGGATATTCGTTTAATCTTGATTGTACAAACATCTACCTGTCGCTTAGCGTCATTTTCCTCGCTCAAGCTTTCGGTATCCCGCTAAGCATCGAGCATCTGATACAAATTCTCATCATCTTGATGGTAACGAGCAAGGGTGCAGTAGGCGTCACGGGCTCAGGATTTATCGTGCTTGCCGGTACGCTTGCCGCGCTTCCAAGTGCCGGTATCCCGGTCGTCACGGTTGCGGTACTGCTCGGCGTGGATAAATTTATGTCCGAGATGCGCGCGGTCGGAAACCTCTGCGGTAACGCCGTAGGCTGCCTAATCATCTCGATCTGGGATAAAAAAGTAGATATGGAGAAATTTCGCTACGCTCTCGATCATCCGGACGAGTTTCACTTCCATTCGTAAATTTAAGGCGGTGGGCTTTTAGCTCATCGCCTCGCTCAAACTAAAATTCGTATTTAAATTCCAAAATCCTACCCTTGTCGTCGAATTCGATCAAAAGCTCTTTGTCAAATTTAGCTACGATTTCGTCTTTTCCTTTTTTCAAAAATCCACCCTTTTGGGTGTTTTCGTCAAATTTGACTCCGTTAAATTCCAAAAAGCTTTTTATAAAAATTTTATGATCAACGTCAAAATCTTGTATGCAGTCGCTTGCGATTTTAACAAACTCGTGCGCGCCAAGAGGCTCAAAAACCCAAGCCGGCGCATCCATGATCGCTACAAACGCGCAGCCCTTATCGTGCTCACAACCGTAGTAGCATAAATTTTCGCCCACCGCTCCGCACGCGGCTATGCAAAGCGTATGTCCGTTAAAGGTTTCATCCAACTCAAAGCTTGGTTCGCTAAAAGCCTGCAAGCCCCACTCTGTCCCTGCGCGCAACACCTCTGCAGAAAACCGCGTCGCCTCCTCGCCGAAGTTATTTACGTTCGCGTGTCCCCATAGCCACGTGTCGCTCACGTTTGACTCGCTGCCGATAAACTGTATCTTGTAAATTTGATCGCCGAAAGATATCTCGCAGCTGTCAAAATCCACGTTCCAGTCGAGGTTGCCGACGATATCTGCAAATCTACCTTGCACGGTAGCCATCTTACCCAGCGTCGCCGAAAAAACCTGATGAAAGTCCGAAAAATCGCCTACGTAGCGTAAATTTCGCATTTTTGCTCCTTTAAATTTAGTTTGCGAATTATACCGATTAAATTTTAAACTTGCCCGAAAATATTAAAATTTTATTTTAAGCTTAATTAAAAGATAGTATAATTTCATAAATTTTATCTCAAATTTAGGAGCAAACATGGACATAGTCGACAGATTTTTACGCTATACGAAGATCAACACCACCACAAACCGCGAAGCGGGCGCGGCGGGTATCATGCCTTCAAACCCTACCGAGCACGATCTAGCAAAGCTGATAGAAAGCGAGCTAAAGGAGCTCGGCCTGCAAAATATAAAAAGACGAGAAAACGCCATAACTACGGCCGTTTTGCCGTCAAATTCCTCTAAAAAGCTGCCGTCCGTGGCGTTTTTCGCGCATCTTGACACGAGCGCGGAGCAAAAAAACGACACGAAGGCGCAAATCGTGCACTACGAGGGCGGCGACGTCACGCTAAATAAAGAACTGGGCATAACGCTCAAACAAAGCGAATTTCCCGAGCTTGCTAACTACGTCGGGGACGATCTCATCGTAACGGACGGCACCAGCCTGCTAGGCGCGGACGACAAGGCCGCGATCGCCGCCATCGTAAACGCTGCGCAGTTTTTCATACAAAATCCGCAGATCGAGCACGGCGACGTGACGTTTGGCTTTTTACCCGACGAGGAGCAAGGCCTGCGCGGAGCCAAGGCGCTTGATATCTCGGAGATCAAGGCCGATTTTGCCTATTGTCTGGACTGCTGCGGTATTGGCGAGCTGATTTACCAAAACTGGAACGCAGGCGACGCGGTCGTGACCTTTACCGGGCAGTCCGCGCACCCAATGAACGCCAAGGGCAAGCTAGTAAATTCATTGCTGCTTGCGCACAAATTTATCTCGATGCTACCAGGCGGCGAAGCACCCGAATACACCGACGGCGTCGAGGGCTACTACTGGGTCAAGGAACTATCGGGCAACAGCGCAAAGACCGTGCTAAAGCTCGACGTTCGCGAATTTAACGAGGCAAAATACGCGCAGCGCATGGCGTTTTTGCAAGATCTTTCCGACTCGTTTGCTAAAATTTACGGCGCGCACAGAGTGCAGATCAGTCTAAAAGACCGCTACAAAAACGTATTTAACTACCTAGCGGACGGCGAAAACAGCCTACCCGTCGTCGCGGCAAAGCAGGCCTACGCTCGCCTAAACATAGAGCCAAAAGTCATCCCGATGCGAGGCGGCTACGACGGTGCGGTCATCTCGGAAAAGGGCGTACCGTGTCCGAATCTCTTTATCGGCGCGCACAACTTTCACTCCATCTACGAGTACCTGCCGGTAAAATCGCTACGCGCGGCTAGCGACGTCGTCTGCGAGATCGTAAAAATCATAGCCGAGAAATAAATTCGGTCAAATTTGAGGGCGAATTCGCTCTCAAATTTGCGTGTTGCAGCTCTCATATCGCTATTTTTACGCTGCCAAGACCCGCCTCTTTACGATGCGAATCCAAATTTACGTCAAATTTAACCTGCTCGCCCGAATTTAAGCTCGCTTTGCGTAAAATTCGAAAGCAAATTTAATGAAAAAGATATTTTTACCGCTGATCGCGGCTTCGGCTTTAGCTGTCGGCGCCGATCTAGACGCGCTGAAAAAGGAGTGCGACGGCGGAAACGGCGCAAGCTGCTACGAGCTTGGCGTCTTGTACGACAACGCTAGGGAAGGAGCCGCGCAGGACTATCAAAAGGCGACCAAGCTCTACTCAAAGGCTTGCAAATTAGGTAACAGCGCCGGCTGCTCAAATTTGGGCTTTGCCTACGCAAACGGACGCGGCGTGGCACAGGACGGTAAAAAGCCGCCCAGCTTTACGCAAAGGCGTGCGATATGGGCAACGAAGCGGGTTGTTCAAATTTAGGCTTTGCCTACGCAAACGGACGCGGCGTCAAAGAGGACGCAAATGCGGCCGAAAAATACCTCAAAAAAGCGTGCGATATGGAGCCCGAGCTAGCCTGCGACCGCTATAAAGAATTTACTCAAAAATAACACTGGCCGCCTTTACGCGGCAAATTTAAATCGGTAAATTTGATAGAAAAAGCGCTTGTTTGAGAGAAACGACGCGCGCAAGGATTTAACTAAAATTTAGAGTTTTAAAGAAAAGGGCGACAAGCGCCCTCCGCGTAAAAAGTCGGCAAGGCGCCGACTTTATCAAATTTAGCTCCGTAAATTTAGAGCATAAAAAACGCTATGACACACACGGCTATTGCCATCGCCGGAGCCGTTCGCTTAGCTATCTCGACCGGGCTAACCATAGCAAGACCCGCGCACACGATCGCTGCACCAGCGATAGGAGACGACGAGCGGCCTAGCGCGCCTGAGATAGCAGCAGCCATGCCTAGTTTATCTTGCGCGAAGCCAAGATCCGCGGCATGAACGGTGATAGCTTGGTTAAACGCCATAGTAGCCGCATCCCCAGAGCCCGTAACCGTACCCATGAGATACGGCACGAAAGTACCACCGTAGCGCACGAACTCTTGAGAGTGTTTTAGCCACTCGGTGACCGCGTCGATCGCGCCGCACGCCTTTAGACCCGCGACGAAAACACCGGCTGCGATGATGATACCCATAACCTCGGCGTAGGCGCTACCCATACCGTTAAAAAACTCTTTGGTGATCTTTTCCGGGCTCGTCCACGTGATGAAAACCGCGATGATAGCGCCAAGGATCATAGCCTCGGCCACACCCATATTCGTCCAGCTAAAATACTTAATCGCCACAAAAAGGCCGTAATGATCGCCGAAAAATTTCTCGACGCTAACGCCTCGCGGATCGCCCAGTACCGCTACGATACTATTCAAATTCGTCAAGAAAAAATCCCTAGCATAGCTACTTATTACCGCGCCGACGACTAGGATAACTAGCGGGATGAGAGGCGCTAGAGCAAATAGCAAATTTACCTTCGTCTGCGTCGCTTCAGCCGCGTTGCTTGTAGATTTAGGCGAGAAATCCTGTCCTTTTTGATAATCTTTAAAGATAATCGCCGTCATACTAATCACGATCAAAACAACGATGCCTGCGGCGACGGCGTTTGGAAACTGCACGCCGATGACGTCTTGGACGGTGTAGGCTTCATTGGTCTTTTTTACCATGTCGGTTACGAAGATATTGTGCGCCGAGCCGGGGCTTAGCACGCCGCCAAACGTACCCGCAAACACCGCCGCTCCCGCCATTGCAGGACGTACGCCAGATGCCATCAAAAGCGGTATCATCGTAGCCCCGACCGCAGCCGAGCAGCCCGCAGCCGACGGTATCGCGATGTTGATAAAATAAGTTAGCACGAAGGTAGCCGGAATCAGCAAAAATCCGATATTTTTCATCGGCTTTGTAAGTAGTAAAACCAGGTGCTGGTCGCACTTAGTAACCTTCATAACGTAGGCAAAGCCCATGCTGGCGCAAATCGCCTTGATAAGGCCCGCAGAGGTCATCGACTTCGTAAAGCTCTCAAGCGCTCCGAGCGGATTTAGGCAGATGACGCAGAGTACGAGTCCCACGCCGATGAGCACGGTTTTGGTCTCTCTTTTTTTGACCAATAAAAACACGACGGCGATCAAGCCTATGACCGCACAGATTAGCTTAGCAGTAGCCATTTTGTCCCCTTTCGTTTTGTGTTTTATCCCTGTTTCAAATTTGACTCAAATTTGCGCCGCCTAAGTTTTGCGCGCTAAATTTGAGTCAAATTTAATATTTTCATTTAAATTTGTTGATGGACGCTAGATATAAACTTCAGGCTCTTAAAAATCACGCCTCAAATTTGAGATTTTCGCCAAATTTCGCCAAATCGTAACGACTATTTTAAAGAACGTTTTTGCCGATTTTAGCCCGCACGTTAAATTTGAGAATGGGTCCAAACGGCTAAAATTTAAAACTATCGCCGACTTTTATGAGCTCGGTTTCTTTTTGATACGCCATTTTTAAGACGGGGCTTTCATCCATGCCCATCACGGTTGCGTTTTCGCCCTTTATCCTTAGAGCCGTACCTTCAGGTAGCGCGTAGATCAGGCTTTTTTGATTTACTATCAAAAACTCCTCCAGCCTCTCCTCCCTGCTTTCGCCGTTATGTCCGGCGATCTTGCCGCTGATGAAATGCGGATTTATCTGATGCGGGAAGATATTTAACGCGTCAAAGCTTTTTGGCATGATGATAGGCATGTCGTTTGTCGTCATCATCGTGCTTCCGGCGACGTTTGCGCCCGCGCTCCAACCAAAATACGGCACTCCCGCCTCCACTCTTTGCTTAATTATTTCAATTAAATCAAATTTATAAAGATAGTAAAGCAACGCAAAGGTATTTCCGCCGCCTATACAGATAGCTTTAGCCTCGGCTACGGCGTGCTTTGGATCGCTAAATTTATGGATAGACGCGATATTTTTATATTTTAGTCGGTCGATGACTTTTTGCTCGTATTCGTCGTTCGTGCGCCTTACTCCGGCATACGGGATGAAAAGCACCTGCTCGCCGTAAACTCCGCACTCTTTTATAAAATCATGCACCCAGTTTTTGCAGTGTCTAAGATAGCCCGTATCTTTGTAGCTCGAACTACTTAAAAGCAAGGCTTGCTTCATAAATTCCTCCTAAAATTAAAAATTTAGTCTAAACGAAAATAAAAAGTGTAACTTAAAATATAAAAATAATATAAAATATTTTTTTAAATGAAAACTTTAAAACTATATGCTAAACGAGCTTAAAGATAGATAAAAAATGATAATAATTTCAGAACAAATAATATATATGTTTAAAAATAGCGCGTAAAATTCAGCATCTCGCAAGCCGCGGGGTTATATCATTATCAAATTTTAACGAGAAAGGGCAAAAATGACGCAGTTTGACGCAAGAAACGTCAGCATGGTGATGGATTTTTACGAACTTACGATGGCGGAGGGGTATTTTAAAAGCGCGGATCAGCCGCGCGTGGCGTTTGACGTTTTTTACCGCAAGGTGCCTAGCGGCGGCGGTTTTGCGATATTTGCGGGGCTTGAGCAAATCATTGAGTACGTAGAAAATTTTCGTTTTGAGGATAGCGACGTAGAGTATCTGCGTTCGTTAAATTTATTTAGCGAGGATTTTTTGGATTACCTGCGTAAATTTCGCTTTAGAGGCGATATATACGCATTTGCCGAGGGTACGATCATCTATCCGCAAGAGCCTTTTATGACCGTCGTGGCCTCGCCCATCGACGCGCAGCTCATAGAAACCGCGATCCTATCGCAGATAAACCACCAAAGCCTCATCGCGACCAAGGCTAGGCGCATCGTAAAAGCCGCGGACGGCAGAAGCGTGTTTGACTTCGGCGCCAGACGCGCGCATAACTTCGACGCGGCCGTATATGGCGCTAGAGCGGCCTATATCGGCGGCGCGGACGGCACGGCGACGGTTTTGGCGGCTAAGGCTTTTAGTATACCGACGACCGGCACGATGGCGCACAGCTGGGTGATGTATTTTGGCGACGAATTTGAAGCCTTTAAGCGCTACGCCCTGCTCTATCCGGGCTCCGCTTCGCTGCTCGTAGATACCTACGACGTGCTGCATAGCGGCGTGCCAAATGCGATAAAAACGGCAAAAGAAGTGCTTGAACCTATGGGTAAGCGTCTAAAAGCCGTTAGGCTAGACTCGGGCGACCTAGCGTATCTATCTAAAAAAACGCGCGCGATGCTAGATGCGGCTGGGCTACAAGACTGCAAAATCATCGTCTCAAACAGCCTGGATGAATACACCATCGCCTCGATTTTAACCCAAGGCGGACGCATAGACGGCTTTGGCGTGGGCGAGCGGCTGATAACGTCAAAAAGCGATCCGGTTTTCGGCGGAGTCTATAAACTAGTCGCAGTCGAAAAAGAAGGCATTTTTAGCCCGCGTATAAAGGTCTCGGAGGCCGTAGAAAAGATGACTAACCCGGGTCTAAAAAAGGTCTGGCGCATATATAAAGGCGGTCAAGCCGTCGCCGATTTGATCACGAACGCGGACGAAACTCCCGACCTCTCAAAACCCTACCGCTACATAGATCCCGATAGGCCGTGGAAGGAGCTGTATTTTGAAGGCTGCACGGCGCGGCAGCTACAAAATCTAGTCGTAAAAGACGGCAAGCGCGTGAGCGAGAAAGTAAATTTAGCCCAAATCAGAGACTACGTAAAAGAACAGCTCGAAAATGAAATTTGGCAGGAGGAGCAGCGCTTTGAAAACCCGCACAAACACTACGTCGATATGAGCGTAGGCTACTACGAGATGAAGATGGACCTGCTAAAACAAACCAAAAAATAGTCGCGCGGGGCTTAAAGCGCTAAATTTGCCGGCGTTTTAGTAGCGGGCTTGGCCTAGTAGACGCGGTTACTAGCTGCGGCTAGCGGTTTTGCACCGCAAGGCTAAATTTAACCAAACGCGCTTGCACGCGCGAGCGGTCGCGCTAAGCCCCATCTGCTCGTTAAATATCGCCTGCGCTAGCGCGTTAAATTGTTTTGCCTGCGCCGATACCGCAGCCAGCGCGCCTAGTTTTAGAAAATCTCGTCTTTTCATGATTCTGCCTTAAATTTAAATTTGATTGGTTGATTTGGTTTAAATTTAGCGGAATTTACTTGGTTGAGTTTTGCATGGTTTGCCTTTTAACGTATTACGCGACCTCGCGTCTTGGCGGTGATTTTACGAAATTTAGGCTTAATTCTCGTTTTAAAGGCGGTTTTAAAAATAGCGTAAATTTAGGCCAAATTTGATAATATCTCATCAAAATTTAAAGGAAGCAAATGTCAAATTTAAAAGCCGAATTTGAGATAAAGCCTAGCGCCGAGTATAATGCCATGACGCGCGAGGTGGGCAAGATAGTCTATAAGGGCGATAAATTTATGCGAAACATACGTATATGCGACTTTACGGCGTCGGCTCTTGGCATGTTTTTTATCACGCTTTTGTGCGTCAAATTTTACTTCAGGGAGCTTAGCGACTTGCTTAGGGATTACGGTTTTAGCGGCGTGGAAAATCTAGCCTACCTATCGTGGATGGCCGCGTTTTTTACTCTGCTTTACGCTACTGGGCTGCGGCCTTGGCTGCTTACTCGCGCGCTGATAAATAAAGCAAACTACGGCGAATTCGGACCAAAAAGCGTGATCTTAGAGGATGGGTTTTTCGTGCAAAAAAGCAAATTCGGCGAGGGCAGATATTTTTATAACGCCATCAGCGACGCCCGCTATATCGGTAGTTTCATCGTCGTTATCATCGCAAACTCCATGTTCTATGCCGTGCCGCGCGAGGCCTTCGCAGACGGCGGGGCGGAGTTTTTAAGCGAGATAAAAAAGCGCGCGGGACTAGACGCGCAAAATCAAATTTAGGATTTAAAATGAGCGAATTTGACGAGCTAAGTTTACACGAGCCGTTTTTAAAAGGGCTGCGAAATCTAGTAAGCGGCAACCAAGCTAAGCCTGAGGATTTGGTAGAAATTTCGCACGAAATTTTTGATTTTGAAGCGACGGCGACCGTGACGTGGGAGTTTTACGGCAAGCGCGAAGAGAGCAAAATCGCAGGCGGCGCAAAGGAGCAGATACACTTCGGAGGCGACGTTCGCGGCTACGAAAATCACGCCAGAGAGTGCTTGCTGCAGGCTAGAGATAGCGCGGATCTGCGTGAAATTTTACTCGCCGAACTACGCCAAGACGCAAAAGAAGCCGTCGCGAAATCAGGCGGCGCGGTTAGGTATTACGATTTTAAGCCCTTTAGCATGAGCGAGCGCTGCGGCAACTGCGGCGGCGACGGACAGACGCGCTGCGGCGAGTGCGGCGGACGAGGCAAAAAAACCTGCTCCAGCTGCGGCGGACGCGGACGACAAAGCTGCTCTACGTGCGGCGGCAGCGGCGGCGTAAATCGCCCTCACACCCAGTATAACTCAGACGGCAGCACTTACGTGACGTATCGCTACGAGAGCTGTTCATCGTGCGGCGGTAGCGGTTCAAATACCTGCTACGGCTGCTCGGGATCGGGCACGGTTAGGTGCGGCGGATGCGGTGGGTCCGGCTACGTGCAGTGCGCCCAGTGTAGCGGACACGGATACTTTACCACGGTAGCAAACATCGGCGCCTACGCAAAATCCAGCGTAAATTTACGCATAAAATCGCGCGCCTACGCCGACGAGCTTTTGGACTTCTTGTGCGCTCGCAGCTGTAAATTTCTCTCGCAAACGATACCGTTTTATCAAGACGAAGAGAGCGGCGACGAGAGCTCGCACCTGTTTTCTTACGTGGGTTCTAGCGCGATAACGAGGCTAAATTTTATCCTGCTAGGCAAGGAGTACGAGGCGGTGGGCTTTAGCAACCCGCCTTACGCATTTATCAGGCCGCCGTTTTTCGACGATCTTTTCGCGGACGAGATCTCTATGCTAGAAAAGATTGACGCCGACGGCAAGATAACTAGGCGAGAGGCGTTTAAATTTTTCACGCGCTACTGCTCGCAGCCAGCTCTAGACTCCGCGCTAAAGCGTATCGCTAAAACGGACGGCGCGCAAAACGAGGCCGCAAACGCCGTGATAGAGGCCTGCGACGGCTACGTCTCAAGAGGCGCGGCGAGCAAGCTTGGCGAAACGATGAAAAAATGCCTGGATAAAATCTCTCCCGTTTACTCGCCTGCGATTTGGTTCGGGCTAGGCTCGCTATTTTGGCTGCTTGCGCTAGTTTTTACGGCAGGATTTTTGGGCGAAAATTTAGCCGATCACTACATCATAGCGCCTATTTATACGCTTATATTTTTGGCCGTTTGCGCGGGCACGGCTTGGTGTATTTTAGCGCCCCTTAGCGCGCTGGTTACGCTATTTCGCCGAAGCTGCGTGCCTAAAGAGTACCGCCAAAGCATGCGAAACAAAGAGGCTTTTTCGCTGTTTTTTAAAATTTTAGCGGGCTTTGGAGCCCTCGGCGCGATCTACGGCGCGATATCGAGCTTCGGTTACGCTCCGACTCTTATGCAGCTTGACGAGCGCTTTGAGGCATCGCGCGGCCTGGAGGCCAAATTTCGCGAGATGACGGCTAAATTTGACGACTCAAACGAGACGGCGCGCGAAGCAAACTCCACCGCCGCAGCTAAAACCGCACCGCAGATGACGCAAAAAGATAAAATTTTATACGTGCAAAAGGCTATCGGCGTCAAGGCCGACGGCATCATGGGTGCGCGCACGCTCAAAAAGGCGCAGGAGTTTTTGGACGCAAATTTGACGAACGCGGATGAAATTTACGAAGCGATAAAGGCAAAAGAGGCAAGCCGCGCAAAATGATTGATTATAACTCATTTTAGGAGGATAAAATGCCGAAAATCAACTGGGACGGAAGATCTGCGGGCAACGGCGCTTGGGTATACGAAAGCAATGGCACTTGGAGCTAAATACGGCGCAAATGTTTTGCGCCAAAAAAATATAAATCCGTTTTTTATCCTTGAAAGCAAAATGTGAGCGCATTTACCTCCCCCATAAAATATGCTTAAATTTCGATTTTTTTAATCATAAATTTTGGCCTTTTTTGACGTAAATCATCGAGATGTTTTCCAAATGATGATAACATTTCCCAAAAATAAAGGAGAAAAGATGAGTCATAATCACGAGACCGTATCTAAACAAAAACATCCGACCAGCAAGCTAGTTCGTGTCTGCGACGCCGTCGCTATCGCGTTTTACATCATCATCGTAGGCGGCTTTTACCTCTACATCAGCCGCAACGTCGGCGTGCAATACGACTACTACGAAAAGCCTTTTGTTTTTTGCCTACCTTACGTCATCTGGTTTGCGACGACGCTAGCGATGATTTACGTTGCCTTGGTGCGTGAAAAGCTTAAAACGCTCTAAACGACGATAAATCTGTCGCCCAAAACCGCTGAATTTATAAAATTCGCGATTTTTGGCGGTAAAATTTGCATTGTTTTGGATTATTCTCTTTTTTGCCGTAAATCGGGTACTTTCCAACTATCGGACTAAATTTTCATTTTTTATACGCACGCTTTTGAACGGCTGATTTTGTAAATTCGTTTTTCACGCATCTTTTAGGCACAGTGCCTCGAAATTTGACTCGGCTTAAATTTAGCGATCAAATTTTAGCAACCATCGCGAACTAAAATTTAAAACAACTCCGCGTTTTTGTCGCCGTTCTAGACGTACTCCATCGCCCGAGCGATACGCTGCGCCTCGTCCCGACCGTGCATATCCTAGGTAAAACCCAGAGCCGCGTCGATACCAGCGCTCACGCCCGAGCTAGTGTAAAATTTTCCGCTAACGCACCACCTGGCCGCGCGTATCCAGCGCACATTCAGAGCCTCTGAGGTCGCCCACTGCCATGATAGTTTGTTACTCGTGGCCTCCATGCCGTCCAAAAGTCCCGTTTTAGCTAGCAAAACCGAGCCCGTGCATACCGCGATCACGTGATCGTGTCTGCGTGCTAGCTCGCCCAAAATAGCGATAAACTCGCCCTCATACGCAAACTTCCTAACCGCAAAGCCGCCCGACACGAGCAAAACGTCAAATTTAGCTATCTCGCTTAGCTTTCGCGTCCAAATTTTAGCGCTCGTACTGCTGCCCACGAGCCCTCCCGCAACCGAAAAATACTCTATCTCGTAGCATTTTCGCTCGCCTTCCAGCGCCCTAGATAGCGCCTCGGCAGGCCCCAGCGCATCCATCGTAGTAAATCCGTCAAAAAGCAAAACGTTTAGCGCCTTCATCACGATCCTTTGTCAAATTTAGTTTCAAATTTAGCCCAAATTTGATTACGAGCGGCTAAAATTTAATGAGATTTTTCGCATTTGCGAGGTAAAATTACAAAATCATTTTAAATCAAATTTTTAAGGAAAGACGATGCTAAGCGACAGAGAAATAGAAGCGAGCGCAAAGCCGCAAAATATCGTAAAAATCGGTGCAAAACTGGGGCTAGGCGAGGAGGCGCTAGATACCTTCGGCAAGCTAAAAGCCAAGATCAAGCCGCGACTAGGCAGCGCGCCTAGCGCAAATCTCATCCTGGTTACCGCGACTAATCCGACGCCGTACGGCGAGGGTAAAACGACCGTGACCGTCGGGCTATCTGACGGCTTAGCGCGTATCGGCAAACGCGTATGCGCCGCGCTTCGAGAGCCGAGCCTGGGGCCGGTTTTTGGCATAAAGGGCGGAGCGACGGGCGGCGGTTACTCGCAAGTGACGCCGAGCGAGGATATCAACCTGCACTTTAACGGCGACTTTCACGCTATCACCTCGGCAAACAACCTCATCGCGGCAATGCTAGATAACCACATCCACCACGGCAACGCCCTAAATATCGACCCTGCGCGCGTCGTTTTCAAGCGCTGCATGGATATGAACGACCGCTCGCTAAGAGAGATCGAAATCGGCCTTGAAAAGAGCAATAAATTTACCCGCAAGGACGGATTCGTAATCACGGCCGCTAGCGAAATAATGGCGATCCTGTGCCTCGCGACCGACCTAAAAAATCTAAAAGAGCGCGTAGAAAACATCGTCGTCGCCTACGATAAAGAGGGCGGCCTCGTGCGCGCAAAATCCCTAAACTGCGCTGACGCCGTCTGCGTCCTGTTAAAAGAGGCGATAAAACCAAACCTCGTGCAAACGCTAGAAGGCACGCCGGTGCTCATCCACGGCGGACCGTTTGCAAATATCGCGCACGGCTGCAACAGCGTGATCGCGACTAAAACTGCGCTAAATTTAGCGGGCTACGTCGTGACCGAGGCGGGATTTGGCGCCGAGCTAGGAGCGCAAAAATTCCTCGATATCAAGTGCCGCACCGCAGGACTTGCGCCAAAATGCGTCGTGCTAGTAAGCACCATCCGCTCGCTAAAATACAACGGCGGATGCGATAAAGACGGCATCTCTCAGCCAAATTTAGACGCGCTAAAACTAGGCGGCGAAAACCTAAAAGCCCACATAGAAAATCTCAAAAACTTCAATCAAAACGTCATCGTTGCGCTAAATAAATTCGCGACCGACATGGACGAGGAGATCGCCCACGTGCGCGCCCTTTGCAAGGAGTCGGGGGCTGAGTTTAGCGTGTGCGAGGGCTTTTTAAAAGGAAGCGCTGGCACAGAGGATCTGGCCAAAAAAGTCGCACAAATCTGCGAAAAGCCGGCTCGCGAGATAAACTTCACCTACGATGCAAACGACTCCGTAAAAACCAAGATCGAAAAGATCGCGACTAAAATTTACGGCGCCAAAGACGTAGTCTTTAGCCCGCGCGCGCAGGCTGATCTAGCCGAGATTTCACGTCTAGGCTTTGAAAGTATGCCCGTTTGCGTCGCAAAGACGCAGTATAGCTTTAGCTCGGACGCTAAGCTACTAGGACGGCCGAAGGGCTTTAGCTTTGAAGTTAGCGCGCTTGAGATCCGCGGCGGAGCGGGCTTTATCGTGGCAGTTAGCGGATCAACTATGCTGATGCCGGGACTGCCTAAAGTGCCTGCCGCCGAGCAGATGAGAGTGGAGTAAAACGAGCTCCGATCCGTTAAATTTGAACGCAAAATTTGATCGATCGGCGAAGTTTTTTTGAAAAACAAGGGCGAATTTGACGGGGATTTTACGTCAGATTCGCTTTTTTAAATTTGACTTGTTTGCCCTTTTAATTTGCCGTCAAATTTAAAACGCCAAATTTAGCAAACGCCCGCTCTAGCTCGTAAATTTTATAGCTAGATTTTTATCTTACCGTCCATACATCGCCGAAATGCAGAATCAAATTTAATCGCTCAAAGCCGCGTATCGGCCTAGTACCAAATTTGCGATATTTTACGGCGTTTTAAATACCCGAATTAATGCTCGAAATTTACCGCAAATCTTGGCAAAATCTGCATAATTTATTTTGGCGTTTTTATTGATCAAATTTGCCTAGGCAAGCCAAAAATCCTGCGCGAAACAGAGCTAAATTTTAACCTTCTCCCACGGCTCGATTCCGCCCTCGACCTCTTTAAAAATGCTGGCGATTTCTATATTTTTTACGCTTAAATTTCGCTCGTAAGCCTTAATGTCACGCGATTTTAGCTTCTCTTGCAAAAAGGCGAATTCATACTCTATCTGTCCGCGAGAGACGGCTATTTTGGCTAAATTTCGCTCGCCAAATTCGCCCACTTTAGCTGCGTCAAATTTATACCCGCGAGCGCAAGCCTGCGCGTAAACCTCCGCCAGATACGCATTTATCGCCTCACACGCGTTTTCGTGCGCGTAAAAGCGGTCAAGCTGCGGGTGATTTTTGTAGCCTTTAGTTAGCCCCGCCAGCACATTTTTAGCCAGCAGGGCCTCGCGCCAAAGTGCGACTAGCCCCTTTACGTCGAGATATTTAAAGCTTATCGTCCAAAGCCTCATTTTTGCCTTTCGTTAAATTTATAGCCGTTTTCGCGGGCCAAATTTGGCGCGGTTAAGCCTGCAAATCATCAAATTTATACCGCAAATTTGATCCGTTGCAAACTTTTCAAAATTTTTATTTTTTCTTCTCTTTTTTTGCCGCGTTTTTCATAGCTTCCAGCTCCTGGGCTAAAAATTTACCCGTATAGCTACCCGTTTTTGCGTGATTTTTAGCAACCTCTTTTACGCTGCCCTGCGCGATGATTTTACCGCCCTTTGCGCCGCCCTCAGGCCCCATATCGACGATATAGTCGCAGTTTTTGATGACGTCTAGGTTATGCTCGATGACAAAGACCGAGTTGCCAAGATCGACCAAATGGTGCAGCACGCGCACGAGCCTATCGACGTCGGCAAAATGCAGCCCCGTAGTCGGCTCGTCGAGGATATAGAGCGTATTTCCCGTGTCCGAGCGGCTAAGCTCTTTTGCTAGCTTTACGCGCTGCGCCTCGCCGCCGCTTAGCGTCACGGCGTTTTGTCCCAGCGTGATGTAGCCTAGGCCCACGTCTTGCAGCGTCGTTAGTTTGCTAGCGATTTTGGGCACGGATTTAAAAAACTCCACCGCCTCGTCGATGCTCATATTTAGCACATCGGCGATACTTTTGCCTTTGTAGAGGATTTCTAGCGTCTGCGCGTTATAGCGGGTGCCGCCGCACGAGTCGCAAACGACGTTTACGTCGGGCAAAAAGTGCATCTCGATCGTGATCTCGCCCTCGCCTTGGCACTTTTCGCAGCGTCCGCCCTTGACGTTAAAGCTAAACCTGCCAATCTTGTAGCCTCGTAGTTTGGCCTCTTTAGTCTGCGCAAAAAGCCCTCTGATCTCGTCCATCACGCCCGTGTAGGTGGCTGGATTACTGCGCGGAGTGCGGCCGATCGGGCTTTGATCGAGGTAGATCACTTTGTCGAGATTTTCTAGTCCGCTCAAATTTACTCCCGCGACCTTTTTTACCTTTTTGGCGCGGTTTAGCTGCTCTTGAGCCTCAGGCAGCAGGGTTTGCAGTACGAGCGAGCTTTTACCCGATCCCGAAACTCCAGTGATGCCGACTAAATTTCGCAGCGGAAAGCGCGCTCTTAAATTTGATATGTTGTTGATATTTACGTTTGAGATTTCAAGCCACGTGTCGATTTTTCGGTCTTTTCGGTAGTCGATTTCCTTTTCGCCGTTTATGTAAAGCGCCGTTTGCGTACTTGAGCCAAGCAGGCTTTTCACATCGCCGGCAAAAACTATCTGCCCGCCGAATTTCCCCGCTCCAGGCCCGATATCCACGACATAGTCGGCCTCCTCGATCGTCTTTTTATCATGCTCGACTACGATCACGGAGTTACCTTTGGCTTGCAAATTTCGCAGCGTTTTGATGAGCTTTAGCGTATCTCGCTCGTGCAGACCGATGCTAGGCTCATCCAGCACGTACATCACGCCGCTAAGGCCCGATCCGATCTGACTAGCGATCCTGATACGCTGCGCTTCGCCGCCGCTGATCGTACGCGCGTCACGTCCGAGCGATAGATATCCCAGCCCCACGTCGTAGAGGAAAAATAGCCTCTCATTTATCTCCTTAAATATCGGCTTTGCGATCGTTTTATCGTATTCGCTAAGGTAGCTAAAATTTGACTCGTCCGAAAAAAACGCGGTGCAGTTTTCGATACTCATATCTAAAATTTCGCCGATCCCGTGCCCAGCGACCTTGACGGCTAGACTTTGGGGCTTTAGCCTGTGTCCGCCGCAGTCGTCGCAGACCTTCTCGCTCATGTATTCGTCGAAGTCCTTGTAGTCTTTTAGTAGCCCGTGAGTGATTTTTAGCGCGCCTTCAAATTTACGCAGCAGCTTGTTTTTCTTCCAGAAAAACTCGACCTCTTTTACGTTGCCGTAGAGCACGAGGCGCTTTTCGTCCTCGCTAAGCTCGCAGTAGGGGCGTTTGACGTCGATGCCGTTTTGCTCGCAAAAAGCTAGTAAAAATTTATAATAATAGCTCATGTTGTAGCCGTAAAGCAGCTTTATCGCGCCGCCTTCGATGCTTTTTTCTTCATCGATCACTTTGGTGAGATCAAGGCTATATCTGATGCCCAGCCCGTCGCACCTCTCGCACGCGCCTTTTGGGGAGTTGAAGCTAAAGCTAAGCGGCTCGAGCGGCGTAAATGAAATTTTACAATCAAAGCACGCCGAGTGCTCGCTGTAGTGGATGAAGCTCTCTTTTAGCCCGAGTTCTTCGGCGTTTGCGATCTCGACCTCGACCTCGCCGTAGCTCTCTCCGAGCGCTTTTTCTACGTCTTGGGCTAGGCGCTGCGCATTATCCGCGTCTATCACGATGCGGTCTACGATGAGCTTTATCGTGTGTTTTTTGGTTTTAGCCAGCTCGATCTCCTCGTCCAGTCTCACCTGCACGCCGTCTATCTGGGCACGCACGTAGCCTTTGCTTCGCAAATTTTCGATCAGATCCGCCCATGTGCCCTTTTTCTCGCGCACGAGCGGAGCGTAGATGACGACTTTAGCGCCCTGGGGCAGCTTTTGGATCTCGTTTATGATGTCGCTAGCAGACATTTTAGAGATCGGTTTGCCGCACTTGTGGCAGTGCTGGATGCCGATACGAGCATAAAGAAGGCGCAGATAGTCGTAAATTTCCGTTATCGTGCCCACGGTTGAGCGCGGGTTTTTGGACGTGGTTTTTTGATCTATCGCGATGGCTGGCGTGAGCCCTTCGATTTTATCTACGTCGGGCTTGCCTACGCGGTCTAGAAACTGCCTGGCGTAGCTGCTGAGGCTCTCCATATACCTGCGCTGTCCCTCGGCGTAAAGCGTGTCAAACGCTAGCGTGCTCTTGCCGCTGCCGCTAAGTCCGGTGAAAACTACGAGCTTGTTTTTTGGAATTTCGAGGTTTAAATTTTTTAGGTTGTGCTCACGCGCGCCCGTGATTTTGATGGTGTCGTTCATTTTTTGCCTAAATTTACTTGGATTTAACAGCGTATATTGTATTATCATCGCTATAAAATTTATATAAATTTAAAGGACACGCAAATGAACGATATCCAAAAATCCTACGACGAGCTTCCCTATGTCTCGGGTGCTTTCGCGGAGACTTCTCCCGCACGACTTGAGGCTTTGGCTTCGTTTTTATCGCTAACTCCGCCACCGTCCAAAACGGCTAAAGTGCTAGAAATCGGTTGCAGCTACGGCGGAAATTTATTTCCTTTTGCTATCGCAAATCCGCAAGCAAAGGCTCTTGGCATAGACCTAAGCGAGGTGCAGATAAATAAAGCCAAAGAGCTAACCGCGCAAATGCGAGTGGATAATATAAAATTTATGGCAAAAGATATCTGTGATCTTACGGATGCAGACGTGAGAGATTACGGTAAATTCGACTACATCGTCTGCCACGGCGTTTATAGCTGGGTACCGGACGCCGTAAAGGACGCGATCCTAAAAACGATCAAGCGATTTTTGAGCCCAAACGGCGTGGCCTATGTGAGCTACAACGTCTATCCGGGCTGGAAGATCAAGGATACGATCAGGGATTTTTTAGTCTTTGGCACCAAAGACGTAAAAGGAGAGGCCGCAAAAGTAGCCAAAGCAAGGGAGCTTTTAAAAGTACTTGGAGAGTACGCGAAATTTTGCCAAAAAGACGGCAACGTAAGCCAAATTTTCTTAAATTACGAAAGTCTAAAATTTCACATCGACTATATCTTATCCGCTAGCAACTCATATATAGCGCACGAGTATCTGGAAGTTTTTAACGATCCGATTTATTTTAAGAATTTTGCGGCCGATCTTGATAAAAACGGCCTTGCCTATCTCGCCGAGGTCGGACTAGAGGACGTTTTTCAGTCAAATTTAGGCATAGACGAATTTGACGCGTATATAGACGCGAATTTTAGCTCACGCATCGAAAAAGAACAGATGCTTGATTTTTTAACAAACAGGGTTTTTAGGCGTAGCATGATAACGCACAAAGACCTCGTTTCAGACGACTTTAGCGTAAATATCGGCGCAGACGAGCTTTGCAAGCTGCATATCTCGGCAAATTTCGACCGAGCAAAAGATGGCTACGTAAATATAAACGGCGCTCCGATGAAGCCGCAGTACGACTGGCTTTATCAGGTATTTACCGACGTTTATCCGGCAAGCGTAAATTTCGCCGACGTCGTCGCGCTTTTAAAAGACGATGAAAACGCGGTAAAATCGGCATACTTTGGCTTTATGGAAATTTTAGCCGCAAACTGCGCAAAGCTAACGACCTACGAGCGCCCAAAAATCGCTTACGAAGTAGGCAAAAGCCGCCTAAAAGAGCGAGTACGAGGGTATTTTGAGTATTTTTCATCTAGCGACGAACCAGTGATAAAAATCTCCGACGAACTAAACGTGCCCGCGAATTTTTCGCAGTTTGACGCCTTTATAGCGCTTAAGTTTAACGGAGAAAACTCACTTGAGAATATCGCAAAGCAAACGGCGAAATTCGCACAAGAGCGTAAACTGGAGTTTGCCGTCAAAAACGGCACGATAAAAACCGCCAGCAAAAACGAATACCAAAAAGCGGCCGAAAACTACGTAAAAGACCTTGAGCTAAAACTAAGCGACGGCGGATTTTTAGAAAATTTCTGATTTTTTTGGGGCGAATGCGATAAATTTGCCCCCTACATTTCCCGTAAATTTGACCGCGTTGTTTTAAATTTACGCAAGCTTCTAAACTCGCCAAAAGTAGTTTCAGCTATTAAAGCGGTAAAATTTAGCAAAACCAAAATTTATCGCAAATAATAAATTTAAGCAAAAAGCTTATTTATCATTATAATTAGCGTCGTGCAAATAAGCGCAAGCAGGCATCTTTTTTGGATAGCACGGTCGATCTTTTGCGCTAAAGCCACGCCAAATCTCACGCTTATAAGCGAGCCGATACCGACCAAAACGCCAACCTCGTACTGCACGAGCCCTTGCAAAGTTAGACTTATAAAGCCCGAAATCGACGAAAATATCACAAAAAATAGCCCTGTGCTGATCGCCTTTTTTATGTCGTAGTTTAAGAAATTTATCAAAACCGGCATGATGATAACAGAGCCTCCGATACCCACGCTGATCGCTACCGCGCCGACAAAAAGTCCTACGAAAAAAAGCGGTACGAGGGATGGATTATGCGCACCTTTTGGCTCAGGATTTTTAAAAAATAGCTTAATAACGTTAAAAATTTGAATGCAGATAAGCGTGAGAAGCAAAAATTTCGACGGAACGCTCGCCACGATAAATCCGCTCGCGCTCGCCCCGCAAAAGCCGCCGCTGCCCAGAACCAAAGCGGGCTTTAGATCAAGGGTCTTATTTTTGAGATTTAAAAGCGAGCCGTAGACCGAACTAAACATCATCTGAAGGACGCTTACGCCGATTGCGTATTTGACGTCAAAGCCCAAAAACACGAGTATCGGCACGGCTGCCGCGCCGCCTCCGATGCCCAAAAATCCGGACAAAAAGCCGACAAATAGCCCTAAACACACGTATCCAACCGAAGTAACCGATAAAATTTCCATAATCTAGCCTTAAAGTAAAATCCGATTTTAGCCGTTTTTGGGTAAAATTAATTTTAAAATTTAAAAAAGGAAAATTATTGAAAAGATTGATTTTGATGATTTTTGCGGGGTTAAATTTGGCCTTCGCAGGCGTCACGGTAGGCCAGAGCGAGCTAGAGCTAGAAGCCGCGGTTAAGAGA
>CAURQE010000003.1:0-163584 GCA_963527315.1 uncultured Campylobacter sp.
GCGCTCTAAATTTAGCCCGTTATCAAGCCCGTAGGCGATGGCTTCGTGAAGCGGGTCAAATTTACTTCCGCCGCTCGTGATGTCGATGTAACCGCCCATTTTTTGAAATTTGATCGCCTCGCCAAAAAGCTCCTTCGTCCGCGCGCAGTGCGTCGGCGAAAAGTAATTAACGGGAAACGAATAATCCTTGATCACGCTAAAAATGAGGTCGAATTTATCCGCGAGTCCGCCCATATGCATATGCAGCACGCCGCCCTTTTTCGAGATCATGCCGCCGATGCGTATCTGCGTCAGAGTTCTAATTAGCTCCTGAGAGGTCGGGTAGCTGCCGCGGTTGTCGCTCATCGCGATCTTACAGCCGATGACCTTGTCGATGAGCACGAGATCGCGCGTAACGGAGCCCGTAAATGTGACGCTAGGTAGCGCGTAAGAGCCCGTGTGGATGAAGGTCGAGATGCCCTCGTATTCAAGCGCCTTGGCCTTTGCGTAGAGGTTTTCGAGGCTCCTAGTGCATCCATCGGTACCTAGCGTGCCCACGACCGTCGTCGTGCCGTAGCGGATGATACGGCTTAGCGTTATTTCGGGCGTGCGCGAATGATAACCCGCCTCGCCGCCGCCGCCCGTGATGTGCACGTGCTGATCGATGAGTCCGGGTGCTAAAATTTTGCCCTCTAGATCGTAAATTTCAAGCCCCTCAACTCGAAAATCAAGCCCCTTAGAAACGGCTAAAATTTTACCTCCGCCGAGCAAAACGTCGCTCCTGCCGATGTGCTCTGGCGCGTATAGATCGGCATTTTTAAGTAACAGCATATTTTCTCCTTTGCTTTGGGTTTTTGATTGTAAATTTTACGTTTTTTGGCTTTCTTAACTGCGATATCGCGCCGTCATTTTACATCAAATTTTGATAAAAACAGGATATTTCGGTTTTGGGTGGAGAAACGGCGATTCGGATGATGCTTGGGTTTTATTTTTGTAGATTAGGAGAGCGGATTCAAAGTTTAGCAATCTAACCGCTTAGCTGCACTATTTCTTCTATCTTCATTAGTCCCGTAAATACGCGCCTGGCGGCCTCTTTTTGCTCGCTAGAGATTTCGATCTTTTTCTCGTTTAAAAGCAAATTTACGAGCTGCTCGTTTTGCAGCGTCTGGACGTCAAATTTTCTCGCGTTTACGGCGATTTTTGCCGCGAGAGGATTTTTTGATTTAAAATTTTCGTATGGCATTTTTCTCGTTTTTTTAGTGGATTTTGGGATTATTATAAAAAATTTGCAGTAAATTTTAGCTCAAATTTAACCTCGGCACGCGCCTTGCAAGGCGCAAAACGCGCAACCGAGTTAAATTTAAGGCTCTAGCCCGGCTTAACGCTTTAAGATTTTAGCGTTTTCGCAGCCAACCTCTAGCCTCATCTTGCACGCTTTTTCGTAAAATTTAGCCGCGGCTTTGGCATCCGCTTGCACACCCATACCGCGCTCGCACATGTAGCCTGCCTCGTTGCAACCTTTGGCTAGGCCTAGCTCGCATGCGTTTTTATAGAGCTCGTACGCTCGCGCTTCGTCTTTTACCGCGCCGACGCCCGTCTGATGAGCGTATGCTAATGCGTAGCAGCCCAGCTTATCGCCCATTTTATACGCTCGCTCGTAAAATTTAACCGCCGCTTCAGGCTGCATAGCCGCGACTTTGCCGCTAGCTATAATCGCGCCCATATCATAGCAGGCACGCGCGTGTCCGTCTTCGCACGCTAGATTAAAGAGTCTCGCCGCCTCTTTGAAGTCCGAAACTCGGTACATCGCTAGCGCGTCTTCAAACTGCTTATTTGCCGAATTTGCAGGCGCGCTCGCAGGGACGCTTGCCATCTCGTTTGAGGATCTCGTTTGCGCCGCAAAAAGCACGCTCGCCGCAACAATCAAACAAAGTAAAATTTTTCTCATTTTGGCTCCTTGTTTTATAAAATTTCAATCCGAATTTTAGCCCTCTTTAATAAACATAAATGAAATTTTAACTAAACTCGCCGATCCTCACGCCCTAAATTTCGGCCAAAATTTGCCCGAGTTTTTATACGCCTAAAGGCGGCATCATTTAGCCTGAAACGCCTTACCGTTACCTGATTTTATGGCGTTAAGGGCTAAATTTTAGATATTTTCGAATAAATTTTAACTCTCGCTAGTTTAGCATGGCGGCGCAACGAGTTTTAAAATTCGCGCGCAAATTGCGTTTAATTTTTACGTTTCATAGGCATGGGCTTGTTCATGATAAACCCGCAAAATCGCCCCGTAACGCCGTCTCTACGGTAGGAAAACAGCTCCCCCGTCTCAAACGTACAGCGCGGATCAAACTCCGCTCGCCCTACGCCAAGCTGCGCAAATTCGTCCCGCAAGGCCGCCTCCATGTCAAATTTACCCTCTTTTTTATATCGGTTAAACTCGCCCAGATCAAGCTCGCCCACCTCATAGTTTCGCGCCTTGATATTTGCGCCGACGAACACGCGCAGATCGCTCGCCTCGCAGCCAAACTCGCTCGCCATCGAATTTACCGCGTTCGTGCAAATTTTACCCGTTACGCCCGCCCTGCCCGCATGCACGGCGGCAACCACGCCCCGCCTCTCATCCACGATCAAAACGGGCGAACAGTCGGCGACCAAAACGCAAAGTGCTACTCCTCTAAGCGCGGTTATCACGCCGTCGCAAGGCAGCAGCTCATCCTCTAAATCTCGCAAAATTTCCACGCGATTTGAGTGAATTTGACGCATAAATTTTAGATTAAAGGGCGCGATACCAAGCGCAGCGGCTAATATTTCGCGATTTTTTGCTACGTTTTGCGGCAGGTCGCCGACGTGATCACCTAAATTTAACCCCTCATACGCCCCTTCGCTTACGCCGCCAAAACGCGTCGTAAAGCCAAGCTTCAAGCGCTTGCTCTCAAAAACTACGTCTAAAATTTCCTGCTTCATTTTCGTCAAATTTAACCCGCCAAGCCTAATAAAGGCTCGCGATATGCTGCGACTCGTCCCAGCTGATCTCGCTTTTGCCGCCGTTTTGGGCACCGCGGCCAAACTCTAGCTGCCTAGCCACGTAGCGCGCGAGCAGGTCGCTTTCTACGTTTACGCGGCGTCCCGGCTCAAACTCGCCGAACAAGCTCTCTCGAAAGGTGATCGGGATGATCGTGAGGCGCACGCCTGTGGGCAAAACTTCGTTGATCGTGAGGCTCACGCCCTCGACCGCGATACTGCCTTTGTTCGCCATCAAAGGCATGACGCTAGAGGGCAAATTTATATAAAAATCAACCCCGTTTTCGCGCCGCTCGATACGCGCGACCTCGCCGATAGCGTCTACGTGGCCTTGCAGCAGATGCCCGTCTACGCGGTCGGCTAGCCGCATCGCAGGCTCGATATGCACGCGTCCGCGCAAATTTTCCGTCGCGATGTGCGCTCTAGTCTCGGCGCTAAGCTCCACGCTAAAGCCGTCTGCGTGCAGCTGCGTCACGCTAAGACATGCGCCGTTTACCGCGACGCTATCGCCTAAATTCGGGCGGTACGCGGCTTTTAGTCGCAGGCTGTTTTGCGAATAGCTTGCAACCTGCGCGATCTCGCGAATTAGTCCGTTAAACATTTTTAGCCTTTATATTTTTTAGCGATTTTAGCGGTTTTAGGCTCATAAAAGGATAAATTTAGCCCAAATTTCGCAGCTAAAAGAGGTAAAGTAAAAACCGTAAAAACAGGCGCTCGGCGGTAAAATTTAGCGTAAGCGACCTAGACAAAAGGCGCTAGCCGGGGCGAATACGCGCTAAATCTAAGCCGCTAAACATAGCGCTCCGCGTCGTTGCCGCCTCTAGCGCAGGGGATTTGAGCTTGCAAAGCTAGAACAAACTACCTGCTTGGGGGGATTTTTGCGGCGGCTGATTTAATTATCCGCTAAAAATCGCAAACGCCCGTAAAACCCGCTTTTTAAGCCTACTGCGCTTATCGTAGATACTCTTTAGCTTTGCCACCTGGAGGCTTAAGCGTTTTGGGCTTTGCAAATCTTTTCAAAAAATCTATTTTAAGCAAATCTTACCGTCCTTTACGAACCCTTTTGCGCGGTAAAATCGGCGCCGCAGTTTATACCCGCGATGCGCCAGGGATGCTTTGCGCGGCTGTAAGCATAAATTTGATTTAAGGATTAATATTTTTATTTAAGGATACGTAATTTCGTTCTTTTAGCTAGTCTGCTTTTTAGCTTTAAGCGTCATTTACTCGCGGGGATAATAAATTTTAATGTTATTTAATATTGCGTAGGCTAAAATACGAGTTTATTTAAGGCAAAAAACGTGAAAAGATCAAGGTTAGGACTACTAGAAACGAACGTCGTCTCGTCTTTAAGCAATGACGAAATCGCTAAATTTAACCGCCGCGTCCTAACTAAAGGCAGCACGGTTTACGCTGAAGGCATCAGCGTCGCGATATTTAAAAGCGGCTCCGGCAAGCTCGCGTTTTTCGAGGACGGCGAGGAATTTATCCTTTATAACCTGCAAAAAGACAACATCACGATCCTAAGCGACGCCTGCGCGCTGGAGATTTTAGAGGATAGCGAAATTTACTTCATCGACGTGCGCGACGTCGGCGAACTGCTAAAAAACGAGCGTTTCGCAAAGGCCTATGCCGACTCGCTCGCAAACATCGCGCTTTTACAACACCAAATCATAAAATCCATACTCTTTGAAAGCGCCAAAGGCCGCATAGCAAACTTCCTGATCGAGCTTGCCGCGGAGCAAAATTTGACCCAAAACGGCTACAGATACGTCTTTTTACCGTTTTCGCTTAAGGTGCTTTCTAGTTTCGTGGGCTTAAAGCGACAAAGCGCCAGCACCGCATTTAACGAACTCATAAAAGAAGACGTCATCAGGCGCATCACGCCGCATGAAATTTTGATAATAGACTTTGAAAAGCTGCAAAAATATACGAATTAGATAAATTTAGCCGCTTGTTTCGGTTCGCTTGCAGCTTTGCGGTAAATACAAAAACAAATTTAATATCAAATCGCCCTCGTATCGTCGCGATAAATCGTTATTTGAAGACTTTTGTTTATTTTTAATTTTTGATTATTTACTATTTAGAAGCGCTTGGTTGCTTAAGAGATTGCCGTAAATTTATGGACGAAAAATTTAGCAAATTTACTCCAAACGCTATTTTAGCCCCTTTAAAAAAACCGAGTGCAAAAACGCCGTAAGGATAAAAATTTAATGCTAAATTTTAGTTTTATATTTTAAGTAAGTCTTTACCGTTTGACCTATTTGGAAAAATCGGTCGCGAACTTCTAGCGATAAAACCATGGAGCTAAATTTTGACCGCGTCCGTTTACCGAGCGGTTTTTGCCCCGTTTGGCCGTTTTTGGATAATTTCAAAAACGCCTAACGGGACGTGCAAATTTCATACTTATAGTTTTAATTTTTGCCCAAATCAAACCGCACGTCAAGCCCGTTAAGCTAGCTTTAACCAAACATCAACGCAAGATAAATTTAAACCATTTACGATTTAAATTTATCCGCATTTATCACTATTGCCTAGTCTTTAAAATTTAAAAACCAAGAGGCCAAATTTTGGCTCAAAATCCATAGCCGCGTCGCACACTGGCGGGGCGGGATTTACGAGCCTTATATTTAAGCTATTTTCCGCCTTTTGTAGCATTAGATTTTTGCTCGGAGCCGCTTAAATCAGAGGCGCTACCTAACTTTTCGCCGCTGCGCAGAGGCTGGGCGATATTTTGTATCCCGCCGTTTAGATCGATGCCTACTTGCTTCATTAGGTCGTCTATTATAGGTGCATTTACTTTATAGTTTAAAGACGCGTTTACAATTTGATCGGATAGCGAAGCGCCCGCATTGCTAACGCCGCCGTTAGCATTCAAGCCCGCACCGCTCTGATTTGCGCCGCCAAGGCCCGCCATTTGCACGATTTTGATAGAGTCGATTTTCTCCGCCGGTTTTACGACCTGGGCGATGATTTGCGGCATAAACTCGATCAATGCTAGCTTAAATCTATTTTCCAAAATCTCCGCAGAGACGATGTTTTCGGCATTGTTTATCTCGGTTTTACCTTTAGCTTCGACTTCGTAGTTTAGCCTGTTGGCTTCAGCCGTTATCTTTATAGCTTCAGCTTCGGCGGTAGCCTTGATTTTTAGCGCTTCGCTAGCACCCATAGCTTTGATTTTAGCAGCTTCAGCTAGGTTTTCCTCGGCTTCTTTTTCGGCTTTTGCGGCAACGGTTTTTTCGATAGATAGCTGCTCGGCCTCTTTTTGCGCTTCGATTAGCGCTAGCTTTTTAGCGCGCTCGGCCTGCTCAGTCTCGGATGACGTTTTGATCTTTTCAAAAGACGCGGCTTCTAGCGCCTTTTTCTCGTTGGCTAGCGTTTTAGCCGCGGCCTCTTCTTCGACTTTTTTGGCGATTTCTATATTTTTGCTCTGATTTGCCAGTTCGACGGCTTTTTCTTTATTGATCTCGGCTTCTCTGATGGCTCTTGCCTTTTCTATCTCGACGGTTTCGATGGCGCGAGCTTTATTTATCTGCGCTTCTTCGATAGCTTTGTTTGCTACGATCTTGGCTTCCTCGGCCTCTTTGCGCCTACTTTCAGCCTCTTTTGCCCTTAGTGCCTCTTGCTCGGCTTGGAAATTTGCTATTTTTGTTTGCTGCGTGGCTTCGGCCTCGGCTTGTTTTCTTTGGATTTCAAATTTCTCCGACTGCGTCTCGTAGTTTTTCTGCGCTATTTGCACCTCGGTCGAGCGTTCGATATCGTTTCGTAGCTTTTTGCGCTCCTCGATAGTTTGCGTTAGGCTTGTCAAACCCTCTGCGTCAAAGGCGTTGTTTTCGTTGAAAAACTCTTTTGCCGTTTGATCAAGCGACGTAAGAGATACGGACTCTAACTGAAGGCCGTTTTTAGATAGATCGGCTTCGATGGCGTTTTTGACCTGCGAGCTAAATTCATCTCTTTTTTCGTGTAGCTCTTTCATCTCCATCGAGCTTGCTACCGAGCGGAGCGTGGCTATGAGCTTGCCTTCTATCAGCCCGGTTAGCTCTCTTAGATCGACCGTTTTTTTACCCAGCGTCTGCGCCGCACGCGAGATAGACTCTCTATCCTCGCCCACTCTGATATAAAAATCAGCCGTGATATCTACGCGCATCCTGTCTTTGGTTATGAAGCTATCGCTTTTAGAGCGAGCTACCGTGACTTTCATCGACTGCATATTTATGTCGATATAATCATGCAGTATCGGCAGTATCAAAGCGCCGCCGTCTACTACGACCTTTTCGCCGCCAAATCCCGTTCGCACGAACGTAAGCTCCTTTGTCGTCTTTCGGTAAAGCCTTGAAAAAACGATGCCTAAGATAACGATAGAAAAGAGTCCTATGCCGACAAATACGGCTAAAGACGTCATCCCGTCAATATTCATACCACTCTCCTTTGATTAAATTTATGATTTTTTCCTGACGTAAAAGTTATTTTTTTCGATTTTAACGATGAGCGCGGTATCGCCTTTTATAAGCTCGTTTTCATCGGCAGCTCTTGCAAATACGAAACGCTCCTTGCCGTTTTTATCCGTGACCTTGACGTCTCCGCCTTGCTCTTTTGTGATTTTATAGTCCTTTACTTCGCATTCGCAGCCAAGAAGCTCCTTTTTACTAAAGGCCGACGTTTGCACCTGAGGCAGGTACTTTGCCGCGAGCAAGCTCACCCATCTAGTCCAAGCCAAAGCGGCAAAAAACGAAACCGCGGCGATAACCGCGCTCATATACCACGCAGGCGAGGCTAAGCCGTAAAAAACGCTAACGATAAAAAGCCCGCACGCTCCAAAACTCATAAGCAAAATCCCGTAGAAAACGGTGCTAGGCACGCCGCCTTTGTTCGCCCAAGCTAACAGCTCTGCACCGGGCGCATCGATGCTCTCGGCTCCGTCAAACAGCCCGTTTAGCGGCTCAAGCACCGAAAATCCGGTCATCATCAAAATAACCTCAAGCAAGGCAAAAACTACGACGATAACCAGCGGAACGGAAAATATAAGATTGTTGCCAAGAAGCTCTAAAATTTGATCCATTTTTTACCTTTTTTTAAATTTTACCGCTTGCGAGGTCAAATTTGACCTTAGCTCCGCTTTATTCTATGCTATACACGTCGCTTTGCTCTATTTTTTCTAGCTTATTTACCTTGCTTTCTAGCGTCTTACTCATCTGCGCGATTTTAGCGATATTTTCTTTCATCTTCGGCAGCGCCTCGTTTTTGAAATTTTCTATCTTATCTAGCGAATCTATCATCAAATTTATCGCTTTTTCGAGGCTCTCGTTATCTAGCGCGCCGCCTGCGACCTTTGCCGTCACTTCTGTCGCCGTGTCGTTTACGTCCTGCGCGTTTTTTAGGATGACGTCGCTAGCTAGCTTGTCCATCTCAGAAACGGCTTTTAGCTGCTTTTTGCCTTCCTGCGCGGCGCTTGCGATATAGACGTTGGTTTTTAGCGCGGTGATGCTAGTTGTGATCGTGTTTTGCGTGGCGAAACTTAAAAGCGAGTTATTGTGCTTGATAGTGGCGTAGTTTGCGAGGCTTTGCTGCATCACGACTAGCACTTGACGCAAATTTTGCAGATGCATACGGATGTAAAATAGCGCCTCTTCGAGGAGAAATTTTTTCTGCGCCTCATCTGTTTGATTTGCTGCTAAATTTTCGATGAGCTCGTCTGTTTTGCTTAAAATTTCTATCTTGCCTTTTAGGCTTTCGATGATGAGCGAGAGCTCCTTTTGTTTCTCGGAGATTTCGGCGTTTCTAGCTTCTAAAACATTTATCGAGTGCTTTAAATTTGCCGTGATTTCTTCAAACAAGCTTGACACGCTTTGATATTTGCTAGCAAGTTCGGCGGCTAGGTCTTTGCCGAGCAAGAAATTTATAAATTTCGCGCCCAGTCCTCCCTCCTTCATCTTATCGCTTGCTTTTATAAGCTCGGCGGAGTACTTTTTAACCGATTTTAGCGACTCGCCGACCGAGCTTCCCACGCTTTGGCTCATACTAAGCAAATCTCCGACCTTCGTATCCATATCGCCGTTTAGCTTCTCAAACTCGCCCAGTTCGTCTTTGCCAAACGATACGATAAATTCTTTGGGATCATCAAATTCTTTCCTTTTTTCTATGAGTAAGGCGACGACGTCTTGCGGCGTTTTAGCGATTTGATTCAAAGCTTGTCCTTTGCTTAAATTTAAGAGCTATTATAACTAAATTTGTACGCTTTTTACAGGCTTAATAATAAACTTCTGTGCTTTATTAGCATAATTTACGATTAAATTTAGTAAAATCGGCAGAAATATTCCAGACAGAATAGGCGTAGTTTAACTTTAAAATTTTAACCCGTGAGGGCGCGGACTCGTCGTCCGTAACCGAAGCGGGTTTAAAATTTTAAAGCTTGAAATCCGTCATTTATGGGGAATCAAAAAGGACAAAAAATGAAAGAATTTATGAGTTACGCATCCTCTCTTGAAATTTTACGCTCTACGCTAGCCCCCTGGGACCGCGTAGAAAAGGTCACGCTCACGCAGGCGCTTGGTCGTCGTATCGCCGTGGATATCGCGGCGCAGGACAACTACCCGGAGCGTCCCGTCTCTGCTATGGACGGCTACGCGTTTGCGTGGCAAGAGGGCCTGAGCGAGCTTGAGCTCATCACCGACCTGCCTGCAGGTAGCGATAAAGGACTAAAAGTAGAAGGCGTAAAATGTGTCAAAACATTCACCGGCTCGCTAATGAGCGAAGGCACCGACACGCTAATCCCGGTCGAAAACGTCGAGGTCTCAGGCGGCAAGATCCTCATCAAAAAGCCCGTGCCAAAGGGCTTTGCCGTGCGCGAAGTCGGCGAAAGCTACAAAAAAGGCGAAATCCTAATCAAAAAAGGCGCGACGATAGGCTACGCCGAGACCGCGCTGCTAGCCGAGCTTGGGATCTTTAACGTTAGCGTATTCGTGCGGCCTAGAGTCGCGGTACTGGCGACCGGAAGCGAGATAAAAGACCTCGGCGAACCGCTAGAAAACGCTGCACAGATCCACAGCTCAAACCACGTAGGAATCGCGGCTATGGTGCGCAAAATGGGAGGCGAACCCGTACTGTGCGAGATAGTGCGCGACCGCGCCGAACTCGTAAAAGACGCCATCAGCCGCGCGCTAAAATCAGCCGACGTACTCGTCACCACCGGCGGCATCAGCATGGGCGACTACGACTTCGTAAAAGGCGCGCTGGGCGAAAATTTCGACATCATCATAGACGGTGCCGCGATCAAACCGGGCCGCCACATCAAAGTCGCAAAAGCAGGCGAAAAATACATTTTTGCGCTGCCGGGCTTCCCGTACTCGGCGATGGTGATGTGCGTGCTCTACGTGCGCGTGCTGCTAAACGCGTGGTTTGGCGCTAGCGAGCCCAAAATCACGGCAATCATGGACGAGGACTACAAAAAGCGCTCGCCGTTTTTGGAGTTTACGGCGGTAAATTTAGTAAATCGCGACGGTAAAATTTACGTGAATTTAGATGGCAAAAAGCTAGGCAGCTCGGCGATCGTAAATAACCTCACAGGGGGCGCCGCGCTTTTAATCATCCCCAAAGAGACCGAATTTATCGCAAAGGGCGAGATAGTCGAAGTGCTGAAAATGGTTTAAATTTGAGTAAATTTAGCTTTTGCGGCTTGGATGTAAAGCAAACAAACGCGCGGGCGCTAAGGCAAAAGCCGGCAAAAAAACCGGGCATAAATTTGGCGCGATTTTATAAAACGCAAGCGTAAATTTAGCGCAAACGAAAGGTAAAAATGAAAGAACAGATAAACCGCATCAAAGAAAAGCTAAAAATAGCTAAAAAAGCGGATAAAAAACTAAAAATTTTCGGCGCAAGCAACCACAAATACGCCCTCAAAGCACCGATAGAAGAAAAGAAATTAGCCGCGTTAGAGAAGAAATACGGCGTAAGCTTGCCCGCCCATTTTAGAGCCTTTTTGCTAGAGATCGCTGACGGCGGAGGCGGCTTTGACGGTAGTGCGCCGGGGCCTTTTTACGGCATCTACCCCATAAAAGACGCGCTAAAATTTAGCGCGCCGTATCTAGCAAATCCCTGCCTTTTGCACCCTAAAATGAGCGATGAGCAGTGGAGAGCTATAGAAGGCTTTGCGTACGAGCAAGAGTGCGGCGACGAAGAAAGCGAAGAAGAAAAAATCCTAGGCGGCGTACTGCTAATCGGCACGCAAGGCTGCAGCTTTGAAACCGCTATCGTGATAGAGGGCGAGTTTCGCGGACGGATAGTAAATTTAGACTTTGACCTATATAAGCCCGTTTTTGCGTTTGAGTCAAATTTCCTAGACTGGTACGAAAGGTGGCTAGACGAGGTGATATCAGGCGAACTAAAAGACGGCGTCGGCTGGTTTGGCTACTATATGGGCGGCAGCGCGAGCGAGCTTTTGCAAATTTACGAAGAGGCGCGAAACAGGGGCGACACGGAGCTAAAAAACGACTGCCTTGATTCTTTGATACGCAAAGCTCCTCGTTTTGAGACGCAAATTTTAGATAAGATAGAAAGTTTTATCAAAAACGAGGCATATAGCGAGGATTTTGCGAAGCTTACCAGTATCTTATGCGCAAACGATTTTGCGCGGGGTAAGGCCTATCTAGCGCGTCTTGCGCAGATTGATTATCTACTTTTTTTACAAATCATTCACTGGTGGGCAAAGGATAAAAAGGCCGCTAGCAGGGAGTTTATGTCCATAGCGGACGAAAACGCCGCGCAAATCCTAAACCAAAAGGACGAAGAGCGCGCGGCGCAGACGTTTAGATTTTATACGTATTTGCTAGAAAACGCCAAGCTTGATTACGGAGCTAAGATCGAGCATTTTGCGACTAGCCCTAATTATTCCATTCGCGTTACGTGCTTTTACGCGCTAGGGCAGCTGAAAAATAAAAGCAAATATCTAAAAACGCTGATTTTAGGACTAAGCGACGAGGAGCCCTACGTCGTGACGATCGCCTTACAAGCCGTGTGCGGACTGACGGACGAGCGGCTGCTGCCTCATCTAAAAGCCGTCGCGCAGCGCTTTTTAAAAGATGACGAAAACTCCGTGGTTACAAATCTAAACCGCGTGCTAGAGCCATACGGTTTAGATAATAAAAAGATAAAAAAGATGGAATTTAAAGCCGAAATTTAAGGAAAAAAATGGATGAAATTTTAGAAAAAATTTACGCAATAGAAGGCCTTGGGGAGCTAGAAAATTTTTTGTGCGAAAAGGGATTAAATTTAATGCGCGAGCCTTTGCTGGCGGAATTTGACCGATACGCCTTTTATCAAAACGCCAGCGAGTGGAACAAAGCCGTAAAAATCTGCGAATGCCTAGCGATAACGGGCTGGGGCGAGCGCGAGAGCCTAGAAGCTCTTCGCGGTAGATATTTTAACGGGCAGTATATGACCTATTTTTTAAACGCTAGCGGCGAACCGCGCTTTGTAGAGGCGCACTGGTCAAAGCGCAAAACGGGGCTAAGCATGCAAGATAACGAGACGTTTTTTAACCCTAGTCCGGACGATAACGGCAAAACGCTAAAACGCCCAGTAAAAGAGCAAATCCAAGACGTCAAGCTAGCTAGCCAGCGCAACTGGATACCTAAAAATCCCATCCGCGTCTCAATCGGTATCAAAAACTGCTACGAGAACTCGCGCGCGGTGATAGATAGCCTGTTTAAGGAGCTCCAGCCCGCGCTAAACGCCAAAATGAGGCCTAAAATTTACGGCAGCGAGATAAACTATATAAATTTAGACTGCTCGTTTAGTTTTGACGACGAGTACTGCCGCACGAACTACATCATAGCGCCAGATAAGCCGCGCCTAAGCTCGCAGCGCGCCTGGGAGCTGATACACGAAATGATGAGCGAAGAGGAACGCAGAGAGGGCGGCTACTATCTGCGAAATAGATTCGAGTACGCGCCGTTTAGAAAAGATACGGGCAAAACGGGCGTGCAGATATATTTTGAGCGCGAGTTTAGCGAGCTTTCGCATGCAGAGCAAAAGCAAACAATATGCGAGTATTTTTTAACGGCGTTAAAACAGATCGCGCGCAAACAAAGCAAGCTAAAATACGACTTTAAGACGATGATAGACGATTTTAGTAAAATTTTAGACGAATGGACGGCGACTGAAATTTGGCGGCCGATTTTAAATCGACGCGGGTAAATTTAGACGCTCTTGCTTGCTAAATGTCGTTATTTTATTGGGACTTGAGTTTAAATTCTCTCGCGTTTTGATTAAATTTAGCGATATTTAACCGACTTAGGTATTTTAATCAAACGATAAACAAAAAGTAATATTTAACCTGATTTTTGCTATAATAGACCTTTAAATTTTAACGAAAAGCGACTATCTTGAACGAGCAAATAATATATTTTTTTAGGAAAAAGCCTTATTTTTTCTATTCGTTTTTTCCGGTCTTCGGCGCTTTATATAGCTTTGTACTGGCGATTTTATTTTTAAAATGGTCGCCTTTTAAAACGGATATTTTTATCGTGCTATTTTTTCTTAGCGCGCTTTGGTTTGCGGCGTTTTATCTTAGCTACGCAAAAACCCTACCTACCTATAAATTTGAAAGAGAAAAGGAAAAATTTACGCTTTTAGAGGCTAGGGTTATTTCTGATTTTAGCCTGAGCGATAGAGAAAATATTTTTAAAAAGATAGAAGCGGTGCGGGTTTTTGTTAGAAAGATATTTTCAGACCAAAGCTTAGTTTCGGTTAAAATTTTAAGCCTGATAAACAAAACTCTATTTTTATACATCGAAAATTTAAGCATAATAAAAAGTCTAAACGCAGGGCTTAGCGCGGTAACTGGCGAAACTAAAAAAGAGCAAATCGTAAAAAAAGCTCAAGCATACGAATCCGCAAACATTATGCTTTTAGAATACCTAGATAGCTACATAAGCGAGCTAGCGGCAAACAACCGAAACGATAAAGAGACCGCGTCCGTGCGAAACGAACTTGAGCGCATGCTGGTTTTATTAAAAAATATTAACAAAAAATAAGGAGAGAGCCGTGGAAAAAGCGGGGCGAGAAATACTAACGGACTACATAAAAGATAGTGCGCAAAACAGCGAAACGGACGTACGAAATTTGATCTTTAAAGACGGTTTTAGCAAAGAAGACGAGGAAAAAATTTCTCAAAAAGCTGTAGAGCTTTTGGCTTTTTTATCAGATAAGGATAGTGCGCAGATAAGAGAAATTTTAGAAAGCGTTACGATCGAAGACGCGCAAAGTCTAGAGAGCTCTTCGTCGCTCTTGATGGGGAAATTTGCAAAACTAGACGATATAAAAGACGATCAAACGCAGAATTTAAGCCGCTCCGTAATAGCCCTAAACGAGGAGCTAGAGCAGATAAATCCACACAAATTCGACTTTGATAAAAAAGGCGTTTTGGCATTTATTCCCTTTGTCGCAAAGCCGATAAACAGGTACTTAAAGAAATTTCAAAGCGCAAAAGAAGTGATAAAAGATACTCTTTCGCACATCGAGGACGGCGAGAAAATTTTAAGAGAAGACAACGCTCTTTTACAAGAAGAAAAACAATACTACAAACAAAAAGCCCTAAGTTTGCAACGAAAAGCCGTAGTGTTTGAAAAAATAGCAAAATCCATAGAGCAAAACATCTCCAAGCTAGACGCGAAAGAAAGAGAATTTTACGAAAATAACGTTTTGCTAAATTTAAATAAAAAAATCAGAAGCATATATGAAATTTTAGCCGTTACGCAGCAGGGATTTTTATCTAGCGACCTCATCATAAACACAAACTGGGAGCTGATAGATAATATCTCAAACGTAAAAGCCGTAACAAAAAGAGCCGTAGAGATCGGTATCGCGATGGCTATAACGCTACAAAATCAAAAAAACGCGTTAGAAACGGCCGAAAAAACCAAAAAATTCGCAAACGATATGATTTTAGCCAACGCGCAAAGACTAAACACGCAAGCAAGCGAAATCTACAAAATGTCGGGCGATGCGACGCTGGATATAGAGACGCTAAAGCAAGCTTTTAGCCAGATAGAAGAGGCCATGGGCAAGATAAATACGTTTAAAGCCAAGGCCGTAGAAAAAATCAAAACCGAAGTAACGGCGCTAAAAGAGGTAACGGCAAAACTCGAAAACAAAATCCAAGAGTCGCAAAAAGCGCAAGAATTTAAAACATCTTTTTCTATGGATTTATGAGGTTTAGATGATCGATCCGAACATAAAGAAAAAGCGGCAATTTGCGATCTACCTTACCATCTTGATCATAGTTTTACCCTTTGTTTTTCTATACCTAAAGTATGCAGACAAGGAGCCTGAAAGCTTAGCGCGAAATCTTACGGTAACGCGACCGCAGCCACAAATAAAGCAACAAGCGCCCGTAAAGCAGGAAAATGAGACTGTACCTCAAATTTCGCAAGATGCCGATAAAATTAGCGGCAACGACGTAACGATATATAAACAAGACCTCATAAATAACTCCGTTAAAATTCCGTTTGAAGTACGCGATATGATAGTCTCTCGCGACAAAAAAAGACTCTATACTCTTGGGCACGACAGAGACGGCATAAGCGTGATAGATATATCAAATTTAGACCATATAAAGCTGCTTGGGCTTTTTTACTTTCCCGAGGCAAAATACTTCGTAGAAAACATCCAAGCCGCCGAGTCAAACGACGGTAAAAGTCTGTACGTAGCAAGTCCGAATTTAGGTATTTTGCGTTTTGACGTTACGGATCCTAAAAATATAAAGATAGCAGCTCAATTTGATGCTAAAGGCTACTCTAAAATAAAATTAAGCCAAAACGGCAAACTAGCCTACGTAAAAGCCACAAACGGCATGGTTATCTTAGATATTTCCTCTGATAATATGAACAAAATAGGCGAGTTTATAAATTCGAGAGGAGAAGGAGATATAGCGATATACTCGGACAAATACGTTTTTATGTCCGATTTTTCGGGACTACACACGCTTGACGTAAGCGATGCGAAAAATATAAAAGAAGTCTATAAGCAAGAGGATTTTAAAACCGCTATAAATTTACAAATTTCTCCGGACAAAAAATATCTATACGCAAACGAGCTTCAAAATTTTAGAGTATACGGCATCAACGATATAAGCGATATCGAGCATCTAAAAGACTATATCGTTAGCAATAGAGCTTATACTTTTGATATCGGCAGCGACGGTAAAATAGCGTACATATCCAGAAGTAAAGACGGTGCAAAAGACACGGCTTCGCCTAGTATCGACGTCGTAGATATCTCCGGCAAATTCCGGTCCGAGCGCCTAAAAAGCTACTATACGCCTGAGATTGACACCGTAAACGCGGCGATACCTTTAGACAAACATCGTATGATAGTGTCTTTGATGGCTAATTTTAAAGGCTTTATAAGCGTAATTAACAACGATGCGGACGAGTTAATGAAAGAGGCAGAGAAAAATAAGGCAAAAAATAAAGATTTTGAAAGCCTTAGTAAAAATACGAAAAACTTAAAACCCGTTTGGCATCTGCCGTTTTCGCAAAACGGCTTTACCTCTATATATATGGCGACGCCTACGGAAGACGGATATATTTTAGCCGGAGAATACGAGCAAGCAAGGACGCCCGATATTTTTATGAAGATAGGTAAAGACGGACGCGAAATTTGGAGAAAAGTAGTCGATAAAAACTATCAAGGAAGAGCTAAGCTAATAGCGGCTCAGGTGCAAAGCTACTACGTAATAGGAAACGAAAAAACAACCTACGTCATAGATAAAGCGACGAACGAAATCTCAAACAAACTCCCATATCCGTTAAAGCACATAGTACCGACGGATAATGACGAATTTATAGCTTGCGACTACTCAAATAATGTATTTAGGATGGACAAAAACGCAAAGATAATCTGGACGAAGCAAATCGACGTCTCGCATTTAGATGACGAATTTTATATCAAATACGAATACGACCCAAAAGATCCGACCAAAGAACCAATCCAAAGAGAGATCAAAAAACCCAAAGAAGGGCTTGAAAAGCTGATAAAAACAAAAGACGGAAATTTTATCTTATTTATAAAAGAGCTGGGGTTTTTAAAATTTAGCCCTAGCGGCAAAACGATCTTTGAAACTAAGATAGAAACAGACGGGTATTTTGAGGGTATGCTCGAGGGTAAAGACGGATCGATTTCGGCGATTTTTAAATCAAAAAATAAATACGATATGGGAACAATCAAACTCATAAGACTAGGTAAAAACGGCGAGTTTATAAAAAAATCGACCGTTTATAATAGAGTAGGAGATTTTCTGGTTTCGGCTTTTACCGCATACAAAGACGGATATCTAATAGGCATAAATCCGTATGACAAAGAAAACATACCAATACTAGAGATAAGCGGCGATGGGAGAATCTTAGACGAAGCGTATTTGACCGATACGGGCAACGAAACTCGTCTATACGAGATACTAAACGTAGCAGGCCAAGGAGCGCTACTGCTAGGAAGCAGGACGAATACTAAGCCTGATTATGAAAGATACGTAAAAGGCAAAGCTATGAAATTTTCTGGGGATCGCGTCCAAGAAGCCTTTATGATTATGATAAATTTAACCCAAAAAATAAGCGAGCAAAATTTAGACCTTAAGGATAGAAAATAACCGCCTGATTAGGCGGGTGAATTTAATAGTCGTTAAACAAGCGGAGCGGTAAATAAGGTGCCTTGAGCGCCAAGGGATGAGTGGCGCGACTGCAAAATCCCAGAATAATCTTTACAAATACGGCATAAATTTGAATATTTTAATTGCGGCAAAAAGCACGATCCTTAACGCGCGAGCAAATGCAAAGCGCAGATTATAGTCGCGATATCCATTACGTTTCGATAAAGTAATGTCCGCGCGGTTTTGCGCATAAATTTTACATGGCACGAAAACGAATGCGAATATAACAAGCGCAAGTACGTTTTTATTCGGCAGTTATTAAATTTACGGCTAAATTTATGCGGCTAAATATTTAAATTTAAGCCCCAAAACCTTTAAATTTACGGCTAGCTCACAGTTTTCGCAGTCGCGACCCCGCTCACTCAAACGCCCTATAATGCGCTTCGTCGGCAAACTCCAGCATCTCCTTATCGCCCCTGCTATCGCCGTACGCGATCACGCGCTCAAAGGCGTCCGTGTCGTATGCCTCGCGCACGCGGCGTACCTTCTCCGCGCCGTAGCAGTTGGCGCCGTCTATCTCGCCCGTTATCACGCCGCCCTTTTTCTTGATGCGAGTGCCTAGTAGCTCAAGCCCCTGCGCCCTGCACCACGGAGCCAGCCAGTCCTCGAGCGACGCCGTCACGATCACGACCTTATCGCCGTTTGTCTTATACTCGGCGATCTTTGCCATCGCGGAAAATTTCACGATATCTTCGATGTGCGTGTTTGAGTATTTTTTGCAAATTTGAGCGAATTTATCCGCGCTCATACCCGCGAAAAAGTACGTCATCAGCCGCCTGCGAGCGTAGTTGTTGCTGCAAATTTTTAGCTTATAGCCGATCAAAACGGGCGAAAGCCAAAAAATCCCCCGAAAAAATTTCTTAAATCCCACGACGTAGGCGATAAACTCCAGCAGCGAGTCGTCGCGCGTGATCGTCCCGTCAAAGTCGAATAAAACCAGATTCATCTTCGTCTCAAATTTTAAATTTGCGCGATTATACCGCGCTAGCGTTAAGGGACGGCAAATTTAGCCGGGTTTTTGTCCCGCAAATTTACTTTCTCTTTTGCGCTCCGAGCTTAGCGCCCAAATTTCCCCTCAAGACTCTTTAGCACGTATTTTATAAGCTCCAGCCCCTTTGAGCGGTGCGAGATTTTTAGCTTTGTAGCGTCGTCTAGTTCGCCAAGCGTGCGCGTAAAGCCTTTGGGGATAAAGAGGCTGTCGTAGCCAAAGCCGTTGCTACCGCGTTCTTCGTTTATCGCAGTGCCGTGCATAAAGCCGTGCGCCGTAAAGTCGCCAAACTTTGAGCCAACCGCGATACAAGCGGTGTAAAACGCGGGCGAGCTAGTCAAATTTAGCGCTTTTAGCTCCGAGATCAGCTTTGCGCGGTTGCTAGCATCGGTCGCGCTTTTGCCCGTTATCTGCCCGCACTCGTTCATATCGCTAAATCTCGCCGAGTAAATCCCGGGCCTACCGCCAAGAGCCTCGACGCTGATGCCGCTATCGTCGCTTAGCGCGATAAACTCGTCCGCCAAATTTAGCTCGCACAGTTTAGCATGCACCGCGCGAGCTTTGATTAGCGCGTTTGCGGCGAAAGTCGCTCCGTCCTCGACGATCTCAAAGGGCTCGCAAATTTCGCGCAATGCGTAAATTTCGTAATCTTTTAAAAAATCTTTTATTTCGCGCACTTTGTCGGAGTTAGATGTTGCTAAAACTATTTTCAAAATTTTTCCTTTTTCAGCTTCTCTTGCGCGCCTTTAAATGAGCTAGAAATTTTCTCCCTCGATGAACTATATGTTCTATCTTCGGTCGAAAATTTCGTCGCTTCTGCTTGCAGTTGCGACCGCAAGGGAAGCAAAACATTTAAATTCATCGCAAGATAACTTTGCCGATTTTTTAAATTTACCGCTCACATTTTATCAAATTCGGCTTTAATTTACGTATTATCAAAATTCGGGTAAAATCACTCCTTTTAAAAAAGGAAATTTATGATAGTAAAAAGCGCTTTGCCTCTATCTTTCATCATCGGCAGTAGGTTTTTCGGACTCTTTATCATTTTGCCAGTTATCAGCGTCTACGCGCTCGAGCTTGAGGGGGCGACTGAGTTTTTAGTGGGCGTTCTCATCGGTGTTTACGCGATTTCGCAGATCGCGTTTCAGGTGGTTTTCGGCTATATTTCAGACCGCTTCGGGCGTAAAAACTCGATGCTAGCGGGCCTACTCGTCTTTATCGCCGGAGCTGCTATCTGTGCGGTCGCTACCGATATCTACACGATGATTTTGGGTAGATTTATCCAGGGCGCGGGCGCTATAGGAGCGGTCGCTACGGCATTTATGAGCGATATGACTAAAGAGGAAGTGCGCGGACACGCGATGGCGATGATGGGCGCGTTTATCGGCCTTAGCTTTACGCTTTCGATGATTCTTTCTCCGATCCTTAGCCACAGATACGGGCTTTCAAGCCTCTTTTACCTCTCGATCGCGGTTACGGTTGTTTGTATAGTGCTTTTATACACGGCCGTGGGTAAAGAGCCCAAGATCACGCACTCTCAGGCCAAAACTCCCGCGCTAAAGCTGCTTGCAAATAGAAATTTGCTCCTGATGAACGTTAGTAATTTCATGCAAAAAATGCTGATGTCGGCGGCTTTTATCATCATTCCCATCGCCGTCGTGCGCTACTTTGGCATGCAAAAAAGCGATCTAAGCGGCATTTACGCCGTCGCTACGGCATTTGGCTTTATCGCTATGGGTGTAGGAGGCGCGGTTGGCGAAACAAGGCGCATCACAAAACAAATTTTAATCATCGGCGTATCGCTTTTCGTCGCTAGCTACGGACTTTTCGCGCTTTCGCTCGGACACAAGCCGCTATTTTACGCGGGCGTGATTATATTTTTTATCGGATTTAACCTGCACGAGCCGATCTTGCAATCAATGGCCTCCAAATTTAGCAAGGTGAGCCAAAAAGGCGCGGCTCTAGGCATCTTTAACTCATTTGGCTACATGGGAAATTTTATCGGCGGTATCGGAGGCGGAGCGGTGCTTAACTTTTACGGCTTAGACGCGCTAGCTGCCATAGTTACCGCGCTTTGCGTAGCGTGGCTAGTCTCGCTAAAGTGGCTAGATAACCCCAATATCTTTAAAAACGTCTACCTGCCTGCGGACGTAAATGCCGATATGGCAGAGGTCGAAAAGCAAAAAGGCGTCGTAGAATGCTACAAAAACGCCCAAAATTTAGTCGTTAAATTTAACTCCAAGCTAACAAACGAGGCGGAAATAAAGCGGTTTTTAGGCGTTTAGCGAGTTTGCGGACGGAGCAAATTTAAAAAATCGTGCGCGCCCGGTGACTAAATTTGCGGCTTGGTCGGCGCCTTATGCAAAAACGCGCAAATTTAGCGGGTTTTTAGCTATTTTTAAATACCATTATCAAAATCTGATCCCAAAAAGGACAAAAATGAGCGATCTAAAAAAACAAATCGACGAGCTTTTCGAGGACAAAAAGATGTCCGTTTACGACGCGGCCAAACAACTAAACGTACGCGAGTACGAAATCTTGCAATACCGCGGCGATGACGAATTTAAGGAAGTTGGCGCAGAAAATTTGATGAAAATTTTTGAAGAAATCAGCACTTGGGGCGAGATGCTTTTTATCAAAAATACGCCCGAGTTTATCATCGAGATAAAAACGAGCGTCCAAGCGCCAAAGCGCGCGCAGGGATTTTTAAATTTTAGCGGCAAAAGCGGATTTTTAGGCGGCCATCTAAAAGAGGACGCGATTTGCGCTATCGGCTTTGTAAGCACCAAATTTATGGGCTTTCTAGGACACAGCCTGCACTTTTACGATGCGGACCATAACGCGATATTTAAGCTTTTCGTAAATCGCAACGAAAAAATGAAACTAGACGAAGCGCAAGAGCAAAAATTTCTAGCGCTAAAAAACAGCCTTTGATTTTAGCCAGCTTTGCCGCGCGTAAATTTTAAGGTTTATGATGGCTAAAATTTGCAAAATTTACAACGTTTTGATAATCGGAGCCGGAGCGGCAGGGCTATTTTTGGCGGCGAATTTACGCGGTAAAAGCGTCGCCCTACTCGAAAAAAACGCTAGCGGCGGCAAGAAAATACTAGCTAGCGGCGGAGGCAGATGTAACGTCACAAACCGCCGCATAGACGCGTCAAACTACCTAGGCGACGCAAATTTCGTCAAAAATATCCTAAAAAATCTAGACTTCAAAGACGTTTTAAATTTTTTCGGCGAGCTAAAATTTAACGAGCAAAAACAGAATCAATTTTTCTGCGAAAGCGGCGCAAAAGACGTTTTGGGCGTGCTTTTAAAGCGCGCTAGACAAAGCGGAGCGCAAATATTTTGCGGCGTTTGCGTAAAAGGCGCGAGAAAAATTTCGACCGATGAAAACGGCGGAATTGCGGACGCTTTTTCGGCACTAGACGGCGATAAATTTGAAGGTTCTTGCCGCAGCGACGCGCCTAATTTACAAAACGTCAAGCGAAATTTAGACGAAATTTTTGAGGTCGTCGCCGAAAACGGCGATAAATTTTACGCCAAAAACCTCGTCGTAGCTAGCGGCGGACTAAGCTACAAAAGCCTAGGCGCAAGCGATGTCGGCTACGAAATAGCGCGAAGCTTTGGCATCAAAGTCGTCCCGCCCACTCCGGCGCTAGTTGGATTTACCGTGCAAAAAGAGGAGTTTTGGTTTAAGAATCTAAGCGGAGTTTGCTTTCCCGCGCAGATTTTGCTGGAACGAGCGCCGCAAAAAAGCGGCGACGATAGCAAATCCTACTCGCAAAGCAAAAGCGGCGACGCGGATGTGAGCGCGGATAAATTTAGCGCGCGCCGAGAAACTATCGGGGCAAATTTAAGACAGCCATGCGATAAGCCCGCGCCCTTGCAAACGAATGATTTAAATCCGCAAAAAGCCGTAACGTTTGCTACGCCAAGACAAAACGGCGAAATTGAGCTAAATTTAACGGCAAACGAAGCGCCTTTGGATAAAAACCGAGAATTTTACGAGTCGGACGCTAAATTTAACGCCTCGCAAGAAATAGAATTTAACGGCGGCGAAATTTTAAACGGCGATGCAAAAGCCTGGAAATCTAGTCAAAAAAAGCGGATTGAAATCGCGGGCGACGTGCTTTTCACGCATAAAGGCATAAGCGGCCCGGCCGTGCTAAACGCTTCGCTTTTTTGGCAAAAAGGTCTAATCGAGATAAATTTTTGCCCGAATTTTAGCATCGAAACCGCGCAAAAAAGCAAAAAACAGCTCAGCACCGTCCTGCCGCTACCGCGCCGTTTTACGCTAGAGTTTTTACGCGCGGCGGGGCTTAGCGACAAGCCGTACAGCAAGTACTCCCAAGCCGAGCGAGAGAAAATTTTACGACTTTTTAGCTACCGATTCGCGCCTGCGGGAACGTTTGGTTTCGAGCGAGCAGAAGTTACAAAAGGCGGCGTAGACACGGACGCGCTAGAGGCAGACTGCGGCGTAAAGGGAGTGCGCGGGCTTTATTTTATCGGCGAAGTTTTAAACGTAACGGGGATGCTCGGCGGCTACAACCTGCACTTTGCGTTTGCCTGCGCGCAGACTTTGGCCGAGCGATTAAATGCGAAATAATTTTAAAACCGCGATTTGGGGATTTGCACCTGAGAGTAAATCGGTTTTGCCTTCGCTTGCGCGCCGTAAGTTTATTTAAAGCAAAAAAGGCGACTAAATATCGGTTTAAAGCCGCGCCTGACGGCTGCCGCGGTAAAAACAGTCTTGGCGGCGCGAGACGATCTTTTAAGCTAAATTTAATAGCATTCCCAGCGCGCAAAAAGATAAGCCTACATGCGCCACAAATAAATTACGCTATGCAAAAACGCTAGCCGCAAAGACTAGGTTGCGCTTACCGCACGGCGGGTTGCCGAATTTTCGCGATACGCGGCTAAAATTTGACTTAGCTTAAATTCCAAAGCCGCCGTTTGAGTATCTAGCGATGCGAACGCTAGAGAGCCTGCTAATTTTGCTCAAACGTAGATTATTTACGCCGCCTTTTAACGGCGCGTATAGTTTGATTAGATAGACTCTATTTTCCGCTCTTGGTAAATAAATAAAATCTAAAATTTGCGGTAAGCAAAATAGCGCAAAACGCCAAGCTAATACGCCGCCTTTTAATAAATTTAAACGCCCTAAAACCAAGGCAAGTAAATTTATGCCAAAGCGCGAATTTACATTTTGCGGTATCGTAGATTTAAAGCAAAATCGCCATAAAGGCTAAAACGCAAGCCGATGAGCAAATCGCGTAAATTTAAAACCGAACGCGAGTTTACGGCGCTTACACCGCAGTCTTACTCCGCATCGACGCTAATTTTACATTTGCCGCAGCTGGGGCAACGAAACAAATATCCCGCCATAAAGCCGCCCGCTTCTAGATATTCTCGCACGGTCTGCACATCGTATTCGCCGCGCAGAGCATACTGGGTAAAAACCTCGTCTGCTATACCCATCTTTCGCAGTTCTTTCGTGCCCACGTCGCCTAAAAACTCGCAGTAATCATCGCAGCACGTAAGCCACTGCTCTCCTTGCCAGCAAAAATACCCGGGCGTCCTTTTAAAAAGCTCGTCCGTCTTAGCCTGCGCATTAGCCGCGCCGCTAGGCAGCTCGTCTGCGTCTTGGACGAAGGTAGCGTCAAATTTCGCCGCAGCCTTGCCGTTAGCTATGCAGTGCGGGCAGAGGTATTTCACGTCGCTTTCGCTATAAACGTGACCGCAATAATAAATATCCGTCTCCTGCTCGCAGCACTCGCAAACCACGCTTATATCGTCCTTAAACACGCCAGATTTAACGGGATCCGGGTGATAGCGAAAATGAGGCGCGGCTTTTGGCTTTTTGCTCGCGCGCGGCGCTTTGCTCGCGGTTTTTGGGTGTTTTATCGCGTCCTCGTCGCCGTCTAGGGCGTATTGTTTTAGATACCCGAGCCTTTTTAGCTGTTTTTTATCTTTGGGGTCGCAAATTTTATCAAGCAACTCATAGGCGCTCTTTTTAAGCTCCAGTAGATAGTAAACATCTACCAGCACGGCTTTTGCCTCTTTTTCATCGCATTTTTCCAGCTCGTCTTTTAGCTCATATAGCGCCAAAACGCTCGCCGCGCCGCCGTCAGAATCCCAAAACGCCTTTTGTAGCGCGACGTATCTTTTCCTAAAATCCTTCATTTTTTCTCCTTAAATTTACGCTTTGGCGATGCGCCTTTGGATTTGCCGCCAGCTTGTCTAATTGCTAGATTGCGTTTAAAAGCGCGTTTAGCCGTATTTTACTAAAAATTATTAAATTCCGCCTGTTTTCGTAAAACGCGGCAAGGTCGCAACCAAGCGCAAATTTAAAACTCCGCTAAAATCGGCGTTTTTTGCAGATTAAGCGGCGAAATTTTGCTTTTATGCTTAAATCGGCAACTTTAAGGGCAAAAAATAATCATCCAAATTTAGCTAAATTTACTCCGCGCAAATCGCTTTTAGCTTTGCTAAATCCAAAATCAAACTATGCGAAAACGCGTCTATCACGACTCCGGCGTATTTACCCTCGCCGCCTTCTATCATCGCGGCGTAGTCTTTTAGGCGCAGATTTATCGCCTCTTGCTCGGCGTCGTTTCGCCATCTCATCATCTCGGCCCTGCTAGAAAACGCGGGGAAATAGCTAAGCCCGCTCTCTTCGTCTTCAAGCAGGACGAATTTTATATTTGAGCCTTCTTCTTCGTAAACTGCGCTGCCGTCCGGTTTTGTTAAGGCTTGATTTATGAGTACGGGCGCTAAAAACTCGGCCTTTTTTAGCGCTGCGATTAGCGCCTTTTGGCTCTGCTTGCTGCCGTCAAGTAAAAATGCGTCTATAAAATCGTTTAAATTTTCGTTCATCTTTTACCTTGGATTAAATTTGGCGTATTATACATTTTTGCGTTTTAAATCAAAATTTAGCAGTAAATAAGCTTTGCATTGCTATAATCACAACCTTACTTCAGCTGGCGGGTTCATAGCTCAGTTGGTTAGAGCATCCGGCTCATAACCGGATGGTCCCAGGTTCGAGTCCTGGTGAACCCACCACCCTCTAAATTTCAATCATTTTAAAAATTTTGCAAATATCCTTTAGATTTTATTTAGTCTTTGTCGGCGAAATTTAGCCCCTTTTATGCTCTTACCTATTTGTTTTATAGTAAATGCGCGGGTAAATCGTAGCTCGAAGCCTAGCAAATTTAGCAAAACCCTCCAAATGCTTACCAAAGCAAACGCGCGAGGTTACCTCGTAGCAGGAGGCGATACGGCGGGCCATCTGTTTCGCTGCCCGCGCTGCGGCAAGTATAAAATTCAAGTCGATGCAAGCTAAATTTGAGGCAAAATTTGAAAAATTTTACTCGCCTAAACCAGCATCTTGAAAACGTAAAATTTGGGTTAGCTAAATTTGATGCTGTTTTGCTTTTATGCTGAGGGGTTTTAAACTACACTTTGCTTCGCAGTTGTGAGTGTAACGACGCAAAAGAGCCCTATTTTTATATCCACTTTTTCCTTTCTTTGGAAGAAAAAGGGACTTTACTTCGCCTGCGGCTCGTAACTGTAAGCAGACCTACTTACGCTCTGTTTACAGCTACGAGCGAAGCGACGCAGAAGCCCTCTTCTCCAGCCCCACTCACGTTAGAAGTTTCTGCACTGCGTGCAGGTCTAGATTTGGCGCTTACGCGCTACACATCTTTTTAATTTATAGCAGACGCAAATTTGCGAATTTAAAAACCCAGCGACGCTTTGCGTCAGCAAAGCTATGTCGCCACCTCTCACGTCGTAGGGGATATGGGATTGTTAAGGGGGAAGGGAGTTTTTTTGCTTCGGCTTACCTCGCCTTGTGCTCGCACTCTCTTTAAGAGCCGCTAGCAGAGCGTAATTCAAGCCCGCCCTTAACAAAGAAGCAAGACAACTTTAGACAATCATTTTTGTTTTTAATAAATTTAACACATAGCGTCAAATTTGAAAACCAAATTTAGCGCCTTAAAGATACGGGTCTCGGCAAGTAAAATTTGCAAATTTAGGAAGATATGAAACAAGTGTTCCAGATAGAATAGGCGTAGTTTAAATAAATTTTTCTTACCCGCAAAGGAGCGGACTAGTCGTCCGTGACTGCGGCGGTCGTAAAAAAATTTATTCTAAAATCCGCCGTTTACGGGGAATCAAAATCGCTCGCATCAAACCCCAGCTCCAGCGTCTTTATCTCCCCTATCGCATTTCCTGCAATCCCCTTTATCGAGCCAAACATCTCGATCGCGTTATCGCGCACCTTTTCGATCTGTTTTTCGCGGCTCTTCCAGATGCGTTTCATCGCATTTTTCTCGCGCTCCAGCTCCTCGCTCATCGCAGAAAAGCCCTCCACGATAGCCTCGATGCGCATCTTAAACTCGTTGCTAACCAGATACGAGTAGAGCATCTCCATCTTGTTTGAGCGGTTTTGCGCGGAGTTCCTGGCAAAATTTAGCTCCACGACGCCCTGTCTTAGCACGAAACAAAGCGCCTTAAATTCCTCGTAGTTGCACACCCATACGCCGTCAACCAGCCCCATGCGCTCTAGCTCCCGCGGGCGCGCCTCGCTAACTAGCACTCCGACGTCGGCGCCCGATGCGCGCATATCGGCCTTAAATTTCTCTATCCATTCGTTTGAGAAATTTTTCGTGCGTTTGCTCTCGTAGTAGATTTTGCCGCAGTTTTGCGCCTCGCGAGTATTTACAATCTGCATCACGTCCGCGCCGTTTGCGCCCTTTTTGACCTCGTCTATGACGTCAAATACGAACTTCTCCCGCAGCCACGCCTCGATGGCAAGCTCTTGCGTCTCGCCTTGCAGTTGCTCGCTGCCCTGCTCTATGCGCCTTTGCGCCTCGTTTAGTTGCTTTTTTAGCGCCTCTAGTTGCTCGTCTTTTTGCTTAAATTTTAGCTCGTTTTGCTCGGCCAAAGCCTTGCCCAGCCGCTCTTTTTCCTCGTTTAGGCGCTTGCTTAGCTCGGCCTCGGTTTTAGCCATCAACGCGCTTTCAAACTCGCTCTTTTCGCGTTTTAGCTTTTCTATCTCTAGCGTCTTTAAATTTAGCTCGTTTATCTGCTTTGACTTTGCTTCAAGCTCGGTTTTTAGGGCGTTTACTATGTTTAAATTTTCGCCCTCGAGTTTTGCTTTTATCTCATTTTCAAGCTCGGTTTTTTTAGCGTTTAAGGCTGCGGCAAATTTAGCGTCGAATTCTTTTTCCTTTGCGTTTAAAGCGTCTAAATGCGCCTTGTATTGCGCCCTTTTAATCTCAATCTCTTTATCAAATTCTCGCCTAGCCGCCGCCATTTTTTGCTTCATTTCAAGCTCAAGCTCGGTTTTTAGAGCCAAATTTACATCGACTTCGGCGCCGCAGTTACCGCATTTTACGCTACTTTGCATTTACAGCCTCGTTTTCATTTTTTCAAATTCGTCCTGCACGGTGGCCGAGTTTGGCTCGTTGCTCATCTTGTCTATCGCGTCGCCGTAAAGGCTGGTTAAATAAATCACGACGCAAGAAACCGCAAAGCCCGGCAATATCTCGTAAACGTAAGAATTTAGCCCAAGCGCTATCCAAGCAATCACCGTCGCCCCACCCGTTATCATACCCAGCAAGGCCGCTAGCGCGCTCATCCTGCGCCAGTAAAGGCTAAAAAGCAACACCGGCCCAAAGCTCGCGCCAAATCCCGCCCACGCGTAGCCGACGACGTTTAATACGCTTTCGTTAAAGCTAAAAGCAAGCACGGTAGCCACCAGCGCGACGGCCACGACGGCGTATCTGCCCGCGGCGACCTGAGCTTTTTGCGAAATTTCTTTTTTATAAAAGGCAAACACGAAGTCCTGCGTCACCGAGCTTGCGCTAACCAAAAGCTGGCTAGAGATCGTGCTCATGATAGCTGAAAGCACGGCCGAGATGATGATACCCACGAAAAACGGATGAAACAGCGTCTCGCCAAGCTGTAAAAAGACCTTCTCTGGGTCTGCTAGAGGTAAATTTAACTCGCTGTAGTACACAAAGCCGATAAGCCCGCTCATCATCGCTCCGGCTAAGCCGATTGCCATCCAGCCGATACCGATGCGGCGCGCTTGGGCTAGCTCTTTTGAGCTTCGTATCGCCATAAATCTAACTATGATGTGCGGCTGTCCGAAATATCCAAGCCCCCACGCCATGAGTCCTAAGATACTTAAAAAAGTCTGGCCGTAAAAGACGTTTAGGTGGTTTTTGCCGTATTTTGCCACCTCGCTCCAAAAGGTAGCGCCGTCTGGCAAATTTAGATTACAAAACGCTACTACCGGCACGGCGACAAGCACCAAAAACATCAGCATGCCCTGAAACGCGTCCGTGATACAAACCGCGCGAAATCCGCCGAAAAACGTGTAAAAAACGACGATAGCCAGCGTAAAAATGGCGCCGAATTTAAAATCTAATCCAAAAAAGCTCTCAAAGCTCTTACCGCCCGCGATTATGCCGCTGCTCACGTATAGCGTGAAAAATATCAAAATCAAAAGTCCCGAGACTATGCGTAAAATTTTAGTCTCGTCCTTGAAGCGATTTTGTAAAAAATCGGGGATCGTGATGCTGTCGCTGGCAACCTCGGTATAGACGCGCAGGCGCTTTGCTAAAAACAGATAGTTACAATACGCGCCTATAACGAGCCCCAAAACCATCCAAATCGTAGCCAGTCCCGTAGCATATAGCGCGCCCGGCACGCCAAGCAGCATCCAGCCGCTCATGTCGCTAGCTCCAGCGCTTAGCGCGGTTACGACCGGCCCTAGGCGGCGATTATCGAGCAGATATTCGCCCATATTGGCGTTTTTGTTATACGAGTATCGCCCCACGAAAAGCAAAAATCCAAAATACAGCGCGATGGCGATATAGCGTGCATAGTCCATTAAATTTCCCTCGGGTTTTTAAATTTAAGTTACGATAATATGATAAATTTGTTTAAAAGATAATTTTTTCGCGTAAAAAAGGTTAAATTTATATTTTTTTTCGTATTATTAAGCCTCATTACGCTTTTTAAGGTTTAAGAAATGCTAAACGAAAAATTTTTCAGGGCGCTGTTTTTCGTCCTCATAGTCTCCGCGGGCGTTTACTATTTTTATCCGACGGAGTTAAACGAGGCTCAACGTCTAGCTTACCTTAAAAGCTACGGCGTGACGCTGGGACTCACTATAGGCGGCACGGCTATCGGCGTGACTTTGGGCTTTATTTTGGCGTTTTTAAAATTTTTAAATATCAAAATTTTAAGCTTTCTCATCGACGAATACGTAGATATCTTGCGCGGAACGCCGATTATTTTGCAACTTCTTATATTTTCGGTCGTGATTTTCGCGACTTGGAGCGATAACTTTTACGTCGCTTTGATCGCGCTTGGGCTAAACAGCTCCGCATACGTCGCAGAGATCGTGCGTAGCGGCATAAATAGCGTCGATAAAGGGCAAATGGAAGCCGCAAGGGCGATGGGTCTAAACTACTACGTCTCGATGCGAGAGGTGGTGTTCCCACAAGCGACTAAAAACATCTTGCCTGCGCTTGCGAACGAATTTATCTCGCTGTTTAAAGAAACCTCGGTCGTAGGCTACATCAGCGTTATAGACATCACGATGCAAAGCAAAAGCCTGCAAGCGGTGTTTTATAGCCCGGAGCCAGTCATTTTCACGGGCATAGTTTACTACGTCAGCGTGAAGTTCTTTACGTTTTTGGTTAAAATTTTAGAGAGGAGACTAAATCGCCATGATTGAGATTAGAAATTTGAGTAAAAATTACGGCGATTTACGCGTCCTAGACGGCATCAGCGTAGATATCAAGCAAGGCGAAATCATCGCCATCATAGGTCCTAGCGGCGGCGGCAAAAGCACGTTTTTACGCTGCATAAACCGCTTAGAAGAGCCAAGCGGCGGGCATATCAAGATAAACGGCGAGGATATAACAGACAAAAAAACGGATATAAACAAAATCCGTCAAAAAGTGAGCATGGTTTTTCAGCACTTTAATCTTTTTGCAAATAAAAACGTCTTGCAAAATTTAACTCTAGCTCCCATAAAAGCGGGAATTTTGGATAAGCAAAGCGCGGAAAAAAGAGCCGACGAGCTACTAAAAAGCGTGGGTCTAGGCGATAAAAAATACGCCTTCCCGCACAAGCTCTCAGGCGGTCAAAAACAGCGTATAGCAATCGCTAGAAGCCTCGCGATGAATCCCAAGGTCATACTCTTTGACGAGCCAACGAGCGCGCTAGATCCCGAGATGATCGGCGAGGTGCTAGACATCATGAAGGACGTCGCCGCAAAAGGCATTACGATGCTAGTCGTCACCCACGAGATGGGCTTTGCTAAAAACGTGGCAAATAGGATATTTTTCATGCACGGCGGTAAAATAGCCGTGGACGACACGCCTAAAAACATATTTGAAAACCCTAGCAATCAGCGTTTGCAAGATTTTCTAGGTAAAATTTTAAACCACTAAAAGGAGGTCAAAATGTCACAAAACATCGTTGCGGCTTTGTCCGCCGGCAAATTTAAAAAACTTTTCGTTTTCGTAGCCGCCGCTTTGATGCTTTCAGGCTGCGGTCAAAGCTCGAATGAAAACGCGAGCAAAGACGCCGCAGTAAAAAACGAGGCAGCCCCCGTAGCGGTACAGCAAACGATAAAAGTAGGCTCAAGCGCGGATTATCCGCCGTTTGAGTACATCGACGAGCACAACAAGATCGTAGGCTTTGAAATCGATATGATAGAGGCCGTCGGTAAGAAAATCGGCGTCAAATTCGACGTACAAAACATGAGCTTTGACGGGCTGATCCCCGCTCTAAAAACGGGCAAGATAGACGCCGCGCTAAGCGGTATGAGCGCGACCGAGGAGAGAAGAAAATCGGTCGATTTTACGAAGCCTTATTATTTTTCGGATAATCTTTTCATCCGCAAAAAAGGCACCGACGTAAATGCAACCAATATGAACCTCAAAAAAATAAGCGCGCAAATAGGCACCTTGCAAGAGAGTGCGGCTAAATCCATTTGCGGCGACCTATCCGTGCCTGCAGAAACCGTAGCGGCTGCGATTTTATCGCTAAAAGCGGGCAAGATCGACGTCGTGCTAACAGATAGCCCGATCGGTTACGAGTATCTAAAGCAAAACTCTGATTTGGAGGAGTTTTTAAAGCTTCCAGACGGAACCGAGGGCTTTGCTGTCGCATTTAACAAGGGCAAGCACCTAGAGCTAATCGGCAAGATAGACGCCGCGATAGAGGAGCTCAAAAAGAGCGGCGAATTTGACAAGATGATGGAAAAATACGGCCTGAAGTAAATTTACGAGCCCGCACTAAGACGCGGGATTAAATTTAAAACCAAATTTAAAGGAGAGAAAATGAAAAAGATTTTTGCGCTGCTTTTAGCGGCTCTAGCTACGCTTGGCGCCGCCGAGCTAAAGATCGGTACCGCCGCAAACTATCCGCCGTTTGAGTACGTGGACGAGCAAAACAAGATCACTGGCTTTGACATGGACCTAGTAGCCGAGCTCGCTAAACGCGCGGGTTTTGAGTACAAGATCGTAAATATGAGCTTTGACGGCCTAATCCCGGCTCTAAAAACAGGCAAGATTGACGCCGTAGCAAGCGCGATGAGTGCGACCGACGATAGACGCAAATCTATCGATTTCACGCAGGCTTACTATGCGACCGAAAACATCTACCTGCGCGTTAAAGGCAACGACGCTATCGCGAGCAAAGACGCCTTAAACGGCAAAAAAGTGGGCGTACAACAAGGCACCGTCCAAGAGATCGCCGCTAACGCTATCGCAGGCGCTAAAGTCGTGCCTGCCGAGGATCCGGTTCCGCTAATCATGGGACTAAAAAAAGGCAAGATAGACGCGGTCGTGCTTGATAGCTCGATCGGTTACGGGTTTTTAAAGAAAAATCCCGAGCTTGAGGAATTTTACAAAGAAAACGACGGTAGCGAGGGCTTTTCTATGGCGTTTGACAAAGGCAAGCAAGCAGATCTAATCGCTAAAATAAACGCCGCGCTCGAAGAGATGAAAAAAGACGGCAGTTACGACAAACTGCTAGAAAAATACGATCTGAAATAATGAAAAAAAGCGCATTTTTTACTCTGCTTAAAATTTGCGCTTTAGCCTTGCTGTCGGTAAATTTGGCAGCCCAGTTTACCGACATGCAAATCACCCAAACGACCAAATCCAAACGCGAAAAAGTCGTCAAAGAGGTCCTTTTTCTAGAAAAAATTTTAGACTACGATACCTTTGTCTTTAGACTAAACGCCGCCGTGATCGCCCCTTGCAAGCTTGCAAACGTCAAATTTTATAACGGCGCAAAATGCATAAAAGATAAAAAAGAGCTGGAAAATTTCACCAAATCCTACGACAAAGAGATAAAAAAGATATTTCGTCCTGAGCGCAACTACTACGTGCTCACGCTAAAAAATCTAGGCGATAGATGGCTGTGCGAGGTAAGCGACGAAAGCAGAATCCTAAACAAAACCCTAGTTAAAAACGGCCTCGCCTTGCCTACTAGCAAAGAGTACCAAAAAATCGAGGTCAAAGAGGACTGGGCAAAGAAAAATCACGCGGAAATTTACGAGTGCCTAACCGGCAAAAAGCTAGAAGAAGAGAAGAAAAAACCTAAAAAAGCCGAAAATAACGCCACTAAAAACGTTCAAACCGAGCAAAATCCTACAAGCGAGCAGCCTACTCAAACGCAGCCGCAAACCGCGCCTGCGCCGATGGAGTCGCAAGGAAATGGCCCCGTAAATTTAAGGGAACTTGGGGTCGAGTTTGGCAAGGATTTTGGCGACAAATAAATTCGGCCAAAGATAAATTTAACAAAACCGCTCAAGGCAAAACAATGAAAAATCCTAAAAAAAATATCCTAATCATCGCCGGCAGCGACAGCGTCGGGGGTGCCGGCGTACAAGCCGACATAAAAACCTGCGAGGCATACGGCTGCTATAGCGCGACCGCGATCACGGCTCTAACAGCGCAAAACACGAACGGTGTGAGCGCGGTGATGCCCGTAACGCCCGAGTTTTTAAACGCGCAGCTAGAGGCCGTCTGCGCCGAGCTAAAATTTGACGCCGTAAAGATCGGCATGCTCTTTAACGAGGAGCTAATAGCCTGCATCAAATCATGGCTGGAGCAAAACCGCGGCGTGAGTGCCGTGATAGACCCCGTCTGCGTGGCAAAGTCGGGCGCCAAGTTGCTGCAAGAGGGCGCTATAAACGCGCTAAAGGAGCTTTTAAACCTCGCCCGCATCGCGACGCCCAATTTAGACGAAGCGCGCATTTTGGGATTAAATTTTGACGGCGAGCGGTTAAATTTAGGCGCGGATCTGCCATGCGACGTGGTGCTAAAACGCACGCAAACGAGCGAGATTTGCGAGGACACGCTTTATAAAAAAAGCGGCGAGATAGTTAAATTTAATGAGCCGCTAGAGCGCCCTACTATCATGCACGGCGCTGGTTGTAGCTTCGCCACGGCTATCGCCTGCGCCCTAGCTTGCGTGGCAGACGAGATAACGGCGATCAGGCGCGCCAAAGCCTTCGTCGCAAACGCGATCAAAAACGCTCACGGCTCAAATTTCGGCGTGCGGCTGCTAGATCACAAAGCTGCGGGCGAAAATGTCTGAAATTTACGCTATCACGGACGACGTTCTGACGCCCGAAAACAGCATACTCGAGCAAACTCGCGAGCTTCTAGAGTGCGGAGTGAAGTTTTTACAGTACCGCACCAAGCTTGAGCCCAAAAACGAGCGCGTTGCGGCTGCTCTAAAAGAGCTTTGCGAGCGCTACGGAGCGAGATTTATCGTAAACGATGACGTAAAATTTGCCGCCAAAATAGGCGCAAACGCCGTGCACATCGGCAAAGATGACGGCGGAGTAAAGGCCGCTCGCAAGATCCTAGGCGATGACGCTTTCATCGGCGTTAGCTGCTATGACGATCTAAATTTAGCCCTCAAAGCGCAGGATGAGGGCGCTTCTTACGCGGCATTTGGCGCACTGTTTGCGAGCCCGACCAAACCAAACGCCCCGCTTTGCAAATTTGAAACGATAATGCGCGCAAAGGAAATTTTACGCATCCCCGTTTGCGTGATTGGCGGCATAAACGCGGCAAATATCGCGCAAATCGCCGCGCTAAATCCGGACTACGTCGCCGTTATCTCAGCGCTCTACCGCCCAGCATCTATAAAAGAAAATCTGCGAAATTTGCAAGCGTTTTTGTAAAAAACCCGCAAATTTACGCCAGCTTTATATCCGAGCAAGCAAAAGCGGCGATTTTCCCGCGCGTTAAGACGGCGCGCTCAGGCTTGATTACCAGGCCCGTCCAAAAACGGCGTGTTTGTAAATTTTAGGCGTAAAATAAACCCGTCAAGACGGCTAGCCCGGATTTACCTTGCCGTCTCGCGGCGTAAATTTACGCTGGGCCGAATCTAAACTACGCGCCGATGAATTCAAGCTCTAAATTACGAGGCGGGCAAGTTCCGACCTACTCACTCCACGCTAAAACTAGCCGCGCCGAAGGCTAATCCTTTTTATAAAACACGTTAAAGCAGACTCCGCCAAGCAAGATTATCACGCCCGCGATCCCCAAAATGGGCGAAAACCAAAAATCCATCGTCCCCGCATAGAGCAAAACAAGCCCCGCGCAAAGGCTGATCGCGATATCAACGTTAAACCAAAACACCCTCTCAAAAAAGCCTTGAGATTTTTTCGCCGTCAGATTTTTACTGAGATTTCGTATCTTTGTGACCCTGAAATTTTCGTATTTCACGCTCGCTTCATCGCCGTTTGCCTTGGGCTCTTTTACGTCGCCAAGCATCAACCTAACGCGCAAGCCCAAAGACGCCTCGCCGTGATATTTAAACCAAGCAAGGGCAAGAGAGCCAAAACCAAAAACTAGCAGCAAAGTGCCAAAAAGCGGCTGCCGTCCGTCAAATCCTGAGAAAATCGCCCAAACGCCAGCCGTGGCAAACAACAAAAATAGCACGAAAAACAGAGCCGAAAAAAAGGAGCTAGGCTCGTAGGCGTACCAGGCCGCGGAGTTTAAAGAGCGGTTTTTTAGCCCCAAAACCCGCCCCTTTTTATCGCAAACCGTCAGCATCTCATCGCCGTTATTTACCGGCAAGAGCGGACTTTGCAGCGAGCGAACGTTTAAAATTTGCCCATCTAAGCTAAAGCTATAATCAAACCCGCTTTTGTCTTTATAGACGCACTCAAGCGAACCCGCGCGGCCGCCGAGCAGTTTTAAGCCGTTTTGCGTTTTCATTTAAAAAATCCCCTTAAATTTGACGCCATTTTATAAATCCATCTCATTTAAAAATTTTCTTAAAGCCAGATACGCCTCGACCGTGCCGCTTAAGCTCTTATTTTCGCTCCAGTATATGTGCAAAAAAGGCAGCGATAAAAACAGGCAAACAACAAAGGCAAACAAGGCTGCCATGCCTGCAAATTCGGACAAATGCTTGCTTAGATAAATGATAGGTATCGCAAAAATCGCGCCTAAAATTTTACCCGGAACGATATCAAAGATCGCCGCCCAAGATAATATAAAGTCCGCGCGCCAAGCGTAGTTTTTGAGCCACTTGCCCGAGGTTAAGTTTTTAAAATTCCAAACTTCGTTTTGCTCGTCGTAGGCTACGGCTAAACGGTCGTTTTCGCGCGGCACGAGGTACTCTTTGAGGTTTTTAACGTTAAATTTCGAGCCCGCGATCTCAAAAGCGCACTCGTCCGTCGCCGCATTCCATCTCACGTTTTTTACCTCGCCCGCTAAGACCTGAAACTCGCGCGAATCTCGCATCTAAATTTTCTCCAAAGTTTTTGTAAATTCGTAAAAATTAACGCCGAGTAAATTTGTGCGAGGTACAAAAATGCGTCAAATTTGAGCGGGGCAAAACCCGCGCGGGCGCGTAAATTTAACCGCTCACAAAAAGCACAAGCGGAGGCTTTAAACCTGACGACCGAATTTGCCTGGGCGCTAGCAGAGTTTAGCAAATTTACGCCGCAAAGATAGCCGTAAAGCCCGCCAGGCAAAAGATCGCAAGCCGCAAAATGCCATCAGGAGCGAGCTAAATTTATCCGTAAAAATCGGTCAAATTTGAGCAAAAGCAAATTATGCACCGCTCGATAAATTTACCCAGAATTTAAGCCCAGCAATCGCCGACTCAAATTTGAGCCGAATAATCTAAATTTACATGAAACGCAAAGCCGCCCGCAAAAAGATAAAAGCGCGGAGTGTCAAATTTGGCGGATCGGCCGGCCAAAAAAGCAAATTTACGCCGCAACACCCCGCAAATTTACCGTGTCGCCAGCCCGTCTAGCTCGTTTGCTAGCGCGTTTACTTTCGAGTCGTCCATACCGTTGCGCTCGACGTCGCTCACGACGATATCCTCCCATGTCTTGGCAAACTCGGCCTGAGATAGCCCGAGGCCGCCCTCGCCCTTTGGCAGCATGCCGCTGATCACTAGCGCGCGGAAGCACACGTGGCGGTCGCCCCTGTAGGCTTTGCACTGCTCTAGTGAGTTTTTAAACTCGGCTCCTAGGTGCTGCGTGACCTTGTCGTCCGGATATTTTTCCGCCGCGCGAGCTATGTCAAGCGCTGTTTCGTAGTACTGCGATATGGCCTTAAACTCGCCGTTTTTAGCGGCGTACCCTAGTAGTTCGCCCACTCTTTTGCTATCTCTTGGCGTGCCTAGACCCGTAACGTAGAGCAGCCCCAGATCGCCACACGCGTCTCTTAGACCCTCGTCGCAGTATTTTTTGCGAAGCTCGAATTCCTCTTTAAATTTACCGCTTTCAAAGTAGTTGTTCTCGCCCGCGACGGAGTTGTACTCGCGCAGTACTTTTGCGTACTGCTCGGGGCTATATGGCTTTGCCTGCGCGCAAACGGCGCAAAGGGCAAACAGGGCTACGGCTAAAATTTTATTCATTTCTTTTCCTTTTTGGTTTTAAATTTTTTAATAGTTTTTTTGATGGATTTTAGCAGATAGGCGACGTCTTTTGGCGTGTGCGAGTAGTGCAGGCTCACGCGTACCCAGCCGGGCTTTTGATCAAATTTCTGATCGTCTTTTAGCCCGAGCAAATCGTGTCCGTACGGACCGGCGCACGCACACCCCGCGCGGGTCTGCATGCCGTAGTCCTCGCTCAGCGCCGCGGCGAAATCATACGGCGAAACGCCTTTTACGTTAAACGCGAAAATCGGCAGTCTCGGCACTGCGCGCGGGCAGTAGCTCACTACCTCGGGGATCTTATCCAGCCCATCGCAAAATAGCCTCGCAAGCTCATCCTCGCGGCTTTTTATGATGTCTAGGCCGACCTCGTTTCGCAGCCTGTATGCTAGCGAGGCTCTAATTAGCCCCATCACGTGCTGGGTGCCGCCCTCCTCGGTGCGCTCGATGCTAGGCGCGAAAAAGTGCGAGCTGCGGCTCACGTAGCTAACCGTCCCGCCCGCGGCAAAGGTCGGTTTGCTTGATTTTACCAGCTCCTTTTTTATCGCGAGCAGTCCGCAGCTGCCCACGCCTCCTAAAAGCTTATGCGGCGAGAGAAATAGCGCGTCGAAGTAGTCGGCGTCAAGGTTGTCGTGCGGACTAAGGCTAGCCGCGTCAAAGGCTACGGTCGCGCCGTATCGCTTCATCATCACGTAGATTTTTTTGTAGTCGCTGATTATCCCCGTGACGTTTGAGGCCGCGCTAAAAGAGCCGATAATCTCGCGCTTTGAGTTGATTTTGAGCAGTTGATCGAGCCTGCCGAAATTTATCTCCCCGCTCTTGCTTAGCGGTATGCGCACGACCTCGCACAGCCCCTCGCGCAGGCTGACTTCGTTTGAGTGGTGCTCGTATGGCGAGACGATGACGAGGGGCAAATTTGCGCCCTTTACCGCCTCTTCGCCTAGACGGTTCGCGCTCATAGGCGGCAGATAAAGCCCCATGATTTCTTCAAATTTCTTTATCGATCCGGTCGCGCCGCAGCCTGCCGAGATCAGATAAAACCGCTCGTCAAGCCCGAGAGCGTCTTTTAAGCTCTGCCTTGCTTTTTCGTAGCGTTTTTGCGTCTTTAGCGCGTTTGAGGCGCTTTCTGAGTGCGTGTTGGCGTAGGTTTTTAGGTATTTTGCGATCTTACGCTCGATAGGCGCGTAGGCTAAGCCCGAGGCCGTATAGTCAAAATAGCGCACGCCTTTTTTTAAAATAATATTTTTTCTAATTTCGTCGATGCTAACCAAAATTTTTCCTTATAAAAAAAGAGATTATAACCAAAGTTGTGCTAAAATGGGCTAAAAAGGAGCGAAAATATACGCCTTAAAATCAAGCTACGCGCGCTTTAAGCACCTTGATATCCTGCAGCTTATTTACTTTCATCTAGTATTTGACGCGCTAAAATTTGAAGCGAATTATTACGATATTTTCGAGGCGATCGAAAAGGAAATTTTAGATAAATTTGAAGATTTGTCGCTCAAATTTAGCTTTGACGCGCCTTTTGAAAACGAGCTTAAATTTGCCCTTTGTAAGCTTGCTAAAAACGACCGCAAAAAATACGCTCTAAATAAAATCTTGCCCCGCCCTCTCATCCTAAAAATTTACGCTGCCGCGATAAACTCGGGCGTGGTTAGTATCGAAAAGACGCTGGAAAAACCGCGCGTAAAAAGCAAATATCAAAAGGCCAAAAAACTGCCCGAGCGCGATAAGGCGCAGGATAAAGTGGTCTTTAACGACAATTTTACTAGATTTTGGTTTTATTTCATCGAGCCAAATTTGGCCCTTTTAAAAAACGGCGAAAAGTCCGCGCTGATGGAGATTATCAGACGCGAGTTCGACTCGTACGCGGGCTTTGGCTTTGAGCTGCTTTGCCGCGAGCTTTTGGCGTTTAGACTAGGTGCCCAGCCCGCACGGGTGCGCAGCCTGTGGGCGAAAAATATCGAGATAGACATATTTTTGAGCACCCAGGGGCGCATCGTCGTGGGAGAAGCTAAATTTAAAGAGCATAAAATTTGCAAAAACGTGGTAAATTTACTCCTTAAAAAATGCGAGCGCCTAGGCTTTGCGCCTGACGCCGTCGCGCTATTTTCCAAAAGCGGCTTTAGCAACGAAGTGCGCCGCCTACAAAACGAGCGAATTTTACTTTTTGATTTAGAAAATTTCGAGGAGCTTTTATGACCCAGATCGATAAAACTAGCGTCCAGGACGGACTAAAAAGCCTGATCGAGCAGACCTACCTGATAGAGCGCGAGTATAAAAACCTAACGGCGTCGTATGCGAATTTGCAAGGCTTCATCAAAGATATCGTGGAAATTTTGCCCAATGCGATCTGGGTTTTGGACGAGGCGGGCGAGATATTTTTACAAAACTCAGAAGCCCTAAAGCTCGGGCAAATTTTAAAATTTATCCCGCAAAATGAGGGCGAGATAAGCGCCGCGGGACAAATCTACCTCATCAAAATCGCCCAAAAAGAGGGCAAAAAAATCATCTCCGCAACCGACATAACGACCGAAAAACGCACCGAGCGCCTAGCCTCGATGGGTCAGGTCGCAGCCCACCTAGCCCACGAGATACGCAATCCCGTAGGCTCGATCTCGCTGCTGGCCTCCACACTGATAAAAAAGGCGGATGAGCGCGCTCGCCCCGTAGTCGAGCAGATGCAAAAGGCGATCTGGCGCGTCGAGCGAATCATCAAGGCCACATTGCTTTTCACCAAAGGCCTAACGATAAACGCGCGCGAATTTAACCTAGCCGAGCTAAAAAGCGAGTGCGAGGCCGCCGTAGAGTGCTACACATACGGCAAGGAGATCAAATTTAGCCTAAATTTCCCCGACCTGCTCTATGTGGGCGACCGCGATCTGCTCGCGATGGTGTTTCAAAATATGCTATTTAACGCGATCGACGCGGTCGAGGAAAACGAGGATGATGACGGCTGGGTGCGCGTGGACTACGAGCAGCGCGAGGGCGAGCATAAATTTGCCGTGACCGATAGCGGCGTGCCGATCAAAAACCAGGCCATGGTCTTTGAGCCGTTTAAAACGAGCAAGCTAAAGGGCAACGGCCTAGGGCTGCACCTGTGCCTACAGATCGTCCAGGCGCATGGCGGCAGTATCGAGATCGAGCTTGAGCCAAAGAGCTTTTGCGTAAATTTGCCCGCAAAGACGCGCGGCTAGGCGGCAAATTTAATGAAATTTGACGCTTTGGACGGAGTTTAAATTTGAACGCGAAATTTAGGGCGACTCGGAGGTTTGAGATTTGCTTCGGCTGGCCGATCAACGAACTCAAAAACAATCAAAACAAGGAGAGAAAATGAAATTTGACGCGAAAATCTTAGAGGATTTGGCGAAGTGGTTTGAGGAGCTAAAGGAGATTAAATTTAGCGAACTTTTAGCGGGCAACGCGGCAAACACCGCCTTTATCAGCGTGGATATGATAGAGGGATTTTGCAGCATGGGGCCGCTAGCTAGCCCGCGAGTGGGCGCGACCTCGGACGGTATAGCGCAGACTTTTAGCGCGGCTTACGCGGCGGGTGCGAGAAATCTCATGCTGCTCGAGGATAGCCACGAGGCAAACTGCGCGGAATTTGACGCATTTCCGCCGCACGCTATCAAAGGCACCGATGGCGCGAAGACGATACCGCAGCTGCGCGATCTGCCGTTTTTTGACGAGATAAAAATCTTTCGCAAAAACTCCCTGAGCGCGGCTTACTGCGCCGAATTTAACGCATTTCTCGCGCAAAATCCGCAGATCGACACCTTTGTGGTGCTTGGCGACTGCACGGATCTTTGCGTCTATCAGCTAGTCTCGCACCTAAAGCTTAGCGCAAACGAGGCAAACATCAGGCGCAGAGTCGTCGTACCGGCAAACCTCGTCGCCACCTACGACGCGCCGGGGCACGAGGGGGATTTTTATCACGCGATATTTTTGCGGCATATGCAAACGGGTCTTGGCGCACAGGTCGTGCGAGGAATTAAATTTTAGTGCCGGTTTTGCGGGCGAAGCGGTTAGTAAATTTAGACTGCTAGCGGCGTCAAATTTTAGCCTAAGCGCGAAATTTGGCTACTTACTATGCGTTTGTAGAAATTCCATCGGATGATAAATTTGCACGCCGTACGCGTCGCTGCGAGCTGCATTTATCATCGCGCGGGCGATACTTGCGCCGCTAAGCGGTCTAAATTTACCGAGCACGCAAGCGGGCAGCAGTTTAAAAACCGCCGCCGCAAGCCGCTCTAGCGGGCGAGCATCCGACCTCTCGCCCAAGATTAACGGCGGACGAACGATCTGAAGGCTGTCAAAGCCAAGCTCGCTCACGCATCGCTCAACCTGCTCTTTGGCGCGCAGATAAAAGCTTAGCGAGCTCTCTTTCGCACCCAGAGATGATACGAGGACGAAGCGCCGCGCAGCCCCGCACCATCGGCACGTCCCGCTCGTAAAACATCTCCACGCCCTCAAGCTTGCCCGCGCCCCCTCGCATACTTGTCGTGCCCATCTTGGCGACGAATTGCGCCTGCGAGACGAAAGGCACCTGCACGGCAAATTTGCCGCTCTTTTCAAAAAGCGAGCGGGTAAAAGAGCTAGCACCTATGACGGCCGTTAGCTTGTCGTAGTCCAGAGGGCAGACCCATGACGCGCTCATGACGTCCCGTACGCCATCAAATTCGGCCGAGACCATGACGGTCGGCCCGTGATTTATGAGGCGATACGCTTTGTGAAGTTCGACAGGTTTTAGTGACATTTTTTCTTCTTTGGTTTGATAAAATTTGAATTTTATTTTTTGCTGATAATAGCCTAAATTTGGCAAATTTATCCATCTTATTAAACAAAATCGGCCATAAGCTCGCCGACGATTTTTTTGGCGCTTTTTATCTCTTTTATTAGGCTAATACCAGAATTTACGTATATTATGCCATTTTCTATATCGCCATCTATCATTGCGAGCCTTAGCGGATTTAGTCGCTCGATTTTTTGCGCCACTACTTCCTTGTCGCCGTTTAGATACATTGCGTTTAGCTCCTTGGCAAATTTACTCGGCACTACGCGTTGATAGTCCGAAACAAAAAACAGCTCGCTAGAGCCCATAGATACGATGTTCTCTTTTGCCGGTTGCGCTGCCGGGCACTCGGTACTAGCGATAAATCTAGTACCCACGTAAACACCGCTAGCCCCAAGCGCAAAGGCTGCTCGTACGCCTCTAATGTCGTTTATCCCGCCCGCAGCCATCACAGGCACGCTCACGGCATCGGCGATGATCGGCACGATGCTAAAAGTACCTATTTTATTTTGCGGGCCCACTCCTCCTTCATCGTATCCCGTGGCAATTATAATATCTGCGCCCTCTTCTTGTGCCGCGCGAGCCGAATTTGCGCTTGGCGTAAGCGCTCTATGCACCAAAACTCCGCCGTTATCTTTTATAAATTTAAATAGCTCCGTTTCCGCTATGCCGACAAAGAAAAACGCCTTTACGCCAGCCTCAAATGCCGTTTCCATAACCTTTAGCGCATATTTTTTGTCATTATCGTTTCGACAAACGATATTTACGCCGTAAGGCTTATTAGTTAGCGACTTTATACGTTCAAATTCTCGTTTATATCGCTCTTTCGTGTTTAAATTTTCAGAGTCTCTGCCGGCATTTGGGCCCAGCACGCCCATTCCGCCGGCATTTGATACGGCAGCTACCAATGCAGCATTTGTTACGTTATTCATCGGAGCCTGCACGATAGGCAAGCTGACGCCCAAAATTTCGCACAGTTTTGTCGATTGATTAAAATTTTTCATATTCTTTTCCTTTAAATTTTTAGCTAATGTACCTGCCCTCGGCGCCTCTTTGCGGGCGAGAGGAAAAAACTCCTCGCTCCTAGCTTTTATGCCTTTTTCTAGCGCCGCCAGCAGCCTGTCCTTATCCTGCGGTAGCCTTCCCGCGAGGGGTACGGAGTTGCTAGGGTGCATCCCCAGTATCTGCGTGTCTTTTAGCTCGAGCGCTTCGATTAGGCGCATTTCCTCCAACAGATTCTCGCCTGCGGTATTTTCGGTAAATTTACCCTTTTGTGCGACGCTATAAAGCGCGCTTCCTTTAGCCAGAAACAAGGTCATGAGAAAAACCATCCAAGGCTGCACCTCGTTTATGAGCTTCGCGCTTTCGTCGATGTGCTCTTTTGAAAACTGCATCCCGCCGCCGACGACGATATTTAGGCAAAAGTCGTAACCGAATCTTTTTAGCCTAAGCAGCTGCGCCTTGGCCTCGTCGGCATCGTAGCCTTTTTTAAGCAGTTTAAGGGTCTGCGTGTGACCCGACTCGAGCCGATATTCATACCGTTAAATCTAAGCTTGCGCAAATTTTGCAGCTCCTCATCGCTCTTTTTGGCGATGCCCGTGATCGTCGCGTAAGAGGCGATGGCCTCGACCTCGGGGAAAATTTGGACGCTTTCTCGCCTATGGCGCTAAGCGTCTCGTAATCCAGCGAAAAAGCGTCGCCGTTTAGCAAAAAAATGCGCCTAGCCTCGGGCAAATCGCGCTCTATTTGCTCGATCGATTCGACCGCAAACGGGACGTAGTGGTACATCGTGCAAAATGCGCAGCGATTGTGACTACAGCCCTAAGTCGCCTGCACCAGCAAAGAGTTAGCCTCGTAAGGTGGCCTATACGTAGTTCCCGTATACTTCATAAGTATGCTCCTTTATACTTTTTTGCGTGATTATACGTTGGCTTTATAAATAGATAATGTAAATTTGTAAAATATATTACATAGAAAACGGCTCGTTTTATACTCGCTACAAAAGCGCCTATTTACGGGCTCTTTGCGGGTTTGTCGCTATTTTTGGCTATTTTGTCGGTCTTGGAGATTTTTAGCGCGAGCTTTTTCCACGCTAAATTTGAGCCCTCCCGCAGAGAACTATAAACGCACAAAGGCGGCGACGCGCACTGAGGTCAAAGCTCCAAATTTCTATCAAATTTTGCTTTTAGGTAGCTGTAAATTTAAACGCTCGTTGAGGCAAGCGCGCAAATTTGATTATCCCGGGATAAATTTAAATTTACGAGGCGAGGGCTTGCAAATTTTGCCTAATCCTGCAAGCCCATCGAATTTGAACTGCTACGCAAACTCTCTCGGATGATAAATTTGCACGCCCTCAGCGTCTGTCTGAGCGGCGGCATAAAGGCAATCAGAATAAAAAAATGTCGTAGCCGCGTTATTTTAGGTATAATGCCGGCAATGCGGAGCTGCCGCATGAAATTTTATTTTCGGAGGCGTTTTATGAAATTTTTAGGCAAGATTCGAGTCGGCGCGGCAGCGCTTGGAGCGGTGATGTGTTTTAGTAGCGCGCAGGCGTTTTTTACGATTGATTTTAACGAGCAGTGGTTGCGGCAGGATGCGTATAACCGCGCTATGAATCAAGCAAGAAAAAATTTAAATCCGCCCGATGATTCCGCCTACGCCAAAGACGTTAAGACCGATATACTCTATACTGGCGCGCTGGTGCGAGCGGGAGATCATTTTTTTGACATGGATGGCATCGAGCAGATAGCGCAGCTATTTCCCGCCGCGCAGCAAGACGAGGGGCAGCGCTTGCTAGTAGAGGGCATAGATAAGCTAAACGGCAGCGTCGAGCAGCTATACGGCATACCCAAAGAAAACGTGGCGACCGGCATCGTGGCGCTGCTAGGAGGCGCTTACGCGGCGTATTTTAATCATCCGATGCCAGACGAGGCCGTAAAGCCCGCATTTTTGCAGATCGCCGAGTTTTTGCGCAAAAAACCGGAGCTGTTTGAGGGAAAAGCTACGGAAATGATGAACTCGTATCAGATATCTATGGGGCTTGGGTTTTTGCTGATGGCTATGCAGCAGGAGCTAAAGCAGCATCCAAATCCTGCGCATGAGACGGAGCTAAAAGCAGTAGGCAGGCTAGTTTTTAAATCATTACTAAACGTAGAACCGGAGCAAATGGATTTTACCAAATCCGGCATAGTCTTTAAATAGGCGTTTTGATTTTTACGCGAGCAAGGCAAAACTGCGCGCAGGCTCGCGCTACCTGTTAGGCAGCTTGCGGCGCAAAAAGCCGTCCTAGCAGCGCTTTTGAGCGCGACTAAACAAATAGCCAAACATAATTTTTGACACACCCGGCTTTTGGCCGCGACCAAGCAAATACCCAAACCGCGCTCAAGGGCCAAATTTAAATAAGTCCGCATGCCTTGCGAAATCCGGCCGATTTTTTATTTTAAAATAGTGGGCGCATTTTTCGGCATTTTTAAAACCCTAAAGCCAAAACTACCTTTACGCTTTTACTTCTAAATAAACTCTCTTGGATGATAAATTTGCACGCCCTTAGCCTCCGTCTGCGCAGCGGCGATGACGGCAGCCGCGATATCTTTTGTACTCATCGGGCGGTAATTAGTTAAGATAAATTTTGGCAAAAGCCCAAACAGCCAAACCATAAAAAGCTCGCCCATACGCACCTGCTCGCGCTCGCTTTTTATCGCAGGTAGCCGCGCTATTTGCAAGCTTTTAAAACCCAGCGCGGCGATCTTTTTCTCCGCCTTGCCCTTTGCGCGTAGATAAAAAAATCTCGACCGCTCGTCCGCACCGTAGGCGGAGATGAGCGCGAAACGGCGCGCGCCTGATGCGATGCCCCATTTTGCGATATTTACGGGGTAGTTCACGTCTACTTTATAAAACTGCCCGCGACTGCCGGCTTGCTTCATCGTCGTGCCCAGCGCGCAAAATATCTCGTCTATCTCGCGTGGCGGCATATCTTTGATCTCGTCGAAATCTATGATTTGAGTCTCTAACTTTTCGTGGCTAAAATTTAGCTCCCTACGCGCCCAAACGATGATTTTGTCGTAGTTTTCATCCTCGCAAAGCCCGCGCACGATCTCGCGTCCGACCGCTCCCGTAGCTCCTACGACCAAGGCCGTTTTACCCATTTTTATTCTCCTTAATCTTTAAATTTTATCCCAGGCTAAGAACCTGGCCTAAATTTAGCGCGGTTAATTTTAATCGCCCGTTTAAATTTGCCCCAACTAGTTAGTCGCGCTAAGCCCTTTGCCTAAATCAAAACACAAGCGAGATTAAATTTACCGCGCCGCTTGGCAATATTCTTTCTTATACGGCGCTCGCTCGCAAAGGCGCGCGTACACTCGCTTTACCTCAGCGTCGTCCAAGGCGTATAAAGCACCTCGTTTATGATGCTCTGTAAGCATAATACAACCGGCTAACATATCCGACTCAAAGCAGTTTCTAGTGAGCGCTTTTATGGCATCCTCAGGATCGTACGACAAAGACGAAATACCCAGAGAAAGGCATCTTCTAGCATCTATTTCACAGGCTTTTTTTAGATAGAAATATCCTGGCAAATCCTGCGGTTCGTCATGCAAGTAAGGTTCGGCTCGAAGCAAAAGCCCCAAATTTTCGCACCCTAGCGCCGAGTTTTTGTCGCAGGCGATTTCATATAGCTTTTGTGCGTGTTTTTTATTTTTAGCGGGCGAGTGTTTTTCCAAATATCTACCGTAAACGGCGCAGGAGTCGTAATGACCGCTTAGGCATGCAGGCAGCAAAAGCTCTTTTGCCGCGTCGTAATTTTTATTTTCTATATGTATTTTGCCTGCCTCCATGCATGCGTCAATTTTACCCTCTTTGCACGCGTCAAGCAAAGTCTGCATCGCCGTTTGAGCTTCATGCTCGTTATATTTGAGCTCGTCTTTTTTATAAAAAAAGATCACGCGTTTGCAGGCTCTAGCATCCTTTTGGACGCATGATTTTTTAAGCGTTTCGTAGCGCGCGCTTAAAAACGCCTCCTTTTCGGGGTCGACTTCTTTTTTTTCTTGTTGGCCAGCTACCGCCGCTATGGCAAAAAACGCAAATGCTAAAACGATTAATTTTTTCATTTTTTTTCCTTTATGGTTTTGGCCAAATTTACGCTCGGCGGCAAATTTAACCTTGCAAGTTTAACTCGCGAAAATCTACCGCATTTGCGCGGCGCTTGTATCTCGTGCGCCGCAGATAAACGGGTACCCTGGGCGCCTAAATTATCTGCACTCAAAGCTGCTCGCGTTATTTTCGTCACCACCTACGTAGATAGCCACTTTTGGATACGCGCAGACCTTAATCTGCTTACCCGCGCGGCTCGTGCTTTTGCCCAGCAGGCTAGATGGAGCCGTTCCCTGCTCGCGCCACGCTTCAAGCGCGCTTAGCGGATCGACGTCATCGATGCCGTTACCGCCGCCGCAGTGATTCATCCCAGGCAGTGCAAAAAATCGCGCAAACTCATCCGCGTTCGCGTTGGTTTCCACTAGCTTTTTGAACCAATCGCGCTGATCCATCGCTGAAAATACGGGATCGGAGACGCCCGTTACGATAATGAGTTTGCCGCCGTTAGCGCGGAAGCTATCTAGTTTGGTAGAAATCGCATCGTTTATCGCTGCGGTCTCGAACGTTCGCTCTACGTCCTTATCAAAATCAAAGTTCATCAGATCAAACTCCGGTTGCGGCGGTGTCAAGAAATAATAATTCATCGAGCCCTTCGAGAGCACGATATTTCTAGCATTTGGCTCGGCACTTTGCGAGTCGCCAAGCTTCCACATGCGCCAGCCGGGCTGATTTACCCCGGCATCGTAAAACCAGCCGCTGTAAATTTGCTCGCCCTTGCTGTTTTTTGCGCCCTCAAATATCGCCTTTATCGCAGAAATTTTATCTTTGGGCAGATCAAGGTCGCTAGGATCAAATTTACAACGCTCCCAAGCGCCGATGATTCCGTCTTTTAGCCCGTCTAGCGCGTCGCATTTATCTAAAACCGCCCTGCTTAGTTTATCCAAATCCTCCTGCGTAAGGGCGTTTGCGAAAATTTTATCCCCCGCGGCGTTTTTAGGCGCGATCTTCATAAGCTGCCGGTTGTCCCACTGCTCCGCGATCGCTGCGCGCGAAAGCCTAAAGCCCGGATTTGCCGCGATTACGCCGTCAAATTCCATCGGATACCTCTGCGCCGCCATCAGAGCCGAGCGTCCGCCGTTTGAGCAGCCCATAAAGTAGCTGTGCGCGGGCGCTTTTTTATACGCCGCGAAAACCAGCTGCTTTGAGACGCTCGCGACCTTGCCGATCGCCTGATACGCGTAATCTAACCGCGCCTGCTGCTCAAGTCCGAACTCGGGCGTAGGCGTAGGATGTCCCGAATCGGTCGTAACGACCGCATAGCCCCTCATAAGCGCGGGCGTTGCGGTGCTAGTGCGGATAGGCACGGCGCCAAGAGCTGGCGCTACAAAGCCGTCCAAACCGCCTCCGCCCTGAAATAGCAGCTTACCGTTCCAGTCGCCCGGCAAGCGAAGCTCAAATTTTATGCCGTAATGCTTGCCGTCTGAGCCCGTGCGCGAGGCTATCTCGCCGTGAATTATGCAGTGCGGCGCGGCTTTTAGCGTCTTTTTGGCACCTCCCGTTAGAGCAGACATCTTATCGGCGCCGATTTCGCCGCTTTGATTCCAGATCGCTTCGCTAATCTTTGTATCGTAAATTTTCGTGCCCTTTAACGCCGCGCAAGCCCGCTCGTCAAAATCGCTCGCAAGCGCTCCCTGTAAACCCAAAGCAGCCGTAAAGACCACAACTAAAATTTTATATTTCATTGCTGCTCCTTTTTTAAATTTTATCTAAAAATACTAACTTTAAAGTTCTCCGAAAATTCGCCCAAACCTAGCATTTTCGAGTTACGGGCCCCGGCGAGAAAATTTGAAACCGAGATTTACAAATTTATCCAAATTCGACTTCAAATTTGAACGCAAAACGATAAGGCGAGGTATCGCGAGATGATTTTTGGGGTTGTGCGGTAAAATTTCGGCGAAGATAGAACGCGTAGTTCATCGAGCCGAAATTTTACAAACTCCGTAAAAAGCGCTCGCGAGACAAGCCGCTTTTAAATTTTACGACGGGAGCTACCTAGTCCGATAGTGACCGAGTAAAATTTTAAATCCAACGAAGTATAAACCAAAAAGACGAGCCGCAAATCCTCAAATTTAAACGGCTTGTTTTAAGCCTAGCGCCCTCTCCTCAAAACCCTCCCCTACGATAAACTCCGTCGTATAGACCAGCGCGCGGCCTTCCTGCGCGTCTTTGATACGGATGATTAGGCGCTTATTGTTTTTATCGGCTGCGGCGCGGTGTTCGCCGATGGCGGCGCGGTAAATTTGCGTAATGATATCCTTGCCCGTTTCGTCCAAATTTAGTTCTAACACGAGATCCTCAAGCTCTCTTTTGACTCTGTTTTCGCTAGATGCCTGGCCGTTTTGATAGCTTGCGCCGCTACTTTCCTTGCGCTGTTTAAAGCTTCTGCTTTGGAAATTCATATCGCGTGCGTCCTCTAGGCTTACGACGTCGATGAGGTTTATGCGAGCGCCCTGATCGTCGCGGCTGTAGCGCACCTTAAATGCTAGCGGAGCGTCTTTTTGCTCCTCGCTTAGGTTCTCGATGAGTCCCTTTTCGGAGTCAAACGCCGCGACCTTAAACGTGCCAAAAAGGTCCATAATGCTTAGCATCATAAACTCTTTGCCGGTTTTTTTGCTAGGGATTTTAGCGATCTCGGCGATCTTGCCGACGACTAGGATTTCGCTCGTTTTATCTATCTTGCCGAAGTCCTTGCTAGGCGTGTGTTTTATCTGCTCGATTTGCTCTTTGTATTTCTCCAGCGGATGCGAAAAATCCATGCCCATAGCCTCATCAAGCGTCAGAATTTTATCCAAATTTATGCGCATAAACTGCCCGTCTTTGGAGTAGCGAACCTTAAACGCATGCGGCAAATCGCGCTCATCGGCACTCATCGACTCGACAGCTCCAAGCTGCCTGTCAAAGACTGCGATCTCGACCGTACCGTGGAAATCGAGCATCTCGATCGTGCCCATTTTTTTGCCGTTTTTCTTGCTGATCCTGGTGGTGAGGTCCTCGATCTTGCCCACGAGCAGCATCTCGCCGTTTTCGGGCAGCTCGTCAAATTTATCGCTTAGCGTGTATTTTATCTTTGAGATTTGTTCGCGGTACTCGTCTAGCGGGTGGCCGGAGAGATAGATACCCACGCTTTCTAGTTCAAATTTGAGCTTGGTTTTTAGCTCCAGCTCGGAGTCGTCGCGCACGAGACTAGTTTTAACCGTCGCCATACTCTCGTCGTCGCCAAAGAGGCTCTCCGCCGCGTTTTTCTTAATAGTAGCGGCATTTTTGCACGCCTCTACGATGTTATCTAGGTTGTTTAGCATCATCTTGCGCGTTAGGCCAAAGCTATCAAACGAGCCTGATTTTATCAGGCTTTCAAAGACTTTTTTATTTACCTTAAAGTTATCCACGCGCGAGACGAAATCGTCGATATCCTTAAATTCGCCCTTAGCCTGCTCCTCTAAGATATTTTCGATCGCCGCGCCTCCGACGCCCTTTATCGCGCCTAGGCCGTAGATGATGGCGTCCTTGCCCCCTTCGCTAACGACTGAGAATTCTTTGGCCGATTTATTGACCGACGGCGGCAGGATAGCGATATCTAGGCGCTTACACTCGTCTATGTAGCGCGAAATCTTATCGGCATTGGTCTCCTCGCTCGTGATCAAAGCCGCCATAAATTCGGCCGGATAGTAAGTCTTCATATAAGCCGTCTGAAAGGTCACGTAGGTGTATGCCGCTGCGTGGGATTTGTTAAATCCGTACGAAGCGAAGTGCAAAATGAGCTCAAACAGCTCGTCGGCCTTTTTGCCGTCTAGCCCCTGCGCCTCGGCCCCCTCGATAAATTTACCCTTTAGCCTATCCATCTCCTCTTTTATCTTTTTACCCATCGCGCGGCGCACGAGATCAGCGCCTCCTAGCGAAAAGCCGCCGATAGTCTGCACGATTTGCATAACTTGCTCTTGATAGACGATGACGCCGTAGGTGGGCTCTAGTATGGGCTGAAGCTCGGGGAAAATGTACGTGATAGGCTCCAGGCCGTGTTTGCGCTTGATGAAATCAGGAATAAGATCCATCGGACCCGGGCGATAAAGCGAGATCATCGCGATGATATCCTCGAAGCAGTCGGGGCGCATATCGGCTCCGACTTTTTGCATGCCTTCGCTCTCTATCTGAAAAAGTCCTAGCGTCTGGCCGCTACTGATCGTCTCGTAGGTTTTGGGATCGTTTTTATTGACCTGCTCCCAGATGATCTCTTTGCCAAATCTCTTTTTTACGAGCTTGACGGCGTTATCTATCACGGTTAGAGTCTTTAGCCCCAGGAAGTCAAATTTGATGAGGTCGACGTCCTCTAGGTACTTTAGGCTATACTGCGTGACGAAGTGATCCTCCTCGGCGTTTGGCTGGCGGAAAAGCGGGGTTTTGTTCCACAGCTCCTCGTTTGAGATGACTACGCCTGCTGCATGCATGCCGGCGTTTCGGTTTAGACCCTCCAGATCAAGGGCAAATTTCCAAATTCTATTAGCATTTGAATTACTTGCTATCAGCTCGCCGATCTTTGGCTCTTTTTCAAAAGCTTGTTCTAGCGTGATACCTAGCTCGTCGGGGATTAGCTTAGCCATCGCGTCGGCCTCGGCATAAGGCATATCGCATACGCGCGCGACGTCTCGGATGACGCCCTTTGCCAGTAGCTTACCGAAGGTTATGACTTGAGCCACGTTAAATTTGCCGTATTTTTCTATAACGTAGTCGATGATCTCGCCGCGGCGGTTTTGACAAAAGTCCACGTCGATATCGGGCATGCTCACGCGCTCGGGGTTCAAAAAACGCTCGAAAAGCAGGTTATAGGGCAGCGGATCCAGGTCCGTGATCTTTAGACTATAGGCTACTAGGCTTCCCGCCGCAGAGCCGCGTCCCGGGCCTACCGGCACGCCGCGCTTTTTAGCTTCGTTGATAAAGTCCCAAACGATCATCATGTAGCCCGGGAAATTCATCTTGTTTATGATATCTATCTCGCGTTGCAGACGGGTTTTATACTCCTCGTGGCGCTCTGCGGGGACGAATTTAAGCCTCTCCTCCAGCCCCTGCCTGCACTCGTGCTCAAACAGCACGCTATCGTTTGGTATGCTGTAGCGTTTATCAGGCTCTGGCAGGCTCAAATTTCGCTCGGCGGCGTACTCGAGCGTAAATTTAAAATTTGGCGGCGTCGCGTCGCCTAGTTTGATCGTGAGATCGCATTTATCTACGATTTCTTGCGTATTTGTGACGGCTTCTGGGATATCGGCGAAAAGCTCGCTCATCTGCGCGGGCGTCTTGACGTAAAACTCATGCACGCTGTGGCGTAGGCGGTTTGGATCGTCTAGCAGTTTGTTCATCGCGATACACATGAAAACCTCGTGCGCGTCGGCTCGTTGCTTAAACGTATAGTGCGTGTCGTTGGTTGCGATGACCTTGATATTTAGCTCCTTTGCCAGGCGCAAAATTTCATCGTCGATCCTGCGCTGATCGCCGATACCGTGACGCATAATCTCGAGGTAAAAATCATCGCCAAAGACATCCTTGTACCACAGCGCGGCTTCCCTTGCCGCCTCGTATCCGCCCGCGCCGAAACGCAAATTTCTCTCGCTTTGGTTGAGGTTCCAGTTCACCTCGCCTTGCAGGCACGCCGAGGAGCAGATGATGCCCTCGCTGTGCTCTTTTAGCATCTTTTTGTTGATACGCGGATAATAATAAAACCCCTCGATATAGCTCATGGAGCTAAGATACATCAGGTTTTTGTAGCCGATTTCGTTTTTGGCGATGAGGCAGAGGTGGAAGCGCTGCTTGGTACTTTTATCGCCTAGCTCCTCACCGTTGTGGATGTAGGCTTCGATGCCGATTAGCGGCTTTATGCCTTCATTTTTCATCGTTTTATAAAAGTCTATAGCGCCAAACATATTGCCGTGGTCGGTGATGGCTGCGGCTTTGACGCCTTGTTTTTTTAGCGTTTTAGCTAGCTCTTTGATACGATTCGCGCCGTCTAGCAGCGAATACTCGGTATGCAAGTGCAGATGCGTAAAATCTGTAAAATCGCTCATTTTTCGTCCTTTTTAATGCTCTTGATTTTACAGAAACTTTGCTTTTAGGCGGATAAATTCGGCCTGGCTTAAATTTAAGCAAGCTCGGAAAATAGGCTGTTTGGACGGATTTTTGGCAAAATTTGAGCTCAAATTTGACGACTGCGGCGCGGGCGGCTCGATTTAAATTTACAGCTCTAAATTTAGCCCAAATTTGAGCGGTAAATTTGATGAAACCTCGCGGGCATAAATAAAAATTTAAAGAACGATTACGAGGGGATTAAGAAAAATTTAGATAAGGCGGATAAAAATTACCGTGCTTTTTAAATTTAAAATTTAAAAAAACAAGTGGTGCGTTTAAATTTATCGACTAAATTTCTCTTTAAACATCTCAAGCAAATTTGACAAGCCGTCGCATTTTGACGCGTCAAGACCAAGCTTAAGGGCGGCAAATTTATAGTGGATTTTGGCGCCGTCCGCTACGCTCACCGCCGGTGCGCTCGAGCTTTTGGATAGCTTTTTACCGCCATGCGCTAGCAAGCCGTGATGGATGAAATTCGCGTTTTCAAACCCGTAGCCTAAGATCTGCGCCATGTACTTTTGCGCCGCCGAGCACGCGAGCAGATCCTCGCCTCGCACGAGCCAATTTACGCCCAACACCTCATCATCCACGAGGCTAGCGAGATTATAAGCAGGCGTGTCGTCCTTTTTCCAAACGACGAAATCGCCCAAAATTTGAGCCAAATTTATGCTTTGCGTTTGCGCGAATTTTTCCGTCTCAAACGCCGCTTCGTCCGCCAAATTTAAACCGTCCGAATTTGCCGAATTTAAAATGCGTTCTTCTGGATTTTCTATAGCGTTTGGGTTAAATTTCTTATCGCTCGGTTTGCCTCCGCCAAAGCCGCACCCCAAAGCGTCAAAATTTATCAAATTTTGCCGAACGTTAATTTGCGCTCCGTCGATAGTGCGTATCCGCATAGCCGTTTCGTCTTTTTTAAATTTAAGATTTTTCTCCGCGCAAACCCGCGCGTAAATGCCGTTTTTAAACGAGCTTTTCATCGAGTGTGAGCACTCGCAAGCGTAGCAAACGCCTTTTTGCTCGAGCTTTTTTAGCGCGTTTTGGTAGGCACCAAGGCGAAATTTGGAGCTAAATTTGGTTTCAAACTCCCCCACTCCGCCGGGTCCGCCGTCAAAATCAATGCCCAGCATATCAAGCACGCGAAAGATGTTTTCCACGTATTGCCTGCGGTAGCGCGGCAAGTCGTAGTCGTCGATCCTTAAGTATAAAATCCCATCAAATGCGCGAGTAAAAAGATATGTTAGTAAGAAGTTGTAAACATTGCCCGCGTGTAAAAAGCCGCTTGGCGTCGGAGCGATACGAGAGGTGATTTTTTGGTTCATTTGGAGCGAAATTTTGACTAAAAAGCTTAAATTTAAAAATTAGTTAAAAGCCGTCAGATTTGACGGCCGGATTATTCTTTAGGTTTAGATTCGTTTACTCTTAGAGCTCTGCCGCCTACTTCCTTGTTGTTTAGCGCTTCGATCGCTTTTAGCGCGTCTGCGTCGTTTTCTATCTCGACGAATCCGAATCCTTTTGAGCGATTCGTGTCGCGATCTTTGACGATTTTCGCGCGTTTTACTTCGCCAAACGGCGCAAATGTATCCTTAAGCTCTGCCTCAGTCATGCGATATGACAAGTTACCGACGTAAATATTCACAGTAACGTTTCCTTAAATCAAATTCCCGATAAATCGGTTAAGGGATAATACCTGAATTTAAATAAAAAAGCTAGATAAAAAGCTCGCTTTTTATAATTTAGTATTAAATTTACCCGTAAGCATATCCGCAAGCTCTTTAATGCGGCAAAATTTAGCCGATTTTTCAAACCGGCAAGCTTTTAGGGCTTAGAAAACGGCTTCGTGCAAAAGCCGTTTTCTCGCACGTAAATAAAAACTCGGCGAAAAAAGAGCAGGCAAAGCTACGTTAAGCTTTTACCTTAAATTATCGTCTGGGCTTTGTGCCGTTTTATTTTACGAATAGCAAGCCCTCTTTTACTTCTGCGTAAATTTGCTCGCCGTCTAAAATTTTAAGCAACTCCAAAGCAAACTCCATTGCCGTGGCGGGACCTCTTGATGTGATGATATGGCCGCTTTGCACGACGTTTCTATTGCTTACGTAGCTTCCGCCGCGTACGGCTTTTTCGCAGCCAGGATAGCAGGTAAACTCGCCTCTAACGATCTCTGCGGCGTCAAGAGCGATCGGCGCGGCGCAGATGGCTGCTATAAATTTACCTTTTTTATCGAAACGCTTTATAATTTCTCTCATTTTTAGATTTCCCTCGATATTTGAGACGCCCGGCTGACCGCCCGGCAAAACTAGCATATCGTAGTCCTCCTCCTCAAGATCGTAAAGCGTCATATCGCAGACGAATTTCACTCCGTGAGCGCCCGCTATAGGCAGCTTATCAAGCCCGACGATATCGACTTCTACACCGCCTCGTCTAAGCACGTCCACGATGCTAACGCCCTCTATCTCCTCAAACCCGTCGGCAAAAATCACGGCAACTTTTTTCATAATTTTCTCCTTAAATTTTCGGATTATTATACTCTCGTTTGCTAAATTTACGCTATAATCGGCGTACTTTAAATTCGAAAGGAAGGAAAATGGAAGTAAAGATTACGTATTGCAATTCTTGAAACTATAGACCGGTAGCTTCTCGTGTAGAAGAAGAATTTTTAAGTCAAATTCCAGGTGCTAAAATTAGCAAAACCGTCGGTAGCGGCGGAAACTTCATAGTTGAAGTAAACGGAAAAGTAGTCTTTTCTAAAAAAGATCTCATCGGTACGGACGTAAACGCCCTGCCAAATCACGAAGAGATCGTTGCTTTGGTCGATAGCGTTAAAAAATCAGCCTAAAGTCTAAGCTAAGGCTTAGGCCTTGGCTTTTATTTTTTCAAATTTTATCTCGTCTTTTTCATATTTTTCAGCAAATCGTTTATATGCCTCTCAAAAATTTTCCATCTAGCTTTGTTTCCGTATTTTTGAAACAAATTTAACGCTTGGCGGGTCAAAATTTCTTGTTCGTGCATTATGAGTAGATATTCAAAAAGCCGGTCAATGATCGCTAGGCCGTTTCGATCCGGCATCAAATCAATCAAATTTCGTTCAGTTTACCGCGTCAAAAAATCTAAATACCGCTCTTAAATCGCTCATTAAATTTTTGCAAAGCGCTGCCGTATCGGTGTTTTCGTTGATTTCATAGTAAGGTGTTTTGGAGCCCTCGATAAATGAAATTCTATCCCTAAAATGGCATTCGTATTCTTTGGGTTTTAAGACGAATGCCTTCCTACAAACGCGCCCTAAATGCCGCAGTTTACGTAAGATCTGGTTTTCAAATGCGCTATCGCCGCCACCTTTTTAAAATTTTCGATTATAGATAAATTCGGGAGTATTTTTGTAGAAATTTAGCCCGTTTTTGGTAAAGCCGTTATCTTTAAACAGCGGCTTTACTCGGGCTATGAGCTCGTCAAATTTTGCTTTCATCAAATTTGACGACTGCGGTTATTTATTTGCGCGCTCGATGTATTCGCCGCGGACGGTATCTACGCGGATGACCTCGCCTTCAAGCACGTGAAAAGGTATCTGTACGACTGCACCGCTTTCTAGCGTAGCGGGCTTTTTACCGCCCTGAGTGTCGCCTTTGAAATTCGGCGGAGTCTCGACGATCTTTAGCTCGACAACTTGCGGTACTTCTACGCCGATAGCCTTGCCGTTGTGAAACAAAATCTCAACCATCATGCCGTCGATCATCCATTTTTTAACATCGCCCACGTCATCGTCGCTGATAGCCACTTGCTCGTAGGTCGCAGTGTCCATAAACTGACAGAACTCGCCGTCGTCGTAAAGATACTGCATCTCTTTTTCTTCCAAATTCGGCTGATCGCATTTGTCGCCCGCGTGGAACGTCTTTTCAAGCACTTTGCCGTCGATGAAAGATTTGATTTTCGCGCGAACGAAAGCCGCGCCCTTGCCCGGTTTTACGTGCTGATATTCGACGACTTTATACGGAACGCCGTCTAGCTCGATCTTTAGTCCTTTTTTTAGGTCGCCCATAGAATAGGTTGCCATTTTTTCTCCTTGATTTAAAAATGGTTGATTATATCCAAAAAAGTTTAAATTTAGCAGGCGGGGCAAACGAATTTCAAACGATTGCCCCGAATTTAGCGAGTAAATTTAATAAACCAAAACATAAACTATCTGCGAGCCGTGTACGCCCAAAACCGGCACGAGCTCGGTATCAGAAGTCCTTGAAGGGCCGCAGATGAAAAGGATATTAGTCGGCAACTTTTCGTTTTCTTTTTTTATCTCGTTTAGGCACGCAGATAGGCTTTTTACCACGTCTTGCTTTTTTAACAGCACTATGCAAAGTCTTGGCGTTAGGCTTAGCAGTCTTGGTTGGCTCTTGCTTGAAGTTACGCAAAAAACGCCGTGCGAACTAACGGCTTTGGTTGCTTTGATTATAGAGACGTCGTAGTTAAAAAGCTCTGATTTAAACTCCTCCACGGGCCTATCAAAGGCGAATTTTACTTCCGCTTCTACCTGCGATACACCGATAGGCAAGTCTGCGGGATAGATTAAATTTTTAGCGTTTTGTTGCTTGATTATCGCGTTTATATCGGTGATTAAATTTTGACTTCTTTGTACAAAGGCCTTACTTTAGGACTTTTCTCTGCTATTCATAGCAGAGAAAAACATATAAACTCTTTTCATTTTTCCTCCTTTAAGGTCTAAAATTCGTAACTACGGGCACGAGCTGTGGAAACAGATGTATAACCGCCCACGTGATGAAGCTAGCCAAAACTATAAATAAAAGCGAGTATTTAAGCGTAAATTTAAGCACTTCGCTCTCGCGTCCGGCCATTCCCACCGCCGCGCACGCTACGGCGATACTTTGCGGACTGATGATTTTACCCACGACGCCGCCCACGGTGTTTGCCGCCATAAAAATCACGTCGGGTACGCTTAGCTGATTTGCCGTTACTTGCTGAAGAGTGCCGAAAAGCAAATTCGCGCTAGTAACCGAGCCCGTTAAAAATACGCCCAGCCAACCGATGACGGGCGAGAAAAAGCCAAACGCGTTGCCCGTGCTTGATAGCGCTAGACCCATAGTCGCGGCTTGACCGCTATATTTAGCCACGTAGGCGTACGCGACGATAAAGCCTATCGTAACGATAGGAAAAGCCATCTCCTTTGCCGCCTCTTTTGCGGAAGCGACTGCGATTTGGGGTTTTATCTTTAAAATCAGCGTCGTAAGAATCGCAGCTAGCAGTATCGCCGTCCCCGTAGCCCTTAGCGCGTCCCACGTATAAACGGCGCTAATAGCTTGCACGCCCTGCGAGATAGGCGAATTTGACGCGGTTAGATTATGCAAGTTTGCGACTTCAAATTTAAACGTAGCAAAATCCACGAGAGATTTAAAACCTGAGCTGTTCCAAACGACTATAGCCGCGATAATGAGGATAAAAGGAAGCCAAGCTTTAAACGCGTCTTTGGCGCTTAGGCTTACGCTCTCTTTTGCCTCGCTTTGCCCGCTTACTCTAAATACGTCTTTAATCTTCCAAATTCTAAGCGCCGCCCAAAGCATGACGATGGAGACGATAGCGGCGATGATATTTACCAGCTCCGGGCCTAAAAATTTAGCCGTAGCGTACTGCGCGATAGTGTAGCTAGCCGCCGCCGTAACAACGTGAGGCAAAACGCCTAAAACTCCCCTAAATCCGCTAACTAAAAACACGAGTAAAAAAGGCAGCGTAAAGGTAATGGGCGGTAGCATCCTAGCCGTCATCGTAGAGATTAGCTGCGCATCGACGTTTACGGTACCGCTAAGCGCCGTAACCGGTATGCCCACGGCCCCAAACGCCGCTCCCGCCGTGTTTGCTATCATACTAAGTCCGGCCGCGCTTAAAGGCTTTAGCCCAAGCCCCATAAGCAAAGCCGCGCAAATCGCAACCGGCGCGCCAAAGCCTATGGCTCCTTCTAAAAACGAACCGAAACTAAACGCTATTAAAATAACCTGAATGCGGCAATCGGGGCTAATAGCCGTAATAGAGGCCTTTAGCGTCTCGAAGTAGCCTGATTTTACGCTAAGTTTATAAAGAAAAATCGCGCACAAAATAATCCAAGCTATCGGCCAAAGCCCGTAGAAAAAACCGTAAGCAAAGCTCATAAACGCCGTAACCGCGGGCATCTTATAAAATATAATCGCCACGGCAAGGCTGGCTGCGACGGTTAGAAACGCCGCGACGTAGCCTTTTAGCTTAAAAACCGTCAAGCAGAGCAAAAACACGCCTATGGGCAAAGCCGCCGCAGCCGCGCTGAGCCAAATATTACCCGCGGGATCGTAATTTTGCAAAAACACCTCTTGCATCAAATCCTCCTAAATTTAAAATCTCGGCGAAATTTTAGTGCGATTTCAAGCTTAATGCAAAATAAAAATCACATTAATATTTCGCTTTAAGGTTTGGGATTTGCGCCGCAAAAGTTGCGTAAAACGGTAATACGAAAAAAGGCGAATTTAACAGAGGCTAATTTGGGTATAAAATTTTACGAGCCGTCTATATTAGGCATTTTAGGAGTATAAATGTTACTAAAAGTAGCACATAAACATCCATTAAACAAAAAAGGCGTTTTTTAGAACAAATTATTTACGCGTTATCAATTAAGCAAATTTTCGAGTTTTTACGTCGGTTATTTAAATTTAATTATTTTTTTAAGCATTTGACTAAATTTATAAAAAGATTCTGCGCAAAATCCCAGAAAAATAGCCGATATGCCGCTTAAGTTTAATGCGTAAGAGCTAAGTTTAGACGCATAAAAACGACTAAAACTAGTAACTAAAATTTCACGAAAACGGCGGTTTTAAAGATGTTAGAGGGGGCAAAGTCGGCCTCTTGCGCTATTTGCCCCGAGCTTTACTTGCAGAGCCGAGCGCCCCGCGTTAAAACGACTGTCGTTTTTTCGTCTAAAAGATACCGCCTTTTTCGGTAACGCCGATACCGCGCTTACTAAATTTACGCAAAAGATGAGTTGCGTGCTTTAAGAGTTGCACAAAGCCTGCGCGCGGGGAAAATGTGCTATAAGACCAAAGCGGCAAGAAATCGCGCCCGCACGGCCGCATAATCTTGATACCAAGCTTTACGCCAGCCTACCATCTCGTAAACAAAAGCGCGCATCCCAAAAAACAAGGGCGGCGGCGATAGAGCGAATAAACTTTGCCTTGCTTTACCGAGGCTTATCTCTGCCGAGTGGGCCTATAATAAACGCGCCGTGGTAGACAAAAAATTAGCACCTTAAGCACTCACGTAATCGCTACGTGTCTATGCAAAATCCAGGCTTTGTGTTTATTTGTCTTTACCTAAGCCGTACCGTCAAATTTAAAAAATCGCATCTTTGCGGCGCTCCAAATTCGGCCGGCTATTTAAGATTAACAAAAGAGGCGCTTACGGCAGCACAAAACGTTTCACGAAATCGGGCAAAGCCTCATAGACCGTGACCGCCGCACCGATAAAGTCGGCACGGGCTTTGAAATTTTGAAACAAAAGGCTAGAAATTTTATAAATTTGCTCCGGATTTTGTGGTTAAATTTACGCCGGAAAGATCCGCGTCCTTGCGGCGCTAGACAAATAAATAGCGTAGCAAACGGCTTAAATAAGCAGGTAAAACAAGGCTTATCTCGCGGGCTTAATGCGCGGCTGATTTGCCGAATATAAGAGCCGTAAAATTCGTATGCCAAGTATTTAAGCATTTAAATGGCGTCTTTAAATTTAAGCCCCGTAAAACCGGCAACCCTAAGGCACGCATAAAGACGGCTTAAATTTACGAGAGAAAGGAAGCGGGTTAGTTTTTCGTAAATTTAGCAAAGCAGCCGAATTTGGACGAAGTTAAATTTCGCCCAGTAGATAATCCGCAAATTTACGGCTACCGTACGCGTTTATACCGACTGCTAAAACAATGCCGGTGGATAAAGCATAAAATCACTAACCGCATAAAAGGCGAGTTTAAAAACCCAGCCTATACGTTTTTGACGGATTTTGCGTGACGAGAGCTTGTGCGCTAATCCCAAGCGGGCGAGGTCTGCACCGACGGGGATGTTCGCTCGTGCGCCAATACAGGTACTCTAGGCTATGCTTATCACTCTTTAAATTTAAACTCGCCTTTTTCCTTACTCTTTTCAGACTGCGAGTGGATTTCCCTTTTCATCTGCTCGCTTACGCTTGGTTCGTCTTTTTGTATCTTTTGAAATTTCTTTTTTTCGGTCAGAATTTTTTCGAAATTTTTTGTAGTTTGCTTTTGCACTTCGCTCTCACAACCGGCAAATAAAAACAAAATCGGAATAAAAAGTAAAAATTTCATATTCAAGCCTTTCTTAAATTTGAGCCTGGTTTTGGGCCCAAATTTAGATAACTGCGTATTTTGCCCATATACAAACGTCAAGTTCGTTTAGTTTAGCCAGCGTCTCTTTGGTTATCTTTTCATCGACCAGCACGACCGCAAGCGCCATCCCGTGATCGTCGCGTCCCAAGCGGAAGTCGGCGATATTTATCTTCTCATCGGCAAGGATAGACGAAATCTTAGCTATAACGCCCGGAACGTCGTTATTTTTAAAGATAATCATCTTGCCTTTGGGTTTAAAGTCTGTTTTAAAGCCGTTTATGGTTACGATACGCTGTTGATTCTCGCCAAATACCGTTCCGCCGATCGTCACGACATCGCTTTGCGTCGTGATACGAACGGTGATCTTATTTTTAAAAATACTATCGCCGCCGACGATGCTTTCGGTTTTTATACCCTTTTCATCGCATAAAAATTTAGCGTTTACGTAGTTTATGCCGTCGCCCAAACTCTCTTTTAGCGCGCCCACGATAGCAAAGGTTAGTAAGGAATTTGCGTATTCGCTAATCTGCCCGTGAGTTTCGATACGGACGGCTTTGATCGCGTTTTTGTTGATTTGTGCGGCAAGAAACGCCATCTTGCTCGTAAGCTCGATATAAGGCTCTACGAAGGGAGGCAAATCCTCGGTCTTTATCGGCAAATTTAACGCGCTAGGATAGCTGATACCGCGAGCCGCCGAGATAGCCTGTTCGGCTGCGGCGATAGCGATGTTTGCTTGAGACTCTAGCGTATTTGCGCCAAGATGCGGCGTGACGCTGACGTTATTTAACTCAAGTAGCGGGTGGTTAGTCGCGGGTTCTTTTGCAAATACGTCGATACCAGCAAACGCGATCTTGCCGCTTTTTAAGCCGTTATATAGCGCCTCTTCGTTATAAAGACCGCCGCGGGCGCAGTTTATGAGACGCACGCCGTCCTTCATCTTTGCAATCTCGGCCTCGCCGATCATATCCGTAGTTTCTTTATTTTTAGGCGTATGGATCGTTATGAAATCGCAAGCGAGAATATCTTCGAAATTTTTAGTATAAACGCCGCCCATATCGGTTACTTTCGAAGGATCTATATATGGATCGTAAGCAACGATTTTCATACCGAAAGCCGCAGCCCTAGCCGCCACACGGGAGCCGATATTGCCAAAGCCAATAATGCCTAACGTTTTATTAAAAAGCTCGACACCGTACCATTTTTCGCGTTTCCAAATGCGGTCGATTTTTAGGTCGTTGTGGGCATAAGGAAAAGAGCGAGCCGCCGCTAGCATATGAGCCATCGTTAGCTCTACTGCGGCGATCGTGTTTGCCGTAGGGACATTCATCGCGATGATGCCGCGCTTTGAACAGCCGTCGATATCTACGTTATCGACGCCCACGCCCGCGCGTACGAGAGCTTTTAAATTTTTTGCGGCATTTAAAAACGCTTCGCCGACCTCGGTCGAGCTTCGAGTGATAGCCACATCAGCCTCACCTAAGATATCTAAAAGCTTGTCCTTTGGCACGTTTACCGCATCGATTACTTTTATATCCTCTTCGCGATTTAAAATTTCAAAGCCGACTTTGTGTATCGCATCGCACACTATTATGGTTTTCATAGCTTGATCTCCTTAAAAGTTGAGTGTATATCATACGCCTTAAGTTCGTTTATAATACGGTTTAAAATACCGCTATCTTGCGTATTTATGTAGATTAAATTTTGAGATTTTTCATTTACCACGCTAAAATCTACTGGTATGTTTTTTAGGGTTTGCGTAAGGCAAAACATGGAATATATGTCGTTTTTATCAATCATTAGCTGATATGCGTTCTTGGCGGTAGCTTTTGATTTGTCTTTAAATTCTATAAATATCTCATTGCTTGCTAAAGCGTAATTTTTGGGAGCCAAATTTGCCATTTCACCGACCCAAGAGGTCTGCCTGGCGGTCAAATTTCGCTCCTCGCCGTTTTGCGATATTTTTAGCTCCATGGGCGCAGGTTCTTTTAAATTTACCTCCGCGTACTTATACAGCAAAGCGCCGCATACGCAGACGAAAATCAGCAAAAAAACCATCGCGCCCCAGAGCAGATATCGCTTCATTTACTTATGATAGCTGTTCTTTGATGATGTCGCCCAAAGTAACCTTATCGTCGCTATTTATCTCGTTTAGCACCTCACGCTCCTTTTGTCTCGCAAGGCGTCTTACGCTTAGGCGTATTCTATTTTTCTTCTCGTCGATAAAGGCTATCGCGGCTTCGATATTGTCGTTTATATTTAGGCTTTCGGCGCTTACATTGCCGAGGTCTTCTTTGCGGATGAGCGCATCGACGTTATCGCCGAGCTCTACAAACACGCCAAAATCTTTAATATCGCGAATTTTGCCAGTCACGATGTCGCCTACGTTAAATTTCTTAGCAAAAGCTTGTACCGGACTTTGTTTTAAATCTTTTTGGCTAAGCGAAATTTTTTGATCGTTAGAGTCGATTTTGATGATTTTTACCTCGACCTCGTCGCCTACTTTAAACAAATCTTTGCACTTATCGTTTCTATCCCAAGAAGCATCTTCGTTGTGAAGCAAGCCTTCGACTGCGCCGATTTTAACAAATGCGCCAAAATTCGTTACGCTAGTAACTACGCCTTTAGTAACGTCGCCTTCTTTAAATTTGGCCTTAAATTCGTCAAACGGCTTTTTGAGTAAATTTTTAAGGCTCACTCTTAGGCGGCGATCTTTCGCGTCTATCTCGATAACCTCGACGTCAAGCTCCTCGCCCTCGCTGATGTGATCTTTTGGATTTTTGATATTTTTATCCCATGAAATTTCAGAGATATGCAAAAAGCCCTCTATATCGTTGCCAAGATCGACGAATGCGCCGTAAGGCTCTATGTTGCTGACGGTTACTTTTATAGTGTCGCCAACCTCTAAACCATCTTTTATCTCATCCCAAGGATCAGGCATCGCAGCCTTGATAGATAGAGATAGATGTTTTTTCTCGTTATCGTATTTGATAACTTTTACTAAAACCTTGTCGCCTTCTTTGTAGATAGAGCCCGGATTTACCGGCCCTTTATAGCTTATCTCGCTATAATGCACGAGTCCGTCCACGCCGCCTATATCCACAAACATACCATAGGTAGTGATTTTTTTAACCACGCCTTCAATGACGTCGGTATTTTCGGCTACCGCAGATATTGCTTCCCTTTTTTTCCTTCTATCTTCGTCGAGTAGTTTTTTTCTTGAGACGATGATGCTTTGCTCGTCTTTATCTATCTTTATGACTTTTACTTTAAACGACTTTCCTACTACCGCGTTTGCGTCCTTAAAACCGCCTTGCGAGCGAGGTAAGAAAAACTCGATCCCATCGCTATTTTGCGCGACGAAACCGCCTTTATTTTTACCGATTATTTTTACATCAAATACATCTTGATTTTCTTCGTTATACGAGTCGATATAGGCTTTTACTTTTTCTTTTCTAAGCGCTTTTTTGTGAGAAACGATAGGTTTTCCGCTTCTTGTCGAGCCTGTAATTACGACTTTTATCGTATCGCCTACTTTAAATTTAAGCTCTCCGTTCTCATCCTGTATTTCAGAAATGTTTAAAATTCCCTCTGATTTTCTACCGACGTTTACAAAAACCTCGTCGCCTTTAATATCGACGATTATACCGTCGCTATCTTCTTCCGTCTTTTTAAAAGACTCCTCTAGCATCGCGGCGAAATCGTCGTTTTCGATATCGTCGTTTGCCTTACTAAGTTGAACTTTTTTGTTCACCGCAGCCATCTTGTTCCTTTTTAATAATATTTTGCTTTTTAACACAATTAGAGTTGATTTTACTTAATATTAACTTATTTGTAGATTAACTTACTAAATTTCAGGCTCAAATTTGAAATTTTATTTAAAAACGATACGAATTTGCTAAATTTTAAACCCTTCGAGCCTATCTACTACTTTTTGTATGATCCAATCGGGCGTAGAAGCTCCCGCGCTTATGCCACAAAGATTCTTACCCTCAAACCACGCGCGCTCAAGCTCGGATTCGTTTTCTACGAGATAGCTATCCTCGCAGGCGCTTTTTGAGATGAGATAGAGCTGCTTCGTATTTGAGCTGTTTTTGCCGCCTACTACGACCATCACATCGGCTCTGGCGGCTAAATTTTTAACCGCTTCTTGGTTTTCAAAAGTGGCGTTGCAAATCGTGTTAAAAACGCGGACTTCTTTTACGCGCAGCATCAGATAATTTACGATTTGCATAAATTTTTCTACTTTGCGCGTCGTTTGGCTGATGACGGCTACTTTTTGAGCTAGTTTTACGCTCTCTAGCTCGCTTTCTTCAAGTACGACGAATACCTTACCGACGGCATAGGATTTCACCCCCTTTATCTCCGGGTGATTTTCATCGCCGAATATCACGATATCGTAGCCCTCTTTGCTCATTTTTTCGCAAATTTGCTGAGGCTTGGTGACAAACGGGCACGTCGCGTCGATCACCTTTATATCGCTTTTTTTTAGCTCGGCTAGGTCGCCTTTTGTAATACCGTGCGTGCGGATGATCGCCTTTTTTTCGCCGTCGATTTCGCTTATGCCTTCAAGCGTTTTAACGTTAAAATTTTTATTTAGGCGGTTTATCTCGTCGTTGTTATGTATGATAGGGCCGATAGTTACGGCATCTTTGGCGTTTTCGGCGATTTTTATAGCGCGCTTGACGCCAAAACAAAATCCGTAACTGCTAGCAAGCTCAATCTTCAACGCTAGCTCCCAGTTGTCTTAAAATCCCGCTAAAATTCGGGAACGAAGTCGCTATAAATTCACTCTTTTCTATAACCATTCCGCATTTTAACCCAAGCACCGCAAAGCTCATCGCAATACGGTGATCGCCGTTACTGTCGATGATAGCGCAGTTTGCCTCGCCGCCTTTTACGCTAAAGCCGTCTTCAAATTCTTCGACTTCAAGCCCGCATTTTCGCAGTCCTTGCACCATGATCGCGATGCGGTCGCTCTCTTTTACGCGAAGCTCTTTTGCGTTTCTCACGCTACTCGTGCCCTGCGCATTTGCAAAAGCTATAGCAAGTGCGGGCACCTCGTCGATTAGCCACGAGATATTTTCGCTCACGTCCACAGCCTTTAGCGGCGCGTGCTTTATCTCGATCTCGCCGATGCTTTCGTATGTACTAGAAGTCTCTTTAAACGTTACTTGCGCGCCCATTTTGGCTAAAATTTTAAAGGCCTCCACGCGTGTTTTATTTAGCAGCATATTTTTTAGCACGATATGAGAATTTGGGATTATCGCTGCGGCTACGGCAAAGAAAAACGCCGAGCTAGGATCGTTTGGAACGCAAATTTCAAGCGGTTTTAGCGGCGCATTCATCGGTTCAACCTTGATGCCGTGCGGTAAAATTTGCAGGCTTGCTCCCATGCCTTTTAACATGCGCTCGGTGTGATCGCGGCTAAGTTCAGGTTCGCTAAGCTCGCAGCCGTTTGACTTTAGTCCAGCCAAAATCAGCGCCGATTTTACCTGCGCGGAGGCGATTTTGCTATCAAATTTAAAATACTCCAGCTTCTTGCCGCGGATCGCCAAAGGCGCGTGATCTCCGCCGTTTGCACCGTCTATCTTAGCGCCGACGCTAATTAGTGGTTTAGCTACGCGCGCCATCGGACGACGATTTAAAAACTCGTCTCCGCTTAGCACGAAAAAACCCTCGCTAGCAGCCAAAAAGCCCATAAAAAGCCTCATAGCCGTGCCCGAGTTTCCGCACTCTAAAACAACGCTAGGCTCTTTTAAATTTGCGCTCGGAGTTATGACTAGCTCGCCCTCTTTTTCCTCGATATGCGCGCCGAGATTTTTTACGATCTCTAGCGTATTTAGCGTATCCTCGGCCTTTAGATAGTTTTTCACGCGGCTTGGCTTATCGCTTAAAAGCGAAAATATCGCGCATCTATGCGAGATAGATTTATCGGCCGCGATGTTTTCCATGCTCGCGCTTATCGGCGTTCTTAATGCGTAAACTTTCATCTTAGTCCGATATTTAAATTTTGCTTTAAAGTGTCCAAAATTTTATCCATTATCGCCGCCACTTCCTCGTCTTCAAGCGTTTTTTGTATATCTTGGAAGTTAAATTTGACGCTGAGGCTCACGTCTTCTCCGAGCTTATCGTCTGAATATATATCAACCGGCGCAAATTCTTTTAGACACTCGATTTTTAGCGCATTTATACACTCTTTTATCGCTTCAAATTTCATGGTTTTAGGCGCGATTAGGCTTAGGTCTCTGCTGATAGCAGGGAATTTTGAGTAGGCTTTGACGACCGTGCCGTCAAATTTAAGCTTTTCAAACTCTATCTCGCAAAGATAGGTTCGCGGCAGGTCTCGCGCCGCCTCGACTCGCGCGTCCACGCGGCCGATATAGCCCACGCAAACGCCGTTTTGATAGATTTTCGCTTGTTCAAATTCGCTTAGATATTTTACGTCGTCGCACGCTTTTAGCTCAAATTCGCCGACCGCGTTTCTAACGGCCGTTGCAAAGCCTAAAAAGTCGATATCAGCTGGTTTTGCGCCGTTTAGTAGGCTAGGCTCTTTTGCTAGTCCGCTAGCTACGAAGCCAAACCTCTCGCTTTGCTCGCCATCCTCGCTAAATACGCTACCGAATTCAAAAATTTTGACCGATTTTCGCTGATTTTTTACGTTTCGCTCGGCCGATTTTAGCAAGTGATTTGCAAGCGTCGGCCTTAACGTGTTAAGCTCGCTATTTATCGGGTTGGCTATCTCGGCCTTACAAGGCGCAAAACCGAGCGCCGCTAGCTCGCTCGCGTCGTCAAATACATAATGCACGCTCTCGAAAAATCCGGCCGCAGCGGCTTTCTTACGCAAATTTAGCGCATTTTTGTAGTCGGTAAAGGTATCGTTTATGCGATTAGCTTCGCTGAAATTTAGCGGCTTTGAGACGATATTGTCGATGCCGACCATTCGCACGATCTCCTCGCACACGTCCTGCGCGTTTACGATATCGTGGCGAAATAGCGGAACCTTGACGTTCGCGCCCTCTTTTTCGGCGTTAAAAGTTAGGCTAAATCCAAGCTTTTTAAGTATCCTTGCGACGTCGTTTTGCGCGACTTCTTGACCGATCATTTTTTGCATTTCGCTCATCGTAAAGCTCACGACCTTGGGTTCGCGCGTTATTACGCTTTGCTGAGAGCCCGCATAAAGCGCGACCGATTTTAGCACGGCTAGCTGTTTAAATAAAAAATCGGCTCCAAAACCGACGTTTGGCTCGCTACCTCTTAATGAGCGGTAAGCTTGCGCTTGGCGCGGCATTTGCTTGTCTTCGTAAACCGTAGTCGCGATCACTTGGGGATCGGTGTAGCTAGCCTCAACTATGATTAGTTTACTATTTTCGTCAAGCCTCGCCGCATCCGTCTGATACACGCCGCCAACGCCTAAAAGCTCGCCGCCGGCCAAAATTTCAGTCGCCAAATTTGCGCCCTTTTGCAGATCAAAAACAGCGCGCTCGTCGTCCTTTTTGAGTTTGGCGTAATCATACGCGCTAAATAGCACGCCGGTTGAATGCGTAGCATAGTCTAGCAGGCGCTCGATGCGGTTTTGTTTATCGCACTCGATCAGTGCCAAACGGATCTTCATCAATAAATTTTCGTCGAAATACTCTTTTATCTCAAAGGCTCGGTATTGAAAGCTACTTTGTAAATTTTCCTCGGCGTGGATAGCCAAAATGCGCCCTATACCGAGTAAATTTTCGCCCTCTTCGTATCTGGCGGCATCTTTTAGCGGCAGATCAAGCGCAGCCGACAGATCCCTCGCTACGCCGTAAACGCTCAGGCAGTCGCCGCGGTTTGGCGTTAGCTCGATCTCGATGATGTCGTCGTTTAGTAGCGGATATTCGCAAATTTCCTTACCCAGTTTTAGCTCGCCGATACTTTCATCTAGCGGCATTATGCCGTCGTTTGTTTTTACGAGGCCGAGCTCCACAGACGAGCAGATCATGCCGTTTGACTCGATTCCGCGTAGTTTTGCTCTCTTTATCTCTAGGCCACTTGGCATAATGGCGCCTGATAGCGCTACCGGCACGAACTGTCCGGCCTCGACGTTTTTCGCGCCGCAGACGATTTGTAGCGTCTCTCCGCCCACATCCACTTGACAAACGCTTAGTTTCTCGGCGTTTTCGTGTTTTATCTTGCTTTTTACGTAGCCCACGACGATGTTTTTAGGTACCCTGATCTCTTTAAAGCTATCAACCTCAAGCCCGATCGAATTTAACGTCTTTAGCAGAGTTTCGCTCGTTACGCTTGAGATATCTAGCCATTCGTTTAGCCAATTTCTTGAAATTATCATTTAAACTGCTCCAATAATCTTAAATCTCCCTCGAAAAGCGAGCGCAAATCAGGAATTTGATGAAGCAGCATCGCAAATCTCTCGACTCCCAGTCCAAATGCGTATCCGCTCACGTTTTTGTAGCCGACGGCCTTAAAGACGTTTGGATCGACCACGCCGCATCCTAGTACCTCGAGCCAGCCCGTTTGCTTGCATACGCGGCATCCGTCGCCGTGGCAGAAAATACAGCTGATATCGACCTCCGCGCTAGGCTCCGTAAACGGGAAAAAGCTAGGGCGAAAGCGCACCTTAACGTCGCCGAACATGTATTTTAAGAAAATTTCAAGCATTGATTTTAAATTCGCAAAGCTCACCGCGCCGCCCTCCTCGACCACGAGGCCTTCTACCTGATGAAACATCGGTGTGTGCGTTAGGTCCATATCGCGGCGAAACACTGTTCCTGGCGCTATCATGCGAATCGGCGGCTTTTTGCTCATCATCGTGCGCACCTGCACGGGGCTAGTGTGCGTGCGAAGGAGTCTAAAATCCTTAAAATAAAACGTATCCTGCATATCGCGCGCAGGGTGATATTTAGGTAAATTTAGCGCCTCGAAGTTATGAAAATCATCCTCTATGAGAGGCCCGGTCTCGAGCGAGAAATTTTGCATCATAAAGTACTCGATGATCTTATCCATCGTAGCCATCACTGGGTGCAATGCGCCGGCACCGCTTGGCTCGTTAAATAGCGTGATGTCAATGGCTTCGGCCTTCATTTTGGCTTTTATCTCGCCGCTTTCAAGCTCGGTTTTTTTAGCTGCTAAAAGCGCTTCAAATTCGTCTCTTAGCTTGTTTAAATTTGCCGCAAATTCCTTCTTGGCCGCTTCGTCCATATCCTTAAGCTTAGCAAACTCCGACGTGATCGCGCCCTTTTTGCCTAGTAGCGCGACGCGAATCTTGTCTAAATCCGCCAAATTCCCGCATTTTGCGATACTTTCTCTATACTCTTGCAAGTTTTTACCTTTACTGAATTTTAGGATAGATTGTAGTCAAAATTTGATAAAATCTGCCTAAAAGGCGGGAAATTTTAACTTTTACTTGTTATAATTAAGCCAAATTTTAACCAGGAGAAAATTATGACGATATTCGAAAAAATCGTAGCAGGCGAAATACCTTGCAACAAAGTGCTAGAAAACGATAAATTTCTAGCCTTTAACGACATAAATCCAAAGGCTCCGATTCATATTTTGATCATCCCGAAAAAACATTTTGAAAATTTCCAGGAGATGGATGGGGCGCTGATGGGCGAGATGACGAAATTTATCCAAGAGGTCGCGGTGCTCATGGGCGTGGATAAGAGCGGATACCGCCTAGTGACGAACTGCGGCGAAAACGGCGGCCAAGAGGTCATGCACCTGCACTTTCACCTGCTAGCTGGCGCAAAGCTGGGCTGGGTTGATACCGCAACTGATCCGCAAAGCACGTTTTAAATTTTAAATTTACGCTTGAAATTAGACATAGTAAGCCGACCTGAAATTAATTAAACTTAAGTCGGCTTAATTAACCAATCAAAAAGCTGAAAGCTATCGTACTTCTTGGAAAAAATCATAAAATATTAAAGTATGAAAATTTCTGACATCATAACCATATTGTCTTATATGTCAATAAAAGAAAAAATGCAAGTAAAAAATACATTCCAATACCAAGCAGGCTCAAAACCATTTTCTTATAGATTAAAATATCTTTTTTAGTAGCTTTTTAAAGCTATCGCAATATTGCAGATTCGCCTTTAGCATTCAAAAAGATACTAAGACGTCCTATATTTGTCTTTAATTATTACGTAAAAATATATTACTATACAAACAATATCTCCTAATGTATATTTTAAAAGTCAAACATTTAACGCTCTTCTTAAATCTACATCATTATTTTTGTAAGTTTTTAATAAAGCATCAATTAAGTTATTGTCTGAAATCTTAATTTTATTACTTTCCGCCCTTAAACTTTTAAAGTAACTTTTATGCTTTAAAATAGCGTCACTATCACTATCTTTTATATCCCACAACTTTTTTAAATAACATCCATTGTCGTATTTATTATTAAAAAAAGCACTATCAACGATAGTTGCGCAAATAAACTTTTTCTTATCTATCCAATATATAAAAACTATATCTTCAGCCTTTAACTTACTATGCCCTTGATCCCAAGAAATGGGATTATCAAAATCCAAATTTGAAGCATAATCATCAACATTATGCGTCTTAAACAAAAAATATGCCATTCTTACTCCTTATTTAAATTTTAAAAAATACTATCGAAACAAACCTTAAGACATATTAAGTTTAAGGAATAAATCCTTATAAAACATAAATATAAGGTAATTATTCCTTAGTTGATAAGTCAGCCTATTTTACTAAAAATTCCCGATAAAAAGGCTAAAAATGGGAAATAATCTATCAAAAAGAGACATAGCGGGGATTTTAAATATAGATACAAAAACGCTTTATAACTGGAAGAAAAGCAAGCCCGAGCTCTACCGCATCGTTATGCTAGGGTTTAAATTCGACGAGCTCTTAAAACAAGCCGAAAAAAACCTAGACGAGCTTCAAAAAATCGCAGAAGAAAATCAAAATTTTAGATTGAAGTAAGGATTGGAGCCGCATTTTGCGCGATAAATTCGCCAAAAATCCGGCGCCGATAAAAAGCAGGATAAGCTACAAATTTAACGCTAAATTTTAGAGATAAATCAAATTTGCCAAATTTAACCGCGCCGCAAAACGTACCTTAAATTTGCATTTATAATTTAAACGGAAATTTTAAATTCTCTCGGCAAGCCGCACAAATAGCGATAGCGGCGGCTCGACGAGTTTCTATGCTAAGCGCGCCGAGAACCAAAAGCCATCGGCGAACGCGCAAATTTTATCTTTTTAAAATTTAACCGCCGCCGACCTTTTGCCAGGACGGTTAAATTTCATTATTTCCTAGCCTCTCTAACCGCGTCTAAAAGCATTTCAAAGCCTACTTTGCTCGAGTTTTCCACGTCTTTTAGGATTTCTACTCCGGCGGCGTTATCCTTGCTGCCATCTGCGAAAATTTTGATCGCCTTATCAAGTCCGCTATGGACGTTTTCGTGATCGCGCGAGATATCTTGCACCGTTTTTACGTCTTTTACGATATTTTTAACCTTTTCGGCAAACCACTTACCAAAGCGGCAGCTACCCACGCTAGAAATGCCGTCAAATTCGCCGTTTAAAACGGCTCTATATCCGTTTAGTTTCATATTTATATGGTCGATTTTGCCGTTGCTGACGTTAACTTCGTTGGTTAAATTTAATGTTTGATTTAAGATGTTTTGCGTATTTTCGTTCACGCTTGCGATAGTGCCTTGAAAATCGCTCAAAACGCGCATCACGTCGCCCGAAATTTTAGAGAAATTTTCGCTCATTCCTATCATCGTATTTGAGCTTTGTTTAAGTCCATTTATATTTACCTCGACTTCGAGAGTGGCTTTTTGCGTGCGTTCGGCGAGCTTTCTCACCTCATCGGCCACCACGGCAAATCCGCGTCCGTGTTCGCCCGCGCGAGCCGCTTCGATAGCTGCGTTTAGAGCTAGCAAATTCGTCTGATCCGAGATATCCTTGATGAGATTTATAATCTCCACGATCGACATCACGCTGTTATTTAGCGACGAGGCGTCGTTTTGCAGGTCGCCGCTCATTTGTTGGACGTTTTCCATCGAACTAACGATAAAGCTCGTCTGCTCGCGCAACTCGCCCGTCTTAGTAAACGTTAGGTTATTTAGCTCGTTTATATTTTCGAGCATTTTTAGGTTTTCTTCCATCGTACCTTGCAAGAAATTTATACCGTCAGCGTAGCTAGCCAGCAGAAGTTTCGTAGCATTTTCGTTGGTTTTTGGCTCGTTATGCTCGCTCGTCGCGCTTGATTTTGCCGCTTCCAACTCGCTTTGCAGTTGCTTTATCTGCGCTTTTAGACTTTCGTTTTCCTGCGATAGAGCCGCATTTTTGCCCTCAAGCTCTTTTTTATAGCCGCTTCCAAACATCCTTTCCTCCTTAAATTTTTCTATAATTATAATTAAATTTTCGCCTTTTGGCGATAAATTTTAAAATTTATTTATCTTTCAGCCACCCGTTTAAAATTTCAATCTGCGCCGCCACGCTCTCGTTCGCCGTGCCTCCTTGCGACTTGCGCGCCTCTTTAGAGGCGTTTAGATCAAGAAATTTAACCGCATCGCCGCCTAAGCTTTCATCCACGCTCGCAAGCTGCTGCGCGTTTAGCTCGCTAAGATCCAAGCCTAAATTTTCCGCATACGCCACAGCTTTACCCGTTATGAAGTGTGCCCGGCGAAACGGCACGTTTTTCTCCCGCACGAGATAGTCGGCCAGATCAGTTGCCGTGAGGTGCCCGCGGCGCGTCATCGTGAGCATATTTTGCTCGTTAAATTTAGCCGTTTTTAGCATCTGTTTTAAAATTTCAAGGCTCGCAAGCGCGGTGGCGACGCTATCGAAAACGCCCTCCTTGTCCTCCTGCATGTCCTTGTTGTATGCCAGCGGCAAGCCTTTCATCACCGTCAGCAGCGCGACGAGATTGCCGTTTACGCGTCCCGTTTTGCCGCGGATTAGCTCGGCGACGTCGGGGTTTTTCTTCTGCGGCATGATCGAGCTGCCCGTACTGTACGCGTCGCTGATCGTGACAAAGCCGAACTCCTGCGAGCTCCACAAGATTAGCTCCTCGCACAGGCGCGACGCATGCGTCATCAGCACGCTTACATTAAACAAAATCTCCAGCGCAAAATCGCGGTCGCTGACGCTGTCCATAGCGTTTGGCGTCACTCCCGCGAACCCCAGCTGCTGCGCGACCAGCTCGCGGTTTATCGGATGCGGCGTGCCGGCAAGCGCGGCAGAGCCCAGCGGACAGAGGTTATTTCGCTCGCGCGAGCTGGCAAAGCGCTCGTAGTCGCGGCGAAACATAAACGCGTAAGCTAGCAGATGATAGGCAAGGCTCACGGGCTGGGCGTGCTGAAGGTGCGTGTAGCCTGGCATCAGCGTGTCCGCGTGCTCGCTAGCTATATCTCGCAACGCGGCGACTAGCTCGCGGATTTTTTCGGAGATCTCGGCACCGCTTTTAAGCACGTAGAGGCGAAAATCAAGCGCGACCTGATCGTTTCTGCTGCGCGCGGTGTGTAGCCTACCGCCAAGATCGCTTCCGATGAGCTCGCTTAGGCGCTTTTCGACCGCCATGTGGATGTCCTCGTCGGCGGTTTTAAACTCAAATTTACCGCTTTTTATCTCTTCAAACACGGCGTCAAGCCCCGCGACGATCTTTTCGCTCTCCTCAGGCTTTAAAATCCCGCAGGCGCCGAGCATTCTTGCGTGTGCCTTGCTGCCTGCGATATCCTCCTGCCAAAGCGCCCTGTCAAAGCCGATCGAGGCGTTAAACTCCTCCAAAAGCTCGCTACTCTCACCGCTAAACCTACCCGACCACATTTTTTTTGGATTTTCTTGCATCGTTTTTCCTTTTTGCGCTAAATTTTGACTTTGATTTTAGCTCAAATCCACTTAAATTTCACGCCGTATTCACTCTGCGCGGCTAAAATGAACGAAAAAGGAGCAAAAATGAAAAAGCGAATTTATCACGTAAGCGAGGTCGCAAAGAGCGGAGAAAAGGCGATAAAAACGGTATTTTGCGAGACGGACGCCACTAGTTGCGCAGTCTGGGTCGTGCGAGCCGGTCAAGAGGTCGCGGTACACACGCACACCACAAGCGACGACGTGTGGGTGTGCTTGCAAGGCGAGGGCGTATTTTATCTTGCAAAAAAGACGGACGAGCTTTTAGATAACGGCGAACAAGTAAATTTTAAAAGCGAGCGATCTTGTCGATACAAGCAAATCTCGGTCAAAAAGGGCGACGTGGTGATCTCGGCTAAGGGCGAGTGTCACGGCATGAAAAACACCGGTAAGGAGGATTTTATCTTTATCAGCGTTATCACGCCGTTGCCCGCTGATTACGTGGCGCTGGGGTAAATTTAAGCTAGCAAGAGTGGGGCTTATCGCGTGGGAAATGAAAATTTGTAGCATTTTGGGTATTTGTTGATTTTTACTGCGTGTAAATTTGACAAAAGCACATAGCGGCTGAAATTTTAAAAATTTACGGCGGCAAGCTAAATTTGGTGCCGATAAACAATGCCGAGGCGATCGCGGTGCACGGCGATAAATTTGAAATTTTAGGGCGGTAAACTGCGGCGCGAAAGTAAAATTTACGCTTGCGTTCGCATATAAGGCGCAAGGCAGAATTTAAATTTAGGCGCGACAAGCCGCTAGCGGATAAATTTAATCAAAAGGGTCAAAATGAAAATATTACTTATCAACGGCGGGGCGCCGTTTAACGGCAATAGCGGCAAGCTAAGCAAAACCTTGCACGAGCTAGCCAAAAATACGCTGGAAGCCCTAGGACACGAAACGCGCGAAACTACGATACATGAAGGCTACGACCTAGAGGGCGAGGTGGAGAAATTTCTATGGATGGATGCCGTGATCTGGCAGATGCCCGCATGGTGGATGGGCGAGCCTTGGCTAGTCAAAAAGTACGTGGACGAGGTGTTTATGGGCGGTATAGGCAAGATAGTAGCAAACGACGGACGGCACAGCGCGAGCCCGAACGAAGGCTACGGCACCGGCGGGCTGATAAAGGGCAAATCGCACATGCTAAGCGTCACATGGAATGCGCCGCTTCAGGCGTTTGACAAGTCGGGTGATTTTTTCGAGGGCGTGGGCGTGGACGGCGTTTATTTGCATTTTTATAAAGCCAACGAGTTTTTAGGCACGAAAAGGCTACCTACTTTTATGTGCAACGACGTCGTCAAAAACCCGGACGTAGAGCGTTTTATGAGAGATTACGAAGCGCATTTAAAAAAGGTTTTTGGCTGATTGCGGCAGGCTAGCGCCCGGCCTGCTCGTTTGCGAAGCTAAATTTAACCGCCTTTGCTTTTAAATTCGGCACGGGGCAAACAGCAAATTTAATCAAAATAAAAAGGAAAAATATGGCCTATCCGCTACTTGACACGAAAATAGTGATAGACGAAGAGAAGGTTTTACGAGAGAAAAAGTATAAACTAGACGTAATATACGAATATTTAGACAAGCTTGCCCAGCAGTGCAATTTGATTAGGATTGATAAAAATACTTTTCACGCAAAAGGGGATGAAAACGATTTGGCAAATTTGGGGCTATTTATGTGTAGATATGCAGTAGAAAACGAATGGCTAACCAAGAATATCAAAGAGTGGGTTTGGATTAGCAAGAAAGAAGGGAATAAAAGTATAATTGGCAGCAAATTTGGAGTTTGGGAGTAAAAACAAACGACGTATCCGCAAAAACGCCCGTATGATATTGCGTGCCTTCTAGCTTGCGCTTTGTAGGCTTTTTGCGCCGCTCGCGCGAAGCTTAAATTCGCTCTTAAATTTTAAAAATTTAAAACGTAAATAACATCATCTGCGAGTTTATCGTCTCGTTTACGAAGCCCTCTTCGCAAAAGGGCGCAAACATCGCCTCTACGTCTTTGACGTCATATTTTAGCGCGTTTATATCAAGGTGCCGACAGACGTTTTTTAGCGCCTGGGCCGCGTCTTGCTTAACGGCCCCGGTTTACTAAATTTTCTTGCTAAATTTTACGCCGTGCGCCGTAAGCCGCGCTTAAAGCTTGCTATAAAGCATAAAATTCGCCGTTTTTGCCGTATCTTTTAAAAACGGCTCCAATAAATCGCTCGTTCTAGGCACCTAGCCTAGGTAAATTTGTATCGCCTAGTCACGCCGAAACGAAAGCGTGTAAAAATAGTAGCTTTAAGCTTCGTTTGAAGTTTTAGATTATATAATTGCTGACTTAATGATAGCAGTTATTAATCTTAATCTTAAGGAGAACGGATGAGAAAAATCGTTTCTGGCGCATTAATCGCCTCTTTATTTGCGGCTTCGGCATTTGCTTTTAGCGTAGAGGGCGAGCCTAACGTAAAATTTGTCGGCTACAAACTGGCAAATAAAACAGGCGTCGAAGGCACGTTTAAAGAACTAGGCTTTAAAAGCGCGGAAAATGCTAATTTCGCGGATTTTTTAAAGAGCTTTGAATTTAACATCGATCCAAAAAACATAAATACAAAGCTTCCCGACCGCGATAAACGTATCGGCATAATCTTTGACGGCAACGCAATCGCGGCTAAAATCGTATCGGCTAGCGGCGACGATAAGGCCGGCGAAATAGAAGTCGAAGTAAGCGTAAAAGGAAATAGCAAAACCTACAAAACGCAGTATACGGTCGAGGGCGGCACGCTAAAAGCTAAAATCGGCGTCGATCTTTTAGCCGATCTAAAACTAGACGAGACTTTTGCTAAATTTGCAACCGCAGCCAAGGCGTTTCACGGCGGCAAAAGCTATCCGGACGTAGAAATCTCGCTGGAAGCTAAAATAAAATAATCCTCAAATTCGGCGCAGATATAGGCAGGGCTAAGCCCGTTTGCGCCGAATTTATCTCTAAAACGCAAAACTACTCAAATTTAAGCAAATATCTTAAAAACGCGCCGAAATTTAAGGCAAATTCGATATTACGATAATGCGGCGCAAAAGTAGGCTAAGATTAATTTACGCCGAGCCGTAAAACCGGGCCGCTTAAATAATCACTACCGAATTCTTAGCAAGAGCTAAATTTAGCCTCGCTAGCTGCCGAGACTACGAGGCTAAACCTGGCTTTGTTTATTTTAGTAGTTTATAAATTTTTGCTTTATTGCCCAGATAAACCTGCTCAAATAGATTTTTATCGTGGTTATCCAGCAAAAACATCTGCACGAAGGCCGAATCGTAAGCCTTTTGATCTAAAATCAAAATCCTCTCGTAATCGGCCAAAAATAAAACATGGATATCCGCGCTTTCGTCCAGCTTTTTATCGTTTTTTACGAGGCTGCCGTCCGCGCCTCTAGCTATATGATGGTGGGAGTTTATTTTTACCTCTTTGCCGTTATGTAGCAGATGCGGACTGTCTATGCCGGGCAATGTCCAGCCGCCGCCTAGGTCTAGCTTACCGTCAGCTTCTATAGTAAACTGATAGCCGATGTGTACCGTTCTATCCAGCCGCTCCTCGCCCGTAGCGATATTTATGGAGGTAAATTTTAAGATAGCGGGCAGCATGTCTATTATCTCCGGTACGAAGTAATAATAAACGTCTCTCGTCTTTTTAGGAAGCTTAAAATTTTCGTCGTTTAGAGATTTTAAAAATTTATTTATATCTTTTTCGCCGTAGTCTTTTTCCGCTCTTAATAATAACGAACCGGGCTTTTCATCCAGACTTTTTTCGATGTATTCTACGCTTAGTCTTGCCATATTAGCCGAGGCGGTTTGATTTTCGTTTAGCATAAAGGCCGATAAAAAAGCGTATTCTCCTATCTGTCTACTGCCGGGGTCTGAGACGACTTTGACGTCGGCATAATATCTAATCAAATATCCAAAATCCCACCAAGATACCGCATAATCCTCTCTACTAACCTTATCTTTTAACTGCACTAAAGGTGCGATAGAACTCTTAAAAAGCGTAGGCGGAACGAGGAATCTATATATAAAATCGACATTAGGCGTCAAGGCTAGGCATGCCAGCAAAACGGTCATGGCGTTTTTAAGCCACCTTCTAATACCGAAATACTCAAATGTAAAATATACGAAATAAGCAAATCCCAGCGCAGTAACGGGCGTAATATACATAGCAAACCTAACACCTCCGACAAACGATAAAAACCCGAGCGCCGCCATAGGAAGAGCTAGGATAAAGGAGCGAAATTTAATAACCAGCAAAACAAGACCCGCCATAGAAACTATAAAGGTAATAACGTTTCCGGCCGCATATATCGCAAAGGTGTTAAAAGATATGTTAGCCGCCTCGATGACGGTCTTTCTGGTGCTATAAAAATGAAGCGTCTCTAAAGTTCCTCCTACGTTTTTATTTATATAAACGTCAAGTACGTATAAAACCGGCTCAAATCCGCCAAAGCTCACAAATAAAATCGCTACGAACAATCCCGCACCAATAACGGCCTTTTTGCCTAAAGAAGCGGAAGCTTTCGCCATAAAAAAATATAACGCCGCTATAAGAACGACTTTTAGGGCTAAAACGTAATTAACGATCATTTCGCCTTCGCTACGATAATCAAATCTAATAAGAGCGACAGCCATCAGTATCGCCGCTTTATAATTTACGTCGTTTCGCCTATCTGCTACTAGCGTATATAATAAAAACGTAACCAAAAGGCTTAAATTTAACGAATACGAGCTAACGTACCACCAAGAATAAAGCGCGGTAAAAACGGCCGGTAAAAATATATCTTTGCTAGAGCGGCTTTTTACGAGTTTGATTAAAGACCAAACCGTTAGCGCGGGCAGGGTTATGTTTAGCATATCGCTATCAAAATATCCGCCCATAGTCCTGATATAGTACCCTGGCGCCGAAACGGCTAGCAAAGACGCCACGACGCCGACGCTTAGCATTTTGTATTCTCTTGATATTAAGATGACGGGCACCGCTAGCAAAGGAGATAAAAATATACTCAAATAAAATGCAATAGTATCTACGTTAGAGGATAAAATATTGCTTATTAAAAATGTTAGCGTCGGGATGGAAGCACCGTACGGACTAAGGTCGCCTTTTTGATGAAAGCCAGCTATCATATCGCGCGCGCCCTCTGCGTTGGCAAACGCGTCGTTAGTAGTTAGCAGCGGCACGCCGTTAAGCCAAAACTCGTCCATACCAGATACCCAAACGACCCAATAATACCTGCATATCACGCCAAATATATAAACCAGCGCCATAACTAAAAAAATATCTCTGCGAGAATACTCACCGCCAAAAACCGTGTTTTGTTGCATTTACATCCTTAAATTTACCCGCGCAAAGCAAATTAGCCGCGTTGCCGGGTCATTTTTTATTTAATTCACGTTTATTATAGCAAAAAATTACGCCGATTTTAACGCCGATATAAAATTTAACCGCAGATAACGCTTTTTAGGCGGTAAATTTATCTTTGCGATTAGCGCTTTAATATCCGTATTTACGCCGCCGTTTGGTATAATTTGCAAAAAAAGGGAGCAAAGATGACGATAAAAGAAAATAAAAAAGGCGCAGCAAGCGCGCTATTTTTGGCTATTGCGCTATTTTGCGCGGGTTTTGCGGGATATTTTTACTACGCTTTGGGCGGCACGGGCATTTTTACGATGGCCGTTGCCGTGATCTGCGCGGTTTTTTGCGTAAAAAAGATATTTCAAGTTAGTTTTTTACGTATCGAAGACGATGGATTTTTAGTGCAAAAAGGCGGTAAAAACGCCAAATTTTACTTTAAAGATATCAAGCAAATCAGCATCCGCGAGATAGACGCCAAGCGCAAAATAGACGTTTTAAACGTTAAATTTAAAAAAGGCAGGCTAGACCGCGAGCTAGCATACGGTCTCATGCAGCCTACCGGCGATGATGACGCCGTGATATACGACAAATACGAGCTCTCAAAGCATGAGATTTTTAAAATTTTAAAGCAGAAATTTGAAAAGCAAAGCTAGGACGCAAATTTATGCCTCTAAAATCGGCAAAAATTTTTCATAAGGAGCGAGGGGATTTGCTTTTATTATATTAAATCTTTATTTTAATCTCTACGCAAGATTAATGTTTTAAAGATTTTGCGATTTTGCTTAATATTCATTTAATATTACTTGATGTAATATTATGCAAGCATTACTGAAATCTAAATCCAGGGGGGGGGCAAGATGAGGGGTTTTAAACGTCTATTTATTAAAAGATGCATTATGGCCTGTATTATTTTCGTATCGTTTGTAGGCTGTGCGGCGGTAACCGGCCATCAAGACGGCATCGCGGCTTATTCTAAAAAATTTGCCGACGGAGTTTGCGACGTAACGGAGCAAAAAAATAAGATCGCAAAAAGCGACGACGCCGTACTTTCGGCAAATCAAGCAGGCGCGTTGCTTAGACAGTGCGGAGACTTTAACGCTAGCGTTTATTATTTTGACGTAGCCGAGTCAAAATATAAAGAAGATATAGACGAAAAAGGCGCGCTATCTGCGGTAGGAGCCGAGATAGGTTCGGCTTTAGTAAATGAAAATACGCTTGATTACGAGGGGTATTATTATGAGCGCGTTATGACCAATATTTATAAATCGTTAGACTTTATGTCTATGAAAGATTACGATAGCGCCAGAGTGGAGCTAAACAGAGCCATAGATAGACAAAGGCGAGCTAAAGATATGTATGCCAAGCAGCTGCAAAAGGCTAAAGACGAACTGGAAAAAGACGCCAAAGTAGAGCAAAACGATCAAAAATCTCAAAACGACTCGCAAATTTCGGCAATACTATCCTCATACGAGAGTTCAATAGGCGATTTTAGAGCCTTGCCTAATTTTATAAATCCGTTTACTTCGTATTTAGCCGGTATATTTTTCTTTATGGACGGCAATTACGAAAAATCGCGGGATTTACTAAAAGAAACCCTGCTGATGGATAGTAAAAATCCGCAGGTTAGAAAAGATATGGCGCTTATAGATAGCTACTTTTCTAAAAACGGACATAAAAATCTCTCTAAATACGTTTGGGTCATATACGAAAACGGCCAAACTATCGCTAGAAAAGAGCTCAGATACGACATACCGCTTTTTATCGCCACCATGCACGTGCCTCACGTAGGCATAGCCTTGCCGACGCTGGATCAAAGCGCTAGTTCGTATGAATTTATAAAAGTAAACGGCGAGCCTACCATCCAGATAGCCGATATGGACGCCGTGGTAAGAACCGAATTTAAAGACCAAATGCCCGTTCGCGTAACCAGAACCGTAGCAAGAGCAATAACCAAAGCGGCGCTTAGCTACGGAGCTAGAGAAGCAGCCGGAGACATAGGAACGATAGCAGCCGGTTTATATTCGGCAATTACCAATAAATCGGACGTCAGATACTGGAGCACTCTGCCGCGCGACTTTCAAAGCCTAAGAGTCGAGAATAAAGGGCAAATTTTACAAATAGTAACAAACGACGCAAAGCCTGTTAAAAATATAACCCTAAAAGAGGGACTAAATGCTATTATCTATATAAAATCTCTAACGCCTGGCAATATTAGTCTAAACGAAATTTACTATGAAAGGAAATAAAATGAAAAAATTTGCGCTTTTTGCGCTTAGCTTATTGCTCATAGGCTGCTCGTCAAAAGAGCCTAAAGCAAGCCCGCACCTAGATATCGAGGACAGCTCGATAAATAGCTTTTTATCGCTGCAAAGCCTAAACGACCGCTTCACTAACGGCGGTATGATGGAGGTCGAGGCTAGGTTTAAAAACGAATCGTCTTTTAACAAAGACCTGCTTTATAAGGTAGATTGGTTTGATAAAGACGGCTTTTTAATCACAAACATAACTACGAAATGGAAAAGAGTAGTCGTGCAGAGCAAAAGGGACTTTAACGTCAGAGCCGTTTCGCCTAGCGATAAAGCGGTTAATTATAAGCTACGCATAACGACCCCGGATAGCGACGATAAAGATATCAAGACCATAAATAGATACGAATTTAAAAACTAAGGAGTAAATAATGAAAAAGACTTTATTTTCAGTAGCCGTAATAGCTGCGATATTTAGCGGATGCGCTACGAGCGGCTATATGCAAAACGGCTCTAAAGTAAAAGATGCAGAGCCTATAACGATGGGTATAGATCATACCGACTTTGAAAAGGCCGCAAGCGACGCCGTGGAAAGCCTGCTATCTAGCGGATCTCTAGAAAGACCCGGCGGCGGACGTTACGTCGTAGCTATGGGCAAGGTCATAAACGATACGACCCAGCGCATCGATACGGCTTTACTAACCAAAAAAATCCGCATCGCTATGCTAAAAAGCGGTAAAGCCGTAATAACTACCGCAGTCGCCGCCGGAGGAGCAGAGGATACGATGTCTCACGACGTAAGAGAGCTTAGGGAAAACGACGAATTTGCCCAAAATACTATAGCTAAAAAAGGCACTCTATTGGCCCCTGATATGAGCTTATCTGGCAAGATAATACAGCGAAATATAAAAACCACGGACAATAAACAGCTAGTGGAGTATTATTTTCAGCTTACTTTGACTCAGTTACAAACCGGTCTAGCATTCTGGGAAGACGAGATAAATATAAATAAAATCGGTTCAAACAAAAGCGTAAGCTGGTAACTAAAGGAAAAATATGAATATCAAATTTTTAAGTTTGGCGGTAGCTGCGGCTTTGACGTTAAATTTAAGTTATGCGCAAGAAGCAAATGAACAAAGCGAGCAACTAGAGAGCATAGACGATCAAAAGATATCCCAAACGGTAAACGACGCACAAAAACCTAAAAAAGAAAATATGCAAAAGCTACTAAACGATGCCGAAAAAGAACTAAAGCAAAAAGCCAAGAAAAACGGCATAAAAGCAACCGTCTACAAACAAACGGCGTCTATAGACGTAGGAACCGACGATCCACAGTATTATGATTATCTAACTAGCGCTTATAATCAAGCTATTTTAGAGCTAAAAGCTCAGGTCGCGTTGTCAAAGGCCGGCAGTGTCGCCGTTAAAGAAGCCTATAGCTACTATAATAAAACCGTACCGGATACGATTTTGCAAGATGAGTTAAAAAAGGAATCGGACGAAAGATTAACCCAAATGCAAGCCGAACAAGACATGGACGGAGTGTTTGGCATAGTATTCGGTATAATCTCTAAAGCCGTGCAAGATAAGCCGGAAGCGGAGAAAAAAAGGCTAGAGGTCGAAGTAAGTAAAGATATATTTAACAAAGCTTATTCAGACGGCTTTGTTAAAAGCGGTTTTGATAGCATAGAAGGTCTTGTGCCGTATGCAAATTTTATCGTTACTAAAGATAACGGCGAAATCGAGATAGGCGTATTAGCCTACACTACGGAAAAATCTATCCAATTAGCAAGGGATTTAAAACAAGGCAGACAATCTAAAAAGACGGAAAATAAAGAGCAATGTAAAGATCCTACGGAAGTAGCCGATGCGCTTAGCGACGAAGAGCTTTTAAGCACCTTTGGATTGAAATATTTCTACAACGAAAACTGCCGCCCTAGTTTATTAGCTTACGGTATGGATTCTTTTATTAAAGAAGAAGGGATGAACGCAGACTACCGAAAGGAAAGTAGCGAAAGAGCTCGCGGTATGGCGGATAAATTTATGTCTAATTTTTTAAATTCTAACGTCAATGCCTTTATCAAAGACACTAAGGTGCAGCAAAAAACCGTACAAGCTATGATGAAGGCTGCGAGAGAAAACGACGTTACGAACTATAATGCGCCGGAAAAGAAAAAAACAAATGCCATCATAAAAGAGATGTCGCAGGAATTTAGTAGTTCATCGTCTATGAATTTACGCGGCATCGAAGACGTAAGAAGTTGGAGCGTGGATAAAGACGACTACGAGGTCGTGGGCGTAATTAGATATTACTCAAGAGATAGTATTGAGGCGGCAAATGAAAAATTTAACCCAAAAACTCAAACTAACGAGAAAAAAAGTAATAAAAAAGCGACTCCCGGAGTCAAGAAAAGCAATAATCTAAGCGTAGACGATTTTTAGGCGGCGATCATGAAAAAGATAATTTTTGCTTTTACTCTTTTCGTATCTTTGCTAAATGCCGAAGTTATAACGAAAACTAATGTAAGCACCGCTAACGGCGAAGGTTACGGGGCTAGCTACGACGAGGCTTTAAGTAAAGCTCTGGCCGATGCCGTCGGTAAGATGAACGGCGTGAAGCTAAGCGCTAGTACTTTTATGCTGACAAGTTCGATCCAAGACGGTAAAGATAGGGATTTTGAAAAAATTTATAGCGATCAAATTTCAAAGCAAACCGGCGGGAGATTCGACTCGTATGAGGTTTTAAAAAACGTAAGGACTCCGGACGGCTATAACGTTGCCGTAGAGATCAAAAAAACCAGCGTCTCAAAAAAATATAAAACTCCCGGCCTTGATCCGAATAATCGCCGCAGGCTAGCGGTTATGCCGGGCTACGTATCGGATTTTTCGTTTGAGGTAAACGGCGAATACAAAAGCAGTATCCGAGTCGCGGACGACATAACTCGCTCTTTGGTAACGGCGATAACCAAGACGCGTAAATTTACGGTTTTAGACAGAGAAAACGGCGATGCGTATTACCGAGAAAAAGCCGTACTTAGCAGCGGCAATGCCGAAAAAGAAGAGCTTTTGAAGCTAGGAAACGTACTGGGCGCGGATTATCTCTTGGTTTTTGATTTGGAGGAATTTAGCCTTAGCGAAGGCAAGGCAAGCACCATAACTACGGGCAAGGCAGGCGGCAAAAAGGCTAGCGCGCGTATCCACTACAGAGTGCTAGCTATGGCGACTAGGCAGGTTAAATTTTCAAACGATATAGCCGCTAGTTTTAGCGTCAAAGGCGACCATGCCTACGCTCTAGCCGTCCAAGACATAGCAAAAGCCGTAACCGATGAAATCATAGCCAGCATCTACCCGCTAAAAATCTCTAGCGTCTCCGGCGATGAGATACTTATCGCGCAAAATTTAAGGCAAGGAGACGTTTATGAGGTGTATTCTCTGGGTCAAACGGTAATCGACCCGTACACCAAAGAAGTCGTCGGAAAAGAAGAGACTATGACCGCTAAGGCCGAGGTTACGCGCGTAACGCCTAAGATGAGCTATCTAAAGCTAGTCTCCGGTAGCGCTAAGGCCGGTGATATCTGCCGCCTAGTCCAAGGCTCCAATATCGGCTCGCCAAAGGTCGGCACCGATGCCGGCGGACGCGAAGATAACGTAGTTAAACAAACCGCAGGCGGCGGAGTAGTCTTGCCTTTTTAGATCAAATTCGGCCGGTTTTGCTCATTAACCGGCCTGCTTTGCAAGGAGGCAAATTTATAAAGCAAACGGGCGTTTGCGCGGTCCGTAAAATTAGCGTTTTAAACGTAAAATTTAAAAAAGGCAAGCTAGACCGTGAGCTAGCATACATCCTCGTGCAGTCTACCGGCGACGATGACGCCGTGATATACGACGCACGAAATTTTTAAAATTTTAAAGCCGAAATTTGAGACGCCTAACGCCAAAAAGCGCCCGAGTTAAACCGCCTAGCGCATTTTATAACCCGCAGTTTTTCCAGCCGCCGTCCATGTCTTGCTGCTTATCTACGAGCCAGCGTCCGCCCTTGCGTATGAGCAAAAAACGCCGCGCAAAACCGTATGCGTCTTTGGCATAGACGTAAAATTTATTTTTCGTTTCGCTCTCAACGTCCGTTAGCTCGTATCCGCCGTAGGTGCCGCCGTCTGCTTGCGAAAACCAGACGAACTCGCGGCGATAACCGCTACGCTTAGCAGGCGTGCAGTAGCTGGCAAAGAGCTCATCAAGCCTGCGCCCCGCCTCGTCTTTATTTTCGCCATAAGCTTTGCGGGCGGCAAAATTTTCCCATTCGCTCATAGCCGCGAAAAACTCCAAAAGCGCGCTTTGCGCCGCAGCAGCATCCTGCGGATCCGGCCTGTTTTTGCTACCTTGGAAATCTCTTTGCGCTTGCTCAAATTTAGCGATCTGCTCCTTGCTAAAGCGCTCGCCGCCGATATGAAATAGGATTTTTGCGTCCGCTACGGCTAGCAGCCCGGCAAAACTCACGCGCGTATCTACGATGCGTAAAGATTTTAGGCTAGGGATTTGCGCGATCGCCTTTAATCCCTCGTCGGTAATGCCGACGTTTTGGACGTCGATGTGCTTTAGTTTGGCGTGCCGCGCAAAGCATCTAAAGCCTTCGCCGCTTATTTTTTCGCTATTTTCTAAAGATAGATACGAAAGCTTAGGCAACCTGGCTAAATACTCAAGCGACGCGTCCGTGATAGCCGTAGCCGCAAAGCTCATATTTACGAGGCCTTTTACCTCGCAGATACGGCGCACCATCTCATCGCTTAGCGCGACGTTTTCGTAGCGATGACCCTTGCAGTATCGCGCGCTTACCGCATCTAGGGCTTCTTGCATCGTGATTTGCTTCATATTTTCTCCTAAATTTAGCTTGGATTTTAACATACGGGCTTAAATTTAAGGATAAATTTACGGTAGATAAAAAATCAAAATTTGACCCGGCCTCCGGCATCAAATTTGATTTTTGGCTTTGGCGACTCAAATTATTGATAAAATTTACGCGATTATAGCTAAATTTAAACGTTTTTTCGACACGTAAGCTTAACTTAGATTTGATGTAAAATTTGGATGCAAGCGGTGCAAAATTTAAACTAGAAATTTAAACGCAGTAGGGCAAGGCACGGTATTTTTACCTTAATAAAGGCGGATTTAAATTTTACGACGGGAGCGTATATAAAATACGTGACCGAGTAAAATTTAAATGCAAGATTATAAGGCGAAGTATCGCGAGATGATTTTAAATGTTTTCTACGTCGCTACGCTCGTAGCTAAATAGAAGAAGCAAATTTCGTCCCAAGACTAGACATATAGTCTGTCGCAGGGCGAAAATTTCAAATCTATTTAAATATACCCACCAAAATAAGGCGCAGTATTTTTCGCTTAGACGAGGCGAAATTTGATTTTTAAGCGGAGCGTATATGTGATACGTGAGCATTAAAAATCAAATTTCAACGAAGTATAAGTAGAAAAAGACAAGCCGCTAGCTAAACTTCATATCTTTCTCCTGGCTTCATTTCGATTATCTCCCACGGCAAGCCCTGCTTATTTAGCTCATCCATGAAAGGCTTGGCGTCGAAATTTTCCATATTAAAGACGCCTTTTCCGCTCCAGATGCCTTTTGCGACCATCATCGAGCCGATCATCGCAGGCACGCCTGTCGTGTAGCTCACGGCCTGCGCGCCCGTCTCGGCGTAGCAAGCCTCGTGGTCGCAGACGTTATAGATATAGACTTGGCGCTCTTTGCCATCTTTTAGACCGCGTATTACGCAGCCGATGTTGGTTTTACCCTTCGTGCGAGGACCGAGGCTCGCAGGGTCAGGTAGCAAGGTCTTTAGAAACTGTATCGGCACGATCTTTACGCCGTTATGCTCGACCTCGTCGATACGCAGCATGCCGACGTTTTCTAGGCACTTCATATGCGTGAGGTAGCTCTGTCCGAAGGTCATAAAAAAGCGGATTCGTTTTAGTCCTTTGATGTTTTTAACTAAGCTTTCAAGCTCCTCGTGGTAGAGCAGGTAGCTATCTTTGACGCCGACTTTCGGGTAGTCCCACTTGAACATTATTTCCATCGGCTCGGTCTCTTTCCACTCGCCGCGCTCCCAGTAGCGGCCCTTTGCGCTTACTTCGCGCAGGTTGATTTCGGGGTTGAAATTCGTCGCGAACGGATATCCGTGATCGCCCGCGTTGCAGTCTAGGATGTCGATCTCGTGGATCTCGTCAAAGAGATTTTGCTGCGCGTAGGCGCAAAATACGTTGGTCACGCCCGGATCAAAGCCGCTTCCTAGCAGCGCCATCGTGTTTGCAGCTTTAAACTCGCCGTCCTTCGCCCACTGCAGCTTGTATTCAAATTTAGCTGTGTCTGGATGCTCGTAGTTTGCGGTGTCGATGTATGGGATGCCAGCGCGAGAGCACGCGTCCATAAGAGTTAGGTCTTGATACGGCAGTGCGACGTTTAGAAGTAGCTCGGCACCCGTTTTTTTGATTAAATTTACGACCGCGTCGGTGTCGTCAGCGTCGATCTGGGCGGTATCAATCTGCACGCCTAGGCGGTCTTTGATAAACTTAGCGATCGCGTCGCACTTGCTTTTTGTGCGGCTAGCAAGGGTGATCTTGCTAAAAACGTCCGAGTTCATCGCGCATTTTACGGTCGCGACTTGGCTCACGCCGCCCGCGCCTATGATTAAGATATTTGACATTTATGCTCCTTTAAATTTTAAATTATAATTTTATCGCTATTTCGTTTAAATTTCTATTCTTAAATTTCTCTAGCCGCAACGCTAAAATAGTTTAGTCCGCCCCAAGCGTCCTTGTCGCCGACGATATAGATATACTCTTTGGCGCGCGTTAGAGCTACGTTTAGTAAATTAGGCTTTGCCGACGCCCATGCTCTTGCGCCCGCGCTAGCTCCGCCTAGGATAAAGATAACGACTTTGGCTTCTTGCCCTTGCATGGTGTGGATGGTGTTTGCCCTGATTTGTATCTTGCCTTGTTTTTGCAAGGCCGTGCTTTGCTTTACGACGTCGGTAAAGGGCGTTATGATTTTTATATGCTCGCTTGCATTTGCGCCGATTAGCGTTTTTAGCGATTCGTAAATTTGATCCGCCGCCGCCAGCTCGGCCTCGCTGCCGTTGCCGCTCCAAACGCTCGTTTTTATATCTATCCAGCAGCTTGTCGCTTTGGCGAGCGAGTTTTTATTTTTGCCTTTGCCCCAGACCATAGCGCAGTCGTACGTCGTCTCGTTTGCGACGTTAAACATAGGATTATCGCAGCGTCTATGCACGATGAGCGGCGAGCCGACCCAGGTTTGACCGATATAGGCGCCTATTTTTTGAGTTTTATCCGCGCATGCTTGCAGCGAAGTTGTCGCTACGTTAAACTCCCTAGATGCCTCGGTATAGCCAAGCAGCACGTCGTTTAAATTTTCGGGTAGAGTTACTACCGGTTCTAGTTGCAACGGGTCGCCTACTATTACCGCCGTTTTGGAGCGATATAGCGCGCCTACGGCGTTTGAGATATTTGCCTGACCCGACTCGTCTACTAGTAAAAGCCCGATATCGTTTTCGCCAAAATCGCTAAAAAACCGCCCAAAAGAGGCAAACGTCGAGCTAACGACAGGAACGACGAAAAATAGCGATTTTAAAATTTCCCTTACCTGCTCTTTCTTTTTAAATTTACCCAGCTCGCAAAACGCCACCAAATTTGTGCCCAATTTCGCCTTTTGCGACCATATAGCGGCTTTATGTAAATTTAGCGCTTTTATAAAGACGTTTATCCTAGCCTGCGCGACAGCGGTTTTTATGCCGTTTTCCGCCATAAAAGGCGAGCTATTTTCGCGTTCCTCTTTACTCTGCTGCGCGCTTAGCGACTTTTGCGTAGAGAAATCTAGTAGAGCTAGTAGCGTATTTACGGTATTCAGCGCTTCGTTAAATTCTTTTTGCGCTAGTTTAAAATCATAGCTTTGTTTGCCGAATTTGAGTAAATTTACGAGCCCGTCGACCTTAAATTTATCGTTAAAGCTCGTTATCGCGCCTTGCGTTTTTAAAACATCGAATTCCGGGTGGTTTTGATTGATAAAAAAGTCGTTTAGGCAGTTTTCTTTAAAATCGCTTACGTTGCCGCTATTGCCTAGCGTGGCGCAGATTAGCCCCCAGGCAGGCTGCGAAATTTGGCTTTTTTGGCACTCTACCCAGGCGCCCGCCGATAGCAGCCTCGTAGCCTGCATCCTAAAATAATCAAGCTCGCCCAAATACGCCTTATCTACGCTATCAAGCTTAGGCAACTCTGCGCTAATGTTTTCTACGGCTTTATTATTGCACGAGGCCACGACGATCTCAGAGCCTTTTAGCTTGGGATTTAGCGGATAAAAGTCTGGGTACTGGCTACCGTCTAGCTTGACGCCGCGCTCGAAAATTTCGTCTTCTTTTAGCGTAGATAAAACCTTTGCTCGCTCCACGATCACGCCGGCGACCACGTCTTTTAAGAGCGTCGTTTTGCCCGTGCCCGGAGGCCCGTTCACGCTATAAATGCCGCCTTTTTTCTCGTTAAAAAGCTTCATTATATTATTTACCGCGATTTGTTGCGAGTAAATTAGCATATATTCGCTAGCAAACGCGCCTAGCGGGTAGTTTTTGGGTTCTAGCATCGAAAAAACGGTATCAAAATTCGCGCTATCTCTCATATCTATGCGCCCTATTTTTATATCGTTTTCGCCCGTTTCGTCAAAAATCGTTTGTAAATTTTTATTATTTAAGCCCTCTTTTAGAGCCAGACTAATCTCGCCCAAATAAAAACTATTAAGCAAGTCGCTGCTACTTTTTACGCCGCTTTCTAGGCAGATATTTACTCGAAGATCGTCGCTTACTAGCGGCGAATTCAACTGCTTTTTAAACTCGCCGTGGATAAATTTTACCATTTCGCACAGACTTCGTTCGTTTTTGCCTAGCGCTTCTATCTGGGCTTTTATGCTATCTTTTAGAGCTTCGAAATTTTTATAATCTAAATTTTGCGGTTTGCTAAAATTTGCCGTCGCCCAAGGCGCGGTGGATAAAAATACGTTATTTAGATCAACGTTAAATCCGCTATTTACGCCGCATACGGGCTCTAATTTTTTAGTATCTTGCTCGCTAAAATCGGGCTCGCTAACGAGCGTGCTTAATTTAACTTTTTCCTCTTTGTTTTTGACGGATAAATCGCCCGTAAATTTTACAAAATAAGTCGTGGCTTTTTGATTTTGACTTTGACGAAATTGGCTAGTTTGTAAATTCGGATTTTGTTTTATTATCTCGTTTGCTATCTCGTCCAGCTCGAAAATCCCGCCGTAAATTTCGATGCTTAACTTCCTTTTGTTTCCGCTTTTTGCAAGCTCCGAGACGCTTTTCATTTGCTTTAAATAATGCCAAAAATCATCGGTAAATTTATCCGGCGTCGTTTTGTAGGAGTTTTTATATTTACTTTGTTCTTTGTTTAATTTTTGTAACGTTTGCGGATTTAGATATTCGCTTAAAAGCAGATAGTGCAGAGTGTTTCGTAGCGCCACGGCCGTTCCTTTCGTATTTTTGTCGCTAAAAAACGATTTTAGCGAAGTTAATATAAATTTTCGGTTTTAACGGCTATGATAACGCGAAAATTTAAAGGGATTCCGTGCGTAAAATTTTACTTTTTCGTTTGTCGATTTGATTGCTCGAAAAAGCCGCGAAATGCGATACGGCTTTGCAAGGCAAATACGGCGATTTGTTTTATTCGGAGGGTTAAATTCGGCATTATTTAGGCAAAATTCTACGGCGATAAAATAAGTCGAATTTAATCCGTAAAATAAATCTACTCCGGATCGTCGCTAAACTCGTTATCTCTAAATATTTTATAAAAATCAATAAACCAAAGCGCGAAGGCTACGGCGATAAAGGTCGCCGGTAGATGGATGTAAAATCCGCTCCAAACGTAAGCTAAAAAGCCTCTGCAAACGCCTGCTGCAATGACAAGCGCGAAGGCGATCTTACTAAGACGCAAAAACTCAAGCTCCTGCCCGCTGTGGCGCAGACCCGCGATGTTAAAGATAAGCATAATGCTAAAAATAATGCCGTTTAGCGCGATGACGTGCAGCATATTTGTCTCTAGCCCAAGCCCCAAAATTCCGCTCGCGCCATAACCGATATAAGCTACTGCCAGCAAAAGCTGCATCAGGTAGTAGTAAATCACGAAGCTATGACGCAAAAGCTCCTTGTAATGCCACTCTTTTAGCTTGGCTAAAATCGCGCTACCGCAGGCTATCGCGGTAAAATTTACTGCCTTGCTGCCTTCAAAAAACAAGCTAACTAACAAAAACGCGCAAACGCTAACGATCGCGATGTTTTTATAGACGAAATTTGGCACGAAAGCCGCGTCTTGCATGCCCGGCTCGCGGTTTAGCGCCTCTTTGCCAAGCACGACGCTAACGCGAAAAGATATAAGCAAGATCGCGATAACGTGCAGGTGGATTTGTAAATTTAAAAATCTCTCCTCGCCGCTAAGCAGATAATAAATCTCAAAGCCCAAAATGCCGAGTAAAAATGCTAAAACGCCCAGCTGATCGTCGTTTCTATCAAGCCAGATCATATAAACGCAAAGCCCCGCCAGATACGCCCAAAAAAGCACCATAAAAAAATGAGCCGTAAACAGGCTAAAAAACGCGCTAAAAAAACTCGCCGCAAAAAACGAAAACATAACGTAGGCGTGCTTTTTTAGCCCACCGCCAAAATTCGTCCAGTCCGTTAGCCCCGTTAGCAAAAATCCCGCATACGCAAGGGCCGCAACCAGGTGCAAAAAGATAAATTTATGCCAGCTAACGAAGTCTACGGGCGTAAAAAATATCGCCCCGCCCAGCGCCGCGCAAACCGCACTCGTAAGGAAAAAAATTCTCATCGGATGGGTGAAAAAGTCGTTAATCATAATAAATTTTTCCTTTAAAATTTTCGTCTATCACGCCGCTAGCATAGGCAAAATCACGCTGCGAAAAGGCGCGCTCTAGCTCCAGCTCGCGCTCGATCACCGCACCCTTACTTGCTAAAAAGCAAATTTTACTAGACATCCTGGCTGCCTCCATCCTGTCGTGAGTCACCAGCACGACGCTCATGCCATCCTCGACGCGACGCGCGACGATATCTATCAAGATTTCTTTCATATCATAATCAAGTCCCGAAAACGGCTCGTCCATCAGCAGTAAATCAGGCTTTGTCACGATCGCCCGCACGAAAGCCACTCTTTGGCGCATACCGCCGCTTAGCTCGTCAGGGTACTTTAGCGCGTCTTTCTCTGTTAGCCCAAGCCTAGCAAAGAGCTCTAGCACGGTCTTTTCATCGGGTTCGTCCATCACAAGCAGTACGTTTTCGAGCGCGTTTTTCCACTCGAGCAGGCGATTTTCCTGAAAGAGATAGGTTGTTTTGTTAAATTTATTGATTATTTTACCTTTGCGCGGATCGATAAGCCCCGATATCAGGCGCAGGATCGTGGTTTTACCGCACCCGCTCGCGCCAAATAGCGTCACTACTTCGCCCGCGCCGACCTTTAAACTAAAATCACGCACGACCTTGTCGCGTAAAATTTCGTATTCTAAATTTTGAAGTTCCAGCATAGCAAACTACCTTTTCCACGGCATTAGCGTGATCTTTAGCGGCTCGATAACCAGGTACTCAAAAAGCATAATGATAGCGATAGTAAGCACGACGTAGGCCATCACTTCGGTGGTATCTAGCATCACTCTAGCGCTCGCGATCTTGGCTCCCATGCCGTCGTTTGCACCTAGCAGCTCGCCCATGATGACGATCTTTACGCCCATGCCCACGGCGACGCTTAGCGAGCTGATGATATGGCTGGTTAGGTGCGGAACGTAAAGGTGGCGAATTTTTTTCCAAACGCCTAGTTTATAGGCGTCAAACATCTCCTTTAGCTCCTCGCTCACGCTCATCATGCCGACCATCGAGCTAGCAAAGGTTAGCGGCAAAACCGTGATAATGATCGTAAAGATGGTGCTCGCGTTTCCAAACCCAAACCAAAATATAGCTAAAACGATCCAAATAATAGGCGGCATAGAAAGCAGCGTCGTGATAACCGGCTTTAAAAACGCGGCAAAGCTTTTATATGCTCCGGCAACCAACCCCAGCGTGATACCGATGGCACAGGCCGTGCCGACGCCTACTAGCGAGCGCACGAGAGTGATGTTTATCTCGCTGTTTTTATAATCCGCCAAAAGTTCGTACGCCCGCACGAAAACAGCCTGCGGAGCCGGAAGCAAAAACTCCCCTCCCAGCTCGCTGCCGATCTGCCAAAGCGCGATGATAAGCGCGATCGTCGCAAATCCGCTAAAGCCGCCCCAAAGGTAGTCTGCGACCTTCAAAAACGCGCCTCGGTCTTTTTTGACGTTATCGACGAGTATCATAAAAACAGGCTCTTATAAGGCATTTTACCGCCGAGCAACTTTGGATTAAACTCAAAAATTTGCTCAAAAAATGCCATTACGTCGTCTTGCAACTCATGCGCCTTTGTTACGGTTAAATTTGCTTTATCAAAAGCCCCGGCTAGCGCAGGTTCAGGAGCCGGCAAATACTCGGCACCGATTTTAGCCGCGCTTTGTTTGTTCTCTAGTATCCATTTTAGCGCGCTCGTTAGATCGGCGTGTAGCGTCTCAAAAAGCGCGCGATTTGCCTCGTAGTAGTCCACGTTTACGATGATACCCGCCATCGGGATGTATGGCTTGGCATTAAAGCTCTCGCCCCAAGTTTTAGGAAAATCAAGCCCGTAATGCACAGCTACGCCCGCTTTTTTACCGCGCAAAATCGTCGCTTCGCTAAGAGGCTGCGGCACGATAAGCACGTCGTAGTCCTTTTGGATAAACAGCCCCACCGCTTCAGGCGGAGTCTGGGTGTACGTGATGTCAAGCTTGCTCGCGTCTATGCCGCGTTTCTTGCAAAGCGCGCGTAGCACGAGATCGGGCATATCGTTTTTAAACGGCATTATTATTTTTTTGCCGACGAAGTCCTCTAGCGTCTTGATGCTCTCGTCCTTTATCATCGCGTTCATGACGCCTAGCGTAAGCAAATTTAACATTGCGAAATTTAACCCCTGATTTCGCAGGTTCGCAGCGACGTTTGAGGGCGACATAGTGACCTTGATATCGCCGCTAGCCACGCCCGCGCGCAGGACGTCCGGAGTGTTCCAGATGCGCAGCTTCACGTCGTGCGTCTTGGCTAGCTCGCCTTGCATGCTTGCTACGGCCATTATCACGCTAGGGATCGCAGGCGCGCCCCACATCGTAAAGTTTTCCTTCGCAAAAAGGCTAGGAGCCATCGTAGTCGCGCCCAGCACCGCGCCGAGTCCTAAAAATCCTCGTCTATTCATAACTTTCTCCTTGTATTAAGATTTTAAATTTTATTTCGTTTCGCTTCGCGGCTCGCCCCTAGGCGTCAAATTTGATCGTAAAATTTGACGGCTAAATTTGACCCACCCAGACCCGCACCGCGAAAATACTAAATTTACTCGAGGCAAATTTGAGCTTACCTCAACTTATTTTTGATAATTATACCTAAGATTTAAATCAAAAATCTTGATTTAAATCTTGGTTTTTTGTTGATTTAATTCATTAAATTTGGACGGCAAATTGCAAATTTAATAAAACGACTTTCAACTTTTACTTTCTTGCTAAGAGGGAAGGGTTTGAATTACGCTCTGCTAGCAGTTGCGATCGAAGCTAGCAAAGTAGCTCCCTTTGGCGTTCACCTTTCTCTTTACTTTGGGGAAGGAAGGGGTTCTACTTACGAAGCGTCGCCCCTTCCTCCCCCAAGCCCTCTCCAACCCCACTGCACGTTAGAAGTGGCGACACTGCTTTGCCTTACAAGCAAAGCGTCGCAAATTTGAATTTACGTTTTTGCGGTACGGGTCTCGGTGGGTAAATTTTGCAAATTTGACTTCAAATTTTAACGTAAAACGATAAGGCGAAGTATTTTTCTACTTCGCTACGCTCGTAGCTTTTCAAGAAGTTCTAGACGAAGCGCTTTTAAATTTGGCGACGGGAGTTACCTCGTCGGTAATGACCGAGCCAAATTTAAAAGCAACGAAGTATAGAGCAAAAAGACAAGCCGCCGATCAAATTTTAAAAGCTAGAGTGAAAGCTAACAAACACCGCCCTCCCCGGCGCACGCACCACCGGATCAGGATCCAGCGCCCCTACGTGCTCGCCGCTGATAAACTCGGCGTAATCTTTATCAAAGATATTCGTCACGCCAAGCCTCACGCCCCAGCTGTTTTTAAACTCAAATCCGCCGTAAACGTCCATCGTCGTAAAGCTCTTAGCCGCTTCACGCTTGTCGATGCCAAAGCCGGTGGATTTATCAAAATCGCCTCTATTTTGCTTTGCTACGTAGCGCACCGCAGTGCCGATGTTGTAGCTGCCAAAGCTCGCGTAGTCTTTGTAATCAAAGGCCAAATTTGCCTCAAACGGGCGAATTTGATAGAGCGGTCTGCCGTCGGTTTTGTTTTGTCCGTAGTTGTAAAATAACGATGTTTTTAACCCGAAATTTCGCGCGAAATTATACTCGCCGCGCAAATTTACGCTATAAATTCTAGCATCGACGTTGCGCGTGATGACGGCGTTTTTATTCATTGGCGCGGCCGCGGCAGAGTGACGGCGATCGTAGATAACCAGATCCTGCGCGTCGTCTGCGATAAAGTACCCGCCCACGCTAAAGCTATCCTCGCCCTGACGCGAGCTTAAGTAATCTTTATAAAATTCACTCTTGTAAGTAAAGCCCAAATTTACGCGGTTGTGACGCTCGGGCTTTAGCAGCGGGTTGCTCACCCAGCCGTTATTCATCGGACCGTAAAGCGTGTTAAATCGCTCCATGTTGCCGGGTATGCGCTGCAAGCTCTCAAGCGCCGCGTAGTAGCTATCTAGCTCGTTTGGAGTAAAGTCATATTTTAGGCTGGCGCTTAGGCCGTCTTGCTTGACGCTACCGTCAAAATCATATCCATAAACGCTGCGGATAAGCCCTTTTACCGTCCTAAGCGGTGCGGAGGGCGAGAAATAGGGCTCGTTTAATCCCTTTAAATTTGACTTCATCCAGTCGTAGTTTAGAGCAAGGCTAAGCTTGTGAGCGTCGCTAAATTTATAACTCAGCGTATCAAAAATCCTCGTTCGCTTATTTGTCACGTCGGCAAACCTATAGCCGTTAAAAACCCAGCCGCTAGGCTGTTTTACGTACCTTTTGCCCTCGTGGTTATCATGCTGATAGCCGATGCCGGCTAGATTGTGAAAGTCGCCCAAGTCCGCGTCGTATTTTAGCTCGGCGTCCACGATTTTTCTATCCAGTTCGACCTTGACCGTCTGCGCCGCGCTCCTTAGATGATAGTTGTCGGCGTTTCTGCTCACGTCGCGCAGCATCAGCTCGAAATTTAGCGTATTTGATAGATCCTCTACACCGATGCGAGCGTTAAATTTACCGACGTATCGCTCGGTCTTGACGGCGTCCATGAGATGGTGAGGCTGCTTGTCGTCGTCGATATTGTCGTGCACGAGCGTAAATCTAAACTCGCTTAGCTCGCTAGGAACGAAACCCACGACCGCGCTTTGTCCTTGCCTAGCGTAGCCGTAGTTCCACTCTCTGCCGCCGCCGTCTTTGTAGCGGTTGGCTTTAGAAAAGTTCGCGTTTAAAATCGTATAGAAATTTGCACCGCGGTACTTAAAAAGTCCCGAGCCGTAAAACGTCCTGCCGTAAAATCCGCCCGCGACGTGAAATTTATCCATCGAATTATCAAGCAAATCCGTCACGAAAAAATAATCGTCCCTGGGCGTGCGGTCGAATTGATTTTCGGGAAACGCGCTTTGGGCGACGTTTGGCGTATACGGCGGCGGAGGCGTAAAATCCTTTATCGGCTTTATGACGTCGGGATTTGCGCCGTTTGCAAATAGCGCCGTCGTAGCCGCAGCCAGACTGATAGCTAATCTCATTTCAAATCCTTTATGATAATTTTGATTTTTCGTATCACAATTATATAGAAAGGTATTTGAATATTTCCTGATTTTCATTAAGATAAGATTTATAAATTTCGCGCGGTTTTGTTTGTAGACGGCGACAAATTTTACGCACCGAGACCCGCACCTTTAAGATGCTAAATTTGGTTTGGTTAAATTTGGCGTTATGCATTAAATTTAATCTTTTTTGTTGAGAAGAAAGGGGCTTGAATTACGCTGCGCTAGCAGTTGCGAGCGAAGCTAGCAAAATAGCTCCCTTTTTCTTTTTTTTCGGGAGAGGAAGGGGATTCTACTTACGAAGCGTCGCCCCTTCCTCTCCCAAGCCCTCTCTAACCCCACTGCACGTGAGAGGTTGCTGCGCTATGCGCAGTTTTATCTGGTGCTGGAGCGCCGAAAATTTAAATTTGACGTTTTCAGGGTGCGGGTTTGGGTTGATAAAATTTGAAGCCGAAATTTACAAATTTATCTTCAAATTTGAGCGTAAAACGATAAGGCGAAGTATTTTTGTTCTAGACGAGGCGCTTTTAAATTTGGCGACGGGAGTTACCTTGTCGGTAATGACCGAGCCAAATTTAAAAGTAACGAAGTATAGAGCAAAGAGACAAGCCGTTTAAGGATAAAAGAAACCGAGTATCTGCGTCGCCGCTTTTTCTTCTATGTATGGGATTATATAACTTGGCGAATAAAGATTTTGGCCGCTTTCGATCTCGAGATTGGTTCTTTGTTCGCTGCCGTTTGCGCGGATCATGACGCTGATAAAGGCTCTGTAAAGATAATAATCCGTCCTGTCGTAAAAATCGTCGTCAAACGGGTCGCCAAAAAGCATGCCAAAGCCCATACTTCGCGCGCGCCCGTAGCTGCCAAAGCCATAGCCCATGCTCATATACGCGCGCGGGCGTTCGCGTCGCTCAAGACGCTGCAAACTCGCAAAATCGCCCATTATCACGATGTCAGCGCTCTTTTGATCCATGCTTTGCGTAAAGCCGTTTTGCAGTAGCTTGTTTCGCACGGTGTTTTCTAGCGTGTTTGCGTAGCCGCAGGAGTTTTTAAAGTAAACATAGACGCTGCGCGAGGCTTTTTTTACGTCGCCGTTAGTGATAAAAATAGGCACCGTGCTTCTAGCGTAAAGCTCGGGCATGCGGGGCTCGCCGCAACCTACGAAAAAAATCGCAAATAGCAAAATAGAGAAAATTTTTAGTTTCATTTCGCGTCTCCTTATTCAAATTTGACCGCCGCAAATTTAACGCGGACGAGTCAAATTTAGGATCAAATTTAAACGTATTTTACTACTAAATCTTTACGTTTGAGTAAATCTATAATATCAGCTTGATCTCGTTTTCTAGAGTGGCTTTTGGAGTGAGTCCAATGAAGCGCTTTTTGAGATTGCCCTCGCCGTCAAAGACGAAGATCGCGGGCACGCCCATCACGCCGCCGACTGCTTTGCTAAAATAATCGACCGAAATTTTATCACTAATGACGTCGTAGGCGATGCCATGGTGCTTCACCATGTCGATATCTTTATCAAAGCCAAGGCTGGGTCCAAATATCCCGTAAACGCCGAATTTGTCCTTAAGCTCGGAGTAAATTTCATTTACGATCGGAGCTTGCGCTACGCAGGCGCCGCAAGAAGTGCCGAAGAAAAAGAGCATATAGGGCTTGCCGTCTGTTTTAAGCCGCCTGCCCTCGGGAAAATAGTGCGTATCCACGCCCTTTGGCGAGTTTAGGCTGATGTGGTGCTTGTCAAAGCCGCTATTTCCGCAGCCCGCTATCATCGCCGCCGCAAAGACTAATAATATATATTTTTTTATCATAATTCTCCCAAATTTAAACCGTTGCAAAGGCGGTTTGACCCTTTGGCTCGCTCGCTAGCCTCTCGCATGCCTGAGCACGCTCGCCGTCGCTCACGTAGTGAATATTTTCCATCTTGCCGTGCCTTAGATAGACGATCTTGTCGCCAAACTGCCCAAGATCCGGGTTGTGCGTGATGAGAAGGATCGTTTTGCCCTCGCTTCGCAGCTTTTGAAATAGCTCTAAAACTACGCGTTCGTTTGCTTCATCGAGGTTGCCAGTCGGCTCGTCGGCTATCAAGATATCAGGATCGTTTATCAGGGCGCGCGCGATGCAAAGACGCTGCTGCTCGCCGCCGCTAAGCTGACTCGGACGGTGATCTAGCCTATGTCCTAGCCCCACTCGCTCGAGAGCCTTTTTAGCGTCCTCTTCGTCTACGCTGCTGTGATAGTACTGCGCTATCATCACGTTTTCGACGCAGTTTAGGTAGGGGATGAGGTGAAACTGCTGAAATATCAGCCCGATCTTTTCGCGGCGAAATTTGAGCGTCTCCTCGTCGCTAAGCCTGCTAGCGTCGTCCCCGCCTAGCATGTACGTGCCTGCGGTTGGCTCGTCCATCAGCGAGAGTATATTTACCAGCGTACTTTTGCCGCTACCGCTTGGACCCATTATGCTGACCCACTCGCCGGCGTTTACGTCAAAGGTAATGCTCTCTAGCGCTCTTACTTCGCCGAATCTTTTCTCTATCCCGTTTAATCTTATCGCGTACTGCATATTATTCTCCTCTTAAAATATCGGCCATCTTATTTTCTAGCGCCCGTTTGATCGGATAGATCGAGGCCACGCCCGCAAAAATGAGCGAGATCGCCATCGCTATCGGTATACTCATAAATCTAAAATCGATGCTCGAATCAAAAATCGCGTAACCTAAAATTTGCGCTAAGCCGTAGCCTAAAATAGCGCCCGCAAAAGCCGCCGCAAACGCGGTGACGAAGGTCTCGACGCCAAATAAATTTAACACGTTTTTCTTGCTGGCCCCCAGCGCTCTAAGCAGCGCGATCTCCCTTGAGCGCGAAAACAAAATCGCGCTTAGCGTCGTGTTTACGCACATAGAAGTGATGAGCAAGATGACGAAGCTAACAAGTGCCATCAAAAGCTTAATCTTATCCAAAATTAGACCCTCTGATTTTGAAATTTTAGCCACGGGCTTAACCGAAATTTGCTCGTCGCTAAGGCTCTTGCCAAGCTCGCTTATGTAGTCAAATTTACCCGCTACCACGGCTTCTGCATAGTTTAGCGTATTTGGCTCGTTTGCTATCTTTTGCGCTAGAGGTAGCGAGATGATGAGCAGCGAGTCCTCTTTATCGCCGTCTTGCACGATGCCACGGATTTTTACCTTTTCGCCCGAATTCGCGCCGATTTGTCTCACTTCGATCGTGTCGCCGACCTTAAAGCCGCTTTGTTTGGCTAGATCGGTGCCGATTAGCGCGTTTCTCTCGTCAAAATCAAGCGTTATGCCCTGCCCCTCTTTGACCTCCAAAAACGGCTTAACCCGCGTTAGATCGCTAAATTTGACGCCCATGGCGATAGCAGTCGTTGGGCCTATATTTACCTGCGTGAAAAGATATCCGCTTTGTCCGATTAGCTTGTCGCTTGGGATTTTGGCGATCTTTTCGTTAAATTTAGCCTCGTTTACCGCGTCGCTAACTGGGTCTGCAGGAGCAAAAACCACGTTTGCGCCGTAGCTTTTTAGCTCCTTGGTTACTTTTGAGTCGATATCCAGATATACGTTTACAAACGCTGCCGTCACGCACGCGCCAAGCAAGATAGAGACGATGATGACGCCCACTCTAGCCGCGCCAAAGCGCAGGCTTTTAAAGATAACGTTATAAAAGAAGCCCTTATTTGCGATCATATAGCACCTCCGCAGGCAAGAGTTTGACGACGCTTCTCATCGGCACGAGCGAGCCAGCGATCGAGATAAGAAGCGCAAAAGCGATACTAAGCGGAAGTACGATCCACGCGATGCCGATGCCGTAACCAAAGATACTGTAAGCGATTATGTAGCTTAGCGCGTAGCCCAAAAACGCTCCCAAAATGCCCGCAAAAAACGCCACGACTAGGCTTTCGCTCGCAAAAAGGGCGTAAATTTCAAAGTTGCTCGCGCCTATGGCTTTTAGCAGGCCGATCTCTTTTTTACGTCTGTAAATTTCGCTGGTCATCAGCGAAGTAATGCCGATAGATGAAACCGCAAGCGCGATGACGCTAACGATACCCATCAGGCTTTGGATTTTTTTCACGATATTACTCTCGGCGTCGCTTACCTGCATCATCGCCTTGGCTGCTACGCCCGCGTAGTTCTCCTCGATCTGATAGGCTATGGAGCTAACATAGGCCGAGCAGTACCACATATCGTATTCGGCGCTATCTAGGTTGTCTAGATTTCGCCTGGCCTTGACGGATAGATCGTTTTCTGGGATCGTCATCGCTGAAACCTCGGCTTTTGAGTACTGCCCAGGCTTGCCTAAAAGCTCCTGGGCGAGCTTTAGCGAGGTTACGATTTTATAGCTTTCTTCGCCGGCTCCTTTTAGCACGCCCGCGATTTTTACGCTACGACCGTTTAAATTTAGCTCGCCGCCGACGCTCAAATTTCGCTTCGCGGCTAAATTTTCGCCTACGAGTACGTTTTGCATATCGTCATCTTCTATCCATTTGCCATCGACCGCCCAAAAGCCAAATAGCGTTTTCACGCCCGTTTTAAACTCGGGCTCGTCGGCCACGTTTGCAAATTTATCAAACCAAGTACCCGTGATTTGGTATTTTTCGCCGCTAGCGTCTTTTACCTCGCCGTTTAAAAACGGCGCAAACGCCACGATGTTATTTCGCCAAAAAATTTCCTTTACCTTATGCAAATCCTCTTCATTTAGGTAGTTTTGCGATTTTAGCGGGGTGAAGTTTTTACCCTCGATCTCGATAGCTAGCGCTTCGCCTTTTGGCAAGACGACGATGTTTGAGCCGTAGCCGCGCAGCTCGCTAGCGATCTGATCGCCGATTTTTAGCGTGATATTTAGCATACAAGCGATCAAAACCGTCGCCAAAAGTATGGTGATAAAGGCCATTCCTTTTTGCACCTTCGAGCCGGTGATCGAGCTTTTTATGAGCCTTAGTTGCATATTTTTCATTTTAAAGTCCCGTTTATATCGACGTATTTTTCAGGGTTGGCTTCAAATTCCGCCTGAGTTTTTTCGTTTTCAAAGAAATACGTCCTGTTGTAGTATAAATAAGATTTCGAGCCGATGTTGCTTACTTTTTTGCGGCTTACCGGATCTAGCACCGTTTTTTCGACGACTTTTGAGAAGTAGTTCGCGCCGCTTTGGATAGTATCTAGCGTCACGGTCACGAATTTGCCGTCAAATTCAAACGGCATAGGTATCGGGTTGCAGCCGCCCTCTTTGCCGACTGACGGCAAGAAAATGCGCACGTTGCACGAGATGCAGATGAGATCGCCGCCTTTTTTAACGTAGCCCATGTCGCCGCATATCGCGCACGCGTCAAAGACGATGATCGGCGAAGCGCGGTCGGCGAAGCGGTTTAAGAGGAAAAACCTTATCTCCCTGCCCTCGTCGTTTATGTATGCGTAGCGGTGAAGTTCATTGTCGGCTAGCTCTTGGACGTCGAATTTAAACTCGTTGTTTACGGGTTCTACGACGATAGGATCAGAGATCTCAGGCGGTTTAGATGCGTGCAGGTCGTAGTAGAGTCCGAAAATCAGAGCCGTAACGACGATAGCTACGCTGCTTTTTGAGTTTGCCGCCATGAAATTTCTAGCCGCGTTGTTAAATCTAAATTTATTTGAGCCCACGACTGATTTTACCAGCAGAGCCGGGCGTTTTTTGAAATTTATAACCGCCAAAACCAAAACTAAAAAGATGAAAAAATACTGCGCAAACGTCGTATAATAAATGCCCTTAGCCACGAGCGAGAGCGCCCACGGATACGTAGGTATCATGCCCGCTCGCATAAACTCAAGCCCCGTGTTTGAAATAGCTTGCACTATCAAAACCGCAAGCGAAAGAAGCGAAAACGTCCATAACACGTGCTTGCAGAGGCATTCTTTTAAATTTGAAACCACGAAAAACAAAATCAGCAAGAGCAAAAATGCAAATATCATCAAAAATAGGCTGATGATAGACTGCGTATCGAGTAGCTCGCCGGCAAATACCGGAAAATTCGCGCTAGCGTGAGCATAGGTTAAGCCGTAGCCTGCGCCTAAGGCGAAAAACGTTATCATCTTTGCAGGGTTAAATTTGATAAAAATCCAAAGCGCGCTAACTAGCAAAAATATCAAAGTAGCCGCGTCAAATACCATTTTAACGCCCGCGTCGTGAAGCGTGAGTCTAGCGATCTTAAAAACGACTATGCCTGCTGCGATACCCAAAACCGAGGGTAAAAACAGCACTTTTAGGCTCTTTTTGTCGTTGTTTAACGCTGCAAAAAGGACAAATCCCAGTAACGATGAGATAACTTGGACGAAATATATAGACATGATCAGCCCTGTAATTTGAGAATTTGAATAAAATTCAGAGCGGACTTAGCCGCTCTAAGCCCGAATTATTTAGCAGGCGCTCCGGTATATTGGAATTTATAAGTCGTGGTGAACGGCTCAAACCATTTACCCACGCCCGTTTCTTTGTCTGCGTGACGACCGAAGCCTTGTTTTTCAGGATTTTCTATATGAAATTTTAGCTCGTAGTTGCCAACGCCCGTATCCATTTTTAGGTTAGCGCCGTAGTGAGGGCCGTCTTGAGCGACCATAGGCATAAATGTGCCTTTTTTAACTTTGCCGTTATCTAGGTTTTTTAGCTCGTAATTAATTTTTAGATAAGGGATCCACTCGCCGGCTGCAAAACCGTTTTTGTTTCCCTCGATAGCGTGTATGTCGGCCTCTAGGTGGATGTCGGCTTTGCTAGGAGCTAGGTCGATGCCCTTTGGCTCCATGTCGATCGGCTCTAGATAAACAGCAGCTATCTCCATACCGTTGATTTCTACCGGATCGCCGATAGGAAACTCGCCTGCTAGGGCAACTGAAGCAGCAAGGCTAAACGCCAAAGCTGTTTTAATAAATTTGTTCATGTTCTCTCCTTTAATTGGTTTGTAAATTTATTTTTAAGCCTCGCAGCAACCTGCAAAGCCGGAAACGTTAAATTTAAGCCTCTTTGGCTTGTTTATTTTTCATTATGATCACGCCGATGATCAGCGCCGCTATCATGATAGCCTGCGGCACCAAACTCTCGTAATACGGATAAATGCCTAGCCACTCGATAGTCGGGAAGCCCTCGATCTTAGTCGGAACGAAAATTTTACCCTCGACGAACTCCATAAGCCCCTTGCCCACAAACACGATCGACATATAAAAAATGATCGCCGAAGTGACCAAGAAAAACGGCTTGATAGGAATTTTAATAGCAAAAATTTTAAACACGTAGTAAGTAACGAGCAAGACGACTAGCCCCACTACAAATCCCAGCGCTATCATCGAGTAGCCCGCACTATCTTTAGCGTCGAAAATCAGCGCCTGATAGAAAAGCACGGTCTCCGCGCCCTCCCTAAATACGGCTAAAAATACCGTCCACCAAAGCGCCTTGGCAGAACCAGCCGATATCGACTCGCTGACATGGCTTTGGATATATTTGCTCCATTTTTTCGCACCCGCATTTGAGAGTAGCCAAAAACCGACGTAAAAGAGCAGTCCCACGGCGATAAGCATCACCGCGCCCTCCATCACCTCTCTTTTTTGACCTGCAGCGCCGGCAAATATCAAATTCATAATCCACGCCATAACAAAGCTTAGCACGACCGCTACGCCAAGCGAGCTGTAAACGATACTCATGCGCTTTTCGTTGCCGGTTTTTAGCAGATACGCCACGACGGCCGCTACGATGATAAGCGCCTCAAATCCCTCGCGCAGTATGACCGTAAGCGCGTAAACAAATAGCGCCCAAGGCGAGCTACTGCCGCTTGTTTTTTCTAGCGCAGCGTCTAAATTTGCACCTAGATTATCGGCTGCTTGCTGGAGTCTCTCGACGCTCACGCCCGCTTTCATCAGCGCGACTACTTCGCCGAAATTTCCTTCTATCTTAGTTTTTAGACCGACGTCTATCGCGCCTACTTTATTTTCCATGCCGCTACCTTCGAACTCGTCGAAGTAAATATCCTGCGCATCGCTCATAGCTTTATCTACGTCTTTTACGGCGTAAAGTTTGATCGCATCGGCGATTTTTGCCTTTATGTTGGCAACGACGGGCGCAAAATCAGTAGCCGCGTCATCCTCGGCGCTATCAGGCAAAACTACGTTGGTAGCTAGCGAGCCCGAGTCCATAGGTAGCTTGGCGACGTTTTCGTATATCAGCGCATCAAGCTCTTCCAAATTTGACTTTAGTACGTCGGCGGCTACATCGTTGTTTATCGCTATTATCGCCGAACCCATGCGTTTTTGGATGTCGCCGTCGATACCCTGACCGCCGTCTATAAATCTACGGATAGCCTCTTCTAACTTCGTGTTGCGATATAGCTCAAATTTGGCTTTGTTGTTTATCTGCTGTTTTGCTGCGTCTTTATCGCCCTTTTCGTAAGCCGCGCCCGCAGCGCTAAGGGCTGTTTTTATGTCGTTATAAACCACTTGCCAGTGCGGCTCTATAGCGGCGATACTTGCAGGCTGAGCCGTAGTTTGGCTAGCTTCGGGTGCTTTAGCTGTCTGCGCGGCGTCTGCGTTTTTAGGATCTGAGTACTCGCCGACTAGCTTATGTCCGGTGTTTATAACCGGCAAAACCTCATCCATTTCTTTATTTAGATCGTCCATTATGGCTTGTATCTCTTCTACCGATTTTTTGGCGATGATGGCTTTGCGGATTTTGCCGAATTTAGACTCCATCGAGTAGGCTTTTTTCTGCCCCAAATTTACCCTGATCGCCGCTTCGATATTTTCAAAATGTCCAAAATACGCATTTTGCGTAGCGGTTTTGGCTTCGTCGATCTTGCCCTCTTTATACTGCTGCATGATACTTACGAATGAATCTTTTATACTCTGTATCTCAGGCGTGTAGTCCGTATCCGCTGCATTTAGCGCAAATGGGATAAATAAAGCGAATATAAATCTCAAAATTTTAGTCATAAAAACTCCAAAAAGATATGTTTCGTGTGCGTATTCTATCATTAAAAAACTTTAGCGAAAATAAAAACGGCTATCAAGTACCTATAGTATCAACAAGCTTTTTTTTTGATTATCAAATCTCTTTAAATTTTGATTTTGGCGAGTAGGAAAGTAACTAAATTTTAAAAATTTGAGATAATTAGAAAAGAAATTTAGGAGCGAGATCGCTCCTAAATTTATTACGGCATCGCGACGGCTTGTCTTAGCATAACGCGCTTGCGAAATACGTTTGAAACCTCGGCCGCGTCGCCCACAAGTAGAGCGTTTGTAGCGCAAACGGCGGCGCACATCGGCACTTTGCCCTCAGACATTCTGTTTTGTCCGTATAGCTCTCGCTCCTCGTGAGAGTTCGTCTCCTCCGGTCCTCCGGCACACATAGTACATTTATCCATAGAACCTTTGACGCCAAACGCCCCGTCTCTAGGAAACTGCGGCGCGCCAAACGGACACGCATAGAGGCAGTATCCGCAGCCTATGCATTTATTTTTATCGTGAAGCACGATACCGTCGGCTCTGATGTAAAAACAATCCACCGGACAAACCTGTTCACAAGGAGCGTCGGTGCAGTGCTGGCAAGCTATCGTAGTAGATAGCTCTTTGCCCTCTATGCCGTCAAAAAGCGTGATAACCTTGCGGCGATATAGTCCCACAGGTAGCTCATGCGCAGAGGAACAAGCGACCTGACACCCAAAGCAGCTGATACATCTGTTCGTATCTACGAAAAATTTCATTCTTGCCATCTTTATGCTCCCTCTTTACCTTGCGCATTGTTTTCGCCGTATTCGTGGAAGAAGGTCTTAAAGCCCTCTCCGTCTGCTTTTTCTATCCTACATAGACCGGCGTTAAACTCTGAAATTTGAGTTACCGGATCAAAGCCGTAGTTGGTTACGGTGTTAAAGCTTTCGCCTATAGTATAAGGTTTGGTGCCCTCTGGATAGCGGTCTTCTAGGCTAACGCCTTGCATAACTCCGGCGAAGTTATACGGCATGCAAATTCTATCCGGAGTTACCATATAGCTGTGGTAGCAACGGACTTTGATCTTAGTGCCTTGCGGAGAGTGTATCCACATCATATCGCGATCTTGGATACCGTATTTTAAGGCAAGCTCAGGGTGAACGTTAGCAAACATCTCAGGCGTTATCGCCGCTAGATATTTACTGGTTCGCTCTATCATTCCCGCACCGCTTAAATTTACTACGCGCTGCGTACTAAACACGATAGGGAATTCTTTGCTCCAGTCTTTTGCCTGCTGCTCGGTTTTAAATTTAGTCTCTACGCGGAAATTTCTAGCCTGATCGTCAAAGGTCGGGTATTTCTGAACGAGATCCCAGCGCGGAGAGTGGATAGGCTCGCGGTGTTTAGGGATCGGATCTAGGAATTCCCAAACGATCATTCTAGCTCTTGCGTTACCGTAAGGCACTACGCCTTTTTCGCGGCATTTTTCTAAGATAAGTCCGCTATAGTCCATACTCCAGCTAGCGCCCATTTTTGCTTTTTCTTCTTCCGTTAGAGTGATGCCTAGTACTTTTTCGATATTTTCTTTGGTTATTTGCGGATAGCCGCCTTTTACCTGCGAGCCGACTAAGGTTGCATCCTCGCTAGCTAGCTGGCTAACGCCGTTATGCTCTAAGCCGAAGCGATTTCTAAATCCGCTACCGCCTTCGGTATAAGGCTTACTCATATCGTAAAGTATCGGCGTGCCAGGGTGTTTAGTATCCCATGCAGGCCAAGGTTTACCGTAGTACTCGCCTTTTACTTCTCCGCCGATACCCATTAACGTATCTGGATCGAAATTTTGCCAGTTAGCCTGATGCCTTCTAAACATCTCCGCCGTTCTACCGCCGTATCCGATCGAATTTCCTATGCGAGCGATTTCGTTTGTCGCGTCGTCAGGCCATACGAAGTCGTCTTTTACCTGCTTTATCTCGCGGTCCACGATGCCCATCTTCATGCCGCGGACGTATTCGTCGTAAAAGCCGAATTTTTTAGCGAATGCAAACATAACCTCTTGATCGGGCTTACTCTCGTAAAGTGGATCTACCACCTTAGTTCTCCACTGGCCGGAGCGATTCGTAGAGCTTAGGTGTCCCTCGTTTTCAAACGCGGTAGCGACCGGCAAGATATAAATTCCGTCTTTTCTATCGCTTAAAATCGCGACTTCGTTGACGAAAGGCTCAGCTACGACTAGCAAGTCAAGCTTATCTACGGCTTGTTGAATTTTAGTTAAGTGCGCCATAGAAGTTAGACCCGTTCCTTGCACCCAAAGAACGCGAAGCTTACCGCTAGTATATGTTTTTTCCTCTTTTAAGACGCCTTGCCACCATTTTGATAGCGACCAGCCTTTTTCGTTACGCCAGTTTCTATCCTCAGGATTTTGCGGATCGTGATAAAAATACTCTTCAAATACGGTATTTTTTACCAGAGCACCGCCTTGTTTAGGTTCTTTCGTAGAAACCGCGAATCTTTTAATAAATTCGTCGTAATCAACGCCCCAACCTTTGCAGTAGTATTTCCATGCCGCATCGGCTAAGCCGTAATACATCGGCAAACTATCTGAGAGATTACACATATCGGTAGAGCCTTGGACGTTATCGTGACCGCGCAAGATATTACAGCCGCCGCCCGGTTTGCCCATGTTGCCTAAAATTAGCTGCATGATAGGCAAGATTCTCGTATTTGACGTGCCTACGGAGTGCTGAGTGATACCTAGCGCCCAGATAACCGTTCCCGGCTTATTGTGAGCCATTATGTGCGCTGCTTGCATTAGCCTATCTACAGGCACGCCCGTAACGTCCGAAGTTACCTCAGGCGTCCAGTGCTCGGCCTCTTTTCTAATTTCCTCGATACCGTAAGTTCTATTTTCTAAAAATTCTTTATCTTCCCAGCCGTTTTTAAGGATTATGTGGATTAATCCGTAGATTAACGCTACGTCCGTTCCCGAACGGTGCCTTAGATAAAGGTCTGCTTTTGCCGCAGATTTCGTAAAATTAGGATCTGCAACGATTAGTTTTGCGTTATTTCTATCTTTAGCCTGAAGGGCATGCTTCATACCGCCGACCGGATTTGCGACGGCCGAATTTGCGCCTATCATAAAGATGGCTTTCGAGTTTGCAGCCATATCTCCGCAGTGGTTAGTCATAGCGCCGTAACCCCAAGTATTCGCCACACCGGCGACTGTTGCGCTATGTCAAATGCGTGCTACGTGATCGTTGCTGTTTGTACCCCAAAATGCCGCAAATTTACGGAAATAATAGCTCTGTTCGTTGTTAAATTTGGCTGAGCCTAGGAAAACTACGCTATCAGGACCGTCTTCTTTGCGGATTTGTAGCATTTTATCGCCGATTTCGTTTACGGCTTGCTCCCAGCTTATTCTCTCCCATTTACCGTTTACTTTTTTCATCGGGTATTTTATGCGCTGTTTGCTCTTGGTTAGATCGATTTGATCGATACCTTTTGAGCAGTGGCTGCCTTGAGAGATCGGGTGAAACATCGCCATATCTTGGCGAACCCATACGCCGTCTTTTACCTCGGCTTCGATGCCGCAGCCTGCAGAACAAATAGAACAAATAGTTCTAACTTTTTTTGAGCCTTCAAAAGGATTTTTTATTTCCTCGTTAGTTGCTTTTCTAAACGTCTCGTTTTCGCCAAATGCCATCGTGCTACCGGCACCAAGAGCGGCAAGTTTTAAAAACGAGCGTCTTCCTATACGTGAATCACTCATGGTTTTCTCCCTTAGTAAGCGATCTTATAGTAGTATTCCCACTCTTTGCTTTTTCTGTAAAGCACCTCTTTTTTGTTCGACTTACCCACGACTACGCCGTTGTCGTCGGGAGCAAGCTCGTCGCTAGTCGGCTTTGCGATAGCTGCGGCGGCTAACATAGTTCCGCCTACCGCGCCGACCTTCAGAGATTTTTTGAGGAAATCTCGTCTTGATCCTTGCATGTTTTCTCCTTTTTATCTCAAATTTGAAATTTTTGAGACGTTTTTAGAAAGATATTGTTCAAATTCTGCATATTTCCTGGGCGCAATGCGCCTTACAGACGCATATTTTAGGATACTTGCATATTTTAAAATATCACTGTGCAAATTTAGCATATTTTGAGAATAAACGAAGTAAAAATATTAGATTAATTAAGAAGCTTAATAAATAATTAAGAAAACCTAAAATTTAGCTTAAACTTCGATACTACGTATCAAGTTATAAACGTATATTTTATCAAATTCCAGAGGTTTTGAGCCAAATTTATCAAATTTGACTCAAATTTTCGTTAAAGATTATTTTTGTAAATCGCTTAAATTTACTATATAAGGCACGGAGCGAACGCCTGCGGCAGCATATTTTTTACGTAACTCATCCATAGTTTTTACGTTTTCTTCGCTAACGGCTCCGTCTGCTACGGTATAATCGCTTGCATAATACTTTCGTAAAATTTGGATTTTGTCGCTATCGGTTTTTGCGCTTGCTGCGTCTTTATATATCAAAAAGCTCTTTTGCAAAGACGAAACGCCGTGAACCGGAGTTAAAATCACGTTTACGTTACTTTCTTTTAGCGTTGCTTCTATTCTATCTAGCTCGGCTCGGCAGTACGGGCATTCAGGATCTGAAAACATCACGATAGTTGGCTTTTTAGAGTCGCTTCCTAGCGTGATGATATTTTCTTTTTTCTCGTTCTTATAGGCTTTTGAGATATTTTTCATAGTCATTTCATTTTTTATATCTTGCAGATACGATTTATGCTCTTTTAAATCTATAATGTCCGGAAAAAGCAAGTCGTCTTTAGCAAAGATAACCTCGTCTTGGCTGACTTGGTCGTTGCTTAAATTTACCGTGATCGCTTCTATGCCGCCGGCTGCGGGTTTGCGACCGGTTACGGACACCTTTACGCCTTCGCCGAGCATCTGGGAGTAAAAATCGACCACTTGCGCGTCGGTAGCGGCAAACATCGCGCAGGCCGCCGTTAGCGATAATACTATTTTTTTCATTTCATTCCTTTTTAAAAATTTGCGCGGATTATATTTGCTTTTTTTAAATAGATAAAAAATCACGCTTTTAAAACTCGGTCGGTGCCGTTTTTAACGATATTGGGATCCAGATCGAGTTGCTCTAGGTAGGCGATTATGTATTTTCTGCTTAAATTTAACGCCTCTTTCGCGTTCGTTACGTTTACGAATCCTTGCGCGGAGATGATAGCTTTTAGCTTGGCAAGCGCCTCGTTTAGGGCTTTTGACGTTACGAAAAGATTATGCGCGAGCCTAACCACGCGGCCGATGCCCGTTAGCTTTTTTAGCGCGTTATCGCCGCTAACTCGGTCTATCTCAAGTTCGTCATAGATGTTATAAGGCGCTAGGGGAGCTAAATTTCCGCTTTGCAAAATCTCGTAAATTTTCTCTTCAAGCCTGATTTTTAGCTTGCTCATATCGACGCCCGTTTTAGTATAGACGCCGTCGTTTTTGGTTATCGCGCCCGCGCTTTCTAGCTCGTCAAGCGCCTTTTGGGCGATGCTTTCGCTAGCCCATGAGAGCTTTAGGCTGATGCTCGCAGCCGAAAATACCGCAAATTCGTTCTTCTCTATCATAAATTTGACCGCGCTTTTTATCCGATCGACCGCGCTTAGATCGTAGATATTTAGCGCTTTTTCATCGACGAATACGTTTGGCGTTTGTTTTGCTATCGCTACGGCCTCCTCGTGATTTAGCCCGAAGCGCTGATAGGCCGAGATGATGCCAAAGCCGTTTTTATGCGTATCTTTTAGCATCGCAAAGGCGCTTACGAAGTCCTTTTTAAGCAACACGTTTAAAAATGAAATTTTGCTTGATTTTTTCATCGGTTCGCTCACGGCGTTTAGCACCCTGCCGCCGCCTATGACGCGACCGTTTGCGATGAGTACGAAGGGTTCGTCAAATTTTAAAAACATATCCCTTTCAAACTTAAACGTCGCAAATATCCCGCCCTCTTTTTCGCTAAGAACCAGCGCTTTTGCGGGCGCGGCCTTTGCCCCGACGCAAAACGTTACGCTCTGCCCGTGCGTTAGCTCGCGGGCAAAAACTATTGCGTCTATCTCGCGAAATCCTCTAAAAAAGCCCTTTTTGCTAAGCAGTTGGCCTTTTTTTAGATCATTTAGCTCGATACCCGTCAAATTTAGCGCCACGCGGCTGCTAACTCCCGCGCGGTCGACGAATTTATCGTGGCTCTGCACGCTTCGCACCTGCGCTTCTTTGCTCGCATCATAGTTAAAGAGCTTCTCATTTTTGCTCACGCTGCCCTCTATCACGGTGCCCGTGACTACGTTTCCGATACCTTTTAGGCTAAAAACGCGGTCGATGTAGTATCTAAAAACGCCCTCTTGCTCACGGTTAGCGGCCTTTAGCGTGAAAAGATAATTTCGCAGCTCGTCTATGCTTGCGCTATCTTTGATACTAACCGGGAAAATCTCTAAAATTTGCAGATTTTTGTAGTTTTGCGCGGCGGCGTAAATTTCGCCTTTTCGCTGCTCTATTAACTCCGCGCTAGCTAGGTCGCACTTTGTTAGCGCGACGATGAGCGAACGAACGCCAAGGATATTTAAAACCTCCAAATGCTCCAAAGACTGCGGCATTAGCCCGTCGTTTGCCGCCACGACAAATAGACACGCGTCAAATCCGTACGCGCCGCTGATCATCGTTTTGATCAAATTTTCATGCCCCGGCACGTCGATAAATGCGATATTTTCACCGTTTTTGCTCAAATTTGAAAAGCTAAGATCGATCGTGATCCCGCGCTTTTGCTCCTCCTCGAGTCTGTCGCCCTCAAAGCCGTTTAGTTCCTTTATCAGCGCCGTTTTGCCGTGGTCGATGTGCCCGGCCGTTCCTATTATTAAGCTCATTTTTCATCCGTTTCGTTGATTTTTTCTATCAAATTTTGCACATCCGCGTCCAGTACGCTGCGAAGATCGAGCAGAAATTTACCCTCCTCGATGCGGCCGATCACGAGATTTTTCCTAAATTTAGCCTCGTTCGCGTTCGCGTTTCCTTTGACGGCCAGCGCGAGGCTAGGTATGCGTTTGTTTGGCATAGTGCCGCCTCCTACGAAGGTCGTCGTGCGCACGACTTCAAGCGGATTTTTTAGCCGCGAGTTTATGAAATTTGCCGTGTTTTCTAGCTCATCCACGCTTTTATAGAGCTGCTTTACCGTCGTGATAAGCTCAAATTCGCGGTTTGCGTAGGCTTTGACGCTTTCAGCCAGTAGCGAGATGATAACCTTATCCACGCGCAGCATTCTTAATAGCTGATTTTTCTTTAGTTTTGCGATGAGCCCCTTTTTACCTAGGATTATGCCGCACTGCACGGAGCCAAAGAGCTTATCTCCGCTAAAACTAACGAGCGAGGCCTCTTTTAGATTTTTTAGATTGGGCTCGTTGCGCCCCAGACCGTAAGGCAACTCGCCGTAAAATCCGCCGCCAAGATCAAAATAATCGATGAGATTTCGCTCTCTTGCCAGCGCGCTAAGATCCGGCATCGCCGCGTCCTCGCTAAAGCCAACGATGTCGAAATTTGATCTATGCACCTTTAAAATCAGCTTGGAGTTTTCGTTTATCGCGTCCTCGTAGTCGCGCAGATTGGTTTTATTGGTAGTGCCCACTTCGCGCAAGATCGCGCCCGAGTTTGCCATGACTTCGGGTACGCGAAAGCTCCCGCCGATCTCGACTAGCTCGCCTCTGCTGATGATAGCTTCGCCGCCTTTTGAGAAGGTGTTTAGCACCAAAAACACGGCGCTTGCATTGTTATTTACGACGATGGCGTCCTCAAAGCCAAAAAGCTCCGCCAGCAGCCCGCCCACGTAGTCGTAGCGGTTTGAGCGGCCGCCCTTTTCTACGCTGTACTCTAAATTTGAATACCCCGTGATAACAGGCTGGGCTCGGCGTAAAATTTCAGGATCGATCGCGCTGCGGCCGAGGTTTGTGTGGATGATGACGCCGGTTGCGTTTATCAGGCTACGCAGGCTCAAATTTGACGCTTTTTCGTATCTTTCGAGCGTATTTTGGACGATGGCGTCAAGCCCCGGGCAGTTTTGCCCGCCTAAAATTTGAGCGCGCAGGCTCTCTAGCTCGGCCCTGGCGACCTTAGTCAGCAAGCTCGTGTCAAGCCCGAAAAATCGCTCGTTTTTTATAAATTTATCTATCTGCGGGAGTTTTCGTAGTTCGTTCAAATTCGCTCCTAGTAAATTTGTGTTACCGAGCGCGATTTTAGCATAAATTTGGATAAATCTAATCTTATTAAAAAAAATAAATGTAAAAATTCAGAGCCTATTAATGCCTTTAGTATTAAAATGCGCTTAATTTTGATAACGCGCAGCGCGGGGAGAAAATCATGAAAGAATTCGGTTTTTACAACGATTTTGACGAGAATTTGATGCTAAACGAGCAGATCGAGATAAACGGCGAAGGCGAGTATCTCGTCTCAAATTCGCCCAAACTAAAATCAAGCGTCGTAGCGCCTGAGATAAATTTTTATCTAAAAAACACCGCCGACTCAGTGCTGGATAAAGCTAAAAACACGCTTTTGCTTTATGAGGCAAGAGCCAGCGCCTTTGACCTAGCGCGCGACATCGATTACGAAAAACCTGTCGGCAAAAACGTCGTTATCGTTAGCAACGGCGGCCGCGAAAATTTGGCAAATTTGCTAAAGGTTAAAGGCTTTAAAACCATCGAGCTCACGCATTTTGAGATCAAATTTATCTACGGAGCCGCAGGCGAGCTAAGCGTGCTAGTTTTGCGTCCCGACGGCGAGTTTGAGGTGGACTGCGACTTTTTCCTCGTAGAAAACGCGCGCGAATACATGCTAAAGCAAAGCGGCTGCTACGAGATCGCTGGTAAAAGCGACGACGAGATCGCCGCCATGCTAGACGCGCAAAGCCCGAAATTTAAATTTAAAAGCCACGTCCACTACGACTCCACGATCTGCCAGTACCACGAGCGCAGACACGAAATCTGCGGCAGATGCGTCGAGGCCTGCCCTACGGTAGCGATCCTAAAAGAGGACGAAACCAAGCACCTAGTTTTTTCTCACATCGACTGCATAAACTGCGGCGGCTGCGTGAGCGTATGCCCTAGCGGCGCGCTTGATTACTCCGATATGCCGCGAAATTCATTTGCCCAGATAGCCAAACTCTACCGAGGCCGGATCGCGCTAGTCGTGCCTGCAAAGGCAAATTTAGAAAACCTAAGCGTAAATTTACCCGCAAACGTGCTGCCTTTTGCCGTGAGCGGCGAGAGATTTTTGAGCGAGACGCATCTGCTCACGCTACTTCAAGAAAGCGGCGCACAGGTCGTGATCTACGAGCAAAATATCGGCAAAGGCACCAAAGACGCAGTGGATATCGTAAATCAAATTTACGAGCTTAAATTTAACGAAAAAGCCGTCCTAGTCGCGCAAAACGAAGACAAGCTAAAAAGCGCCCTATCTCAGGTCAAATTTATCGAGGGCTCGCAGCACTCTATCGCCGAGTACGCACTGCCTAAGCGCGAGATTTTCGCCAAACGCCTAGAGTGGCTAGTCGGAGACCAAAATTTAGGCTCCGTTAGCACCACCGAGCTCATCAGATACGGCCGCGTCGAGATAAATCAAGACACCTGCACGCTGTGCCTAAGCTGCGTGGGAGCGTGCAACGTCGCTGCACTAGTTGCAGACAAGAAAACAAACTCCATCGTCTTTAACCCGAGCGTCTGCACCGCATGCGGATACTGCGAGCTTAGCTGCGCGGAAAAAGACACGATATTTTTGCGCCCGGGCAAGATCGATCTGGAGCCTAGTTTCTTTACCTTTAGCGAGCTAGCCAGAGACGAACTTTTCGCCTGTATCGAGTGCGGCAAGGAGTTTGCGACCAAAAAGGCCGTCGAGAAGATCGCCTCGATCATGGCGCCTAAATTTAACGGCGACAAAGCCAAGCTAAAGACGCTTTATTGCTGCTCGGACTGCAAAGCCAAAGTAATGATAAAAGCGCAAATGGATCAAATGAAAGAAGAGGTTTTAAATGGATAATAACCTAACCAAGGCGCGCGCGTATTTTTACGAGTTTTTGGCCTATCCGCTGTTTTTTCACGAGCACGGCGGTAAATTTGACCGCTGGCGCGAGCAGCTAGCCTATCTCGCGACTAGTCCCGTTACGCCCCAGAGCGAAGCCGCGTTTGCGAATTTGGCAAAATTTGACTTTGAGAAATTCGCTAGAGAGCAAAACGACGTGCTTTTTGACTTTTCTTACTCAAACATCCCGCTAAACGCCTCCTTTTACGAGGACGGGCGCGACGACGGCGCGGCTAGGCTGCGCGTGATCGAGTGCCTGAAGCTAAGCCCGTACCGCAGAGACAAAGAGGCCTGCAAAGACAGCGAGGACTACGTCGGATTTATATTTTTAGCCACGGCGACCTTTTTGCGCGACGAAGTAGCGGGCGCGGCAAATATCAGCAGCAAGCTATTTACGGACGTTACGAATAAATTTATCGACGAATTTATCAAATTTTTGTCCGCTCACAAAAATGCCGACTTTTTCGCCTCTTACGCGATTATCTTGCGCGATTTTATCGATCTTGAGCGCGCGGTGCTAGGCGTGGAAGCTCCTGCGGCGCCGATCGGCGACAGCGCGGCGGTAGCCTCGATGAAAAAAGAGCCGTTTCAAAGCAAGATGCCTACAGCCAAAACCAAACTCCGCTGGGAGGAGTTCTCGCCCGTTATCTCGCAGGAATTTGACGACTAAATTCGCATTTGCGGCATGACCGGTTTTAAACGAGGCAGCGCGGCTTGCCTGCACATCGGTAAACGAATTGCCGCGACTTGCTTAATTTTACCCTTTAGGCGCAAGAACCGATCGCCTTTAGCTTGGCTAAATCTAGTTCAAAGGCGCTCGCGTTAAATTTAATCCTTTATTTATCCAAATTTAGCGGCGACTTAGCCGCACGCGCCTTTAACGTTTATGCGGGCATAAAGGCTAAATTTAGCGCGCTTAAATTTGCGTTTATTTATTTTAATTAGCCTGCTTTCGTACGGGCGCGAAATTTACGTAAATTCGCGGGTTTAAATCCGTCCGCAAAAATACATACGGCGCAAATTTAAAACACCCCGCACAAAACCTAGCTTTTTTGTCTTAATTTTATCGCTTCAGCCGTTCTTTTTAGCTCGCTCGAGAAAATTTATAAATCCGAAAAGCACCAAGCTAAGCACGACCAAAATCACGCTCAAAATGAGCGCGCGGCCGTTTTCGCCGTCGTAAACCGCATTATAGATAGCTAGCGAAACGGTGTCGGTTTTGCCCACGATGTTCCCGCCTAGCATCAGCGTGATACCGACCTCGCCAAGACCGCGAGCCAGAGCCAAAACGAGCGCCGAAACAACGCTTTTAAAGACGTTTGGGATGAGGATAAAAACGGCGATCTCAAAGCGATTTTTGCCTAGGCTTTGACCCGCTTCGATTAGGCTTTTGGGCAGGCTTTCAAGCGCGCTTTGAACGGGCTTTACAAACAGCGGCAAGCCCGCCAAAAACGAAGCGATAACGAGGGCTGAAAAGCTAAAAACGATCTGTAAATTTAACGCCTTGCCGATCACGCCGTTTCGCCCCAAGACGTAAAGTAGCAAAAATCCAGTGGCGATGGGCGGAAAAATGAGCGGAAACATCACGGCTGCTTCTAAAACAGCCTTAAATCTGCCGCGGTAAAATGCCAAAAAATAAGCCGCGCCAAGTCCCAAAAATAGGAGCAGCACAAAAGTCGCGGCAAGCGTTTTGGCGCTTAAAAGCAGCGGGTGAGTAAGCCAGGCAAGTTCCTGCAAATTTTTCCTTTTTTGAGTTAAATTTTGCTCTTTGCTCAAGCGAAATTTAACGAGTAAATTTTATCGTTTTTGTTAAATTTGACGTCAAATTCGAGCGGTAAAAATCGTCAAATTTCGCTCCCGTAAAGCAAAATTTGACGGTAAATTTAACCGAGCCAAAAGCCCTCGATTTAAATTATTTTAGCCCGAATTTTGCGAAAATTTCCTTCGAGCGAGGAGTTTTTATCTCATCTATAAATTTAGCGCACGCCTCGTTACCTTCGCACGCAGCAAGCTTTGCCGCCGAGATAAAAACGGGGCTATAAAGCGCCTCGTCGATGTAGATCACGCTGCCAAACTCGCCCTCTCTAGCCACGGCCTCGGTCGAGTTGATAAAGCCAGCATCCACTTCGCCGTTCGTGACGTAGGCGACTACTTGCGGTACGCCTGCAACCGGTAGCATCTTAGGCGCTAGATCGGCCTCTAGTCCCGAGTTTTTCAAAAACTCCGTCGTCCTCACGCCGTAGATCGCTTTTTTGGCGTCGGGCATCGCGATTTTGGCGAGATTTTTTAGCTCAGATACGTCTTTTATCTGCTTGCCTTTTGGCGTGACTAGCACCAAGGCGCCCTTGCCGATGCGCTCATAGGCCTTTATATCAAGGTCGGTTTTCTTTAAAAACGCCTCGTCGCCCACGATCGCAGCCATCTTGCCCTCTTTTGCTTGGATGGTTATCTGGCTCAAATTTGCAAACGCGCTCTCGATCTGCACGCCATCTTTTTTGAGATTTTCTATCACTTCGCTGACGGGTTTTTTGTATCCGCCGCCGGCACCCACGAGCAAATTTTCGCCGCCGAAGGCAACCGCGGCCGCGATAGAAATAAGTAGTAATTTTTTCATAAAATTCTCCTTTGTAATAAAATTTAGTAATTTTATGAAATATATCATTATACATTGATAAATTTTGATATTATCGGAGCTTTTTTAAAGAAGTATAAATAAAAATATTTTATATCGGCTCTAGTCCGTTTTTGGTTAGGCGGTACATTACACTCGCTACGTCGCTTATAAATTCTTTGTCGTGAGAGACGATTATCTGCGTGACGTCGAGAGATTTCAGGATGGCGGCTATCCTTCTTTGCATATCCGCATCAAGCGCGGTCGTAGGCTCGTCAAGTAGTAAAATTTTAGGCTCGGCTACCAGTATCCCAGCTAGCGCGACGAGCTTTTTTTCGCCTCCGGAGAGGTTAAAAACGATCTCGTCTTTTAGATGCCAAATTTCAAGCTCGCGTAAAATTTCCTCTGCTTTTGCCCCGGCCGGCTCTTTGTCCTCGCCGCGGCTAAGTAGCGAAAACATCACGTCATCAAGTACGCTAGGGCAGATGAAACAATCATTGCTTTCTTGAAAAAGATAGCCTACATCGCGGCGAAACGGCTTGTACTCGTCTAAATTTGAAATTTTATGATGAAAAAGCTCTATATAGCCCAAAGAAGGCGCTTTAAGCCCAGCCATTATCTCGAGCAAGGTGCTTTTACCGCAGCCGTTTGGGCCTATGAGCGCGATTTTGTCTTTGTGCGTCGCGTTTAAATTTAGATTTTCAAAAAGCGTTCTTTCGCCTATTTTTGCGCAGACGTTTTTTAGACTTATTGTGCAGCTCATATCAGGACTCCTAAACTAAAAATATAACAACACGCCGTTAAAGCGATTATAACGGCGTCTTTCGCGCCTATTTTGAGGCTTTTATCTCCGTAAAGCTTGCCGTCAAATCCCCTGCAAACGAAGGTTTTTTCAAGAACGCTCGCCTTATAAAACGCCTCTAAAAAAAGCATAGCGACCAAATTTGCGTAAATTTTATAGGTAAAAAGCGAGGCTTTAGGCTCAAATCCCCGAACTTTTAGAGTCTTTTTTAGCCTTATAAATATCGTTTTAAGATCGGCCGTAAATTTGGCGCTAAAATAAAAAATCGCCGTTAGCTTATCGCCCAAATTTAGCGACGAAACAGCAAGCGCGATACTGAAATAATCGCTCCTATAAAAAGCCAGCCGCCCAAAAAGTATGATCAAATTCGACCTTATAAATATCAGCTTTGCAAGCGCGTATTCTCCGTAAAGAACGAGGCTTAAGACGACTAAGATTATAAAAATATTTAGTTTTAAAACGGATTTTAAAATTTCAAAAAGGTTTTTAAAATTTAAAATCGCTAAAAATATCACGGGCGCGATGAAAACGGGGTCCGTAGCGCTTGAAAGCGAGACTTTGAAGCTAAAAAAAGTAAAGCAAACGAGTAAAACAGATAGGTTCATTTGCCTCTTTTTACCAGATAAATTCCGCCAAAAAACAGCCCGATTCCGGCAAACGCAAGGATAAATTTAAGCGCGTAAGCCTTAAAATCCTCCTCGCTTTCGTCAAATTTGACCTTTGAGGCATCGCTTGACGCGTTACTTTCGGCGATTTTTAGCTCGTCTTTGTTTGCGGCAAATTTTATCCTTTTTTCGTGCGCTAGTCCGCCGTCGATCAGGATTTCAAATTCATCGGCGGGGATTTTAGCTCTGGCAAAGCCGTTTTCATCAGTTTGCGCGCCTCCTATCCGGGCGCCGTCTTTTATAAAAGATACGGGGCAGTTTTTGCAAGGGGAATTTCCGTAAAAATAGCTTTTTATCTCGATAAATTCACCCTCTTGCTTTGCAAAGCCTTTTAGGGAGTGCGCGTTTAGGAAGCTTGCTAAAAGCGTGATTAAAAGTATTTTTAGCAAATCAAAAGATCCTTTTTAACCCTATAAATAAAAGAAAGCGCAAAAAGCGAGATGATCCCCTCAAGCGCCATAAGGGCTAAATTTGAAGTAAAAACGAGCGCGGCCACTGGGACAAACTCTTTGCCATTTAAAACAAGCGTCAAGGAGAGCAAAACCGAAGAGCAAAGTATAGGCAAAAACCCGATCAAAAACCAAAAAAACGATCTATATCGCTTAAAAGAAAGCTTTAAAAGATATGGGCTAAGAAGCGCGGGAGAAGCGATGATCAGCAAATTTACGCCAAGGGCGCTCAGGCCGCCGTAACCAAAAAGCAAAGCCTGAAAAAACAGCGCGATAAAAATAGCCAAAACGGCATTTGCGCCCAAAAATGCCCCCGCAAGGCCGCTTAGCACGAGATGTATCGAGGTAACGCCGATGGGCACGTGGATAAAAGACGCCATAAAAAACATCGCGCTGACGGCCGCTACCTTGGGTATCTCGCTCGTTTTTAACTTGTAAATCAAGCTAGACACCAAAACTACGCAAATGACCGAGCAAGGCACGATGATTTCTGGTTTTAAAACGCCTTCGCTAATGTGCATTATTTATACTCTTTGGTTTGCACCCAGATGACGGCTCCAAGCTCCACCGGATACTCTTTGCCCTCGTGTTTTATCTTTTGATCGTCGTCTATCAGCGCGGCAAATCCCCACCAGCCCTCAAGCGGCATAGCAAAGCTAAATTCGCCCTGCTCGTTCGTGTTTACGACCTGCGTTACGTGCGCATCGGACGGAGCTTTTAGCCCTTTGGTATTATAGTACTCCACCTCGACGGTTACGTTTTTAGCGCGCTTTCCTTTATAATAAACCACGCCTGAGAACAAATTTCCCTTATAAAGCCCGTACGGACGCGTTAGCGGCACTATCTCGGCTTTTAGTCCAGCCGGTTTATCCCAGCCCTCGCCGTAGCCGTAGGCATCGACGACGGTTTTTGTTATATGCCTTATAAATTTATCCTCTGCAGGCTCGAAGTAAGGCTTTGGATCCATATAAAACTGATAAATGCCAGGCTCTTTTACGTCGTAGCTAGCCGTAAAGTAGCTAAATTTATCCTCTTTTAGCTCTTTTAGGCCTTTTATCGCCTCTTTTTTGCCGTTTACAAAAACGCCCGCCTCGTTTGGAAGGGTCAGATTCATCATATCGCCCTCAAAAGGATGAGTAAATTTGTAAGTGATCTGTAAATTTGCCTCTTTCTCGTCGTCCACGGTCGAATTTGACGGTACGACCATACCAAAATGCGCATAAGCGCTAACGCCCAAAAGCATAAGCGCCAAAGACTTGATTTTCATTTTTGCTCCTTTTGAAGGTATTTTGTTAAATGAAATTGTACCCCCGTAAAGCTTATTGTTTATTAAATTTTTGAGATAAATCATATTTACAGTATAAGAAAAATATTTTGGTATTATTTATAACTACACAAAATAATAAACAGGTTTTTTAAATTTATTCGGCAGAATTTAATGTCGATATAAGCGCCGGTATGTTACGATGAAAACCGCGTTCTTGTAGGCAAAACGTAGCAAAGTAGCATTTAGATATGATAACGTCGCGGCCAAAATCCGCTTAGTTTACCTCGAGCCAAAATAATTAATAACAATCTAAGCCCAAAAAAGACAAAATACAATTTAAATATTTTATATATAAAGGAGTAGAGATGAAGAGAGTTTTTGTTTTACTCGTCGTTTTGTTTTCTGTTGGATTTTCCGAAAATCTTTTTGAGTTAGGGCAAGAAGCCTATGGCAAGGGCGACTATCAAAAAGCGGCCAAATTATGGCAGAAAGCTTGTGACGATGGAAATACCAGGGGTTGTAGCGGTTTAGGTTTTTTATACGCAAACGGCCAGGGCGTAAAACAAGACTATCAAAAATCAAATCAGTTTTATCAAACGGCTTGCGATAATGGAGAGCTTTTGAGTTGTTATAGTTTAGGGCTGTTATATAAGGACTATCAAAAAGCAACCGAGATATATAAAAAAGCTTGCGATGGCGGAGAGATTGCTGGTTGCCATTATTTGGGAATTTTATACGAAAGAGGTCAAGGCGTAAAGCAGGACTATAAAAAAGCAATCCAGCTATATCAAAAAGCTTGTGACGAGGGAGAGTCTACGGGTTGTTATCATTTAGGAGTCTTATATGAAAAGGGCAAGGGCGTAGAACGAAATTTATCCACCGCAAAGCAATACTATGGTAGAGCTTGTGATTTAGGACTTCAGCCAGGGTGCAATAATTATAGAATACTAAATGAAAAAGGCTACTAGCATTACCCACCCGGCTGATCCGCGTACCGACGAATGCAACGTTAATTACTACTTCCTCGGTAGCGTATTATGCCCCTTCTCGCTGCGCTTACACTTTTCAACGCGCAACTACTAGCGCGGCGAAGTAACACAACAAGAAGTCTTATAAGCAGCGACTCTATCCGCTTAATTTTCTAAGCCGCATTTTCGAGACAAATTTCTATCTCCAAAAATGCGGCAAATTTAAAAAAAGTCAAATTTGAACCCGTCGCGAGCTAAGTAAATTTAGCTCGCTCTAGGCAAATTTAAGCTTTTAATCCAAAAGATTAAAACGCCCAGCTAAATTTGGCGTTTACGCCGTTTGATTTTACGTTGCTGCCGTATGCTCCAACGTAGCTAAGGCCGACTCTAAAGTTTCTGGTAAATGCAGCCTCGATACCAAGCTCGGTAGTGGCTATGTCTTTTAGCTTTTCGCCCTCTAGTTTAGTTGCGCCAAGGCCCGTTACGTTCATATGAGCGCTCGGAGTTTTATCGCCTAGGAAGCGGTTGTAGGCTACATCGGCTTTTGCCACTAGGCCTACGCCGTCCATGGTAAATGCGATACTAGGTTTTACGCCTACGCTTGCTACTTGCAAATCTCTATCCTCATTTCTGATCTGCACCAAAGAATTTGCTACATCGTCGTTTTTAAAGTGGATATAGGTTAGTCCCGCATAAGGCTCCAGACTAAAGCCGTTTTCATAGCTTAGCCCCGTATAGGCGATCTGGGCAAATGCGCTGATAGCGGACGCATCGGCGTCTTTATACTCGTAAGCCAAAGGAGCGTATGAGTTAACGACTCTTTTTTCTTGATCAAATTTCGAGTAGATAGCGCCTAGGCTGATTTTGATAGGATCAAGTCCTATATCGCCGTAGATACCCGCATGCGCGTCTTTGCTTTTTACAGCTTTGCTATCGCCTAGCTTGTGATTTGTTTTGCCAAGGCCTACGAATACGCCTGCTTTTGAGCTATCGCCTACTAGAAAATCAACGCCCACTAGATTCGTAAATGCGTTCGTGCCCAGTCTGCCGCCGGCGTTATTGTCAGAAGTCACCCTGCTTGCGCTGCTAAGTAGCCAAAGCTCGACTCCCGTGTCGATATCGGCTCTTTTGGCTCCGTTTTTGTTTTTAACAGAATTTGCTAGCATAAACGAGTCTATAGCGGAGTTGTTTTGCGCTTTAAAGTCTAGATCATTTGAAAACGCGCCAAAGTATGCCGCCGCTACGCTATTAGTGGCTCCTAGCATAGACGAATAAATAGCGCTGCTAGGATTTGCCTCGACCAATCTAGCAAACGACTTCTCGGCGCTAGTAGAGGCTGCCTCCTCCATGCTTTTGCCTTTTTGCAAAGAAAGAGCCAAATTTGAGCCGCTAACAGTTTCTTTAGTGGTTTTAAAGAACGCATAGCTATCTTCGACGTTAGCTAAATTTACGCCCGCGAAGTTTCCGCTCGCGCTTAGGGTTTTCTTTAGAGTAGGATTTGCCGCCAAATTTGCAAGCTCGGCGTTTGATAGCATAGCCGCTTTTAATAAAGAGCCCTCTTTAAAGGTTAAATTTAGATTATGAGCGCCGTCGTTAACTACAAATGCGCCGCCCGAGTTTATAACGGCATTAACTTGCGTAGCGTCGCTTGCCTTGGTCGTGTTCACGAAACCGCCCGCGCTTGGAGTTTGGTAAGTAAGAGCGTTTAAAACTTCAAATTCGCCGCCGTTATGGACGTTTATGCTTCTTGAAGAAGAGATTGATTGATTTAGAGCCGAGATTTTACCGCCGTATATATTAACCGCTCCGGTAAAGCTATTGTCTCCGACAAGAGTCAAAGCGCCGTCTCCTCTTTTAGTTAGCGAGCCTTCATAGCCCTCGGCCGCCCTTGCGACCCTAGCCTGCTCTCTTGCGGTTTCAAAGGTCATCTCGGCTTTTTCTTCCGCGCTCAAATTTGACTTGGCGTTAAGAGCCGCTTTTCTAGCCGCCCAAGCCGCAGCGTCGCTATCGTCTTCGGTTTTTCTAAATTTGATGGCGATGTCTGAAATGTTATTTGTCCAGATATCGTCTTGATCCATCGTAACGTCGAAGTTTCCTAAAAACTGCCCTGGACCGAACATCGCCTTGCCAAGGTCGAGTATGCCCCAGCCCCAGACGTTGCTAGGCACGCCCTCTCCGTCGCTACCCCAACGCTCTAGCATGCCGCCTGCACCGTGGCCGGCCCTTAGCGTCCTTTGTCTAGCCGTAGTTAGCATCGTTTCTCTAATCTGAGGCATGCTCATATACGGATAGCGCTGCATTATGACGCCCAAAGCCCCGCTAACGTGAGGAGCGGCCATAGAAGTACCGCCAGATGATTTATAAATAGCCTTGCCGTATGTTGCATTGTCGGTAAGCTCGACGTATGCGGAATAAATCTCTTCGGCCGGCGCAGCGATCGTCCACCACTTCGAGTGTCCGGCAAGGTTAAATTCCTGAATATCCGATGACGCCTTATGTCCTCTTATGTATTCGTTAGAATCATTAGGATAGCCATCCGCGCCGGTTTGGCCGGTAACGTTAACCCAATAATCCTCGGCATCCGGCCTAAAATAAGGCAATGCCGCACGCGTGAAAGATTCGGCCATTAGGCTCCTATTTCCGGCTGTAAATACCTGGATAACGCCTCTTTTTACCGCTACTTCGTAAGCCGCGTCCAAGAAGCTTTTTTCGCCGCTAGTTACGAACTGATAATAAGCCTTTTTGGCCTCGTTCATATCTTTTAAATTTATATGGTCTTTTGCCGCGGTAGTTTGATTAGCTACCGTCACGTCGTAAAATTCCACATCGTATTCAGGAACGGCTCGCCAGTCGTAAGTAGGCTTATATCCGAGTGCGCCCGCAAAGGACGAATTTACGCGCCTATTCGAACCCCAGCTATTGTTTATCACCTTTGCGCCCGCATCGGCCAAGGCGGTGTAGCCCTTTAGAAAGTAGTTGTAGTCTTGGTTTGGGCCATACGTCATGTTGTCGTTGCCGCCGGTATTTGCGGAGTATAGCTGTGCGCCAAACGCCACGCCGTGCATACCGCTACCGTCTCTACTAGCCGCCATCGTGCCGCCCACGTGAGTGCCGTGGGCGTCGTTTACGCCTCTTATCCAGCTACCGTCCGTATTAAAGGCTTCGCCTTTTTTAAATACGCCGTTATCGTTTTTATCGTAGTTTCGCTTGCCGTCTTTTACGGGTTGATTTTTATCTATCGGGCCGTTTCCTAGCGCGGCATCGGGGTATCTCATGCCGTTTTTAGCATAGTTGCCGATAGTTTTTACGATGTGAATCCTACCGTCTTGAAACTCCTGGTGGCTCAAAAGTACGCCCGAGTCCATGACGCCGATCTTCGTTCCGCTACCGTTAAAGCCTAGCGCATAAGCCGTAGAGGCGTTCATAGAGACTAGTCCCCAGTCTTTTTTATACTCCGCACTCTCCCAGCTAGAAGTATTTCCGGAAACGCCGGCCTCGGTGTAAGCATAAGCTCCACTTGCGGCTAGTAGCAGGCAGGTGAGCGCCGAAAGAGGCAAATTTGAGCCCTTATTACTGCGTAAATTTGCAAATTTACGCGACGTGTTTGAATGCATTATTTTCCTTTCGTTTAAGAGAATTTAAAATATGTTATTATACTAAGCTTTAATTTAAAGATTAATTATAAAAAATAAGAAAATTTACTAGCAAAATATTCAAATTTGATAAAATTTAGCGCAAAACGGCGCTCAAATTTTACGTAAATTTAAATTATGTTATAATCGCTTAAATTTAAAATAAAGGTAAAAAATGGGGCTAAAATCTGACGCCTGGATACGCAAAATGTCGCACGAAAAGGCGATGATAGTGCCGTTTGCCGAGGAACAAGTCGGACGCGGCGTGGTGAGCTATGGAGTGTCTAGCTACGGCTACGATATCAGGGTCGGCGACGAGTTTAAAATATTTACGAACATCGGCGGTACCGTCGTCGATCCGAAAAATTTCGACGAAAAAAACGTGGTGGACTTTAAGGGCGACGTCTGTATCGTCCCGCCAAATTCATTCGCTCTAGCACGCACGATCGAGTATTTTAATATGCCTGATAACGTACTAGCTATCTGCCTAGGCAAAAGCACCTACGCTCGCTGCGGCATCATCGTAAACGTCACGCCTTTTGAGCCCGGATTTAAAGGGCATATCACGATAGAAATTTCAAACACGACGCCGCTGCCGGCTAAAATTTACGCGAACGAAGGCATCGCGCAGGTGCTGTTTATCGAGGGCGACGAGCCGTGCGAAGTGACGTATGCGGATAAAAAGGGGAAGTATCAGGCGCAGGAAGGGATAACCCTGCCTAGGATTTTGAAATAAAAGCAAAAATACCGCACCCAAACAAATTTAACGAGCTAAATTTTGAATCAAATTTAAGGCACGGTTTTTGCTCCGGCTGAATAAAATTTAAATAAACGGCGAACCGTTTTAGCTAGGCGAGACAAATTTAAAATTTGCGAAGAAGCGTATGCAAAATACACAGCTGAACGATTTAAATTTACCTCGTACGGCGAAAAACGAGCCGCGAAAGGCAAAAATAAATGTTTAACGGAAAATCCATCCTCATCACCGGCGGCACCGGCTCGTTCGGTAAAAAATACGCTGAAATTTTACTCTCCAAATTTAAACCAAAAAGGCTAGTTATCTACTCTCGCGACGAGCTAAAACAATACGAAATGGCGCAGGTTTTTAATGACTCCGCCATGAGATATTTCATCGGCGACGTGCGCGACGAAAAGCGTCTAAAAACCGCAATGAACGGCATCGACTACGTCATCCACGCAGCAGCCATGAAGCACGTACCGATCGCCGAATACAACCCGATGGAGTGCATAAAAACCAACGTCAACGGCGCGCAAAACGTCATCGATGCGGCGCTTGAATGCGGCGTGAGCAAGGTCATCGCGCTCTCGACGGACAAGGCGTGCAACCCGGTAAATTTATACGGCGCGACCAAGCTTGCCAGCGATAAACTTTTCGTCGCGGCAAATAATATCTCGGGCGGCAAAGGAACGAAATTTAGCGTCGTTCGCTACGGCAACGTTATAGGCTCGCGCGGCTCGGTCGTACCGCTATTTAAGAAGCTAATCGCCGAAGGCGCGAAGGAGCTGCCGATCACGCACGCTGATATGACGCGATTTTGGATCACGCTAGAACAGGGCGTAAATTTCGTACTTAAAAACTTCGAGCGCATGAAAGGCGGCGAAATTTTTATCCCCAAAATCCCGTCGATGACGATGATAGAGCTTGCTCGCTCCATGGCTCCGCAGCTTGGCGTAAAAATCATCGGCATCCGCCCGGGCGAAAAGATGCACGAGGTCATGATCGGCAAGGACGACGCGCACCTAACGTACGAGTTTGACGACCACTACGTCATCAGCCCGTCGATCAAATTTACGAGCAAGGACGACGACTTTAGCATAAACGCGCTGGGCGAAAAAGGGCGTCTCGTGGAGGAAAATTTCGAGTACAGCTCGGATAAAAATAAAATTTGGCTAGGTAAAGACGGGCTTTTAGAGATGATCGAGGCTAGTAAATAATTTGGCCGAAATTTGAGTTAAGCGTATAAAATTTATAAAAAAAGAGGCGAAGTATTTTTTCGCTAGACGAGGCGAATTTAAAATTTGCGAGGGAGCGTATATAAAATACGTGACCGAGAAAATTTTAAATTTAACGACGTATAGCGGAAAAAGACAAGCCGCAATAAAGATAAGCCGAAAAAGGATAAAAATGATACCTTACAGCAGACAACAAATCACCGACTCCGACATCGCCGCCGTCGTGAGCGCTCTAAAAGACGACATCCTAACGGGCGGCGACAAGGTCGGCGAATTTGAAGAAGCGATCGCCCGGTACGTCGGCGTAAAGCACGTCGTAGCGATGAACTCGGCAACGTCTGCGCTACACGTGGCGTATCTAGCGCTTGGAGTGCGAGAAGGCGACGAGGTCGTAACGACGCCCATTACGTTTGCGGCGACGGCGAATGCGGCGCTAATGGCGGGAGCGGAGGTTAAATTTGCGCCCGTTAAATTTGACGGAAATATCGACGAAAACGCGCTTGAAAGCCTCATCACGCCTAAAACGAAAGTCATAACCGCGGTTGATTTCGGCGGCAATCCCGTAAATTTGGGCGCTATCTTAAAACTAGCCCGCGAGCGCGGCATAAAGGTGCTTGACGACGCTTCGCACGCGCTGGGCAGCTCGCAAAGCGGCGTAAAAGTCGGCGCAAAAGCGGACGTTAGCATTTTTAGCTTTCACCCCGTTAAGCCGCTAACGACCTTTGAGGGCGGCGCGCTAGCAACCAACGACGACGAGATCGCGAGACTGGCACGTCTTTACCGCTCGCACGGCATAGCCAAAAAACGCCTCTGGGACAGCGATCAGAGCTTGCTCGGATACAACTACCGCTTGCCCGACGTCGCCTGCGCGCTAGGGCTAAATCAGCTAAAAAGGCTAGACGAAACCATCGCGGCGCGCGAGAAGATCGCCAAATTTTACGACGAAAAATTTGAGAAAAACCCGTATTTTAGCGTGATCAAGCTACCAGTCGACGTCGTTAGTTCGCGCCACCTCTACCCTATCTTGCTATTTCGCCAGTTTTGGTGCGCCAAAGAGGACATATTTGCCGCCCTACACGCGCGCGGCATCGGCGTACAGGTGCACTATAAGCCGACTTATAAATTTAGTTTTTACCGCGAGCGCTACGGCGATATCTCGGTTCCTAGCGCCGAGGATTTTTACGCCGCCGAGCTTAGCATCCCGTGCCATCAGTGCATGAGCCTAGAGGACGCAAATTTCGTTGCGGACGCGCTTTTTGAGGTTTTAAAGAGTTTTGACGCTCCGCAAGGTTGTAGAGTTTGATCCTGCTCCACGCGCGCGGCAACGAAAAAATCGGTATCGGCAACCTCGCAAGGTGCTACGAACTAGTAAAATTTCTAGCTCCAAGCCGCGACGTAAAAGCGATTTTCGAGTGCGACGAGAAGCTGTTTTCCAGATTTAGCCAAAACGCGATTAGAAGCGAAAATTTGGAGCATTCAAAGGAGCTGATTTGCCGACTAAAACCGCAAATTTATATTAACGATTTGCTCGATGCGGATAAAAATTTAAGCGATATCGCGCGAAACGCTGGCGCGCGCAAAATCGTAAGTTTTAATACCTTAGAATACGGCTTTGAGCCGGACGCGCTATTTATAATGGACGAGTTTGACTACCCCGCCGCAAGCGGAAATTTTGAGGTTTTTCGTTCGTTTGGCTACTACATCGTGGGTAGCGACGTAGTAAAAAGGCGCGCTAAATTTACGCCCAAGACGCGGCTAAAAAATATCTTGCTATCTTTCGGAGGCGCCGATCCCGCGACGTTTAGCGAATATTTTGCAAACGTAATCGCAAACGACGGTCGCCTTTATACGCTAGTTTTAGGGCCTGCGATGAGCGATGAGCGAAAGGCGAGGATAAAAAGCGTTAAAAAACCGAATTTAAGCTTTATCGACAGCCCCGCAAATTTGATAGACCTAATCTTAAATCACGACGCCTTAGTTACGTTAGGCGGCATGAGCGCATACGAGGCGATGACGCTAGGTACGCCCGTTTGCGGCGTAGAGTGGAGCTATCTAACCTACGTAGTAAGAAGTTTTGCAAAGCTCAAAATGATAAATAATTTAGGCGATATTAAAAACGCCTACGAAAATTTATTAAATTTAAATTTAGCAAGCGTAAATGAAATTTGCGAAAACGCCTACCTCAAAATAAGCGGCGACGCGCTAGCGAAAATAGCGAAAATTTTAGACGGATTTGAAAATGAACGAAGTTGAATTAAAAATTTGCAAAGGCGGCGATCTGGGCGTTAACTCCTACGTAATAACCTGCGGCGAGCGCGCTATCGTCATAGATCCGGCCGATTTTACGCAGATTACGGACGTTTTGCGCGGTAAGAAGCTTGATTTTATCGTTATCACGCACGAGCATTTCGATCACGTCTTAGCGCTAAACGAGCTAAAAAGCAGCTACGGCGCCAAAGTAATCGCGCAACGCAAAGCAAGCGAAAATATCGCAAACCCGAGCAAAAATTTATCGAGATTTAGCGATATGATTTACGACGTTATGAAGATTAAAAAAACGCGCGAGACGCCGGAATTTAGCGCGCAAAAGGCCGATACCGAATTTGACGAAAATTACGAGCTTTCGTGGCTGGGGCATACGCTTACGTTCGTTCATACGCCGGGACACTCCGAGGGTAGCTGCTGCGTGAAGCTAGGAGGGCTGCTGTTTTCGGGCGATAGCTTATTTGAGGCCGTAGATACGTCGTTTCTAGGCGGCGCGAAGGCAAAAGCCGCATACGAGAAAATTTCTATGCCGTACTTTCGCTCGTTAGATCCGTTTTTGCGCGTTTGCCCCGGACACGGCGAGAGCTTTATCCTAGGCGACAAACTAAACGCGCGCCAAAAAGCGACGGAAATTTTTAAAAATCGTCCGAAATTTACGAATTTTTTCGTGAATTTTGGCGAATTTAACGAAGCGCTAAAAAACGCTAAAATTTTAGTACGCGCAGAGTGCTGTTTTTTACTCGTAAAGCAAGGCGGATTTTATAAATTTTACTATTTGGTCGATAAGCTTGAAAATTTAGCGAATTTAGACGAGTTTTTTAGGCTGATAAACGAGCCCGTCGTAGCCGAAATCGTCTCGAAAAACGCCGTTGCGAGCGATTTTTTAAGAGGCGTAAAATTTAAGCCGTATAAAATTTATTCTCGTTATAGATCCGTTAAAAAAAACAGAAGCTTTAACAACGTTTTACCGGCGGATTTAAGCGACGTAAGCGAAATTTTTGAGCTTATTAGCGAGACTTTCGATCCGCTTAGCGATTATTTACCGAGCCTTGAAGAGCTATCTGAACTAATCGCAAAGGGCCTAGTTTTTGTTATCAAGCAAGAGCGCGCGATAGCCGGAGCGGCGATATTTGAAATAAAAGAAAAAATTTGCTATTTTAGGCTAAATTGCGTAAAAAAAGAGTTTCAAAACGGCCTTATCGGCTTTGCGCTAGCCTCGGCTCCCAAGCAGACGCAAGAGGCTCAGACTTTTTACACCTGGATAAACGACGAGAACAAAGAAGCCGTTAGGCTAAATTCCGCGCTCGGATATAAACCCGATGGCCTAAAAAACTATATCTTTATAAAGGATGACGAATGAATTTGCAAACCATACGAACTTTAATCATCGATTCGCTCAAAGAATACAACCAAGAGCTGCAAAGCAAAGAGCTGCAAAATCCGACGATAGATACTAGGCTTTACGGCTCGTCTAGCGCGCTAGATAGTCTGGGGCTCGTCTATATAGTGAGCGATTTGGAGGATAAAATTTATCAAAATTTCGGCAAAAGCATCGTACTGGCCGATGAAAGAGCGATGAGTCAAAAAACCTCGCCGTTTAGAAGCGTGGAGACGCTGGCAAATTATATTCAAAATCTTTTAGAAGAACAAAATGGCTAAGGCGATAATCGTAACGGGCACCTCAAAAGGCATCGGAAAAGAGCTTTGCGAGCGGTATTTACGAGAGGGCTACTTAGTCGCGGGCTGCGCTAGAAGCCAAAGCAAAATCGCGCACGAAAATTACAGACATTTTAGCCTAGACGTAAGCGACGAAATCGCGGTCGTAGCGATGATAAGAGAGGTTAAACGAGAATTCGGCGGGATAGACGCGCTTGTAAACAATGCCGGCATCGCCTCCATGAACCACTTTTTAACCACGCCCTTTGATAGCGTCAAAAAGGTATTTGAAACGAATTTTTTCGGTACGTTTTTATTTAGCAGGGAAGTCGGCAAGGTCATGATGAAGCAAAAATACGGCCGTATCGTAAATTATACGACCGTCGCAAGCGCGCTAAGACTAGAAGGAGAGGCGATCTATGCCGCCAGCAAAAGCGCGATAGAAAATTTAACCCAAACGCTGTCAAAAGAGCTAGCGCCATTTAACATAACCGTAAACGCGCTAGGCCCCACGCCGATAAAAACCGACCTAATAAAGGCCGTACCGCAGGACAAGATAAACGCGCTTCTTGAAAGACAAGCTATAAAGAGATTCGGAAATTTCGGCGATATAAAAAATGCGGTCGATTTTTTCATCGACGAAAAAAGCGACTTTATCACGGGACAAATTTTATATTTAGGCGGAGTTCATAACTGATGCGAGAGATGATCGAAAAATTTAAAGACGGCAGCCAAACGGCGATAATCCATAAAGATAAAAAATATAGCTACGCGGAACTTTATCTAAAAATAAAAGAGACGCTAAATTTTATAAAAAGCGAAATCAAAAGCGGCGAAGTAGTCGCGATTTTGAGCGATTATTCATTTGAGAGCGTCGCGCTTTTTTTTGCCCTTTACGAAAATAAAAACATAATCGCGCCCATAATCTCAAACGCGCAAGAAGAGATAAATTTAAAACTAAAAGAGTCTTTTTGCGATAAAGCGATAGAAATTTGCGGCCGAGGGTTTAACGTAAAAGAGCTAAATCCTAGCGGAACGCATCAAATTTTATCGAATTTAAAAAAGAGCGGACGAGCCGGCCTCACGCTATTTTCAAGCGGTAGCACGGGTAAGCCAAAGGCGATGATACACGATTTAGACGCGCTGATAGATCTTTATAAAAATAAAAAACAAAAGCGGATGAATATGCTCGTTTTTTTGATGTTTGATCATATCGGCGGCATAAATACGATGTTAAATATCTTATCGACGGGCGCTACGATGATAATCCCTCAAAACAGAAACGCCGATGACGTCTGCAAGCTAATTAACGAGTATAAAATAGCCGTTTTGCCTGCAAGCCCTACGTTTTTAAATCTGATTCTTATCGGCAAATCTTACGAAAAATACGATCTAAGCTCGCTAAGGATGATAACCTACGGCACGGAGACGATGCCGGAGGGGCTTTTAAATAGGCTAAAATCGGCGTTTACCAAAGTTAAATTTTTGCAGACTTTCGGCACCAGCGAGACTGGCATCGCGGCTACGTCGTCAAAATCGTCCGATTCTACCTTTATGAAAATAGACGATGAAAATTTGGAGTATAAAATCGTAGACGGCGAGCTGTGGCTAAAAAGCAAAACACGAATTTTAGGTTACCTAAATGCGGAAATGGATAGCTTTACCGATGACGGCTGGTTTAAAACGGGCGACTTAGCGCAGCAAAGCGAGGACGGCTTTATAAAAATTATCGGCAGAAGCAAAGAGATCATAAACGTGGGCGGACAAAAGGTGCTTCCGTGCGAGGTGGAGTCGGTACTGCTTGAGATGAAAGAGATACAAGACTGCCTAGTTTATGCGGAAAAAAACGCTATCACGAATCAAAGCGTCTGCTGCGACGTGGTTTTAAAGCCGGGCGTCGATGCGAACGGTATCAAAATTTTAGTTAGAAAATTTTGCAAAGATAAACTAGATAATTTTAAAATCCCCGTTAAAGTAAACGTCGTGCAAAAGACCGAATTTACGCAAAGATTTAAGAAAATAAGAACGAAAAGCTAAGCAAATTTGGCGTTTGCCTAGCTAGAATTTTAAACGACGCCGCGCTGCCCGGCTAAATTTACTTTGCTTCGGGCAAGGCGTAAATCACCGTTTCTTCCTGCGTGCATTCGTAGTGGCGCATAAAAAGCTTGCAGTCCGGTATCCATAGCTTTAAAAGCAGCGGTATATCCCATAAGTCGCTAAATTTATGATAAATGCAAATGGCAAGCTTTGGTTTATGGCTTATTATATCATCCATCGCACCTAGCAACGCGTACGTTTCAAACGTCTGCACGTCCATTTTGATAAAGGTCGGGATATGGTTTATAGCGTCGCTAATCGCGGCTACGTCGATCTTTTGCTCCGAAATCTCGGCGCTTAAAGTCGCTCCCAAGCCCTCGCCTTGCATATAAAAAGTCGCATTTTCGTGATGGACGCCGGCTTTTATCGGGGTGATTTTTTCTTTTATTTCTTGCGGCAGTTTGCTTACGAATTCGCTTAAAATTTTAAAATTTCGCTCGTCGGGCTCAAAACTATAAATATGCTTAAATTTATTATCCACGGCTTTTAAAAACGCCTCTATCGTATCTCCCGTATATCCACCGCAGTCTACAAAAACCTCTTCGTCGCTAAATTTCACTACTTCGTCGAAATACTGCTTTTTAACGTCGTCTTTTACGTTTATCAAATAAGTATAGTCCTCGGTGAGCTTAAATTTCAAAGCTGCTTTAAAAACGCGCCTTGACTTCTCATCGTTAAGCAAGCCGTAGAGAGTAACTATGCGAGAAATTTCGGGCGTCGTAAAGACGTGGTTTAGTTCGTTAAAGTCGTATTCTTCAAAGCCGGTTTGCTTTTTATCGAAAAAGCTATCGCTTATAAAATTTTTCGCAAGACTTCGCATGCTATAAATATGCGTAAAGCCGTTATCGTAGAGCAAATGCGGAAGCTGAGCGAAAATTTCGGCGTTTATAAAAATAACCGTATTTGCCGGATCTGCGTAAAATTCCTCTTTGGATATAAATTTAGCCTTGTCTTTATATTTATTATACTTTTGTAAGTCTAGATAGTCGTAGTCTTTGCAGTTTGCAAATATCCCCTCGCCGCTATCTCTTTGGGCTACCCAGTCGTATACGCCGTAAATATCTACGCCGTAGGTTAGTTTTAAAAATTTAGGAAGGACTTTTAAATAATAGCCCGCACCTAAAATAATTAACTTTTTATCTTTACAAAGCGTCTTAAACCGCTCTATCTTTTCTCGTTCGTAGATATGATTAAATTCGCCCTCTTGCGTGGCAAAAAGCGCGTCTACGAGCTCTTTAAAATCGCCGTCTTTTATTTTCATTTTTGATCCTTCGGTATGGCGTATACCACGGTCTCGGCTTGATAACATTCGTAGTGCCTGATATACAAATCATACTCGCTAACCCACTGCTTTAAGAGTAGCGGTATATTCCAAAGGTCGTCGAATTTATGATATATACTTATGGCAAGCTTAGGCTTATATTTGACGATACTCTCCATCGCGCCTAGCAACGCGTATGTCTCGAATGTCTCTATATCCATTTTTATATAAGTCGGCGCAAATTTTACTACGTCGTCTATGGCGCATACCTCCACCTTTCTATCGGTGGCTTCATTAGTGCATGCTATCGCCATCTCTTCGCCTTGTAAGTAAAAGACGCTGCTTTTATAATAAACTCCCGCCTTTATCGCTTTAATCTTATCTTTTTGTTCAAGACCTTCTACGTATTTAGTTAAAATTTTAAAATTTCGCTCGTCGGGCTCAAAGCTATAAATATGCTTAAATTTATTATCCACGGCTTTTAAAAACGCCTCTATCGTATCTCCCGTATATCCACCGCAGTCTACAAAAACCTCTTCGTCGCTAAATTTCACTACTTCGTCGAAATACTGCTTTTTAACGTCGTCTTTTACGTTTATCAAATAAGTATAGTCCTCGGTGAGTTTAAATTTTAAAACCGCCTTATAAACCTCTTTTGATTTCTCGTCGCTAAGAAGATTATAAAGCGTAACTATGCGAGAAATTTCGGGCGTCGTAAAGACGTGGTTTAGCTCGTTGATGTCATACATTGCAAATTCGGTAGCCTTTTTATTTAGCACGCTCTGGGACAATAAATTTTTACCCAAGCATCTCATACTATAATAATGCTTAAATCCGTTATAGTAAAGGAAAAAGGGCATATATAAAAAAGACTCGCTGTTTATAAAAACGACGGTATTTGCCGGATCTGCGTAAAATTCCTCTTTGGATATAAATTTAGCCTTGTCTTTATATTTATTATACTTTTGTAAGTCTAGATAGTCGTAGTCTTTGCAGTTTGCAAATATCCCCTCGCCGCTATCTCTTTGGGCTACCCAGTCGTATACGCCGTAAATATCTACGCCGTAGGTTAGTTTTAAAAATTTAGGAAGGACTTTTAAATAATAGCCCGCACCTAAAATAATTAACTTTTTATCTTTACAAAGCGTCTTAAACCGCTCTATCTTTTCTCGTTCGTAGATATGATTAAATTCGCCCTCTTGCGTGGCAAAAAGCGCGTCTACGAGCTCTTTAAAATCGCCGTCTTTTATTTTCATTTTTGATCCTTTATTAGCTCTTTTAGTTTATTTCTATCTATCTTGCCGTTTACGTTTAGCGGCATCTCATCAAGCATTACAAAGCGCGTCGGCAACATATATTTAGGCAAAATTTTGCCTAAATTTAGCAGAATTTCTCTTTGCGAAACGGCGGTTTGCGAAGTATAAATTAGCACGATAGCCCCATCATACAGCGCGCACGCGCTATCTACGCCGCTAAGAGACAAGGCAGCCGTCTCTATCTCGCCCAGCTCTATACGGTACCCCATGTGCTTGATCTGAAAGTCCTTGCGGCCTTTATACATTAGCTCGCCGCGCTCATTATAGTAGGCCAGATCGCCCGTGCGGTAGATTCGCTCGGGATATGCGAGATTTAGCGGATTTTGTGTAAAAGCGCTAGCGGTTTTAACCGAATCGTTGTAGTATCCAAGAGCTAGCGAGGCGCCGCGCACGCAAAGCTCGCCTAGCGTATTTCGCGCCGTTACTAGCGCGTCGTTTTCATCTAGTAAAAAGACGTCGGTATTTTTGCAAGGATAGCCTATGGGCAAACTCTCCTCGTCGCTAAAATCGCGATCTAAGATATAATGAGCGAAAATTACGGTCGTCTCCGTAGGCCCGAAGAAATTTGAATAAAGCGTATTCGGTAAATGCTTTTTCCAGTATTTCAAGTGCTTGGTCGGCATTAGTTCGCCGCCGTAAAATACGGTTTTTATTCCCAAATCTATATCTTTAAGCAAATCTAACTTTGATACGGCAGATAAAATCGACGGTACCCAATATACGAAATTTATGCCGTTATCCCGCACGAATTCCAACAGTCTCTGTGGAAACGCAAACAAACTTTCCGGGATTAAAATCATCGTAGCTCCGATAGCTAGCGTAATATAAAGATCGGATGCAGAAATATCAAAATGTAGCGGAGATTGGTTGCCGATTACTAAATTTTCGTCAAATTCGTAAAATTCAGTAACCCACGTAATATAATCGATCATTGCGCGATGCGGTAACGTTACGCCCTTCGGTATGCCGGTCGAGCCTGACGTATTTAAAATATAAAGCGGGTCGGTATCGATCGTATTTTCGTAATTCGCCCGATCGAATTTATCCTCGCCATTTAAATTTATCTCATCAAAGATGATTAAATTTACGCCCGAATTTTTTAAAATTTGGGCGTGTTTTGCGTCGGTAACGATAAATTCGAGATTTAAATTTTTGATGATAGCTTCAAGCCTAGACGCGGGATTTTTGACGTCTAGCGGCACGTAAAAGCAGCCGTTATAAAGCGTCCCCAAAAAACATTTTATAGCTTTTACGCTTTTTGGCAAGAGTACGCCCACGGGCCTGTTTTTAGTTATGTTTAAGCTTTGAAAATGCGCGGCGATCGCCTTTGACTGCGAATTTAGCTCGCTAAAATTTACGCTCTCGTCTTCATCTTGTATCGCTGTTTTAAGAGGAAACCTTAAGGCCGAATTTTGCAAGTAGGACAGCATATTTTTTTGCATTTTTTACCTTATTTGAGGTGATTAAAATTTTAGCTTGATTTTATTGTATTTTAGTTAAAATCAAGCTAAAATTTTAAGGAGGATTTAAGATGGATACAAACGAAAAAATGGCCCTAATAGCCGAGCTTTTAGAGCTTGAAGTAAGCGATTTTACTCCAGAAACCAAGCTTGAGGAGCTTGAAGAGTGGGATTCGCTCGCGGCTATCTCTTACGTCGTTATGATGGACGAGCACTTTGGCGTGACGGCAAATCCTAACGATATAAGAAATTTCAAAACGATCCAAGATATATTAGATAGTATGAAATAATGGCGTTTGATCACATTAAAAACGTAAAAATTTCGGCGGTTTGCTGCGCCGTACCGGAAGATAAACTCGCGCTTGAAGATTTTTATAAAAAATTTGATAAAGAAAGCGTGGAAAGATTCGTAAAAGATACGGGCATCAAGCAGAAATTTTATAGCAAAAACAATAAAACGATAACGTCTGACCTGTGCTTTGCCGCGGCAGAGGAGATAATCAAGAAAAAAAACATTTCAAGAGACGAGATAGACGCGGTTATTTTAGTAACGCAAAGTCCCGATTATACGGTACCAGCTACGGCGATAACGTTGCAATATAGACTAGGCCTATCTCAGGAATGTATAGCCTACGATATAAATTTGGGTTGTTCGGGTTATATTTTCGGCTTGCATACGGCCGTATCGATGCTACAAAGCGGATACTTAAAAAAGGTTCTTTTATTGGCTGGCGACGTAACCGAACCTAGCATATTCGGAATAAACGGCGTCACGACTAATATGTTTGGCGACTTAAACGACCTACTTTTTGGAGACTGCGGGAGCGCGACGCTAATCGAATACGACGAAGGGAACGAAGGGTTTAGATTTGCCCTGCAATCTATGGGCGATGGGTTTAAAGCCATCGGAGCTTGCCATGGGTCAAGATACGCATACGTCGGGCGTCCGCAGTTTGATATGTCTTTACATATGGACGGACTAGCCGTAGTTTCTTTTAGTATAACCAAAGTCCCGAAGCTATTTAAGGCGTTTTTTGAAAAATTTCAGGCTTCTGCGGAGGAGTACGACTCGGTACTGCTTCATCAAGCAAACAAGTCTATGCTAGACACGATAGCTAAAAAAATAAAAATGCAAGACAAGTCGCGCCTAAGCCTTGAAAGATACGCCAACACCTCATCGGCTAGCGTACCAAACGCCATGTGCGACTACTACGGCGACAAGGACGGCGACGAGAGCGTCAAAGTCATAATGTCGGGCTTTGGTATAGGGCTTTCGCTAGGCGTGGCGGACGCCTATATAAGTCCGAAAGATATTTTACCTATCATCCAAACCGATATCACGTGGGACGAGGGCAGATCAAAAGTACTCGAAGCTAATGCTAAATCTAAAAAATAAAAAAATACTAATAATGGGCTGCGGCGTCATAGGCAGCGCAGCGGCTAAAATTTTAAGCGAATCGGGCGCCAAAATCGTCGTAAGCGACAAGAACGAACGCGCTTTGGATAAGATTTCGTTAAATTTAAGCGACGGTCGCGCGATAGCTTTTGACGCTAGCCGTGTAGAAAAAATCGAAAATTTTATACGGGACGTCGTAAATTTCGACGGCTTAAAGCTTGACGGACTGGTTTACGCCGTAGATAAAAATTTAACCGCGTCTTTGGCGGATACTTCTTTAGAGCTTTTGCAAGACGCTATGACGGAGAATTTCTTCGCGTTTATCCAGGCCGTTAGGGTTTTTGCTAGCGAAGGAATTTATAACGCCAAAAGTAGCATAGTAGCCGTCTCAAACTACGCATCGCTAGGAGCAGACAAGGGGCAAATAGCCTACGGCGCGTCAAAAGCGGCGATGGATAACGCCCTGCCCGCGATCGCAAAAGAGATATACTCCAAAGGCATCAGGATAAACTCCATCCGCCCCGCCGTCGTGCAAAGCGATAAAGAGCTCAGCCAAAGAGAGCGAGAGCTAGTAGCCATGATGCAAACGGGCGCGATCGACCCTGAAATTTTAGCCAAACAGATCGCATTTTTGCTAAGCGAGAGTTCAAGCGGCGTTTACGGCAGGCATTTTGACGTCAGAGGCTATCTGGTATGATAAATTTCAAAGACAAAAAAATTTTAGTAACGGGAGCAAGCTCAGGCATCGGTAGGCAAATAGCCCTCAGGCTCAGTGAACTGGGTGCTAGCGTAGCGCTAATAGCCAGAGACGAGGCTAGGCTGAAACAGACGCTATCTATGATGAAAGAGCCGGCCAAGCATAAAATTTTCGCTTACGATTTACAAGATATAGACGGGATCGCGCAGTTAGTTTCAGACTGCGTTAAATTCGACGGGGTTAAATTTAACGGATGCGTCCACGCTGCGGGAGTGCCATCCATATATCCGTTTAAACTGCTAGACCACGCGACGAATGAAAAAATTTTTAAAATAAACGCCTTTTCGGGGCTTGAAATAGTAAAGCAGTTATCTAAAAAACAAAACTCCGACGACGGCGCGTCCGTGGTATTTTTTTCATCCATCGTAACGAAAATGTTTTTAAAAGGGCAAATTGCTTATATCATCAGTAAGGCCTCGCTAGACGCTATCGCTAAGCCGCTATCTTTGGAATTGGTAAAAAGAAAAATGCGTATAAACACGGTCATAGTCGGCGGCGTATTAACTCAAATGGTAAAAGATACTCAAATTTTTAGAGATTTAAAAAACGACGAAAAAGACCCGTACACGACGTCTGATATATGCAGATTACTAGAACCGCAAGAAGTGGCGAATACGGCGATATTTTTGCTAAGCGATGCGGCTAGGTATATCGTAGGCGAAAACTACTTCATAGACGGCGGAAATTTTAGATAAAGAGACGATATGAAAGAAAAAATAAGAGAAATTTTAGTAGATATTAGACCCGAATACGACTTCGCGGGCGATGAAAATTTTGTCGAATCGGGCATGCTAGATAGCTTTGACGTGCTTACGTTAGTTACGGATTTAGAAGAAAAATTCGGCGTAAAAATAGACGGCGGCGATATCTTGCCCGAAAATTTCGGCAGCATCGAAGCCATAGAAAATTTAATCGTTAAAAGCGACGCAAAAGCCTAATGAAAACTAAATTTTTCGGTAAAAAAATCAGCGGTATTTTGGCTTTGCTTCCGCAGACGGAGTATAAATTCGAAGACGATATGAAATTTAACTCGCTCTCGCAAAAGCAAAATTTAAAGCTAAAAAATACGATGGGTTACGACAGGCACAGATTTTTTAAAGACGAAACGTACTTGTCCCAAGTGGCGATCTACGGATTAAACCGCCTTTTTGAAAAAGGGCTGCTGAAAAAAGAGGAAATTTCCGCGCTCGTAGTGGCTACGACGACGCCCGATTTTTTAATGCCGGCAACCGCTAATCTAATCGCCGGCGAGCTAAATTTAAGCTCCGAAATTTTTTGCATGGATACGAATCAGCAATGCGCCGGCTTTATCAACGGATTATTTCAAGCCTTTATGCTGCTAAATAACGAAGGCGCTAAAAAAGTAGTCCTGATAACGGGCGACGTCATATGCAAAAATCCCGACAGAAGCGACACTAGCAGCTATCCGCTAGCAGGCGACGCTATTTGTATTACCGTCGTAGAAAACGGCGAAAACGACGCGTTTTTCCACTGCGTGACGGATGCTAAGGACTACGATGCGCTGGTATTTCCGGCGATGGGTTTTAGAAAGCCGACGAACGAGGAAAAAGCTAAATTTTCAAGCTCCAAATACGGCGGTCGCGACTGCTTGCAGCGCATTCATATGGACGGACAGGCGGTATTTCAATACGTAATGCAAAACGTGCCTAAATATATCGCCCAAAGCCTAGCTTACGCGGGCGCGGATAAAGACGAGCTGGATTATTATTTTTTCCACCAGCCGAATAAATTTATGGTCGATAAACTAGCTCAAAAACTAGGCGTTTCAAGCCAAAAAGCGCCTAGCAACGTAGTTACTTTTTACGGTAACTCAAACAGCTCCACGATCCCCGTTTGTATCGCTCATAACGCCAAAGAGCAGATGACGGGCGGCGGTATTTATAAATGCATGCTAGCGGGTTTTGGCGCGGGGCTAAACTACGCCTCTATCGTAACGAGTCTTGGTAAATTCGATTTTTGCGATACGATAATTACCGATTTTTAGCTAAAATCGCCATCTTTTATCTCATAAATTTTATTAAATAATTTTGCGGATTTGCTATTTTTTACGCGTTCATCGTCGTAGCCGTATAGCCTAACTAGGTGATGTAAAGCCTCGCTGTTACTGCTAACGGCTATATCTTCGCCGCCTTGACCGACTCTAAAAACCCTGCTATTTTCGGGCTTTATATCGTAAGATATAAGCTTGATTTTTAGCCGGTCGCATATATACATCATGCAATTATGCACGGCTACGCCTCCGCCTTCGAATTTATATAGCTCGTCGGTCAGATAATACCCCAGATAAAACGATCCGTCGTCAAGCTTTTTTAAATTTATCACCGCGTAGTCCGCACTGTCGCACGTTATCAAAAACGCGAAAAATTTATCGCGCTTTTTTAGCGCTTCGCGGTAAGCTTCGTGCTGCTTTACCGTGATAGGTTCGGGCGAATTTGATACGGTTCTAACATATTCTTGATTTCTATATTCTAAGATTTTTCGGTACTTCTCGTCGCTTAAATTTACGAAATTTATGATTTCTAGCCGTTTTTTTCTCATGCTTTTTCCCTTGATTTTTGCACCGCTTCGTATAAAAACTCCGCTCTTATCCAGTCTTGCGGCGTATCTATATCCTGTACTAAGTGGCGCGGCAAAACGATCGCTATGCTATCTCGCCCGAAAAAAATTTCATCGCTCGAAGGCGCGTCTAAATTCGTCCAGTAAAACTGCCCCGCGTCTTGATAAGCCTCCTCTATATCCTGGCTTCGTTTGGCGAAATTTTCTCGCCAAAACATCTCGCATCGTCCGTCCTTAGCGATCTTAAACGTCCGCCAGATGGGAAACGGCATAGAAGTGCACGAAAAGGCGTTTTTGGCATTTGAGGCACGTAGCTTTTCAAGGCCTAGTTTAATGTAAAATTCGTCTATCAGCGGCGCGGTAGCGTAAATCGTACAGACGAATTTTATCCTATCGCCTCTTGCTTGCAAAAATTTTATCGCATGCTCTACGACCGCGCCCGTCGCGGTAAAATCGTCGCTTAACTCTTTTGGGCGCATAAACGGCACGCTAGCGCCCGCGTTTTTCGCGATATCCGCTATCTCCTCGTCGTCGGTGGAGACGATAATCTCGTCAAAAATCCCCGCCCTAATCGCCGCTTCTATGCTATAAGCGATCATCGGTTTACCGCAAAAAGGCTTTATGTTTTTTCGCGGGATTCTTTTGCTGCCGCCGCGAGCGGGGATGACGGCGATGGTTTTGGCGTCCATTTTTTTCCTTGTTTTTAGGGAGATTATAGCCTAGCGGGGCAAATTTTATGATAAAATCAAACTAAAATTTCGGAGCCGAATTTATGAAAATAGCAAATTTCGATACGAACGAAAAGGTTCTTTTGATCGCCGAACTCTCAGCAAATCACTCGGGTAGCTTAGAACTTGCCGTCGAAACTATCAAGGCGGCCAAACGCGCGGGAGCCGACGCCGTAAAACTGCAAACATACACGCCGGGTAGCCTGACGCTAAATTCCAAAAAAGAGGATTTTATGTTACGCGGCGGGCTGTGGGACGGGTATGATTTATATAGCCTTTATCAAAAAGCCTTAACTCCGCGCGAGTGGCACGAAACGCTTTTTAAAACGGCCGCAAACGAAGGGTTAATCTGCTTTTCAAGCCCGTTTAGCAACGACGACGCCGATTTTTTGGAGCGCTTTGACCCGCCTGCTTACAAAATCGCTAGCTTTGAGGTAACCGATTACGATTTTATCCGGCACATAGCTAAAAAAGGCAAACCCGTCGTCATCTCGACCGGCATCGCCACCCTGCGGGAGATTAAAGACGCGGTACAAATTTGCAAAGAGTGCGGCAACGAAAACGTCGCGCTTTTAAAATGCACGTCTAGCTACCCAGCTCCGCTTGAGGGGATGAATCTACTCACGATTGCCGATATGAGGCACAAATTCGGCGTAGAGGTCGGCTTTTCAGACCATACTCTGGGTATCGTAGCGCCCGTAGTCGCCGTGAGCCTTGGAGCTCGCATCGTAGAAAAACATTTTATCCTAAACAAAGAGGTGCGAAGCGTGGACGAGGCGTTTAGTTTGGACGAGGATGAATTTAAACAGATGGCAAACGCCGTAAGAGACGCGGAAAAACTACTAGGCAAAGCCGTCTACGAATTAGACGAAAGAGCGCTCGCCAGTCGCAACTACGCCCGTTCGCTTTACGCAAGCGCAGATATCAAAAAAGGTGAAATTTTTAGCGAGCAAAACGTAAAAAGCGTGCGTCCGGGCTGGGGTTTGCATCCTAAATTTAAACGCGAGCTAATCGGCAAACCGGCCAAACGAGATATAAATTTCGGCGACAGATTAAGCAGCGAGGATATGTAAATTTAGCGCATATCGCAAAGATTTGATACCGCGCTAGCCCACAAATATACTTAAAGCTCCGGCCGAGTTTGCGCGAAATTCGGGCGTAAATTTGGAACGAATTTAGCTTTAAAACAAAATAGCAATATAAATAAGGAGGCAAAATGCCGAAAAACGAATATTCGACTATGGATGATTTTCAGGTCGTAAAAGAAAACGAAAACGAGCAAAAAAACGCAAAAAAAAGCTCTGAATCATTTGAACCAAGCGCCAATCCGATATTTCAAAAAAACTTGCAAGCCCTCTTTCAGCAAGACGAAATTTTAGCCGCGCGCCTTTGGGGAATGGAAGAGATGGCGGATTACGACGTATTTGTCGGCAAAGACCCGATCGACATAAACATCATCAACAATAAAACCTTAAAATACGTCTACGAAAATCCCGTCAAAGACGTCCAAAATACCCTAGAATCCGTCGAAAACGAATATAAGCGCTACCCGATTATGTATTTTTACGGGCTAGGCAACGGGATACTTTATAAAGCACTTTTAAAAAACGAAACACATCAGAAAATAATAGTCGTAGAACCGGAAATCGAAATCATCTATGCGGTATTAAATTTGATCGACCTTTCAGACGAATTATCCAGCGAAAGGCTAACTCTTTTTTACTCCAAGTTCGCAAACTACACGCAGTTTTATTATCTGGCGTGCAATAGCAAATTTACCGCATACGCTAAAATTTACAATCTTCAAATTCACTCGCCGTTTTACGATCAGTTTAGCGACGACTACGCAGAAATAAACCAATCCTTTGCAAAAGCCATCTCTCAAATGGTGGCCGGTCACGGCAACAGCATAGACGACAATCTAATCGGAGTGAGGAATAATATAGAAAATTTAACGGCGATGCTCACAAACTACTCCTACGTCGATTTGATAAAAAAGCGCTATAAACTAATGGACACGGCGGTCATCGTTTCAACGGGGCCAAGTCTTGATAAACAGCTTGAGACGCTTAAAAAATTTGCTCCGTACGTTACCGTCATCAGCCTTGACGCATCGCTACCGATATTAATGAAACACGGTATAAAGCCTGATTACGTAACTTCGATAGAACGCGTAGAGGCTACGTCGAGTTTTTTTAAAAAAAGAGATAAAAAAATAGACAAAGACGCTTACTTTATCATCGCGTCTTTGACGCATAAAAAAACGATTAAAAATATCTTACCTCGCCGCCTAGTCCTAACCATGCGCCCTCAGCAAAACGAAACGTCGTTCGGACTAAAAGGCTACGGCTATCTAGGGATCGGGCACTCCACGGCAAATCAAGCCTATCAGCTAGCCTACGTTTTAAAACATAAAAATATCGTTTTAATCGGGCAAGACCTAGCCTTTGCTCCGGACGGTAAATCTCACGCCACCGGGCACGCGTTCGCGCAAGCCGACGAGTATCTATACGTCAAAGCATACGGCGGCGAGGGCGAAGTTCGCACGACTTACGTCTGGGATAAATTTAGAAATCAATTTGAAGCCGATATCGAGCAGTCGAGCAAAAAAGACGTAACGACGTATAACTGCACGCAAGGCGGCGCTAGGATAGAAGGCAGCATAGAAAAGCCGTTTTTAGAGACTATGCAAGAGCTTTGCAAAGACAAAAAACAAAAAAATCTCCCCAATATCGCGCCGATAAAAGAGAAAAGAGCGAATAAAGATATGTTAAAAGCATATAAAGTACTCGTAAAAAAGCTAAGCTTTGAAAACGAAGCCAAACGTATAATCGAAGAGACGTTTTTAGAAGTCGTACCGAAAATAGACGAAATTTCAAAACTAAGAGACGAAGGGAAATTAAGCGAAAAACACTTTCATAAGCTCGTTAAAATTTCAAATAGGATAGATAAAGCAAAAGACGCTATCTCAAAGCCTAAATTTAAGCCTTTTATCGAAAATATCGTGGCCATATCCGTATATTTCCAAGAGCTTGAACTAGCTAAAATCTCAGTCGCCCCGAGCGATACTACGATGCAAAAGGTAAATAAGCTGGCCGAATGGGTAGAAATCCATAAATACTGGCTATTTTCAGTAGCCGGCGGACTAAACGCAGAGATAGAAACCATCAAAAAAGCTTCCAGAAATTTAGTCCGCGAGCTAAACAAACGAGGACTCATAACCAAAAACGAGATAGGTCAAGCAAAGGAAAATTTCAGACTAAGTTATTAAATTTCGATCATAAATTTAGCTTTATTTTTATTTTTAGCCTTTATTTGCTAAAATCACGCAAATTTAGCTAAATCGGACGAAAAGATTGTTTTCAAATATTTATACGTATAGGTTTTTTATCGTAAATTCAGTCAAAAACGAATTTATAACCAAATTCGCAAAAAGCAAGCTGGGCGTAGCGTGGGCGATACTTCACCCTCTAGCCCAGGTGCTCATCTACGCGACCATACTCTCCTCGGTACTCTCAGCCAAGCTGCCCGGCATCGATAGCAAATACGCCTACGCTATCTACCTAATGAGCGGGATGCTTTGCTGGATGCTTTTTAGCGAGATTTTTTCGCGCTGCATCGGCATTTTTACCGACAATGCCAACATAATCAAAAAAATGTCCTTCCCCAAAATCGTCCTTCCGGCTACCGTAGTTTTAAGCTCGGCGATAAACAATCTCATTTTATTCGTCTCTATTGCGGTAGTGTTTGCGTTTTTGGGGCATTTTGCGGGCGTAAATTTGATCTTTTTGCCGATCTTTTCCCTCGTTACGGTGATGCTAGCCGTCGGATTTGGGCTGTTTTTTGGCGTGATAAACGTCTTTATGCGCGACGTAGGCCAGATCATCGCCATCGTATTGCAGTTTTTATTTTGGCTAACGCCCATCGTTTATATGACGAGCATTTTACCGCCGAATTTACAAGAGCTTATCTACATAAACCCGCTAGTTGGCGTCGTTAGCGGCTATCACGATATTTTGATTTACAACAAGACGCCGGATTTTTCGCTTTTGATTTATCCGGCTTTTATCGGCGCGGCAAGCCTTGGAGCCGCATTTTTCGTTTATAAACGAGCCGAAGAAGAGATGGCGGACGTTTTATGATTTTATCGGTTCAAAATATCTGTAAAACTTACTTGGATTACGAGAGCAACTTTAAGCGATTTGCCTCGTGGTTTAGTAAAAATAAAGAAGAAAAAAACGTAAAAACCGTACTAAAAGACGTAAGCTTTGACGTGGGAGCCGGCGAAGTAGTCGGGCTAATCGGGCAAAACGGAGCGGGCAAGAGTACCCTTTTAAAAATCATATCGCACACGCTAAAACCGTCAAGCGGCCGCGTAACGAGCAGTGCTAAAATTTCGTCTATTTTGGAGCTAGGCATGGGCTTTCACGGCGACCTAACGGGTAGACAAAACGCCTATCAGTCATGCTCTCTCATGGGCTACTCAAAAGAGCAGATCGACGAAATAATAGCCTACATCGAAGACTTTGCCGAGATAGGCGAGTATTTTGATTATCCCGTGCGAATTTACAGCAGCGGCATGCAGATGCGACTTGCTTTTTCGGTCGTCACGGCAAACCGCCCAGATATACTCATCATCGACGAAGCGCTATCGGTAGGCGATGTGTATTTCCAGCATAAAAGCTTTGATAAGATAAAAGAATTTAAAAGCCTAGGCACGACGCTCATCATCGTTTCGCACGATAGCGGCGCGATAAAATCTATCTGCGACCGAGTAATCTTGCTAGAAAAAGGTCAAATTTTAAAAGACGGCGAGCCTGAAGCCGTACTTGATTATTACAACGCCCTAATCTCAAAAAAACAAGACGTGCAAATCTCGCAAGTGGCCCTAGAAAACGGCAAAACCGCAACCATATCCGGCAACAAAAAAGCCTGCATAAAAAACGTGGAAATTTTAGACGCCGCAGGCAAAAAGATACAAAATTTAGAAGTCGGCAAAAAAATCAAACTAAAAGTAACGGTGCAAGCAAACGAAAATTTGCCGTCGCTGGTGCTAGGCTATCAGATCAAAAATCGCTTCTCGCAGGTCGTCTACGGCACCAACACTTACCATCTAAAGCAAGCTTTAAAAAATCTAAAAAAAGGCGAGGAGTACGACTTTAGTTTTGAATTTGACGCAAATTTGGGCGTCGGGTCGTTTTCGGTCACGATAGCGCTGCACGATAGCGACAACCACCTACAAAATAACTACGAATGGCGCGACAACGCGATCATTTTTAACGTCGTAAATTTTAGCAAGCCCGATTTCGTCGGTCTTGCATATCTTGAACCGAGTTTGGAAATAAAGAGAATAAATGGATAAATTTTATAAAAGTTTCGAAGATAAATTTAGAGGCCATAGAAGCGAGATCAAAAAGCGCTTGCTTGCTTACGAGCCATTTTTGCAAATTTTAAAGCAACAAGACGAAAAGCCGGCGGCGGCCGATCTTGGTTGCGGCAGAGGCGAGTGGCTTGAAATTCTAAAACAAAACGGCTTTACCGCGCGCGGTTGCGACTTGAGCGAGGAGATGATAAAAGAGTGCGAAAAAAACGCGCTTGAGGCTAAAAATCAAGGAGCGATAGAGTTTTTAAGCGAGTTAGAAGACTCAAGCCTTGCGCTAGTTAGCGCATTTCAGCTTGTGGAGCATTTGGAGTTTAGCGAGCTTTGCGAGCTAATCAAGCAGGCGCGCCGAGTTCTCAAAGACGGCGGCATCTTGCTACTAGAAACGCCAAATCCGGAAAATTTACGCGTCGCCACGCTAAATTTCTACCTCGACGTGACGCACATTAAGCCTATCCCGCCGATGCTGCTTGAGTATCTGTGCGAATTTGAGGGCTTTAATAACACGTTTATGATGAGGCTAAACTCAAATTTGAGCTTTAGCGAGGATTTAGAGAACCAAAACGTCACGCTAAGAGACGTTTTGAGCAGCGTCGGGCTTGATTACGCGGTTTTGGGGCTTAAAAACGGCGACGAGAAAACGCGCGAAGTGTTTTTAAACGCGGCTAAAAGCGGTTATAGTTTCGAAGAGTTAGCCGATAGATTCGACGTATCGGCATTTGAAAATAAAACGCAGATGCTCGAGCTAAAAAACGACGTCTGGAAGGACTCTTTGGAGACGAAAGAGGCTCTTTGGAAAAGCTCGCTTGAGCTAATGGAGAGCAAAAATCAAATCGCTAATTTGCAAAATGAAAATGCGCGCCTACACGAAGATTTAGAAAATCTACTGGGCAAATATCTCGCGCTAAATCACAAAGTCTACGTCCTAGAAAACGAAGCTCCCGTTATCAAAAACGATATCGAGCAGCTTAAAATTTTCGTCGCTAAATTTAAAAGAGTCGCAAAGCCGCTTATTTGGGTCTATAAATTTTTGAGATTTTGCAAAAATTTAGCCAAAGAAAATCTCAAAAAAGCGCTTAAATTCGGTATAAATTTAACGGAGAGAGCGGCAAATAGCCATCCTAAATTTAAGAAAAACCTCAAGATATTTTTAAATAAATTTCCGGCTCTTAGAGCGAGAATCTTTAGCCTAAAAGGCCAGGTTAGAGACGATATCTACGTCTCGCAAGAGGGCGTTTTTGAGCCGAGCGTTTTTGCTTTAAGGCACTCAAGAGAGTACGAGCGAAATTTGGAGCTGAAAAATCTCGAATTTAACGAAAACTTTAGCGAGCTAACCGTCATCGGCAGCATCAGCGGACACTACAGTTTAGCCGCGATAAACAGAAACATAGTATTTAGGCTGCTCGGTAAGGTAAAAAACGTCTTTGTAATCTGCTATCACGAGAACTATTTCGATAAAATCGAAGACATCGCGATAACCAAAGACGAGTACGAAACGCTAAGAAGCATAGTACCCGATAAAAACGCGCACCCAAAAAGAAGCGACGACAAGGTCGCGATCTACCACCACTACCCGCTAATCGAAGACGTGCGCGAGGGATACGGCTTTGAGATCGCGGTATTTTTCTGGGAGGAGTCGCGTATCCCGCCTAGGACGATCGAAATTTTAAACGCCAAGTATAAAGGCATTTTGGTTTCGACGTTTTTTATCAAAAAAATCCTAATAGATAACGGCTGCTATACGCCCGTAAAAGTAGCCGACATCCCGCTAAAAATGCCGCCCGAGCCAAGCGTTTTACAAGAAAATAGCGAACAAAAGCGCGAGATAAAGCTCTTTCATATCTCATCATGCCTGCCTAGAAAGGGTGCGGACGTGCTACTGCGAGCCTTTAACGAAGCTTGCAAAAAAGCCAAATTTGAGCTAAGCCTAACGATAAAAAGCTTCCCTAATCCGCACAACAGCGTAACCGAGCAAATCGAGCTTTTAGTCGATAAAAAATACCGAAGCAAAATCCGCGTCATACTAAACGAAGATTTAACCGCGCTTGACGTGGCAAACCTCTACGAGCAGTGCGATATAGTCGTGTTGCCGACGCGCGGCGAGGGGCTAAATATGCCCGCAATCGAAGGCGTACACTACGAAAAGCCGATTATCTCCACCGACTATAGCGGCCAGTGCGAGTTTTTGGACGACAGCTGTGAGTTTATCGGATATAAATTCGCACCCGCGGTTACGCACTTTAATCTAAATTATTCGTTTTGGGCGGAGCCTAGCGTAAAGGATCTGGGTGAAAAAATCATCAAAGTATCCGAGCAAATTTTACAAAACCACGCTCCAGACATAAAACCGCTAAAACACAAAGTCGATGAAATGATGTTCGGCGAGAAAAACGCGTTAAATTTCATCTCAAGCATCTCGCATCTAAAATCCTTTAAAAATGAGCCAAGCGAGCTAAAAATCGCCTACTTTTCGACGTATAACGCCGTTTGCGGTATAGCCGAATACTCAAAATACCTAACGGACGAGCTGACGCGGGCGGGCGCGAATTTAGAAATTTACACTTGGAGCGAGCAAAAGCGTACCAAGGAGCCTAATCTAGCCCAAGAAAACGGCGTAAAAGTTTATGAAATAGAGCGAGAAAAACTACTATCGGGGCTTGAGACGGATGCAAATATAATCTGGCTGCAACATCATTTTACGTTTTTCGAGATAGACGAAAAGCTAAAATCAGACGCCGCCGCGCTAAAATCGCATGGCAAAATTTGCTTCATCACGCTTCACGCTACGAAGCAAATCCTAAACTACCCGCGCCAAACTCAGCAAAACTGGCACGATACGCTTTACGAATTTGACCGCGTATTCGTCCATAGCATAGACGATCTAAATACGCTTAGACTACTCGGGCTTGCCGATAACGTCACGCTAGTGCCGCACGGAACGCAAAATTTGGCGCCCGAGCAAAACAAACGTAAGGAAACGGACGGCAAATTTAAGGTAGGATTTTTCGGCCTACTCTTTGCGCATAAAAATTTACCCGTACTGCTGCAAGCCTTTGCTAAATTTAGCCAAAATACGGACGCGAAGCTAATTATCATTAGCCCCGTCGCAAACGCAGATAGCGAGGCGGAACTACAAAGATGCCGTAAGCTTTGCGAAAAGCTAAATTTGGACGAAAAAGTGGAGTGGAATACCGAGTTTTTGCCGATAGAGGAGGTAAATAAAAAGCTAAGCGACTGCGATGTCATCGTGCTGCCTTACGGGCAAACCGACGAGGGAGCCAGCGGGGCGGCCAGGATAGCGCTAAGCGTGTGCAAAAACGTTATAGTAACGCCGTCAAGGATCTTTAGCGAGATGAAAAACGTCACGATAAAAACGGACGGATTTAACGATTGGCACATCTTAGAGCAACTAGAAAAAGTAAAAAATAGCGAAATAGACGCTAAAATTTATGACGAGCGCGCAAAATGGCTAAGCGAAAACAGCTGGAGCAGCATAGCGGGGCTTTACCTGCGGATATTTAGAGCCGTAGCGACGGATAAAAATTTTATGCGACATTTAAAAAACGGAGAATAATAATGAAAAAAGCGATAATCACGGGCGTCGGAGGTCAAGACGGCGCATACCTGGCTAGATATCTGATCGACCTAGGATACGAAGTCTACGGCGGATACAGGCGAGCGGTGAGCCCGAATTTTTGGCGATTAAACGAGCTAGGCATTTTAAACGAGCCAAATTTTCATCTAGTAGAGTTTGAGCTAACCGACCCGTTTAACATCCTAAGCGTCGTCAATGAAATAAGACCCGAGGAAATTTACAACCTAGCCGCCCAAAGCTTCGTGGGCGTTAGTTTTAAAGAGCCGTTTCACACCGCAAGCGCTACGGGCATCGGCGCGCTCAACATACTAGAGGCGATAAAGACGGTTGATAAAAGCATCAAATTTTATCAAGCCAGTACGTCTGAGATGTTCGGCAAAGTCCAAGCCGTCCCGCAAAGCGAAACCACGCCCTTTTATCCGCGTTCGCCGTACGGAGTGGCAAAGCTTTATGCGCATTTTATAACCGTAAACTATCAAGAAAGCTATGATATTTTCGCTTCAAGCGGCATTTTATTTAATCACGAAAGTCCGCTAAGAGGGCTTGAGTTCGTCACGAGAAAAATCACGAATACGGCTGCAAAAATCGCCCTAAAAAAGGCTAAGACTTTAGAACTTGGTAACCTAGACGCAAAGCGCGACTGGGGCTATGCCAAAGAATACGTCGAAGGTATGCACGCGATGCTACAAGCCAAGGCTCCCGATACTTTCGTACTAGCCACCGGAGTAACGACCACGGTTAGGGATTTTGTGAAGCTTAGCTTTGAAGCGCTAGATATCGGGATAAAATTTGAGGGCGAAGGCATAAACGAAGTCGGACTAAACGATAAAGGCGACGTAATAGTAAAGATAAATCCGGCATTTTTTAGACCAGCCGAGGTCGATCTGCTAATAGGCGACGCCTCAAAGGCCAAGCAAAAGCTCGGTTGGAGCGCAAAGACCGATCTAAAAGGGCTTTGCGATATGATGATAAAAGCCGATCTAAGACGCATCGAGGCGGGATTTGAGTTCTAAGCGCGTTTTTATTACGGGGATCGAGGGTTTTACGGGTCGCTATTTGGAGCGGTACCTTCGCGGGCTAGGCTACGAGGTATCGGGCGGCGCCTTAAGCCCTAGCGCGCCGCATCACGCGCGCTTTGATCTGCTTGACAAAGATAGCATAAAAGCCGCCTTTAGAGTTAAATTTGACTACATCATCCACCTGGCCGCAGTGTCTTTTGCTATGGCGGGTCCCGCCGAAATCAAAAACGCAAACGAAATCGGCACGCTAAATTTGTTAGAAGCTCTAAGCACCGTTAAATTTAAAAAGGCGATCTTTGCAAGCTCGGCTAGCGTCTACGGCGGAGGCGACGCGCCTATGAGCGAAAACTCCGCGCTAAATCCGCAAAGCATCTATGCCCAAAGTAAAATTTGTATGGAAGAGCAAATCATAAAAAGCGGGCTTCCTTTTATCATCGCGCGTCCCTTTAACTATACTGGCGCGGGGCAGAGCGAAAATTTCCTAATTCCAAAAATCGTGCGACATTTTAAAGACGAAGCTTCCGTAATAAAGCTCGGAAATTTAACGCCAAAACGCGAGTACAACGACGTAAACGACGTCGTGCGGATATATGCGCAACTACTAGAGCTCGAAACTAACGGCGAAATTTTTAATATCGGCTCGGGCAAGGCTTATAGTATCGAGCAAATTTTACAAATTTTACGCCGCTTAAGCGGGCGCGATATCGCCGTGCAAAGCGATGCCAAATTTATCAGGACAAACGACCCCGCCCTACTCGTCTGCGATACGGCAAAGCTGCTAAACTACGGCATAACTCCTTGCAGCGGCGATATAGAGGCGCTACTAAGCCTAATGCTAGCTAGCGACTAGATAGGTTTATACGAATTTACGCGCCTTGCATAGACCGGCTATAGCCGTACTTTTCGGCGCTAAACGCGAGTAAACGGGTAAATTTCGGATTCGGCAAATTTATACGTAAGATAGCCCGTCGCCATCTCGCAACCGTCTCAAATAGCTTAAATTTATGCTATTTGCGTCCATAAAATCCTTGCGCTTTAAATTTGAAGGATTCGCAAATTTAAGCCTTTATCAAAATTTACTTCAAACACAGCAAAAGCGCCTTGTCTAATCCCGTTATTTGCCGTTATCTAACGTTTAAGCGCAAACGGTGCGCCCAAAGAAAAAACTAAGGCTCCCGCGCATACACCGTATCACGAAAATTAACCGCTTTTGAGCGCAAATTTAAGCCGAAAAAATTTTGCGCTAAGGCTACGAAAACGGCACTAAATCTACAATCTAATATCCAAAATCGCCGCCTAAATTAGCTTAGCAAATACGCGGTTTTAGGTTGCTATCATGCACGCTTATGTGGATAAAATACGCTAAAATGCCGTAGCTACGGCTTTGGTTGCTAGGATTATTAGGCACAAGCGTAAATTTAGCATGGCTTGCTCTAGACGCGAGACTCGGCGCATCCTGACAAATTTTTTAATCCGCAAAAACATCAAGCCGTGCGGTTTCTTGCTAGAGGCTAGGCGCGTTTTTGCAGTCAAATTTAGGCCTAAATTTAGCAGCCGTCTTATCGCGCCAGCCGCGCAAACTACTCGCGGCAAACTATTCTTTGTTGTTTTGCCGCCGTTTCCTACCGGCTCGTACCCTCCATACGCGCTGCGTCTATAACCAAACCGCCACCTGCGAATTTAAAGAGACGGAGCGAAAAAACATTTCTCGTACGCCAAAATGCTCGGAAGTCGCATTTATATAAACGTCTGCTACGCTCGCTCAAAGCAATACGCCGTAAAGCGCCGCCTTACCGCTCAAGTGGCAAGTTTTATAAAGGCTGCGCAGATGGTCTGAGCTGGATTTATTAAAAACCCCAAAGCATCGCCTAGGCTATAAAGCAAAACGGCCTAAATCAGGCTTACGTGCCGCTACATGCCGTATCTTGCTAAAATAAGAGCTGTGATTTAGAGCAAAATTTCCGTAACGGCGTACCGTAAAAGCTAATAAGACTGCTTATACAAGCTCGGTATAAACGCGCGCAAAACCGCTATTTTGCAGTTTTATAGCTACGGCGCGCGACCGTAGTTTGACCTAACTTGGTCGCACTTGCCAATAAAACGACTAGAGCGAGCAATATCATATTTTACGGCGCTTTGCGAAATAGTTGATTTTGCTTTTGGCATTTAAAATTTGAGGCGAGCTTTATGCTTCGGTAATTATAGTCGGGCGCAAGACCATAGCCGCCTTTGCTAACGACGCCGCGAGAGCAAATTTGCCAGGCAGCCTTAAAATGCGGATGCAACCCAAATAATAAACGCCCGTTTTATCTGGTAGGCATCAAAGACTAGATCATCAAATAAGCGGTTACAAGGGCGCCAACCTATATAAACTGAAAAATAAATACCCCCCTAAAGACATATTTCTTGCGGTACCTAAGCGGCTGTTAAAATTTACCTCATTTCAAACTCCCAAGTTTGAGTTTCACGTAGCCAAAAGTGATATTGCCACTTTAGATTACGTAAAAACTCGTTTGATTCGTCAGCCTTAATGCCATAAACAGGATTTGCGAGTATGTCTTCCGTTAGCTTGTCATAGCCGCGAAATCTTGCCAAGCTTTATTGTCAAATTTGCCGCTATCCGTATTTAAACGGCATTTGGATATATGCGGATACTATATAGCGCAAATCAACACCGACTGCATCTAACGTCCGTAAACTCCTCACGTTTAAAAATATGCTTCTAGAGCTTAGCCGCCGTACTTTTATCACCCGGTTTGAAAAATTAACGGGGTTATGACTACGGATGTACGAAGCCTGTGCGCCTAAATAGGCGATTTACATTACTGCTTTTGCGCTAAAGCATGCTATATTAGCCGACACAAGTGCTAAATTTCTAAAATTTGAATTTAGTTTACTCGACGGCCTAAAAATATATGAAGTAACTTACCAAGGTAAACTTACAAATAGCGTAAACTATAAATATAGCTGAAACTTTGAGTTGTAAATTTCAATTTTGTTGGTACATAAAGCAGAAATTAAAATCCAAGTAGAGGTATAAGGTAAATATTAAGGAAAGAGTTTTAAACCGTAATCAAGAAAGTACAAAAATCGGTAGAGCCAAGCTCTACCGAAAAAAGAGATTAGAAACCGTTGATAGTTATATTTCCGCTAGCATCAACCGTGGCATCTAGGTTAGCCAAAGTAGTAGTTCCGGCTAATTTGACTACGTTATCATTAACATCAAAGCTGGTTCCGCCTGCCGTGCTATTATAGAATAAGTACGTCTCGCCATTGTAAGAGAATGCATATACTTTACCGGCTACGTTAGCATGGTTAAAAAATCCGGCCGCTGTAGCAAAAGCAGCGAAATTCGCATATGTGTTGCCATTATAATTTAGCTCAATCTTTTCTACGGCGCCAGCCGTGGCTGAACCACTGATTTTAATCTTATCGCCGACATTTCTATTTTCGATAACGGTATATCTTAGATTATCGCTGCTTCCGTCAAAGCCGCTAGAAGCTATCTTTGATGCGCTTACGTCAAAGGTATCGTTACCAGAACCGCCTTTTATAGTAATGACTTGTTTAGCAGCCGTTATCGTTCCGGTAGTTACCTTGTTTGTACCCTCGCCAGTTTCGATAGTGATATTTTCTTTGGTTTGTGCGTCTGCTAGCGTGATCTCGTCATTACCGGCAGTACCTTTTATACTTTCGATTTTAGTATTTGCCGTAACGGTCGTGATGGTGCCGGACTCAACGTTTCTTAAACCGCTAAAGTCGATCTTCGTAAGCTCTGCCGCGTTTGTGCCGCTAAAATCATATTTATCCTGCAAACCTTCGCCCATATCTCCAGAAACGGTAACGGTTTTTAGATCCTTACCCACAGTAGCTACTTTTGTCGCAACTGTTACTTTTAGCGTGTCATTTTGCGCAGAAGCGTTAACGGTAGCGGTAAAATCTTTAGAATTCGCATCCTGTTTAGCTATGAGGGTTATCTGTCCGGCTGTGCCGCTAGTAGCATCGAGTGCCTTTTGCGTAGAGCCTTTATAGACGATAGTGTCTGCTTGTATGCCCTTTAGAGAGTTTACGCCTATAGTACCGCTTAGGTCGATAGAAACTTTATCGGCCGTCACTTCATTGGCTGTACTAAATTTTACCAAACCTCTAGTATTTCCGGCATCTATATCGACGGTACTACCTGCTTTTAGATCGATTTTACCGATCTGAGCGCCGGTTCCGCCGCTATTTATAACGTCCTTTAGAGTAATCTTTAGGCTATCGACGACTCTATCAGCAGGAGTAGAGTGGTCTATATCGTCTATTTTTAAAGTCGTAGAGCCAGTGGATCTATCGTGATCGTTTTTGATATTGGTAGCGTTGATTACGATATTTTTAGCTATAAGCTTACCTATATCAAGCTTGCCTTCAACATCTTTAGCTGTGATATTGATATCGTTTTGAGCCGTTAGAGTACTGCCGACGCCTATTTTAACGTCATGTCTAACCGAACTAACGTCAAAGGTAATCCCGCTTTTTTTAGAGGTTATGTCACCGCCTATCTCTAGCCATCCTACGTTATTTGCCACTAAATTCACTTCGCCGCCGACTTTTATTACGCCTACTTTTACGCCGTTAGTGATATTTTTTAGATTAATATTTGCACCCGCATTGCTGGCTTCTTTTGTCGTAATATTGCCAATGTTAAGATTTTTAACCGTTGCGCCGCCTAGAGTACTAGTAGTTAGGTCGTTTACTTTTACGCTTACGCCGTTTTCGGAGCTTATAGAACCTAAATTTTTAAGGTCTATAAGAGAACCTACTGCTAAAGGCGCGCCTCCTTTTACGTTTATATCGGAGACAAATTTAAGCGTATCGTTATTACCTAGATCAAAGCTTCCAGAAGTCTTTAAATTTAGTTTAGCAATATTTGTAGAATTCGTATCGGTTTTTAGAGTAAATTTATTAGGATTTGCGCTAACTATGTTTACGGTTTTTAGCAAGGTCGAGTTATCTAGACTTATACCTGAATCTACCGTAGTGTTTACGTTTAGATTTAAGGTATTAGCTTTAGGTAGCTCTAGTATGCTATCTGAGTTAGTAGAGCCGGCAGTCGTTATGACTGAAGCGTCTAAATTTACGGTAACGTTTCTAGATTCTGATAATCTAATCTTGCCCGCCATAGCCGTAGGCGAAGTCGCGTTATCTATCTTATAGTTTACGGTCTCTACGGAGGTATCGTTTACGTGGACTTTACCTGCGCCGCTACCTTCTGCATCCGTGGCATAAGGGCTGACTTTTTTAGTTAAATTTACCGTTTTGATACTTGAGCTAGTTACGACTAGTTCGTGGTCTAGCTGACCTACTTTTAGGGTCTCTATATCGTTTTGTCCGACCAAGTCTAGTCTAGTTACGCCGCTAGGGTTTTTATCCAATAACTCGATATTTTCTACGCCCTTTAACGTCATCTTTTTTAGACCTTGGAGACTTCTAACCTGGAGAGTATCGGTGCCGGCGCCAGCGTCGATAGAGGAAGAATTAACAGTAAGCTCGCCAACCACTATAGTGTCGTTGCCGCTACCGCTTTTTACAGAGCTATATTTGCGGGAATCGCTTAGATCCGCAGTTAAATTTCCGGTCATAGTAGAGGCGTCAAGGCTTTTTACGAAATCTGTACTAGCAGGGGTCATATCCCTATCTTTCGTTGCGATATCTAGATCCGCTGCGCCTTTTACCGTTATAGCTTTATTTTGAACTTCTTTTATATAGCTTTTAGCATCTTTTGTAGCTATATTTAGCGTTTCGATACCGTTAAATTCGACCTTCATTGACTTTACATGCCTATCGGTGGCTGTAGCCTCGGCAACGGCAGTCTCTCTGCCCACGTTATTTAGGGTTAGATTTTGCACATCATTAGAGCCGCTAGTTAAATTTGTATTATAGATAATACCTATTTTGGTTGCATCTTTTTGGCCGTTTACCGTTAAATTTACGATGCTTGCAAGATCGGTTATTCGAATACCGTTTGTTCCGGTAGTGGATACCGATTTTAATCCGTCAATCTTAGCGGCATTAAAAATTCTTTGAGAGTCGGAAGTGTTTGTTAGGTTTAAAATTTCGATATTTTTCGCATAGCCGTCTACGAAGCCTGTAAAGCTATCGTTTACCGCAACGTTTAGCGCGTCGGTACCTCTGCCGCCGTCTAGCTTATCGTTTACTTTTAGAGTGTTTCTATCTGCATATGAGCTGGAAACCGCGCTAAACACGTCTAGTCCCTCGCCGCCGGTTATGGTTTGATCCTCGGTAGTTAATGTGTGAGTGGTAACGGTAGCCATTGCGTCGATTCTAGCTTTTTGTGCGGCTAAATTCGTAGAGTTTGTAGATCTGATAATCTCTTGAAACGGAGTATAGTCATATCCGCCGTTGCCGTCGCTATCTATAGAAGCGATCTTTTGAGCCATGTATGCCGATACTTCTGTTTTGTTTGCAAAGGTTTGCGCAGCTACCGGATCAGCCGCTCTAGCCTCAGCCGAGGTTGCTACTTCAAATAATTTTACTAGCGTATCGCCCCTTGAGTTTCCTAGTTGCAAGTGTCTAACCCATGCATTGATGCCGTCTGGGTCTTGGGTATAGTCTTTGCCTAGGATATTTTTATAGATAAGCTCTACATAGCCTCTATCAGTGCTTACGTCCACGCCCATACTTGCAAAATAAGGCGGTGTAGCCGGGGAAGCTAGCATTTCGTTTGCCATCTGGGCTACGGTTTTGGTAGCGCCTGCTGCTACCCATGCGTTAAAGCCCGCACCCTCGGGCGCTCTGTTAAATAATGCCACATAAAGCTGGGCGACTTGCGCTTGTGTTACTGCCATTAAGGACTCCTTTTTTAGTGTTTTCTTGAGTTTTTTGGGTATCTTTACAGAATACTATCGCTAATTATATCATAAAAAAGTCGGAAAATAGAAAATTTAAAAAATCCGCTCACAGAAAAAATGTATATATCAGACTGATACCGAGGCCAAAAATTTGACCTCGGATTATAATCGGCGACATAACGATTAGCTCAAATTTATATAGTTATCTCAGCACCCGAGACGTATGGATTTAGGTTGTCGATGTGATATCCGG